>CAWUTG010000025.1:0-22122 GCA_963925135.1 uncultured Verrucomicrobiales bacterium | reverse complement strand
CCATCTTCTGGGAAGAGCTGAGCTATTTTAGCGCTGAAGACAGTCCGTTTTACGCGGGTATTCAGGCTGGGACGATCTATTTGGAGGATTTTGAAGATCACGAGCTGAATACTCCAAATGTTATATCTTGGGACTTCCCCCAGATCATTGGGGTCGATAGCAACGGGAATGTGAGGCAGAGTCGGCAGAGAGGACTCGCCCACCGCGCTGGCAAACCTAATAGGACTTGGTCGGTTGATGGGGACGATGGGCTTCTAGGTGATTTTCTGGGTTCGGGTGGTGACACGTGGACGACGCAGAATGTTTCAAACGGCCAACAGCTGGGAAGCATGGAGTTTCGCTTCACTCCGGATGTCGAAGGGCGTTATCCGACCTTTGTGGGTTTTGTGGTGACCGAGGCTTTCGACTATAGTCGTGATGTTGAGTTTGGGACGTCTACGCTGCCCGGCCCACATCATCATCCCCGAGTTCATGGGCAAGCCCCCCTGTGAAAAAACCACCTCACCGGAGCCCAAGAGAAGGTTGCTAAAAGGTGAGTAATCTCTCTGGCTTTGGTCCAGAAGGGATTTTGAGGATCAAAAGCGAAAAAAACGAGGCAATGGAGCATTTGAGAAGACAAAAGTCCGTCAATTTTCCAACTGCTGAAAAACCAATACATGCCATGAAGAAACTCGCCGCTCTTGGGACAGGCTCTATCGAGCCTTTCTCAGGAGACTGATTTCCCGTTTGTGAGATCCCGCGGTCTTCGCGAAACGAGGTCCTAGTTCTCAAGATCTTCTAAAAGATCACCGTAGGCTTCCACGGCCTTGGCCTGGCTTAGGTCGTAGATTTCCTGGCTGGTGGACAAGGTCAGGGCTTGTTCTGCCAATTCCTGGCATTCTTTAAAATCAAGTGAGAGCAGGGCCTTACGGACGGCTGCCAGTTCGCGGGGGCCGACAGAGAGTTCATCGACTCCTAATCCGACAAGAAGCGGGGTGAGCTTCAGGTCAGTGGCCATTTCTCCGCAGATGCCCGTCCAGATTTTGGATTCATGGGCTGCTGCCGTAGTCATTTTAATGAGGCGAATGACGGATGGGTGGGATGAGCGGTAGAGCCCGGCGACGCGATGGTTGATGCGGTCGACCGCGACGGTGTATTGGATGAGGTCGTTGGTACCGATGGAGAGGAAGTCGACTTCGCGGGCGATTTCCCGAGCCACGAGAGCCGCGGAAGGAATTTCGATCATCGCGCCGATTTGAATTTTAGGATTGAAGGGGATATCGCTGGCTGAGAGTTCGTCCATGCATTGGCGGACGAGTTCACGGCATTTGCGGACTTCGGTGAGGCCGGAGATGAAAGGGAACATCATGCCCAGATTTCCGTCGGCACTAGCTCTGAGGATGGCACGAAGTTGTTTTTTGAACAACTCGGGGCGGTCAAGTGAGACCCGGATACCGCGCCAACCGAGGAAGGGGTTGGGTTCGGGCTCGGTGAGGGGTTCAGCCGGGAGTTTGTCGCCACCGGAGTCGAGCGTCCGGATGATGGCGAGGTGCGGCCGGGTTCCAATTGCAAGTTCACGGTAAACCTCAAGCTGACTCTCTTCGCCGGGAATTTTGTCCCCTTCAAGGAGGAAGAATTCGGTGCGAAACAGACCGACACCCTCGGCGCGGCTTTCTCTGACCAATTCCAGCTCGTGGGTGAATTCGATGTTTGCGGAAAGAGTGATATGTCGTCCGTCAAGCGTGGTGCTGTCCTGATCACGGAGGGATTCGAGCGCCTCGCGGGTGATCTTGTGCTTGGCGGCGAGGGTTTCGTAGTAGGCCGTGGTCTCGGGAGAAGGATAGACAATGAATTTTCCGGAGTAACCATCGATAATGGCAGGGGCCAGGGTCGTGGTCTCCAGAATGGCTCCGCCCAGGCCAACGATTGCCGGAATGCCGAGGGCGCGTGCCAGGATTGCGGTGTGGGAGTTGGTGCTGCCGGCCTCGGTGACAAAGCCGAGGAGTTTGCTTCGGTCCATCGACGCGGTGTCGGATGGCGTAAGGTCGAAGGTGACGAGGAGGTGCTGGTGATCGGGCCCGGCGTGATCGTCGTCAGTTTGGAAATTTCTCAGAACCCGTTGGCAAACGTCTTCGATATCGATCGTTCGTTCTCGAAGATAAGGGTCGGAGACCCGTCGCATGGCCTCCAGGAAGGTCTGCATGATTGCGTAGAAGGAGAACTCGGCGTTTTGCAGGCGGGTTTCGATCGCTTTGTTGACCTTGTTGAGAAGGGAAGGATCAGCAAGCACCATGCTGTGAGCTTCAAAGACGAGTCCTTCATCGCCACTTGAGACGGCATCGATTCGCTCACGAAGATCGGCGAGCTGGGTCTTGGTGCGTGCGACGGCGGCGTCAAACCGGGATTTTTCGAATGGAACGGCCTCTGGCTTGATGGGGTAGACGTCTGGAGCAGAGAATCCTCGTGCAACAACATGGGCCGGTCCGAAGGCAATACCACGGGACACAGGGGTGCCGTGGAAGACTTGTTCGGGATGTCGGGGTAGTGCCATTGAACCAGTTTGAGCGTGATGGGATAAGCTCCCGCGGTCAATGACGGGTCTTTCCTTGTGATCTATTTCGCGGAGGAGACTTCTTCAAAATCGCGGGCGATGAGCTCGCCAAGGGCTTTCATCGCCTCCTCGGCTTGGTCGCCCTCTGTGGTGACGCGGATGACCGAACCATGCCCGGCAGCCAGCATCATGAGGCCTAGGATACTTTTGCCATCAACCTCATCGTCATCCTTTTCCACCGTAATTTCGCAAGGAAAGGTGTTCGCGATTTTCACGAACTGAGCTGCAGGGCGGGCATGGATTCCGAAGGTGTTGGTGATAGTGAAGTCTTGTTGAGGCATGGAAAGGATCTTGTGCTGGTTGATTGTGATCTCTCAGAAGAGGGTCGAAAAGACAAATATTTTAAGGTCCGGTTATGTGGCGGGCTCATCTTAAAGCGGACCTTTCGTTCCCGGGGTGAACGAATCCCGGTCAATTAGGATCCTCCGTCCGCCATTTTTTCGAGAAGGCGTCGGTTGAATTCATCGGCCATGTCGTAACCAATTCGCCGCAGCTGCAAGTCGAGGGCGGCCACACCGATGAGGCGGGCGGTGTCCCGACCGGGCGCCACGGGGATTTCAACGAGGGGAATCTCAATGTCGAGAATGCGGTATTTTTTCTGCTTAATGCCAAGGCGGTCGACTTTATTGAGATCTGTTGCGGGGCGGAGATCGACGACGAGGTCGAGGCGCTTTTCGGGACGGATCGCGGAGAGTCCGTAGAGGTTGGCGACGTTGATGATGCCAATGCCGCGCATCTCGAGATAGCCACGGGCGAAATCCTTGGACCGGGTGGTGAGTTCTCCGCCGACTTGACTGATGAGGACGGAATCGTCAGCAACGAGTGCGGCCCCTTTCTCGAGCAGGCCGATGGCTGTCTCGCTTTTGCCAGCGCCGCTTTTTCCCATGATCAGGACCCCGATGCCCCGGTAATCGACCATGCATCCGTGGAGGGTCGTGCGTGGGGCGAAGTCACATTCGAGCCGAACGGTGGCCTTGTTCAAAAATGACATCGTGGGGCGTGGAGAGGTGATGATTGCGATCTTGCGGTCGCGGGCCACGGACATCAGTTCGGCCTCGATTTTGTGATTCCGGGCAATGACGATGCAGGGAATGTCTTGCTCGCAGAGCTTGGTGAATCGAGCCAAGCGGGTCGCCGGTTCGAGACGCTTCAGGTAGGAGATTTCTGAGTTTCCAAGAACCTGGATTCGTTTTTTGGCGAAGTAGGTGAAGAAGCCCGAAAGAGCGAGACCAGGGCGGTTCACCGAAGGTTCCTCGATTTTGCGATCAAGACCCACGACCGGGTGCTCGGTCACGAGTTCGAGATCCTTGCCATGACGTTCCAGGAATTCCTGAACGGTGATACTGGTAATGTTTTTGCGCTTTCCTCCGGCGGGCATGGGCGAATTCTAGCGCGGAGAATGAGTAAGAGCGATCCCGAACGAGTTCAACCTCCGGCGGCGATTGTAATAATCTCCAGCGAATCTCCCTCGGAGAGTTCGCGCTCTTCAAACTCCGAAGGAGCCAGCGCTGCGCGATTGTGCTCGATGACGACGGGCTTTCCTTCAAGTCCAAGTGATTTCAGGAGACCGGGCAGGGTCAAGGCTTGCTCAAATTCACGAGATTCTCCGTTGATGATGAGTTTCATGAATGAGCGAGGATGGCGGGATCCCAGTCTTTCCAGATCGGGTCGAATCCCTGGATTTGCAGAAGTTTGGCAATTTCGGCGACGGAGCGTTTGTCATCGATTTCGAATTGTCCGGTCGCGCTGTCGCACGGGGAGGGTTGCTCGATCTCGACGCGTCGGCCTTTGACCGTGAGGTGGAGGTCCTTGTCTCCCGCTCCCGTGTAGCCGCCGGGTGCCGTTTGGGATTCTGCTGAAATATGAGTCACGCCGAGCGGGAAAAGAGAATCGCGAAGGTCGGCAGGTTCCCTCGTTGACAGCACAATGGAGACCTGGGGGAAAGACATTCTGAAAGCGGTGATTAATTGCACGAGGCTGCGATCATCGAGTGAGAGGGCGGGATCAGGCGAGTATTGGTAGTTTCCGGCATGCGGACGCATTCTCGGGAAGGCGACGCTGAAACTGGCTTTCCAACAGTGCCGCATGAGGTAGTCCAAGTGGGTTGCGAGGGCGATGGCTTCATGTCGCCAGTCCGCCAGGCCGAAGAGGGCTCCAATTCCGATGCGCCGGAATCCACCGGCGTAGGCCCGTTCCGGGCAGTCCAGCCGCCAATGAAACTTTTTCTTGGGGCCGGCGGTGTGGAGTTTTTCGTAGGTTTCCTGGTGGTAGGTCTCTTGATAGACAATGAGGCCTTCCGCGCCATGATCGACCAGTTCGCCGTATTGATCGTCTTCCATCGGGCCCACTTCGATCCCGATCGTGGGGATCATTTCCTTCAGGGCCTCGATGCATGCTTGCAGATAGCCATCAGAGACAAACTTGGGATGCTCGCCTGCGACCAACAGGATATTACGGAATCCCAGATTATAAAGATGCTGCGCTTCGGCCACCACTTGGGGAATCGTGAGTGTGGTGCGGAAAATCGGGTTGTCGCGTGAGAATCCACAATACTGGCAATTGTTGACGCACTCGTTGGAGAGGTAAAGGGGCGCGAAGAGGCGCATCGTCTTGCCAAAGTGGCGGCGGGTGATGGCCTGGCTTTGACGGGCCATGCTTTCCAGTTGCTCATCGGGACAGGGCTCGAGCAATTTACAGAAACGTCGCATGAGGGAGGAGGGCTCCCGCATCGACGTTTCGAACTGGCTGGCGAAACTCACGGGTGATTCGTCGTCGGTGTGGCGGGATTTGTCAAAAGCTTTCCCAAAAATGGCATTGCCACACCCCTTGAAAGCTGCTGAACTCCCGTCCAACATTATGGCAAACGCAACGAACGTCCTGACTCAGGGGATCGAGATCAACGGATCGATCAGATTTTCAAACGATATGATCATCGATGGTAAGATCGATGGCGAAATCATTTCTGACAAGGGAAAGGTAACCATCGCTGAGAACGCCTGCATTAAAGGAGATGTCAAAGCCGGTGAAGTGAAGCTTTACGGCAAAGTTGAGGGCACCATCACCTCCGATCGTTGCGAGTTGAAGGAAAAGTCACACCTCATTGGTGACATCAAGACCAAGACGCTCAGCATGGAAGAGGGCGCGACCCTTCAGGGAAGCACCCAAATCGGTGGCTAGGCTTCGAGGGTATCCAATTTTTTAAAAAACGTCGTTCTCCAAAGAGCGGCGTTTTTTTGTCATCCAAAGTCGGCGGGCGACCGTGGTATGGAAGGTTCCCAAAATGCTCTCCGTGAAACGCGATATTTCGAATGACGACTTACTTCAAATCGTTCGTGGGTGGTTGGATGTTCTAGCGAGGAAGAAGTATGAGGCTTTTTTTGCAGCGCTTGGTTAAGCGCTTGGAAATTCCCTTGGAAATGGGGCCGAGTCAGCGGAGTGGATTCCGTCCGACCTTAGTCGCTATCGTTCTGATTTATATCCGGGGGTGGTCGAGTTCGAAGTCACAGACTGGCGGACCGCAGAGGGATGAAATCCAAATCCAGTCCAGGAGGTGGTCTGGTATCAGGTGGGCGAATCATCGCTGGCAGGTGCGGTGAGAGTCCATTTGCCCTTGAATGGCAAATGGCGTGACGCTTCTGCCGGCTGGGCGGGAATCGTCTGAGCGCTGGCTTGGAAACGACGGGGGTAAAATCACTTAGGGATTGGCAAACCGGTTCAGTGTCGATAAGCGATCGGTGCCATGCCAAAGGTCTTTATCAAAACCTACGGGTGACAGATGAACGAACGTGATTCTGAGCAGGTTGCTCAGACGTTTTCTGAAAGAGGTTACACTCTCACCCCGCTCGAACAGGATGCTGACGCAATCCTGATCAACACCTGTAGTGTCCGCGATCAAGCGGAGCAAAAGGCGCTTGGGAAGATGGGAATGATGGGCAAGCACCGCGAGGCGCGGAGCCACGTCGTTTTTGGCTTCATGGGCTGCATGGCGCAGAGCCGGGGAGAGGAACTTTTTAAACGAATTCCGCACCTCGATCTCGTGGTTGGGACGCAGAAATACCACCGCGTCTTTGATTACGTTGACAGCATTTTGAGCCGTCGGCTCGAGACGCGGATGGATGAGGTCGGCTCGGAGATGGTGACTTCGCGAGTCGAAGACGAGATCGTGAAGGTCAATCAGGACCGCATTATTTCAGCCCGGATAGTCGACACCGCCGATGAGGAAGGCAGTCAGAATACTATTCGTGATCACATTCCGCGCGAAAGGCAGCAGGCTACCGCTTTTGTGAGCATCATGCAGGGCTGCAACATGCGTTGTTCCTTCTGCATTGTCCCGGATACCCGGGGAAAAGAGCGGGGGAGGCCGATCGCCGATATCGTCGAGGAGGTGAAAACCCTCGTGGGCAAAGGGCTCAAGGAGGTCACTCTTTTGGGCCAAATTGTGAATCTTTACGGGCGGACGGAGTTTCCGAAGGTGGATGGAAAATCGCCCTTCGTGCAGTTGCTTGAAGCGGTTCATGCCATTGAAGGATTGGAGCGGATTCGTTTCACCAGTCCTCACCCCATCGGGTATCGTGACGATTTGGTCGCGGCATTTACCTATCTCCCAAAGCTTTGCTCGCACATTCACTTTCCGATGCAGAGTGGCAGTGACCGGATGCTCAAGCTGATGCGCCGCCCCTACAAGAACGAGAAGTTCCTGGCGATCTGTGACAAGATGAAGGCGGCTCGTCGCGATTTGGCGATCACTACGGATGTCATTGTGGGCTTCCCCGGCGAGACCGACGAGGACTTCCAGCAGACCTTGGAGTGCATGAAGGAAGTGGGCTTCGATAACAGTTTCATTTTCCGTTACTCCAAGCGCAAGGACACTCCGGCTGCCGAGATGGAAGGGCAATTGAGCGAAAAAGTGAAGGAAGAGCGGAACCAGGCCCTTCTGCGGGTTCAAGAAGAACTCACCACTACCAAAAACGCTTCGCTGATCGGCTCTCTCCAGCAAGTTCTATGTGAAGGGCCGAGTAAATCGAACAAGGATCGCTTGAGTGGTAGGACGAGCCAGAACAAGATTGTTATTTTCGACGGGAATGCCGAGCGCATGACGGGCCAGTTGCTGGATATCCGCATCGAGGACTCCACGGGCTACACGCTCTACGGAACTCCGGAGATTCATTGAGTTTTCAGCTCCGGATTGTGATTTAAGCCTTTACCGACGGGGCAGGGAACTTAGCTTGGCGCCTCATGAATGGAGGTCCCCATCCTTACCAGGAAATACCCCTCAGCTCGGCCGGTCTGGTCCTCGGACTGGTGCTCACAGCTTTATACGCCCTGATGTTCTTCAAGCCGGAGGCGACGATGGCTTATGCCAGGAAGCTGCCGCGAAACTACCAGGCGGGAACCTGGGCCATGGGCATTGGCATGATTTGGTTTTGGCTCCTCGTCGCGCCCTCTGGAAAAGGGTTTCTGTCCTCGCTTTCGATGGATCTGGGTGAGTTCGATAAAGCAAAGCCCTACCTGACTCTCGGCGTTCCCTTGTTCTGTATCGGGATGATCATGTATGTTCGTGAGTTCCTCTTCGTGCGGGGACTTGGACTTTGTCTCCTCATGGCAGCGGGACCGATCCTGTATGCGGGAGATTTTGAAACCGCTCCCTTCCGGGTCATTCTGGCCATCGTGGCCTATGCCATGATCATCAAGGGACTCTACTTTGTGGGCATGCCCTACCTCTTTCGTGATGGTGTCAACTGGATGTCTGATAATCCCGGACGCTGGAAGGCTGCGTCGCTCTCGGGGTTGGTCCTGGCACTCGTGATTCTCGGATGTTCCCTCACTGTCTGGCGTGGCTATTGATCCTATTATTACTCCTTCGTGGTTTGTCATTGGTCACCAAAATCCTGATGCCGATGCGATCTGTTCCGCGATTGGGCATGCTGCTTATTTGCAAGCCTTGGGCGAAAAGGACGTGCTTCCCGCCCGTTGCGGTGAAGTTCCTCCTCGCGTCAAAATCGTGCTTGAGAGGGCCGGGCTCGAAGCTCCTGTCCTGATCGACGATGTCCGGCCCACTGCGGGCTCGATTTGCCGCAAGAGTGTCGTCGCGGTTCGTCAGGACGATACATTTTTGATGGCTTACCGCTTGATGGTTGATCACGGCGTGCGAGCTGTTCCGGTGTTGAATAACGGGGGTGAGGTTCGTGGCCTGCTCCACTTTCTTGACCTTTTGCAGCTTCTCCTACCAGCGGCAACCGATGGCCGGAATGTGAAGCTCCTGCATGCCAGTCTGGAAAATATCGCGTCAACCCTGGGTGCGATGGATGAGTTCGGCGCGGTTCCTCCGACCGATGAAGAAGACCTCATTATGATGGTCGGAGCCTCCAGTCAGAATACCGTGGGGGCTCGTCTGGAGGCCGCAAAAAACGAGGGCACGGTTGATAAGTATCTTGTGATTTGTGGGGACCGTCCCTTTGTTCATCTTCAAGCGGTTGAATACGGAGCCCGTGCCTTGCTGGTAACGGGTGGAAACAAGCCCGACCCGGAGTTGGCTTGCCGGGCCAAGGAGGCCGGAATGGTTGTTATTTGCAGCCCTCACGACACGGCGACGACCGTTAAGTTGGCTCTCTGTGCTCGCAAGGTTCGCAATATTATCAGTGATGATTTCATCTCGATGGCTTCAAACCAGGTCGTGAGCCAATTTACTAAAAAGATCGCGGCCTCGTCGCAAGATCTCTTCCCGGTGGTCGAGGCTGGAACCCGTCGTTTGATGGGAGTTTTTTCCAAGTCCGACCTGGTCGATCCTCCGCGGACCAAGCTTTCGCTCGTTGATCACAACGAGTTTTCGCAAGCGGTCATGGGAATTGAAGAGGCCCAGGTGATTGAAATTCTCGATCACCACCGGCTCTCCGGTGATTTGGTGACTCGCGAGCCCGTGCGCTTTATTAATGAACCCGTCGGAAGTTCATCGACGATTGTGGCGCGGCGTTTTAAGGAGCTTGGCAAGGAGCCGGATCAAGCGGTGGCCCTGTGTCTTTGTGCGGGACTTGTTTCTGATACCCTCAACCTCACCTCGCCGACGACGACGGATGTCGATCGGGAAATTCTGGGCTGGTTATCCGGTCTGGCAGATGTCGATGCCGATCAATTTGCGGAGGATTTCTTTGCCTCCGGATCACTCCTTCTCCATGCCGGAGCAGATGCCATCGTAGGGACCGATCGAAAGGAGTTTCATGAGGAAGGTATCTTCCTGAGCCTTGCGCAAGTAGAGGAAACCAGTCTCAAGAGTTTGCCGGCCCGGAAAGAGGAACTGATTGAAGAATTACAGCGGTTACGTCATGAGAAATCCTATGATCTCTGCGCGATTCTCGTGACTGATATTCGTCGTCACGACAGTGTTCTTCTGGTCGTCGGTCGTGAATCGATTGTGAGCAAGATTCCTTTCGAGCGCACGGGCACGCATGAGTTTTCTGCACCAGGAATCGTCTCCAGAAAGAAGCAGCTTTTCCCGGCGATGTGCGAAGCGATTCGCTTGCAGGGTTAGAAACTTACGCTTGCAGGCGGGAGTTTCAGGCTATCTTGTATGCAGTATGGATCGTCGTCACTTCGCTTGAATTTCGTTGGCTTCACTCCCGTCATTTGCTTTTGGGCTTGGCGACAGTGAATCGAAAAAGAAAGGAGGGTCCGCTGGAACAGCAGAGAGGCATCGCAAGTTTGGGACTCATTAGTACTATAACTGGACCCCGTCGGGTCGTGGAGGTGCCTGTCCCTTTGTCCCCATGGTGAAAGGAAAGAGTCAGAATTTCGTCAAGGATTTGGCGAAGCCCTACCGGCTTCCTATTTGACTCACTGAATTCAAGGGCTGGTCCGGTCCCCGTGATGAACACGGGGATTTTCTAAAGAAGGCTCTCAAGTTTTTGGAACGGGTGCGCAGCGTTGAGAGGTATGCTTACTTTGAACCAGGGAAGGGCGGGGAGCATTCCTTGCTGTATAAAGATGGCAGCCTCACCAAGATGGGCGAGATGTATTGCGACGCCGGAATCTCATGCTTCGACGATGATCACTGCTTCTTTGTCAGGAGAGAACGAAAGGCCACGGAGACTACGAAGAGCGCAGCCAGGGTAGCGGCGATGCTGGCTCCGGCGGGTTGGCCAAACTGAATGCTGAGGATGAGTCCAAGCGCTGAACCTGCCGCGCCGACAAGTCCGCTCAGCGGAAAGAGGGAATCGGGAGTGGAGATGAAAGGTCGTACGATGGCAGCCGGGGTGACGATCATGCCGATGGCAAGGATGCAACCGACCGCTTGGAGCGTGGTCACAAGCACGAGGATCAGGACCGCAAAAGAGGCGTAGTCGAGAATTCGGGTACGGATTCCGAGGCTGGCTGCGACTTCTGGATCGAAGAGGTTGATCACCACCGAGCGGCGGTAGAGTGAGAGAAGGGAGACGGCCACGATGCCTACGCTGAAGCTCATCCAGAGGTCGAGATCAGAGAGGCCAAGGATGTTGCCAAGAAGCCAGTGATTGAGGTTCTGGTTGGAGCCGACCTGCTGCAGGACCATGATTCCGACTGCGAATGCGCCGGTGTAGAGGACGGCGAGGACGGTATCGTCACTGATTTTAGAAACCCGTGACAGGAGGACGGT
The DNA here is from genome assembly GCA_963925135.1 of uncultured Verrucomicrobiales bacterium. Lineage (GTDB taxonomy): Bacteria > Verrucomicrobiota > Verrucomicrobiia > Verrucomicrobiales > Akkermansiaceae > SW10. Next base: position 10,906 of record CAWUTG010000025.1, on the reverse strand, counting down.
GAGAATGCCAATGGCCACTGCGGCTGTGACCGCACCGAGGAAGGCGCTGACGACTCCCAAGCCCACGATGAGAGTGGCGATGGCCACGCCGGGAAGAAGACTGTGGCTGAGGGCGGTGAGCTTGAGGGGGCTGCGATGGAGGAGGACGAAGGCACTGGCGTATCCGTTGACGAAGCCGATGATGAGGGTGGCGATGAGCGCCCTTTGGTAGATGGGGATATCAAAGAACTCGCTCATGGGAATGGGGATGGCAGGAGTGGAGAGTGTTTCTGACGGCGTCGCTATTCATGACGTCGAGCGCCGGGCCAAAGGCCACTTGCTTGCGGTCGAGAACGAGGGAGTGCGTGAAAATTTGGGTCACGCTTTCGAGTTGATGGTGGGAGGCGATGATGAGGTGGCCTGATGAGGAGAGCTCGATGAGGCTGTCGGAAAGGTGACAGCGGCTTTCGATGTCGAGACCGTTGAAGGGTTCGTCTAACAGAAGGACGTGGGCTTCCTGGGCGAGGGCCCGCGCGATGTAAGTGCGTTGTTGTTGGCCACCGGAGAGTTGGTCGATCTGCCGGTTGGCGATATCCTCCAATTTCATGGTGGCAATGGCTTCGTCTGTTTTCTCTTGGTCGATTTTTCGGAAGCGTCCGAGGTGGCCGAGGTGCGGGAAGCGTCCCATCGCGACGATATCGCGAACGCGGATGGGGAAGTGCCGTTGGTGTTGATCGACCTGGGGAAGGTAAGCGATTTCACGCCGGGCTTCAGCGATTGATTTTTCGCGCCAGTTCATGGTGCCGGCCTGTTGTTTCAGGAGGCCGGCGAGGAGGCGAATGAGTGTGCTCTTGCCAGCACCATTGGGGCCGAGAAGGGCCAACCGTTGCCCGCAGTGCACGGAAAAGGAGACTTCTGCGAGTGCTTCCTTGGTGCCGTAGCGGTAGGAAACGTCGGCAAGGTCAAGTTGATGGTGAACGTGGCTCATGGGGTCAGGTCCCAGTGGAATTCGATTTCTTCGGTGATCTCTCCAAAACCCCAAACGGTGTGACTTCGATTCTCCAGTTCATCCGGGGTGAACTCAATGAAAATGGCACTTTCCGGAATGTTCTCCGGCCACGTGGCCTTGACCGCGAGGAGGAGATCTCCTGAGTCAGCGAGGGGAAAGTAGATCTCCTTGTGGTCCTCGTCCGGGGCAAAACTCCAGCTGGCTTCTCCAATCGTGATTTTCACTTCGGTGAAGCGATGGGCTGCCCGGATCAAGACATCAGCCCGACGGGTAGGGCTGCTTTTTCCCTCGACTTCAGGCGCTTGCTGGAACGCCTCTTGATTGATGACGTGCTGCAGGGGCCAAGCCATGGCTGCCAGCGGAATCAAGGGGATCAAGGTGCTCAGGAGGGGTGAACGGGTCATCGTCTTAAGCCGGTCACGATGTTTTTCACGTTGGCCATAATCATGTTCTGATAGCTCGCGACGGAGCCATCGGCGATCAGTGGCTTGGCAATGACAGAGCCGGATTGTTTGGCAATCTGGCCGAGCACTTTGGGATTGGCATTCACCTCGGGAAAGACAACGGGAATGCGCTCGGCGCGGAGGGTCTTGATGGATTCGGCAACCTGGGGGGCAGAAACTTCACCTTCGGCGCTGAGGCCTTGCACGAAGGTTGCTTTGAATCCGTAGGCTTTGCAAAAATATCCAAAAGCGGCGTGCGAGCTGACGAGGTGGCGTTTGGCTTTGGGAATGGTGGCGACCTGTCCTTTGACCCAGCGGTCGAGTTGAAGGAGTCGGGCGATGGCGGCCTTTGAATTTTCGGCGTAGATGGCCTTTCCGGCGGGGTCGGCTTCGGCCAGGGCTTTCTCAATGACCCGGACCGCACGCTCCATGTAACGAACGTTATGCCACCAATGGGGATCGATACCACCGAGAGCGTGATTTGGACAACAGGAATAGATTTGATCTTCAGCGGAAACTTTTTGGGAAGGAATGGTGCGGCCGACTTCCACGATGACTTGATGGGCCTGCAAGCTGTCTTTGAGATCACCGAGGTAAGGTTCCAATCCCTTGCCCGATGCGAAAATGATGCGGGCCTTTGCCATGCTCCGGATGTCGGATGGCTTGGGCTGAAACTGGTGGACGTCCATTCCGGGCTTGCCCACTTGAACGATGGAAACCCGGTTTTCACCCACTTGATTGATGATGTCGGTGACCAGCGGATGGAGCGATGCCACGTCGAGTCCGCGAGCCGTCAGGGTGAAAAGGAGAAATAAAAGTGTTTTCATAGACGCAAGTAACTTGCGTTAGGCTCTGGAAATCGTCAAGAGGCATAACGCAATAAAATTGCGTTAAAGTGACAGTTCTTCAAACAAGGGATGAGCCGAAGGTCGCTTGATTTCCCGGAAGCCGGGCGTTCCCAAGCGCGGCCCCGGTTTTGAGGTCGGGCGTAGATGCCGGAGTCGTTATCGAAGAGGTTGGGCTGATCGGAGACGCTGGAGATGGAGGGAATCGCTTTGAGGGTGGTAATCATTTCGGCATCGGTGGCACCAACGGTCGATGGGGATTGAAAACGGTAGTCGGTTTTTTGTTCGCCGATCCGGCCGGCGGGCCACTCAAAAACGTAGAGCGGGGGTTGTGGGGATTTCGGTTCGAGGATGGTCCACGCGGGAAAGAGGTAGCTCTGGGTGTCGACGTTGCTGGGGATGTGTCCGTCCTTGATGGCAAGGCTTTGGGAGGCTGTGAGATCTGGCTAAAAAGTCCCGGATGGTAACTCGATTATTCTTTTGTGAATTTCCACAAAAAATCGATCACCTTGTCCGGGGTTAATGATCTGGGTTCCGGTGAATTCTGAAAATGCTGGTAGGACGAGGTGGTTCATTTTATTGAGGTGAAAGCAGGGCATTTTGAAGCTCCGTCTCGCGCTCTCCTTGATACGGACGCCGGGGTGGAGATGGCCCGCGATTCCGGGTTGGCCGGGGGAAAGGTCCGCAGGATCATGGGTGATGAACACGCCATCGATTTTGATCTCTTTCACGACGGTTAACGGGAGGTGTTGATAGCCCCGGTGCGAGCGTTGATCGTGATTTCCTTCGGTTAGAATGGTGGGGATTTTGACCCGTTGGAGCCAGTCGATGAGTTCCTTCTGAGTGGTTTCGTTCCAGCCGTCCGTGGAATGGATCAGGTCTCCGGCGATCACGAGTTGCCCGGCTCCCGTGCTCGCTACGATCTCTTCGAGTCGTTGGAAATCGGCCCGGGTGCTTCCTTCAGGGATGGCGAGACCGCGGGCGCGAAAGGTGGCCGATTTGCCGAGGTGAAGGTCGGCAACCACCAGGGTGCTTGAATTTGGCAGGAAGGCCGCCCGCCCCGGAAGAAGATCGATTTCGAGCCCTCCCGATTGGATTTTCATGGTTAGGCCTGGCTTGCTTCGAGCGCCCCTTTTCGCATCTGCGCAGCCATTAAGGTGAGGGCGTTGGCTCGGGTGGGGGCGAGGTGCTCCTTGAGGCCGGTGCGGTCGATGAAGGAAAGGTCGGCGGTGAGCACGTCTTCAGGTGTTTCTCCGTCGAGGACCCGGACAAAGAGGGCGATCATTCCCTTGGTAATGACGGAGTCGGAATCAGCGAAGTAGTTCATCTTGCCGTCCGTCGAAGAGGCCTCGAGCCACACCTGGGATTGGCAACCTTTGATCAGGCGCTCGGCGGTGTGCAGGCTTTCGTCCATCGGGGCCAATTTCTTGCCTAATCCGATGACGTATTCGTATCGCTCCGTCCAATCCTGAAAGAGATCAAGTTCTTCCAAGAGTTCCTCTTGCTTCTCGGTAATGGTCACGCGTTCTCCATAACGGAGGAATACGGGAAAGGCAAAGAAATCAACGGAGCATCATGAGGGCCTTTTTGAGGGCGGTGCCGAGCGCTTCGATTTCTTCGCTCGTGTTGTAAGCTGCGAAGGAGGCTCTCATGGTTCCGGTCATGCCGAAGCGAGACATGAGGGGTTGGCAGCAGTGATGGCCGGTGCGGAGGGCGAAGCCCATCTGGTCGAGCAGGGTGCCGAGATCGTAGTGGTGGATGCCCTTGAAGTTGAAGGAGAGGGCTCCGGCGCGGTCGTCCGGACCGTAGAGGGTGACCTCGTCAAACTCTTGCAGCATCGCGGCAGCCTGTTGAATGAGGGTGGTTTCGTGAGTGTGAATAAGATCTATTCCCAAGTTATTAACATAGTTAAAGGCGGCTGCGAGAGCGATGCCACCCTCGATATTCGGGGTCCCGGCTTCGAATTTGAAGGGCGGATCGTTGTAGGTGGTCTTCTCAAAAGTGACCTCCTTGATCATTTCGCCGCCACCGCGCCAGGGTGGCAGTTTGACCAGTAAATCGTAGCGCCCGTAGAGGATTCCGATGCCGGTAGGGCCGTAAACCTTGTGTCCTGAAAAAGCGTAAAAATCACAATCAAGACATTGTAAATCAATCGATAAATGTGGAATCGATTGGGCGCCATCGATCAAAGTCAGGGCGCCGGCCTGTTTCGCCTGTGAACAAATGTGAATAACGTCGTTGAGGGTGCCGAAGGCGTTGGAGACGTGGTTGACGGCGACGAGCCGGGTCCGTTCGTTGAGGAGTTGGGTGTAGGCTTCGAGGTCGAGGGTGCCGTTGTCGAGGACGGGGATGATCTTGAGAGTTATTCCCATTCGTTCACAAAGCATTTGCCATGGGACGGTGTTGGAGTGGTGCTCAAGTCCGGAGATGATGATTTCGTCGCCAGCCTTCAGGAGATCCGAGCGACCTAGAGCCGAGGCGACGAGGTTGATGGAGTCGGTGGTGCCGGAGGTGAAAATGATTTCCTCGGGGCGGGAGGCGTTGAGGTGCCGGGCGATGGTTTCGCGGGCTTGCTCGTGGGCTGCGGTCGCGGCCTGGGCGAGGTGGTGGACCCCGCGGTGGATGTTGGAATTGAGCGTCTCGTAGTAATTCCGCGAGGAATCAAGGACGGCGAGGGGCTTTTGAGAGGTCGCGGCGTTATCGAGATAAACCAGGGGTTTCCCGTGAACGGTCTGCGCGAGGATAGGGAAATCGGCGCGGACGGCGTATGGATCGAGCTTGCTCACGGCTTGTCTGTAGTCGCGGTGGCCCGATGCTGCAAGTCTCACTGGCCTTTGAGATGCAGTTGACTGTTTGCCAGATCAATCGGTCGGCTGTATGAGGCCTTGAAGAAGCGATCGCCGGGTTCAATGAGAGAGGCCTTGGAGATGCCGCCGCCCATGGAGTGGCCCACCACGACCATGCGATCCCAGTTGTCGAGCGAGCCTTTGGAGGCGGCGTAGGCTTGCGCTCTTTTGAGTTGCGGGCGGAATTCGGCGGCATTGTAGGGCGTGGCAAAGAAGAGGCCGGCGTGATCAGTGAAGCGCGTGGGGAGAAAGACCTTCAGGAGATTGAGATCGTCGAGATCGCTCATGCGCCAATACAGGGCTGAGGGCGCGGACCAGTCGATGGCGAAGACTTCGCCAACTTGAAACGCGGCTTGTTTCTGCGGGGATTTTGGCAAACAACGCGCGTGTGATTGATTCGCCTCTCGGATGGTTTTTGGTATGCTTGGCTGCACTGTGTGTGGGGCTGGGCAAGGCTGGCTTCTCCGGACTGGGGCTAATTGCGGTCTTCATCATGGCGGAGCTTTTTGGAAAGGCTTCCGTGGGGATCCTTCTGCCGATGTTGATTGTGGCAGATATCAGCGTGTATCCGATGTTTCGTAAATATGCCTCGTGGGCACCTGTTTGGAAGTTGTTGCCCCCGGCTTTGGTGGGCTTGGTGATTGGCTACTACCTGCTCGACTGGTTGCCTGAGATTTGGGCCAAGCCGGTGATCGGGGGTCTCATCCTGCTGATGGTCTTCCTTCAGTTGGTGCGGAAGTTTTCAGCCAATACCTTTGATCGACTGGCGCATTCCCAAGGATTTGGGGTCGCGGCAGGAGGCTTTGCGGGCATTGCGACAATGATCGCAAACGCAGCAGGGCCGGTTTTTCAACTCTATTTTTTGACGAAGAGAATGCCCAAGATGGAGTTGATCGGGATTGGCGCCCGCTTCTTTTTGCTCATCAATATCATCAAGTTGCCTTTCATGGGCGGGCTCAACTTTACGACGGGAGAGACTTTGCTTCTGAATTTGAAGCTGGTGCCCTTGGTCCTCCTGGGTGTGTTCTTTGGAAAACACTTGCTGCAGTGGATCTCCCAGCGGGTCTTTGAGTGGATGATCGTGGGCTTCGCGGTCTTGGCGGGAGCGAGACTTTTACTATCAGCCTAGCGGCGCCAACCTGTGATGGCCTTGTGCCGTTCGTAGTTTTGATAGGCGAGGTAGGCGAAGAGAAATCCGATGAACGTTCCGTATTTGAAGCCTAGAACTGCTAAAATGATGCCCGCAATCATTCCCACTTTGTGGGTGAGGGCCTCTTTCCTTTCTCCGAGAATTGCGCCGAGCATTTGCCCTCCATCCAAGGGCCAGACGGGAACGCAGTTTAAGAGTGCCCAAAAAACACTCACGTAAAAGAGCGACCATAGAAAGAGGTTGAAGCCCTCAATATGGCTAAATTGTCTAAATAGAAAAAAGGCGATGGCGCCCAAGACCAGTTGGATTCCCGGGCCGGCAAAAGTGGTGAGAAAGCTTTGGAGTCGGGTGAAGCGAGCTTGTGGGAAGATGGCAACTCCGCCCATTCCATGGAGGACGACTTCGGTTCCGCGAGCTCCGAAGTGGCGACCGGTGAGTGCGTGGCCCATTTCGTGGACAAGGATGGAGAGAAAGCCAGCCGCCATGAAGACGAGCACGGCAATGATGTCTGCCCGATTGTCAAAATTTCGGCCCATGGAGCCCATTAATCCAAGGATGAGCCAGTGAAATGGCTCCACCCTGACCGGGATGCGAAATAAGGTGAATTCAAACACAGGGCCAAGCTACTTCCTCTAGGTCTGCTGGCAACAGAATAGACAGGAGTGGTATAAGGTTCCTTATTCGTCGTCCTTTTTAGCGGCTTTTTTGGCCGCTTTCTTCGCGGGTCTCGGGGCGAATTCGAAGCCGATTTTGGCGGTTTCGGGATCGAGGGTGAGGTGGGCCGCGAAGGCGCGTTTGGTTTTCTTTGAGATGAAGCCAGGAAGGAGATCGGTTTTGCCCTTTTCGAGCATTTTTTGGACGTCGGCTGCGGTGAGTTCCTTCTGAAGGATGGTTTTCCCGAGGCGGAACCCATCGGGGTTGTCCTTGGAAACGAGAGCGGGAACCATGAAGGCTTTTTCGGTTTCGTAGAGCTTGGCGGTCTTGCCGTTGGTGAGGGTGACTTCCTTAACGAGCTGGTCGTCGGTGAGGTCTTCGGCGCTTTCGAGATCGGCATCGAAGACGAAGTTGGTTTTCCATTTCCCCAGCTTACCCGTTTTGGAAACGTCCTGCTTGAGCTCCAGGGCGGCTTCAAAGGGGCGGTTGAAGCGAGAGACGAAGCCCGACATTTCTTCGAGGAATTTCGTGGTGAAAAGGGCCTTGGCCTCTTCTTCCTTGAGGTGACGTCCCGCGATGTATTTCGAGATCTTGAAGGTGCATTCCGGTTCGCGACATTCGTAGGTCGCATCGGTCTGCCTCAGTTCGGGAGCACCACAGTTCGGGCAGATGCATTTCAGTTCCGGGAAGGGACGGCTGATCATTTCTTCGTAATGACCGCGGGCCTGGGTCACGACCTTTTCGGTGAACGCTTTAATTTCGTTCATGAAGGTGTCGCGATTGAGTTCGCCATGTTCCATACGACGGAGCTTGGCTTCCCAGTCGCCCGTCATGGAAGGTGAGGTCAGAGCCTCGATGTCCATTTCTTGAAGGAGGTCGATCAGGCGCACGCCTTTGCCGGTGGCGATGAGTTCGCGACCATCACGGGTGATGTATTTTTGACGAATGAGACCTTCAATCGTGGCGGCGCGGGTAGCGGGAGTTCCGAGGCCACGATCAGCCATGGCTTCACGGAGTTCGTCGTCGTCGACGAATTTGCCAGCTCCTTCCATGGCAGCAAGAAGGGTGGATTCGGTGAAGCGGGCGGGAGGATTGGTTTGCTTCTCCTCCATAACGACTTCGATCGCCTTGGCGTCTTCGCCTTCTTGGACCGCAACGAGGTCGTCCTTGCCAGCGGCGAGGCCGGGCTTGCGTCCGTAGACACCGAGCCATCCCGGAACGATGAGGATTTTGCCGTCGGTGCGGAAGGTGTCCTTTTCAGATCCGTGATCGATGGTGGTGACTCGTTTCGTGATCTCGAACTCGGCGTGCGGGAAGAAGACGGCGAGGAAACGCTTCAAGATCATGTCGTAAAGCTTGGCCGCGGCATCATCGAGTTTCACCACGCGACCGGTTGGAATGATGGCAAAGTGATCGGAGACCTTGGCGTTGTCGAAAATACGTTTCTGGAACTGAATACGGTCGTTCTTGATGGCATCCTTGGCCCATTCGGCGAGCTCGGAGCCGGACTCCGAGAGATCACGAACGATGGTTTTGACGTTGGCCAAATAATCCTCGGGCAGATAGCGGGCATCTGTTCGGGGATAGGTGATCATCTTGTGACGCTCATAGAGAGTCTGGGCAAGGCCGAGAGTGTTCTTGGCGGTGAAGGGAGCTTCCCGCTGGAGAGTGGTGAGGTCGTAGAGTTGGGGCGCGATCTGCTTGGTCGGCTTTTTCTGCTCGGTGACGATACCGGTTTTATCCTGGCATCGATCGGCGATGACTTTGGCGCGCGCCTTGTCCCAGATGCGCTCGGCACGTCCGTGGGGATTTTCTTCGTCCTTCTTAAAGCCGAGGTCGATCCATTTTGCCGGGTATTCACCAGCGGAGACGCCAAAGGTGGCTTGGACTTCGGCGTAGGGTGTGGTTTGGAAAGCCTGAATCTCTTTCTCACGTTCGGCGAGGATGGCGAGAGTGGGCGTTTGGACCCGGCCAGCTGCGGTGATGTTGAATCCGCCGTGGCGGGAACGGAAGCAGGTGAGGGCGCGGGTGGAATTGAGGCCCACGAGCCAGTCGGACTCGGAGCGGCACTTGGCGGCATCGGCGAGGTTGGACATTTCTTCGCCGGCGCGGAGTTTCTCCCAGGCAAGCTGAATGGCTCCGGTGGTCATGGACTGCATCCAGAGTCGTTTCACCGGCTTGGTGATCTGACCGTAATCCATGATGTATTGGAAGATGAGTTCACCTTCACGTCCGGCATCGCAAGCATTGACGATTACGGTCACTTCCTTCTTATTAGCAAGGGCAAGGACGTGCTTGAGGCGGCCTTCGGTTTGCTCGATGGGCTGGAGCGCAAATTCGGTGGGGATGGCAGGAAGGACCTTGAAGTTCCAGGGGAGGTTCTTTCCGTTGGGTCCGGTAGGCATCTTGAGCTCGATCAAGTGACCAACCGCGGAGGTGATCAAAGCCTTGTCGTTTTCGAAATACTGGGCGTCACGCGACTTCCCTTTCTTCTCAAATTTCCCGAGAATATTGGCGAGAGCTTTCGAGAGATCTGTGGCGACAGAAGGTTTCTCGGCGATGATCAGGATCTTGGACACGGAGCGGACTTAGGCGTTGATAGGGGGGCTTGGGAAGGAATTTCTTTCACGAAGGGTGGATTGAGGGAGTTTGAATTAGGGGGGGGAGGCGCTTGGAGGGCATGCCTTTTGGGGTTTTAGTCTGGGTGGGTTTGGGTTGTGGGAGAGTTTGACCACAGAAGGAACGGAATGGAGCAGAAGACTTTGCTGAGGGGGGGGATACGGAGCTTGGACTTTGGACTTTAGTCCGAGTGGGCTTGCGAGGTGGGCTCGGACTAAAGTCCCAAGCTCCGTAGAGGGGCATTAGCGTGCTGCTTTTAATAGGATGTTCTCATTTCGCCGATGAAGCCCGAAGGTGCCGATGTTGGAATCGGGGGTGAATTTCCGGGCGAAGAAGCAACCGCTCTCGGAAATGTGGGCGGCGAGTCGTGGTGAAACGATGGTGAAGTCTTTCGGGTGGGCGGTTTTGGAGGCCCACTTGGTCCAGGTGATTTTGCGATTGGCGACAGATTGCAAGGGCGGGCGGCCGAGGACGGCGAGAGCGGTTACGAAGTAACATTCATCTGGAGCGAAGCAGGTCTCGAAGCTCTCGCTGAGATCGTCTGCCACCAGCAGTTGAGCATTGTCTTGGCTCAGGCACATCCATTGGGACTGGAAATGTGCGAGTTCCTTTCGAATGCCCTGGAGGTTCTCTACCCGCTGGGCTCGGAGGATGTTGGTTTTTCGTTCGTCTTCCCATGACCTGACGTGGATGCGTGAGCGGGGATCGAGGTTGAGGCTGCGGACGAGTTCATCAAAAGGTCGGACGGGCACGCAGCTTTCGGACACGAGGACGAAATGCGTGTGATCTCCATCCGCGAGGGCGGCTTTCAGCAGGGCGAGCGTGGCACGGACCAAGGAAATCCCGGCCCACTCGGTTTCTTGCAGGTCGTCGATGAGGTGTTCTCGGATCAAGGAATTCTCGGTGAGAAGTTCCGGGTTTTTTGGGTGGGCGAAGATCCTGGCGTCGTCCCCGGCTTGATCGAAATAGTCTTTCCAGATTTCAGGGTGATTGACTTCGTCCCGGGTGAGGAAGAGGAAGGCGATTTTTGGATCCCGGGTGGGCAATGGCGTTGCTTCCTCGTCTGATTCGACCAGTTCCAAGGTTGGAGCTTCGGCTTGATCAGTCTCGGCGGGAAGTTGTCCGCAGCATGATCCGCCTGGAAAATAAACCACCTCGCTGTCGGGATTTCCCCAGGTGCAATATTCGATGTCGAGGGTGAGGAGTTGGGAGGAGGCGGTTCCGGGCACGTAGGTGTGCATTCCGTGTTGCGCGAGGCGCGGGTAGGCGGCGACGTTCATGAAGAATTCATCGAAACCATAGGTGGGCCAGGTGTGGGATTGGATGGGGAGGGGCCCGCAGTTGGGGAAGATGACAGTATG
>CAWUTG010000024.1:0-57293 GCA_963925135.1 uncultured Verrucomicrobiales bacterium | reverse complement strand
CACAATCACACTCCGGAACCTCGACTCCCAAAGCACTCCCCTCCGCCCGTGCTCCCGGTTAAACCAGCAGGTAAACCGCTGCAGCATCCCTTTAAAAAACTCCGAAAGCGAGTGCATCCGGTAGGAATACCGGACATGAATCGCCTCTAAAGCCTCCTCCCCGAGTCGAACATTCCGCGCCCGCTCCGCCTTCGTCAAATCCGCCACCCCTGGATAATCTCCAGAGATCAACGCCTTCGCCGCCTCCATCTCCTTCCGAACCAAAGTCGTCGAATTTCGGGAATACAATCCGCCCAGCCTCCGCAAAAGCTCCTCATCCGAAAGCCCCAACGACTCCCCCTTCTCACACCCCCTCGGCACCTCCAAAAGAACGTGCAAATGATTACTCATCAGGCAATACGATAAAATCCGACACCCTGAAAACCGCTCATACATCCGCAGTAAAATCCGCAACTGCTCCTTTTCCTCGGCCTCCAAAACAAACCGCCGATCCACAATCCGAGTGACCACATGGTATATGGCAACAGGCGGACACTCCCCCGAGGAGTCAGACGGCACCAAAAATCGACGCGGTTTCTTCATCACCCCGCCACCCTACCCACCGCAAACCCCAACAGCAAGAGCCAATCCTGCAAATCGTCTGGCAATTAAAATAATGACTCCTTCCCAAAGGCCGTGGAGACGAAGGAAGAATTCGACTTGCTCAGGGCGGAGAAAGGTGCGGACGCGCTTCATCGTGCCCGGACAACAAGGGCATTTGAGTTCAAATCGTCTGGCAATGAAAGTTGGGCATTTACGATAAAGTACAAATCCAAATCGACGTAAACCAATCCTTAAAGGCATTGGACTTTAGTCCAAGCTCCGCAACGCCCCCAACCAAGCTCTGCGTCCTCAGCGTTCTCTGTGGTCAAAATCCTCACTTCAACAACCGCGAGGGAGGAGTCGAACACAGCTGCGCGAAGGCCTCCTTCACCCGAACACTCTGCTTCTCATCCATCGTTAAAAATCGGTGCTGCTTCCCCTCAGCTTTAAAGACGGTAAAGCCATCCTTTTCAACCGTCACCGTTCCCTCACCCGAGAGCCCAAAATACCCCCGGTCCGGATAGACCAATTGCAGCACCGTCGTGAGATCCCAGGTCGGACGGTGCTCGCCTATCTGGCAATACGCCAGATAGCTCTCTTTGATCAAATGATCCGCGACGTAGTTGTAGTCATTCACGATACTTTCGTTCGGATAAGTCACTGAAATCCCGATCTCAAAGCCGCTCCAATTAATCATCCCCGGCCAATTTTTCGCGAGAGCCTGTGCCGATGGAATATCCTTCACGACGTTATATTCGCAGTAGTGTTTGTTGCCATTGATCGTCGTAAACGCCCCGGCCATCACCCCCAGTTGCTTCACCTTCTTGCGAATCAATTCCTCGCCCGTCAGTGGCGAAAATTCATCGGGCTTCGAATCGATCAACCTGATCAGGTTCGTGAAAAATCCCACCTGCGCAATCACTACCGAACTGTCCGGCTGAGCTGCCAGCGTCTTGCGAATCAAGGCCACCGCCTCCATGGCATCCGCTCCGCTTTTCAAATCATGCGGATAGACCAATTTCCCGGCCGTATCCTTCCGCTCGGCAATCCCGAGATATTTTCCCTGCTCCGGCGTCACTCCGTTTTTCACCGCCCCGATCGGAATATCGGGCCGCCCGTAGAAGGTATTCAAAGCATCGATATACGCCGCCGAAAGCGGATGATCCTTGGTCGAGGTCACCGCCAGCAACTCCACCGCGCCCCGATCCTGCAGCGCATGGATCATCGCCAAGGCCTGCGCGTCATCGATGTCATTCCCCATGTCGGTATCGAAAATTAACTTCACCGGCTCGGCCGCAAGCGGGAGCTGGCAAATCGTAAAGAGAATCAAAAAGAAGGTTTTCATGACAGCCGATCATGAAGGCCGCCTCTGCTGACGCCAGTAGAAATCACAAATGATAAGGTCTTCCTTCTTGCCACACTTTCGAGAGTCCCCATGATCGCCCGAATGAAAGCCCTCGTCGCGATTCTCACCCTGCCCTTCTCGGCCCTCGCTCACACCGGCCCCAACCCGCTCATCAACTACAGCTTTCAAAAACAGTTTCTCAAAGGAGGCACCCTGACCGCCCAAAAAGGACCCGACCTCCCCCTTGCGCCCACCCAATTTCTCGCCACCGAAACCGGCCTCGCCTTCAATGGCACCGGCACCACTCCCGCTGTCACAATTGACACACTCCCCACCGATTCCTTCACCGTCTCCGCCTGGTGCAGCGTTCACGAAGGTACCCGCTACGGTGGCTTGATCGGCTCGCTCGAAGACAATGGCGGCTTCGAAAAAGGCTGGAGCCTCGGCTACGATCAAACCCACTTCATGGTCACTCTCTCCACCGTCAAAACCGACGATGGCGATGGCCGCGCTGTCGTCGTCCGCTCCAGCAAACCTTTCAAGCCCGACACCTTCACCCACCTCGCCGCCACCTACGACGGCAAGATCCTCACTCTCTTCATCAACGGGAAAAAGGACAGCTCAACCGACGAGGTTGGCGGAGCTATCATCTATCCCGAGGACCCCAAACTCTTCGTCGCCGGGTATCGCGATCAGGACGAAAACTACCCGCTCTGCGGCGAGCTCGTTTCCGCCACCATTTACGAAGACGTCGCGACCGAAGAAGGCATCGCCCACGAGTTCAGCCACAATGCCAAGCTCATCGACACCACCCCCACCGACCTCACCGCCGCCCGCCCGCTGGAGTCCGTCATCCTTCCCTACCTCCAATTCGCCACCACCACCGGCATCACCGTGATGTGGGAAACCTCCAAGCCCGCCACCGGCACCCTCTTTTATGGCGAAACCGACGAATGCACCTCATCGGTCGCAACCAAAAGCAACGGCCCCATTCACGAACTCCGCATCGAAGGACTCCAGCCCGGCACGCAATACTTCTACTGCACCCGCAGCGAAGCCCCCGGCCCGGACGGCCTCCAGACTCTCGACTCCGAAGTCCGTACCTTCCAAACCGACGCCGGCCCCGGAACCCCCTTCGCCTTCGCCGTCATCAGCGACACCCAGGGCAACCCCGCCGTCTCCGGAGCACTCGCCGAAATGGCCTGGTCCCAGCGGCCCAATTTCCTTCTCCACCCCGGCGACCTCGTGGACACCGGCGGTATCAAAGACCAGTGGGTCAACCACTTCTTCGCCAGCATGGAACCCCTCGTCTCCCGCGTGCCCTTCTACCCCGTTCTCGGCAATCACGAACAAAACGCCGCCAACTACTACAACTACGTTTCCGTCCCCGCACCCGAATACTTCTACACCTTCACCTACGGAAACGCCCGCTTCTTCATGGTCGACACCAACAAGAAATGCGACCCCGGTTCCGAACAATACCAGTGGCTTGCCCAACAACTCGCCGCCTCCAAGGACCACTGGAAAATCCTCTGCCACCACCATCCCGCCTATACCACGGATGAAGACGACTACGGCAAACTCTGGAAAACCAACAAAGGCACCCGCGGCGATCTCAACGCCCGACACCTCGCCCACCTCGCGCATCAACATGGAGTCGACATCGTCTGGAACGGCCACATCCACTCCTACGAACGCACCTGGCCCATCAACCACGACAAGCCCGTCGAAAAAGACGGCTCCATCCACCTCATCACCGGCGGCGGCGGCGGCAACCTCGAAACCGCTGGCCCCTTCCGCGCGCCCTTCACCCACATCGTGCGACGCGGCCACCACTATACCATGGTCTGGATCAACGGCTCCACCCTCGTTTACAAAGCCTACGACCTCGAAGGCCGCCTCTTCGACACCTTCGAACTCGTGAAGTGAGCCTTCAGAGCTTGGACTTCAGTCCGAGTCCACCTCGCGAGCCCCACTCGGACTGAAGTCCAAGCTCCAAATTTTAAGAGTTTCGACGAAGATGAGTAAGGAAGGGTTTCTTGAAGCGTATTCTTCCTCCTCATCTGATCATGAAAACCGCTCTCACTCTCACCACCCTTTGCCTCGGGATTCTCCAATCCGTGGCCGCTCCCTCCTGGATCTGGTCCTCCAAAGACGCCAAGTCCGACGAAAAGGTCACCTTCAAGACCACCGTCGAGATCCCCGAAGGCGGCGTTTCCATGGCCAAGCTCCTCTTCACTTGTGACAACGGCGCGACCGCCTTTCTCAATGGCAAAAAAATCCTCACCAATCCCGATTGGCAGCAGCCATCCTCCCGCGACATCACCGACCTGGTGAAACCCGGAACCAACGAACTCACCTTCAAAGCCAAGAATGAAGGCGGAGCCGCCGGCTTCATCGCCACCCTCTCGCTCAAACAAAAAGACGGCAAAACCACCAAGGTCGAATCAGGCTCCAACTGGCAGGCCCAGCCTGAAGGCTCCCAAAATTGGATCCCAGCTACCGTCATCGCCGCCTACGGTGAAGGACCTTGGCAAAAAGCCCTCGACGGCCCGGCTCCCGATCCCGTTGCAGATGAGGTCGTGACCCTCCCCGGCTTCACCGCAGAGAAACTCTACACCGTCCCCAAAGGCGAGCAAGGCTCCTGGGTCGCCATGACCGTCGATCCCAAGGGCAACCTCATTACCGGCGACCAATATGGCGGCCTTTACCGCGTCACCCTCCCCGCCCTCGGCAGCACCGCCGAAGCCAAGGTCGAAAAGCTCCAGGCCAAGGTCGAAGGCGCTCACGGACTCTGTTACGTCTTCGATTCCCTCTACGTCCTCAAAAACGAACAGAACGGCCCCAACGGCCTTTACCGCCTCCGCGACACCAACAACGACGGCCAGTTTGACCAAGAAGAACTCCTCCGCCAGTTCAGCGGCGGCGGCGAGCACGGCCTCCACAGCATCGTCCCCGGGCCCGATGGTAATTCCCTCTACCTCGTCTTCGGCAACCACACCAACGCTCCCGAGAAACTCGACCGCTCCCGCCCCGCCCTCGCCTGGTCCGAGGACCACCTCCTCCCGCGCATGTGGGATGCCAATGGTCATGCCAAAGGCCGCCTCGCTCCCGGTGGATTCATCCTCAAGACCGATCCCGATGCCAAGGAAATCGAAATGATCGGCTCCGGCTTCCGCAATGAATTCGATGCCGCCTTCGACCAAAACGGAGAACTCTTCGCCTTCGACGCCGACATGGAGTGGGACCTCGGCTCCCCCTGGTATCGCCCGACCCGCGTCAACCACGTCGTCAGCGGACTTGAAGCCGGTTGGCGCTCCGGCACTGGAAAATGGCCCGACCACTATCCCGACACCCTTCCCGCCACTGCCGACATCGGTCCCGGCAGCCCCACCGGCGTGGCCATCGGAACCGGAGCCAAATTCCCCGCCAAATACCAGCGGGCCCTCTACATCAATGACTGGACCTATGGCACGATGTATGCCATCCATCTCAATCCGGACGGCGGAAGCTTCAGCGGCGCCGTTGAGGAATTCGTGAGCGGACGCCCCCTCCCCCTCACCGACGTCATCATCCACCCCAACGACGGCTCCATGTATTTCATGATCGGTGGTCGCCGCACCCAATCAGCACTCTACCGCGTGACCTACACCGGTTCTGAATCCACCGTGCCGGTCAAGGCCCTTCCTGTCACCGCAGAAGCCAAACTGCGTCATGACCTCGAAGAACTCCACGAAGACGGAACCGGCCTCGTCGACCTCAACCGCGCCATTCCCCAACTCGGCCACGAAGACCGCTTCGTCCGCTACGCCGCCCGCGTCGCCCTCGAAAATCAGCCAGCCGACCGATGGGAAGTCAATGCTCTCGCCCAAACCAAACCCTGGGCCATCATCGAATCCATGGTCGCCCTCGCCCGTGTCGGTGAAGCCTCCCAGCAAAAGGCCCTCCTCGAAAAACTCGGCACCCTCGACCCAAAATCCCTCACCCGGGAACAACTCCTCGGCTGGATCCGGGCCCACTCCCTCGCCTTCATCCGCCTCGGTGAGCCCAAGGATAAAGCTGCTTTCATCCAGCGCTTCGCCCCGCTCTTTCCCGCCCAGGACAATGCCGTGAACCGTGACCTCGCCGAGATGCTCATCTACCTCGGCGATCCGTCCGTCGTTGCCAAAACCCTGAGCCTCATGGCCACGGCCAAGGATGAACACACCGAGCTCATCAACGAAGGAGTCCTCGCCCGTAACTCCCAATACGCCAAAGCCGCCCGCGAAGTTCACGGCAGCCGCCCCAACCTCCAGCAATACAGCTACCTCTTCCTCCTGAGAAATGCCAAAGCTGGTTGGACTCCCGGACTCCGCCAAACCTACTTCTCCTGGTTCACCAAAGCCAGCGAATGGAAAGGCGGAAACAGCTTGAAGAAATTCATCGATAACATCCGTCAGGAAGCCCTCACCAACTTCGCACCCGAATCCGAAAAGGCCGCGCTCGATAAACTCTCCAGCACCCCACCGGCAGCCATGGCAAATATCAAGCCCGCCGTCGGCCCCGGTCGTTCCTGGACCGTTGCCGAAGGCATGGCTGAGGTCAGCCAGCACAAGTCTCCCCGGAACTTCGCCCGCGGACAGGAACTCTTCACCGCCACGGCCTGTGCCAGCTGTCACCGCATGGCGGGTGAAGGCGGCGGCATCGGTCCCGACCTCACGGGCTCCGGAAGCCGCTACACCACCGCTGACCTCCTTGAGAACATCGTCGAACCTTCCAAGGTCATTTCCGACCAATACGGAAGCGAGACGATCACCAAAAAGGACGGCTCGACCATCATCGGACGTATCGGCGGAGAGACCAAAGAAACGCTCTCCGTCATGACCAACCCCTTCGCTCCCGATTCACTCATCGAGATCCCCATGAAGGACATCGCCTCCCGCGAGCCGTTTCCGATTTCCATGATGCCTCCCGGCCTCATCAACACCCTCAACCCCGATGAACTCGCCGACCTCGTGGCCTACCTGATGTCGGGTGCCAATCCAGAGGACAAGGCCTTCAAAAAGTAAACGACCTCAACAAGAAAGAAGCGCGCGGGAGTGAAAATTCCGGCGCGCTTTTTTTTGAGTCAGAAAGGATGACGACCCCCTACTTCACGACCTCTGCTTTGACCACTTCAGTGGCGAGATCGAGACCGACTTTCAACTCGTGTTCGTCGTCGCTATAGATCGGAGCAAGAATCTCACGCCCCTGCCAGCGTACAGTATAGAGAATGTCTCCCGTCGTCTTATTCGTAACCTGAATGACCGGGTTGTTCACCACGGATTGAGCCTTGAGATGTGCAACGGGCTTGCGGCCGTCGTTGTCCCGCATCTTGACCGTCATCGGCCAACCGGCAAACTGGGCATTGGCCGCATCCTTGGTGACATCCGCGAAACGACGATAGCATTCGAAGGTGACCTCGCGCGTCTTCTTTTGAAACCGAACCACGCCGTAACCATCGCCCCGGGTCTTCTCAACCCGGGCATCCTCCGGATTAGCATAAGCCAACATGCTGATGTGGTTCCCGAGTCCATCGAGATAATCACCGGTCCAGGGCAGTGGAGAATTGGGCACAGGATTCGGCCCTGCTTTCTCATCTTCAGGATGCCACCAACGACCGTAGATCGTGTTCACCAACGCAGGGGAGGTGAAGGCATAGGGACCATCGCCAAAGGAATCGATCCCGTGCTTCACCGCTACCGCCAAATGCTGGTCGCCGCAGAGATGGGGAGCCCAGGCCCGGCGAATTTCGACGAGCGCTTTGTTCCGCCCTTTCTGCGGCCACGCATTGGAGTCCAGATCGGCAAGGAGACGGTTGTTGCGCCCACCGTGCATGTGCACCGCACCACAGAATGCGGTTTGGGAGAGGACCGCCTTCATGTCTGCCCCGGTCCAGTCCTGCGACCACTGGTTGAGAAACTTCAGCTGCCGGTCTCCGAGCAAGACAAGGTGGGGGAGATCAACGGCCGCCCGCTCATAGGAAGGATCATTGATGTGATCCGGACGAGGTCCCATTTTGGGAATATTTCCCAGAGGCCCGCTTTTAAACTTTCGATCTTCGAGAATGGCAAAATCCACTCCGCCCCAGGTCAAATGGGTGAAATACACCCCGATGCCCCGCTTGACGGGAGCCGGGTCGACGGGATCGGGCAAATGCCAGGTCTGCTGACGCTGCACCATGTTGATATACGCCACCGGGTAAAAATATCCCCCGCTGTTGCCCGCTCCGTTCGTCGCCACAATCCCCTCTGCGCCCCACAGATTGGCCTGCCCGACATCGTGATCATCCGGAATGGTGATCGCCGGACGGTCCCGGAGAACATCACGAAACTGCATTCCAAATTCCAGCCAACCCACGGTATGGGTGGTGTGGCGGTATGTCTGGTCGCCCGCGAAAAAGAGCAGATCGGGATCCTGCGCGAGAAGGTTCTTCACGATCAACGGACGCGGTCCCGTGGTGCGCGAGGAATTGCACGACATGTTGGCCACCACGATGGTGTCCTTGTCGCGGGGATCTTTTCGGATCGTGCCTGTAAACTCGGCCTTCTTTCCGTGGCGCAAGCGGTAGGGAACGGACTTGGAGGAGTCCCAATTGTCGACCCGGAAGTGGGCCGACCAACCCGGATACTGAATCTCCTCCTTCGCGATTTCCTTCCAAGCGTCACCCTCTTTGATCTCAAGACGCACCACTTGCTCTTCGTCCGGAAGAAGCGGGAAAAGCTGGGCCGTCATCTTCAAGGTTCCGCGATGAACGGTATAAATTCCAAACCCAATGACCTCCTCACGCGGCACCTTGATCTCAAAGGGCTGCCCCTTCAGCTCCTTCCACCACTCTCCGGTGCAAAAGCGATCGAGCTTCGGAAATTTTTCGCCAAAAACCTCGGACGAAGTCGGGCGGACCTGCGCAGAGAGTGAACCAACAAGAAGAATACCCAAAAGTGGAATTTTCATGGCGAAACCATAAGAACAATTGTAGGGAGAAGGCATGAAAATTTTCACTTTCCTCTGGGCTGTCCTCCTTGGTTCACTCATGGCAGACGATGCCGCAATGACTGTTGGCAACTTCACCTTTAAGGGCGGTGAAGCATGGCTAGAAGCCCCCGTAACCCCTATGGTCAAAGCAGCCGTTACTCATGGTAAGGAAGGCCCCGTCCTCAAGTTCTATCACTTCGGCCAGGGCCAGGGCGGTGGAGTCGCGGCCAATCTTAAGCGCTGGAAGGGTCAATTCCAGGGCGAAGCGAAAGTCACCGAAGAAGAAAAAACCTACGGTGAGCAGAAGGTCACCATCGTCACCATGACCGGAACCTACATGGATGGCCCTCCTTTCGGAGAAAAAGTCCCGACCAAAGGCCAGGCCCTCCTCGGAGCCGTCATCCCCCACCCCTCCGGCGACGTCTTCCTGAAAATGACCGGCGCCGAAGCCGACATCACCAAAGCCAAGGCAGACTTTATCAAACTGATCGAAAGCGCCTTTGCGAAATAGTCATTTTTGATACTACTTATCAAAATCGTAATACCCTTGAGATTCATGGCAAGCGGGTGCAGCTTGGAACCGTGAAATCGTGCCTCTCTTGCATTGGGCTTTCGTTGCTGCCGCTGAATGCCCAGGAACTCAAACTCAAGCCCGAGGGTCCGGACACCGAGCTGTCCTGGAACCGCGCCTTCCCACCCTCCTCGGGAGTTCCCTCACAAATCCAGTCCCGCATCTTCGGCTCCTCTGATCTCAAAAACTGGGTCGAAGACACCTCCCTCACCCTCGACGATTCCAGCGGCAACGGTATTTCCACGGTCTCGCTCGCGAGTCCTGATGCCGCGAGATTTTATCGTCTGGAGCAATTCCTCTCTTATCTCCATCGCGGCGATGAAGGCGCTCCCCCCGCTGTTTACGGCCAACAACTGCTCAACGCCAAACAAGGTCTGGCCGGACTGACCTTGCAAAAATTCTTCACCCCGCCCGAGGACCCCAGCTGTCTTCCCCAAATCGGCTGGGACCCCAGCACCGCCAACTACTTTGACGACTACAACACCTCCCCGGATGACTACAATGCCACCCTCGTTCCCGGAGACCCCGAGCGGAGATACACCGACTTCCGGCTCAATGAAGCGGAGCTCGCCAAGTTCCAGCAAAATGGTTTCGTCGTCGCTCCCCGGGTCAATCTCATCGTTGGTCCTGAACCCATTGGAGAACACCCGACCCCCGTCGACTTCTACTATAAAATTTGGACCGACGACCTTCCCGTCTTCATCACCGCTGATTCAGTGCTCGATGCCTGGCACGAGACTTTTCTCGGGATGCTCGAAGAGATCGAAGAACTCGTCCTCTATCCCAAGGTGCGAACCCTCGTGTTCAATCTTGCGAACCTCAGCGTGATCGAAAATGAATGGGCTGACGAGGTGACCCCCGGCGCTGATCACGTCCGCCAGGCCATCATGGATCTGAATCTCTACCTCGGAACCGCGCGGAGCCTCCTCGCAGGATTTGACGACAGCACTCCATCCTCCGATCTCTCATTGCCCATCCATTGGTATCAGGCTGCCAAAGCCCACACCGATACACAGAAAATAGGGCTCTACGGAGATAATTTTCGTATCGAAGACATGACACTTTTCACCCCGAGAGGTCACTATACCAACTCACAGGTTCTCACCGCTTACTTCCAGGGATTCCTCTGGCTGAGCAGGGCCCAATTTCAAATCACCTTATCAAACCATACTCCTCAGATGGACCGGGAACTCAGAGCCGCCATCCTTCTCGCCCTCCATGTCCGCGACCAGGGCTTACTCGCGGACTGGCAGGAAATCGAAAACTTCGTTCGATCTCTCAACGGCCAATCCGATGCCATGACCGTTGTCGAAATGATCGCTCTTCTCGAGTCACTCAATCTCGACAATGTCGACGCCATCGCCTCCGACACCGATCTCGCCACCATCCGCAATGCCCTTCTCGCTTCCAGCTACGGCGTTCAGGAAATCAATGGCGGACAATCTGAAACAAGCTGCAATCCAATCACCAATGAACTTCCCCGGGTCCTCTCGCTGATCGGGCAACGTTGGACCCCTGATGCCTGGACCTTCAACCAGGTCGTCTTTCCAGAAGTCAAGGAGGACGGGGTCAGCAGCTTCCGCCGTCTCCCCTCCGGACTCGATGCCGCCTACGCCGTCTTTGGCAACGACACCGCCCTTCCCATTCTCGCCGAACGCATGGCTGACACCAACGGGGTGCCTTTCCGGGATGGTTATCCCTACCACCAGAATCTCGCCTCCGCCCGCTCCGTCTTTGATTCCCAACAAGAGGAATTCTGGACTGAACACACCTACGGATCGTGGCTCCATTGCCTGCGGGCCCTCTCGCCCCCGGTCTCGGCCTCCGCGCCCGACACCTTCCGAACGACAGCCTGGAAGCGCCGCATTCTGAACACCCAGCTCGCCTCCTGGTCCCAACTCCGTCACGACACCCTCCTCTACGCCGAGCAAAGTTTTACTCCCGGAGTGATCTGTGAATTCCCCGACGGCTACGTCGATCCCTACCCACAACTTTGGAACCGCCTCTCCAACATGGCCCTGCAATACAAGGATCTCCTTTCAACGCTCAACTACCCCGCAGGTGAGTTCCGGGTTGAGGCCAGAGCCCTTTGGAATGAGCCTACCATTTCCCTCCGGGATTGGAACCCCTTCCAGGGTTACTCCCTCAACGAGTTTCAGATAGACGAGATTATCATTGTTGATCGCAGCACCCGGTTGGCGGCCATGTGTGACCACCTTGAGAATTTTTCAGTCCAGTGCTCTCAACTTCAGGCCATTGCGGAGCAACAGCTCGCCGGACTGGAGCACACTACCGCAATGAAGGGGTTTATCAAACACACCGTGGAGAACTACAGCATCCTCGGCTGCAACAGCGAAAGAACCTACACCGGCTGGTTCCCAAATCTCTATTTCATGCCGATCTTCTCCGCCCCTGAAGATCATCCCTCCGCCCTCTGGAATCCCGTCGTGGCCGATGTCCACACCGATGCAGCAGATCCACTTTGCAGTGGCGATCCCGGAGCCATCCTCCACGTTGGAACGGGCAAAGCTCAATTCATGCTCATCGCCGTCAAACATCCCGACGGCACCTCCTGCGCTTACGGCGGCCCCGTCATGAGCCATTACGAATTCCTGACCGCCCGCGATGTCCGCCTCAACGACGACCAGTGGCTTCAAAAGCTGAGTGCCGGTGAAGAACCCGAATTCGAAACCTGGAAGCATGATTTCCTCGTTCCGGAGTAGGACTTAAAGAGTCACCTTGAGACGATAGAGCTTCTTCCCCGGACCACGGGGAGTCGTCAGAACGATCTCGGTATCGGTGCGGACATATTGCTCCCCCGGAACCGGTGCCCAGTCGTTGGGATTGCCCGTGATGCTCTCCTCAAAAATGACCGTGGCATCTGCCGCAAGTTCGTTGAGCGGGATCTCGTAGCGCAGCATCGAATCATCCAAAGGATCCGGGCCGAACGTTCCCGGCATGACATCGCGCAGGGTCGGATCAAGATTTAAAACGAATTCCAACACATTCTCGATCCCGTCGCCATCCGGATCGGCATTCGGGCCCACAATCGCGGAATTCTCGAGATTAGCCTCGCTCCAGAATGTGGCATTAAATTCATCGAATGGCGTCGGGAGGGCATCGATTTCCAAAGTCAGATAGTAAGTCTCACTGGCATAGCCCTCGTAATCGGGTTCCTCAAAACCCGTGATCGCGATGTAAAAAAACCCCGATTCTTCCAGAGTTCCCCCAATGTAGCCGGACTGTAATGTCGGCGAAAGAAAAGTTGATAACCCCAAAGGCAGCCCTTCGACAAAATCATCATCACGCCAGGTCTCCACCTTGAACGAGCCCATCGTCCCGCTGCTGACTTGAAACTGCCACACGAATTCCTGTCCCACAGTTCCCGAGGCCGGATTCGGCGAACCATTGATCCCCTTCAAAGTCGCAGGTGCCCCGGACTGCCCGGACAGAGCTTGAATCCCGACATAGTTCAACGCCAGCGGAGCCGCAAACTTCATGCTCCCGGCGGGTCCTAAAAGCGGACAGAGGTTTTTCAGAAAGGGCAATCGCTGCGCCACCATCGCCAGTGAACTGGCTAGGACATTGACGGAGCGTTCGTAGAGGAGATGAAAATTCATGCGGTCAAATCTGACTCATGGTCATTCGTAAGTCGTTGCTATTGGAGAATCACCTTCAGGCGATAAAGTTTTTTTCCGGGACCACGGGGAGTGGTCAGGATGATGTCGGCATTTGTACGGACTGATTCCTCTGCTGAAACCGGCGCCCAGTCATCGGGGTTTCCCGAGATGCTTTCCTCAAAAATAACGAGGGCATCCGCAGCGAGTTCGTTGAGCGGGATCTCGTATCGTAAAACCGAAGCGTCGTCCGGATCCGAACCAAAGGTCCCCGGCATCGCTTCCCGCTGAGTCGGATTGAGATTGAGGACGAACTCTAAAACATTCTCGATCCCGTCGCCATCGGGATCGGCATTCGGCCCCCCAATCGCCGGGTTGTCCAGATCCTCACCGCTCCAGAATGTGGCAATAAATTCCTCAAAGGGCGAAGCAGTTCCTGCGATGTTCAGAGTAAGAAGATACGGGACAGCCGATTCCCGGGTGAAATTAATCCCCCGGTAGGCTGTTAGCCTCAAAGTGTAGTTCCCGGGAGTTTCCGGCACCCCTTCCAGAAACCAGATTAAAGCTCTGGAGGAAATCCCAAGCCCATTGGGAATGCCTTCAACGAATCCACTGGGAGTTTGGATCTCCACCTTCACCGACAGAGGATTATGCTCGCTTGTTTTGAAAGCCCATTGAAAGGGCTCGCCGACACTGGCTTCAGCGGGATTTGGTGAGCCGTTCACCGGGACAATCGTAATCGACTGGCCACTCAAACTCTGCGCTCCCATGAAGGTCACAGAAAGCGGAGCCGCAAACTTCACACTCCCGGCGGATCCCAAAAGCGGACTGAGATTCTTCAAAAATGGCAGCCTCTGGGCCACCATCGCCAGCGAACTGGCCAGGACATTGACGGAACGCTCGTAGAGTAAATGAAAATTCATGGGGAAATGATTGAGAGCTTAGTTACATCCGCAGCCTCCGCCGCCGATTCCGTTGCCACCCTGCGATGCTTCACGGGAGAAATACAGGTGATCGGACATCGCTTCGCCAAGCGGATCCCGCTCGGGATACATCACTTTTTGGGCAAGGTTCGCGCGTTCCGGCGGAGTCGACACCACCGTGCACGATGGAAGGGCGAGAACCAACAGGGCTGAAAATTTAAGAAGCAATGACATGGCGATGAATATTTTGTGAGTAAAGTGTGGTGTCCGTTGTTTGCAGCACGCCTTCGATTCCGAAACGGCATTCGATTTTCTCGAGACCCATTTTGGGTCCAAGAATGCAAGCCGCTGTCGAAAACCATCCTGCGGTAAGGCAATCATCAGCAAGACAGGTCGCAGTGAGAAGTTCATTGCGAACCGGAATTCCGGTTCTCGGGTCAATAATATGACCAAATTTCTCGCCGCCGATGGTTCGGAACCGCCTCCCGTTCCCCGAAGTCGCGAGCCCCTTGTCCGTAAATGCGAGGCGGATCGCAGGAGCATTTTCAATCCGCGCATCCTCCACTCCAACCACCCAAAATGGACCGTGCGGAGGTTCACCAAAGGTGACCAAATCACGACCCAGATCGACCAAGGCCGCCGGCAATTCGTGCGTCTTCGCGAGAGCCAGAATCTGATCTACCGCGTATTCCTTTCCGAAGCCTCCAATCTCGAGAGCCATCCCCTTCTCCGGTAAAAACACCGAACCATTCCCCCATTCAACCGATGACCAGGAAACATGCCGCAAGACCTCGTCGATCTCATCTTCAGAAGGTCGCAGGCCTGCCTTCGCCGCCTCATCCCACAAGCGGGTGAGCGGGAAAGAGGTGGGCTCCACCAATCCATCCGTCGCTTGATAGGTTCGCTCGCAGAGCTGCACCACCTCCTCCTGTTCCGGAGTCAGTTCGATCCGGCTCCGCCCCGCCCCGGCATTGATCCGGCAAAGTAAACTCTCCGGAATAAATCGTGACCACGTCTTCTCAAAATTACGGATCCAGTCGAGAGCCGCAGCCCGGAACTCCTTCGCCGCATCCACCGACGGAGTGCGAAACTGCACCTCGCATTCCGTCCCCAGCGCCTTGAAACGCAGCTTGAAAATTCCGGCAGTAAGATCGTCAACGGGCATACTCCAATTCTCTTAAAAATTCCACTGGGCTCCCACTGATACGACATTCGCGGAAGGGAAAAAGATATCCGGAGTTTCCGAGTTTCGCCCGTTCATTTCGTAACGTTCCAGTTGTAAATCCAGCGTGAGCTCCGGCCTCACTTCCCAGGCGAATCGAACCCCGTAGGTGAGCGCATCAAAGGACGAAAGCCGGTAATCCGACGAGTAATGGGGCGGCGTGCCGTCGTTCAATTCAGAACCATCAAACCCCCGGTCCGTCAGCGAAGAGTAGTAATAATCCGCAGACGATTGTTGGTAGTAACGCACGAATGGAGTCGCACTCACTTGATCGGTGATCTGCTGAATCCACTTCACTTCAAAGGTGTGCCCTTCTACGCTGTCGCTATTGGCATAGTAGCGATACGAGGCCTTGAGCGCGGCATTCGCATTTTCAAAGTAATGCCGAACCGAGGCCTTCGCGACAAAGCGGTGAAGTTCATCAGGACGGTTTTCAGGATAATCAAAAGTATCCGTCACTGGAAATGGACCAAACGGAGTATCAATGACAAAGGATCGAATCTGGCTAATCCGTCGGTAGGGGTCGGCAAGGTAGCCATCGGTATAGCCGTAGCCAAAATTGAAGTCAAAAATTGTATTACGGCTCAGGATCTGGGAAACACCGATATTGAAGTCAAAGGCGTCCTTATCCTCATCTTCGAAGATGTTAGTGAAGTTGGTCGCCAGGACCTTGTCGAAGGCGTAGGAGACGCCGGCCGTCACTGTCGTGTTTTTCTGGTTAAATTCGCGACTTACTTTCGCGGTCACCGCATTGGAACGATAGTCCGCTTCTTTGCTGTGAGCATATTCAAAGGTGAGGGTGTAATCGTTGATCTCATGCTCGATCGTCGCCACGGCGACCCGACGTTCGTCGTCGATCTCCTGAAAAAGCCAATCGTCTTCATCTCCCCGGGCGTGTGTTCCCTTCGGCGTCATTCCCGAGAGGCTATCGATCGCAAGCCTTAAGCCAAAGCTCGTTACGCCCCACTGGTGCTTGTAGTCGAGGTAGTGCGACTCGACATCAATTCGCCCGTCCTCTTCGTCGTAAAGCTGGAAACGATAACGCAACGCGTCTTGGCCGTATGCAGGCGCGACAGCAAGAACAGGAAGATAGGCCAATCGATGCTTCACCTAAATACGGTTACATATCGTCCGCCCCGCTGTCGACCTTTTCGATCACCGCAGTCTTCCGAAGCCCCTTGGCGAGAGCCTGTAAGGCGAGCCGCTTCTTACGGGCGAGGGCACGATGGGAGAGTTCCTCATGGATTTCCTCCTTGGGAACAAGACGCTCCTCCCTACGGCCCGTCACCTTAATTAAATGAAGGGCGTGCTCGTAAACAATCACGGGCGAAACTTCACTCTCCCGCATGGAAAAAAGTGTCGCCTCGAAAGGGTTCGTAGGACGATCGAGAGGGATCCAGCCGAGATCGAGCTCGCCAGTCGATTTCTCAGTCTCGCGCTTTGCGATCTCCTCGAAGTCTCCGCCATCCATCGCTTCCTCGCGCAACTTGCACATCAGATTAAAGACCGCAATCGGCGTCGTGTTCTCATTCAGCGTCTTCATGATGTGAAGGCTGCTCGCTTCAGCGGGACTCCGGTAGTCATCGATAAACTCCTGATAAAAGGCCTCAACCTCTTCCTCGCTCACCGTTTCGTCCCCGTCGAGGAGGTCTGAAATCAGCTTATCCATGCGCATCGAAGCCGCGATTTCATGCCGCATCATGTCGCGCTGGGCCTCCAACATTTCCCACGACGCTCCATGGGAACGATAGGTATCGATCATCTCCTTGAGCTGCGGCTTGATCTCCTCCTCGGGAATTTCCTCAAATCGCTTCTCGGCTTCCTGCGCAATCAGAATGGAATCCCCGACCTCACCCTCGGCCTGTTCATAAAATTCGGGATCACGCTCACAGCAGGAAATTTGCAGACGTTGCTCTGCCTCCGCTTTGATGCGGGAAAACGTTTCTTCTACCAGTTCTGGATCGACCAGTTCGCCATTCACTCGAAGCATGGCGAACCTTTGACCATGCCACCGAAAAACGCCAACCGTTTTTACTGCAAGGGTCGCCCTGGTCATGCTTAAGTTCCGGCGTCGATGCCCGATGATCTCTATAATCCGCCCGCCGCGGATCCTGCCCCTCTCCCGCCAACGCTCCCGGTCGAAGAAAAAACGGCCTGGAATGCCTGGTGGACCTGGCTTTGGGCCATCTCCCTCTTCGCCCTCTGGCAATTCGTTCTCTCTGCCGGTCTTATTATTGCTCTTTTCGCAACAGGGGCCGTCTCGAAAGGTGACGACATGGACGACCTCATGGACGCAGCCATGAGTATCGCGATGGATGGCGACATCGTCGGGGTCCTCGCCTTCTCCACCATCTTCTTTATCTGCCCACTCTGTTGGCTCATCGGCCACCTGCGTAAAGGCTGGACCGGCTGGGAATATCTCGGCCAAGCCAAGGTCCAGTGGTGGCAATGGCCGCTTTGGGGAGCCCTCACCATCGCCTGCGCCTATGTCTTCAGTTTCCTGGCCCCCCATCTTGGCATCACTGGCCCGGATCCCTCCATGACCCAATTGGCGGACTCCACCCAGTTTCCCATCCTCCTCTACCTCGGCGTCGGCATCGCCGCCCCCCTTGTCGAAGAATTCATGTTCCGGGGCGTCCTCTACCGGGGTTGGCGCGAATCCCGCCTTGGACTTTGGGGAACCATCCTCCTGACCTCATTTTGCTGGGCCGCTCTCCATCTCCAATATCCTCTCGTCACCATCGGTTATATCTTCGCGCTTGGTATCATTATGGGACTCGCCCGAGAAAAAACCGGCAGCCTCTGGGTGCCCATCTGGATGCACGCCCTCAACAATGGCCTCGCCACCCTCACAATGCTTGGTATTTAATCGCCCTCTGACTTTATGAACTACCCTTCGCTCAACCGACGCCAACTGATTGGAACCACGGCCCTCGCTGCCGGAGCTTCGCTCTTCAATACCGCCTCAGCCCAGGCTGCACCCACCAAACCGGCACTCAAGAAAAACGACACCATCCTCTTTCAGGGAGACTCCATCACCGACGCCGGACGTGACAAGGGCAATGAGCAACATCCCAACCACCAGGCCGCCCTCGGTCGCGGATACCCCCTCCTCGCCGGCAGCGGCATCCTTGGCAGCCACCCCGACCTCGGTCTCCGCATTCACAACCGCGGCATCAGTGGCCATAAAGTGCCCGACCTTCAAAAACGCTGGCAAAAAGACACCCTCGACCTCAACCCGGCCGTCCTCAGCATCCTCATCGGAGTCAACGACATCTGGCACAAGATCAACGGCAAATACGACGGAACCGTCGAAACCTACAAAGCCGGCTTCGACGACCTCATTAAGGAAACCAAAAAAGCTCTTCCTAAAACCACCATCGTCATCTGCGAACCCTTCGTCCTCCGTTGCGGAGCCGTCAAAGACACCTGGTTCCCCGAATTCGACCAACGTCGCGCCGCCGCCAAAGAAGTCGCCGAAGCCAACGGCACCGTCTGGGTGCCCTTCCAAACCGTCTTCGATGACGCCGTCGCCGCCGGCACCGAACCCGCCTACTGGGCGCACGACGGCGTCCACCCGTCCTTCGCCGGACACTCCCTCATGGCCCAGACCTGGCGCGACGTCGTTGGGATTTAAAAAATAGCCAAGCTGGCCCGCGTGATGCTCACTGTCTTCCATGAATTGGAGCTGTAGTCCCACCCTGAGTTTGCTCGCACGGCAGTTCCCGACCGCCTCCTCGGTGATGTCGGAAATTGCCCTCCTGCAGGCCAAACTCACCCTGCCCAAACGCCGCATCCATATCATCAGCGACGTTCATGGCGACGACCGCAAGCTCCGTCACGTCGTCAACAATGCCTCGGGTGGCCTGAGCAATCTCATCGATGAAGTCCTCGGCGACGAATTGTCCGAAGAAGCAAAGCGCACCTTCCTCGCCTTCCTCTACTACCCGGTCGAAAAGATGCGCCGCTATAAGTCGCGCCTCCAGGATCGCGAATGGCGGCTCCGCAAGGTGAAGCAGCTCATGCGACTGCAATTCCGCCTCGTCCGCTCTCTCGCCAAAACCATTTCCAAAGACGACCTCCTCAAGCTCGTTAAAGACGAATTCAAGGTCCTCTACATCGCCCTCCTCGATGAAGTCTCCTTCGAACGCGACCCGCGCTATGTCGATTCCATGATCGAGGCCCTCGCCGACTACGATCAAGACATCGTCGCCCTCCACGAAGCCTCCCGCCTCGTTCGTAACATCGTCGTCTCCGAAGTTGTGGTCGCCGGCGACCTCTTCGACCGCGGAGAACGTGGCGACCGCGTCATTCACTACCTCCGCAACCAACCCAAAGTCAGCTTCACCTGGGGCAACCACGATGTCATCTGGATGGGCGCCACCCTCGGCTCCGATCTCCTCATCGCCACCGTCCTGCGCATCTCCCTGCGCTACCTCCGCCTTTGGCAACTCGAGGAAGGATACGGCATCCTCCTCTCCCCACTCACGATGTTGGCCAACACCATCTACGCCAACGATCCCGCCACCAACTTCTACCCCAAGCGCGTTTCCGGCTTCACCGATGACCACCTCGTCGCCCGCATGCACAAGGCCATCGCCATCCTTGAGTTCAAGCTCATGGGCCCCGTCATCGAACGTCACCCCGAGTGGAAGATGGACGACCGCCGCATGCTCCATCGCATCGACTACGAAAACGGAACCATCGAGATCAACGGCACTACCCACCCGCTCACCGACACTCACTTTCCCACCATCGATCCCGGCGATCCCTACACCCTCACTCCCGAGGAGTCCCTCTGCATTGACCGCCTTCGCCAGTCCTTCGTCTCCAGCCAACGCCTCTGGGAACACATGCTCTTCGTCGTCCGTCAGGGCGGCATGTCGCTCAAGCGCGATGAAGCCCTCATCTTCCACGCCTGCGTTCCCACCAACGACGACGGCACCTTCCGCGAGGTCGAGCTTGCCAACGGAAGCTTCAGCGGCGGCGAACTCTTCCACGAACTCGAGCAAGTTGTCCGCCGAACCTACCGCGACGGAGCCCACATGGCTTCCGACGACGTCGACTACTTTTACTGGATGTGGTCCAACGGCGACTCCCCACTTTTTGGCAAGAGCCACATGACCACCTTCGAGCGCTACTTCATCGAAGATCCCTCCACCCACACCGAGGAAAAGGATCCCTACTTCAGGAAAATCCACGACGCCGAATTCTGCAAATCCGTGGGCCGAGCCTTCGGCATGGATGACGATGTCCTCATCGTGAACGGCCACGTCCCGGTCAAAGTTGAGAAAGGCGAAGACCCTGTCAAAGAAGGCGGCAATGCCGTCACCATCGATGGCGCCTTTTCTGAGTCCTACGGAGACCACGGATACACCCTCGTCATGGGTCCCAACGCCATCCGCCTTGCCGAGCACTCCCACTTCGAGTCAGTCGCCCACTTCCTCGATAACGATGACGACATGATCCCCCAGCTCCGCGTTCTCCGTCAGTACGACAAACCCCGTACCCTCGCCGAGACCCACGAAGCCCAGGACATCGAAGCGCAACTTTGCTCCCTCAACAACCTCCTCCAGGCCTACCGCTCCGGCGGCGTGACCGAATCCGGAGCCTAAATCAATCCGCAATCGAGCCCGTCTTGGATGGAGCTAAAAGAATCTCGGTTACTCCGCGCAAGCATCTCCACAGGCCAAACGCGAAACAGATCACTACCAACATCGTAATCAACCAGGGGAGCAACAAAACCTCGCCGAACCCTTCGCTAAAGTGAGTAAAGCTGAGCTTGTCCAGGCCCAGCCCAAAAGTCGCCGCCGCACAAATCGCGATCAGGATCATCCCGATCAGCAAATCACGACGCCCCGCGCCTCGAATCGCCGCCACCCGCTCCCGGCGCGCCGCCTTGTAGATCCCCTCGGCCCGTTCGCCTTCAATGCCATTCACCTTGAGACGATGAAAAATCGTCTCACGGCCCTCATCCCAGAGGACCATCTTAAGCACGACATCGTATTGGGCTTCATCCTCGATCACCCCGAAACTGTAGCTCCTCATCCTGCAATCGCGAGAGTCTAAATCTTGCTACCGACCCCGGGGACTTCTTTTCTTCACATCGTAGAGGGTGAAATATGGGTCTAGCGCGATCTTGAGCAAATTCTCAATCCCAAGGGGATTGCGGCGGCCCAGCTAGCCATACGCTGTGGCTTGAAGCATCTCCGCCATGTATTTGGGTGATCCAGCCATCCGTCGGAAGTTCAGGACCTCCGCTTTCGAATTCTTATCGCAAGACCTCCCCCAAGGATCAGCAAAGTGGACGGTCCACTTTCTGGAACCGGATCGGCCAGAAAATTACCGACATAGAGTTGGTCCACGACCAAGGGTTCAAGTGCCACCTGAATTGGGTTGTGGATCTTTAAATAGGACACATAAGCCTCCTCCAACGCCCATTCCACGGTCCCGTCACTTGATAAAGTCCGGGAATTGAGGAGCCCGAAGGATTCATTTCCGCCTGAAAAGTCCAACCCCCACAGCTCAAACTGCCAGCCGCTTGGATCTCCAAGAAGCCGGAGCCCGATCGTAGTCGCAGGATGTTCAATGACGGTTGCCGCTCCAAAGGAGTAGGCGGCATTCGATTGACCCAGGAACGCGGTTCCCCTCCCTTCGGGAACGAGATCCTGAATAATAAAATCTCCGGAGCTCACAACCAGAATCAGTCCCGCATCTTCAAGAGGAAACGCGTTCTCCCGACTCGCACCAAAGACACCTTCGCCCCCCGACCAGTGGTCACTCCATTCATCCATTTCAAACAACCAATAATCTTCAGGCCTTTCGATATCTCCTGTGCGAAAGACAACTGTCCCGAACACAGGAAGTGAGAGGAAGAAAACGACAAAGGCTAAGAGCACAGCGCAAGATAACACGATCCATCCCGATGTCAAAACCCCGGGCTATGACGCCCTTAAAAATTGAGAGCCCCTCAAGACTATCGACTGCGCGGACTTCTTTTCCCTTCTTCGGCATCCTCGCGGTCCCGGTCATCCCGTGAGGCGGGTTGGGGTCTCGAAACTTCCCGAGCGGGCGCTGACGCCTCTTCCCGCTGCCTCGGCTGGGTTCTTTCCTCAGAAGATTCTGTTCGAGTCTCGCTCGCTGATTCGCTGCTCTCCTCGTACTTTCCGTTATTATTGCGGGCAACACGCTCTCCGCCTTCTTCAATGGTCGTCTCTTCATCCACCTTGATTTCGGCAGGCTTGAGCGCGGCAGTCAGCAACTCGGGAAGGATGATTTTTTGAGGCTCAACCTCCTCAGTCGGAAATCCAGCCTCCCATGCCTCCTGGGTCAGGTCAGGAAGAAGGGTTTTTGCCACCCGGTCACCCAGTTCTTGATCCGCAACGTTCTGCGAAGGTCCTTGCACGATCTCCACCTTGGGTTGCATCCGGGGTCGGGAAAGCACCGCGGCACTCTCGATTGCACCCCGCACGCGGGGAGGTCGGGAAAGCTCGCGAGCCTGGGGAATGACCTTGGGAGCCGTCACGACCAGGCGCTCACCCCGCATCGCAACTCCCGGCCGGGTTGCCTTGGATGGGTTGGCATCGCTGCTTGTTTTCTCAATTTTTAGAAATGGGACCCGCCGACCAATCCGCTCGGAGAGATCCAGATATCCCGGTCCGCCACTGAAAACCCGCCCACCGGATCTTTGCAGTCGGGTCACGTTTTTGGCACGGTCAAGTCGTCCGGCATTCTCAGCCTCCGGCACACAAACGCGGGAGATTTGTTGATCAAAATTTTCGGTATCCACGAAGGTATAACAATCGGCGTTCACCCCCGGAAGAACATCGGCACACGGATCGCACTGCCCGCCCCGCTGCGTCGCGGGCGGAAGCGGAGCCCACCCGATGCTGTTGCTCGACTGACGCCAGGTGCACCAGCTCGGTGCCCATTCTGTCCCCGGGACCCAGATCCATCCCCGACCATTCCCCAGATTCGCCCAACGCCCGTAATGGTAGGTCGCCCAACCGAAAGGTTCGTTTGAAACCCAGGTCCAGCCACGGTCACTGCACGCCCACCGGCCCCGCAGATAGGGCCGCCACGAAGAATCCCTGCTCACCGCCGGTTGCCAGACGTATCCATACTCCGCCGACTCAAACCACGATCCGTAGGGAGTAAGCTCTTGATAAAAATCCTCCTCCTCGAGCTCCTCTTCTTCCTCGACGATGACACCGCCGCCCCCTCCACCTCCGCTCACCAAGCGGCCAGCGAGGGCGAGATCCTCGTCGTTCAATCGCAAGGGATTGGCCCGATAATCGTAGTGGCGTTCAAACTGATCGTTCTGACGCCCTTCCAGTAAAAGTTCCCGCTCCGCGATACCGCTCTCCCGCTTCAACAAACCTTCAATTTCCCCCGGAGTTGCTTCCCCGTCCTGCTCCAAGGCATAGCGAACCTCGTCAGCAAGCATACGGTCCCGCTCCAGAACATCCCGTTCCGACACGATCCGCTGTTCTTCCAGCTCAAACTCCAGGGCCCGCTGTTTCTTGAGAGCCTCTGAGTTTTCCTTCTCGAGCGCCTCCACCCGAACCTCAAACTGGGAATTCTGATCATCGGATTGATCGCAACTTGTCACCGTCAAGGCGGCCAAAACAGTGAGAGAAAAAAGTGAAAATCGCTTCATGAAATGAGAGGTCCGGCTGGTGAGACGCAGCCGGCATCCATTTCATTCAGATTTATTTTTAGCGGGTGATTTTTAAGCGCACGAACCATCTCACTCCTTCAGGGAGTATGTATGAATGCTGCTCCGTGTCCGCAGTGGCACTCACCAGGGTGTTGGCGACCCCGCTCCAACCACTCAGGCTTGTCGATTCTTCGATCTCATACGCGATATCGGATTTGCGAAGATAGCGGGTATATTCAAACGCCCCGTTGTTCAGCGCAAAGACCGAGAACGAGTCCCGCACCTTGGGATCAAGGTCATAGGCATATTCACAGAGGTTCTCGATGCCATCCCCGTCTTCATCCTCGTTCGGAGCGGTGACGAGGCTGTTTCTCAAGGCCCACTGCGCATAGGTATCATCCACCGCCACCAGGGTTTCACTCACCAGCACGGTTCCCCCGTCTGTTCCCTGCAGCTGGAAGCGGTAGGTTCCCGGTAGGGTGAAATCAACCGGGGTGTCCTCGGACGCCGATGCGTTAATCGTAGCCGCTGCCGGACCGTCAATCTGGGTCCACACCAGTCCCGGTGACCAGCCACCACCCACCGAGCCATTCAGCGTGGCCTGATTCGACAAAACAACAACCTGGGTATTGCCTGCGCTGAGCGAGATCAACGAACCCGGGGTGCCATTGAAAGCCCCCGAACGCCAGGCGGACTTGTCGTCCCAATCCCGGACCCGGCCCAACGGATTGATAATCTCCAACGATGATCCACCGCCATCGGTGATAGGATACCAGCTGTCGTTGTAGGTGAACTTCTGGATATTCGCGTTGAAAGGAGCGGGGAGCTGAAGGATCAATTGCTCACCGCCATTTGAGAGTTTGCCAGTGTATTGTCCGGCAACCGGATCCCCAACGCCATACTTGCTTTCAAAACTCACCTGGTTGGAGACCAAAATAACAAACTCTCCCGGAGCCAGCGTCATTTGCGGGAAGATGAATTCAATCCCCTCTACAAAGCGGACTCCTTCCAGCTCGAGCGGAATCGATCCGATATTCTGCAGCTCGATAAATTCAAAATCCGTGCCCTCTGCCGGATCAAACATGACCTCGGTGATGCGGAGATTATTCACGAGATCCAAGGCGGATAAATACGCTGCATCGTTGGCAGGCGTAAACACGGTTTCGGAGGCGTCCAGCGTCAGACCAAAAACAACGTCACTACTTCCCGTGTTGGTCTGGTGCACCTCGGACGCAAGCACGTTTACCCCGTTCACAAGTGCTCCTGCCGGCACCACAAAGGGGCCACTGAAGGTCGCATTATCTGGGGAAGAAGTGGCCAGACTGCTGTAAGTCGGATTGGCATCAAGGCTTTGACGATAGATTTCCTGACCATTCAGATAGACAGCCACGCCATCATCAATCACCGCCCCTAAGTTGAGGGTCGTCACTCCAAGGTCACCATTGTAGGTAAACTCTGAGCGGAAATAATAGGTTGTGATAAAGGGACTGTTAGATTGCGGGTTCACCAGAACCGTCTGAAGTCCGGGTGCAGGCAAACTGCCGGTTTCATAGCCAATCAAGCCCGCCCCCGTCGCCCACGTGCGATCATCGTAACCAACCTCCCGCCAAGCTGTGAGGAGATCGGTCCCGCTGTCATGGTAGGACCAGGTGTGATCGAGAGCGATCAGGTTGGTGTTGGTCACGTTCGTCGTTCCTCCTTCGCTGCCATTGGAGGCACCCGGCGTCGGCAAGGGTGACACTTGAATAGTTGACCCACCGTCCGGAACCCTCGCAAAGGAAGTATCCTCAACCTGCGAAGTAAAGGCCACGAGATCGATCTCATTGAGAGCAGAGTCATAAAGCCCCACGTTTCGAGAAGAAGCATTCATCCTAAAATTGAGGGCAACAAACCCGCCTCCACTCACAAAGGTCAGAGCAGGAATCGTATACTGCGTAGTCTGCCCACCCGGATTGTCGGTCAGGAACAAACCGCCAAGTGCCACCGGATTGATCCCCGGATTGTAAATCTCCACAAAGTCGTCACAGATCACGACCTGCGAATCAGAGACCCACTCGTTGATCTTCAGCAAGCGAAGATCGCCGGAACCATAAGCCACATTCTCCGCAAGCGGCGTTGGGACCGAGAGCCCCCAGGTGGCCGAACGGCCAAGACGGCTGATGCTCAGGTCCGTGATCTGACTTCCAAAGGGAATCGAATCGAGAAGGGAACCTCCACTGAAAAGGAAGAGCTCCTCGCCATCGCGATCCAGCCCGAAGTTTAAGAGTGGATCGAGATCGAAACGAAGGAAACCCTTCGCCGGCAAGCTGGTCCCAGAAGGAATAACAAGGCCGGTCAATCCGGTGGCGTCATCGGTCAAAATAAAGCCGCTCAAATCAAAGGACGAGCTTCCGGAATTATAAAGCTCCACCCAGTCCAGGCCTGTCGAACTGTCAGCCATCACCTCGTTGATTTGGACGACGGCAGGAAGCGTGGTGGTTACGGTCCAAACTTGCGAAGCATTCGGAACCGTCTGCCAAACCCCCGCAGAATCCTTACCCAGAACCTCAACCTGGTGATCACCCAGCGCCAGCCCGGTGAGGGAGATGGGCACCGCGATATCGGTATCCGCGCTCCAAGCCCCGCCATCAAGACGCCAGCGATATTCTGTCACAAAGGTCCCACTTTCAATCCCGGAGATTCCGGGCATATGGACAATCAGCGTGGCATCAGTCTGATCCGTGAGCGCCGGAGGTTCGCCGGAAACCATCGCGCCCCGGGGAATCATGGCTCCCATATCCACCCCATTGATTCCAGTCCCGATCGCCGGTGACCCGGGAAGAAGCGTGTAGTCTCCTCCGGCGCGATTCACGAACGCTGGATCCAAATCGATGTTGCCTGTGCCATAGATGTGATCAGCAAGCGGCATGATATTGTTATTTGCCGTGATGACCGGAGTGCCGCCTCCTGAACGAAGGTGATTGGGGTCAGCGAAGGTTTGAACATTGCCGATGAAAATATTTCCACGACAGGTCACGTCACTTCCAGCAGCCACCGTAGGCCGGAGAATTTCCCGAAAGCTGATCGCGCCAAGACTGGCATTTCTGACGATATTATTTTCAAAAATCGCGTCTGATTCATTCTTAAGAAGGAGGGCGTGATCCACATCGTCAAAGATATTACGAACAATCGTGAGGTGGGCATCACCATCGGTCGCGATGGCATTGGAAGTACTGGGGCGGTTGGGATCATCGGTGTGGATGTTCATGAAGAGGTTCCCCTCAATGTGAGCATCAATGCCATCCAGATCGAGAACGTCATCGGAGCCTCCCAGGAAACGGTTACCAATCAGGTAAATAATGGGCCCGGGACGGCGACCTCCCGAGAAGTCGATGATGTCGTTATACCCGGACGATGTTTGGAAAACGTTTCCAATAAGATTGAAGTAATCACTCCCGGAAAGAGTGGCTCCATGAACCGCCTCGTTTCCATTCGTGGAAGGGAAATCACAGTTCACGACGTTCAACTGTGGTCCGCTCACTTCGAGAATGTTTTCTGACGTCCCACGCCAGGTTACTTTCTCGAGGAGCAGACGTGAGTTGGTAATATCGACCGAGTGACTGGCTGCGGTAGAAAAGACCTGGTCCAGCTCGACCATCCGGTTGTCCTGCAATGTGTTGGTGAACACCACGCCATCCCAGCTATCCCCGCTACCGGGAAACACCGTGAACTGAATCCGGCAGTCGGGAAGCCCTTGGGCATCCAATCTGCCCCGTACTGTCAAAAGGGCGCCCTGGCTAAAGAACAAATTTGTACCTGGCTCGATGGTCAGAGTGACTCCCGCGGGAACCACAATATCGGCATCGATGATATAGGGACCGCCCTCAGCCGTGAGAGTCGTGTCGCTCGCAAGAGTTCCCGAGAAGGTCGCGGTATCGCCATCGTCATACCAGATTGCCATCGTCGTCGTTTCGACAACCTGCCCCGCGCTATTGAGAGCCTCGACCAGCACCTGATTAATTCCAGGCTTCAAAATATCACTTCCGGCCGGAGGTTCTTCAAGGCCGCTCAGGGCAAAATCAAAAGTCACATCGGCGTTGTTCGCAGCCACTTGGTGAACCTCCACCGCGATGGTATTGTTACCTGCCACGAAGGCTGTCGTGGGAATGGTAAACTCAAAAAACGTACTCTCATCGGGCGAACCCGTTGCCGAATCAGCGACATCATCGTATGCCGCACCATCGGGGAGATTGTCCAAAACGTAGCGCGTTCCATTGATGAAAACCGCCGCGCCGTCGTCACGCTTGAGACGTACGAGAAATTCCTGATAGGCTGTTGGGTCGGTAATATTGACAACCGTTCTGAAGTAAGTCGTCAGGTACTTGTTATTGCCATCATTCTGGCTGTTGTCCGGATCCGGGCCGTAGAGAATGATGGTGGTTTCATCGCCATCTCCATATCCAAATTCCGCCGCGCCGGTTTTCCAGCCACTGTCATCATAAGCCACGGTCCGCCACGCCGTTCCCTGGTCAGAGCCATCATCGAGATACTTCCAGGTTGCGCCCGGATTTAGGAAGGGAACATCGATCAAACTCTGGCTTCCAAGTGACCAGCTTCCGTTTTCCAAATCAAGCGTGGCCATCTTGCCATTCACCCAGACCGAGGTCGCTTCCGAAAGATTCACCAAGCCGGTCAGCGTGGGATTCGCGCTGTTGGTTTGAGGGAATCCGCCCACCACAGAAAGCGTCGTCGAAACGGACAGATTTGGATTCACCACCGACAAGACATAAGCCCGCCGGGCATCCATGAAACTTGAAATCCCGTTCTTGACTCCGAAAGGCACCCGATCGCGCAGGCAGTTGTCCAACAAGGCATCAAAGGACGCTTTGGAAAACGGTCCATCAATGAGATCCCGTAAAGCGCGGTGGTAACGCGGAAGAATCTCGGGGTGACGAATGAAAGGCTCCAGCACTGCCAGGACATCATCGTCCTCGATCATGTCATAGATGGTGTGCTGGGGATCGGTAACCGCGCTCGAATCACCCAGTCCCAGAATAGTGTCCAAATCATGGGGCACCGCTTTGATCCGGCGGTCAATACGGCCCGCATAAACATAGTAGTCATCGTCCACTCCGGTGCCCGGGTTGGTCTCACCATTGGCAAGCAAAGCCAGCGTCGCGAACCAACGAATCCACTGATCAATGTCCATCACCGTTTCCAGATTCGCGAGGTAGTTGGGATTGGAAGTATCGTTGAGCGCCTCCAACCAGACATCGAGGTCAGACCAGTCCGCCTCCGACTTGTTGGTGCTCTTCTCCCATCCGTCGGACTGGTAGTCCCCGATATCGCCCGCCCGGTAGGCCAGACCTGTATCAGGACGGCGCTTCCGGTAGAGACTTCCGCCACTGTCATCAGGAAACTGCCGGACGACAGAATCGCCACCCTGGGGTTCCATGTGAACGTAGGCCCCGTAGAGACTCTCGGTCGTAACCGACTGATCCACGCTGTTCATGAACAACTCCACGGGCCGCGCCAGCGCTGATGGCAGCTGGGCTCCCGCGAAAAGCTTTTGGCCAAAAAGTTGAAGATAATTAAACTGCGAATTGAGATTCAGGCTCGTCGTATCCTGCCAAGGATTGTCGCCCGGAAGAGACAACCTCATCGTCCGGGGATCACGACTCCGGCTTCCCGCACCCCGGCGCCGGGTCCCGGCGAGATAGCGAACATCGGTATCATCGCCGATCTTGGCGAGGAAGGTGGTATTCATCTGGGCGTTGCTATCGTAGTCAAAATTCGCAGAGGAAAACTCATCCTCCTCCTGCGCGGTCATGATCAGGCGGTAAACGGGCAAGCCCTGGTCGCTCACGGCCGGAGTATTTTCAACCTGATAGAGTGCATTGGCTCCCTGGGTTCCGCTTCCGTCAGTCGGCCCGGGCCAAGTCCGGCTATTCACACCATCGGATGCCGAGATGTAAAACTCTACCACGCGGCCATTCGGAAAGGCCGGCAAGGTCGCGCCGAACACCCCGTCCCCGGCATCGCCATCACCATGCAGAGCATTGTCACTCATCGGGAGGGACGAAAACGCCCCAGGGGTCAAGGTCGCTGTCCGGTAGAAAACCGTCGCACTCAAGCCCGCAAAAAATTCATCAGTCAACCTGGCCGTCACCTGGACAAAATCACTGGAGGTCGGAATCGCTGGACGATGTTTCACCTCGCGAATCATGGGCGCAATATCCGGCGTCGCAGCCGAGTTCGCCGCACCGGGAGTCTCACTACCCAGCGCACTCGCTTGCCAGTTCTGACCCTCACGATTCGTCAGCGCCGGATTCCGTAGCTCCAACGACCCACCCAGTCCATCCGCCTTGCTCTCCCAAATCCATCCGCGATGTCCCGAATCAAGGGGCCCGCGACGTTGCACCGCCCAATCACCTTCATCGCTATAAGTCAGCTCATCAATCTGGGTTCCCGCCCCGTCGATCAAACGAATTTTCTCCCCGGAATTACTCAGACGCCCCGTCCAAGGCCCCACCACCGTCGCTGTTACCGCCGGATACTTGATCGCAAATTCCGCCGGATCCGCGGCTACGATCAAAAACCCTCCCGCCGGAATCACCGTTCCCGCAAAAGCATACCCAACCCCTGAATCCAACGCCCAACCATCCAGCGATACCGGATTCACACCATCCGTGTTGTGGAGTTCGATGTATTCCTCGCCCAGCGGTTCCGGCGTATTTTCCGCATAGGGAGGCTGAAACATGATTTCATTGATCACCACCTCGGCCTGAGCCAGGGGAGCAAGCAACAAAGGTCCGAGGAGGATTGAGAGCGAACGGGACTTGTTCATAGGGCAGGTAATGACTCTGGAAGGGAAAATTTCCTAACGCAACGTAAAGAGTTTTAAATGAGAATACGATGAGTGTCTTCCATCCCAATGGCTTGAGGTGGACCCCGATTTCCAATGAACCGCCACCCAAAATCTGAACGCATTGAAAAATGCGCCAAATACTACCGCCGTCTCCACAAAGAACTGCGCCAGTTAAGCCGGGAAAAATACAACGCTCCACTCGTCGAACCCCATGAACCGCCGGCACAAAGAAAGAAATTCTCCCATTGCCGGAAAACAGTGATACAAGCCCGCCTTTCCAGTCTTCTCTGGTTCCCAAAACCAAGCCACAGCCCTCACCCTCCCACCTGGATTACCGATGTTTAAAAAACGCCCCGCTCCTTCGTCGTCGACCTTCTTTGATGATATTCCAATTCCGGTTGGCTTTGACCACAAACCATTGCCCGACAGTGAGATCGACACGGTTCAAGCCAATACCGCGATCATCTATTGCGAAGCCAACTTCGGTGAGACCGATGGCAAAGTGGCCACCGGGTTCATTCGTCGTTCGGATGACTATGAAATCCTCGCCGTGATCGACAGCGATCAAGCAGGACGGGATGCCGGAGAGGTTCTCAACGCGGAACCCAACGGAATTCCCATCCTCCGGAGTCTCAACGAAGCCCTCGCAGACCTTGATCACATCCCGGGGTTTTTCATTTTTGGAATTTCCCGGGCAAGTGGCCAGCATTCACCCGCTGAAAGACGTCTCATCCTCGATGCCATCAAACACGATATGAAAATCGTGAACGGACTTCAGGAATTCGCGAATCAGGATCCTGAATTCGCGACTACTTGAGAGAACAAAGCCCCGATCGGGCGCAACGCCGGATCGAGGCCACAAAAAAAGGCAGAGCACCGTGAAGTGCTTTGCCCTGGGTAAAATCCGTGGGATTCGGATTAGTAGCGTCCGCCACCACCGCCACGCTCTTCGCGGGGCTTGGCTTCGTTCACTTTCAGAGTGCGTCCGTCAAGATCTTGACCGTCGGCGCCTTTAATAGCGTCAACCATTGCTGACTTGGAGTCCATGGTCACAAAGGCAAAGCCACGTGGACGACCAGTCTCGCGGTCTTCAGGAAGGTGAGTGTCAGTCACGGTACCATATTGAGAGAAAAAGGACTCAAGTCCTTCCTTTGTCGTATCGAACGACAGATTGCCTACATACATTTTCATCGTAATAAAAGGGCCCGTGCAGTGAAACGTCAACTTTCAAAACCGACGGCAGCACGAACCGACTCAAGCGTCTAGCCCAAATGACCTCCCAATACTACAACTTTCGCAAAGTTAATCATCAAATCGGACTTTGAACCCGAAACGCTCTTCTCGACATTTCATCGCCCCATGCTATCAGAAGGGGTTATGAAAAGACTCCTTGCCAGCCTAACATCGTTGACTCTCCTCTGTTCTGCGGCCCATGCCCAGGACCGCGAACAACAACGCGACCACCCCGACGCCCAACGCACCGTCGATTGGGACCAAATCAATAAACGGATCGAAAGTGCCGTCGCACGCGGCGAGATGTCCCGCGATCAGGCCAACGCCAAATATACTGAGATCAAAAGGAACCTCGCACCCCGCGAAGCTGCTCAACACGATCAAAAACACGATCGCGATGACCTCTCCCCAGAAGCCCGCTTGAAAATGCTCCTCGGTCGCCTGGTCGAGAGCAAACAAATCTCCCGCGAAGTCGCCGTTCAAATTCATCAACTCGCCTTCGAAAGCCATGAAGAAGGCCCGGGACCCAAGCAACATGAGCACCTCGAAAGGCTCGGCGGAGAACTCGAGCGACTCATCGACAGAGCCCACCACGAGCTCAAGGCAATCGAGGAAACCCGCGAACGCTTCAATGCACCACCACGACGCTGGCGCGGTGAAAACAATGAGCCACGGAGCCAGGAACAGGAAGCGCGCCTCAAAGGGGAAGTTCTCCGCCGCGCCGAAATGCAACGGGACGAAGCCATGAAACGTCAACAGGTCGAGATGCATAACAAAGCGGAGGCCCATGCTCGCGAAATGCGTGAAAAACACATGAACGAGGAAAAGAAGCAGCAGGCCGAAGCCCGCGAACAGGTCGAAATGGAGCACAAGAAAGAAAGAGAGCGCCTCGAAAAGGAAAAAGCAAAAGAGAAGGAGAAGTCCGAGAAGCGCGAAAATGAAAATGACAAAAAGCGCGTAAAAGAGGAAAAGAAGGATCGCGATTGATCTCCTCTCCGACCCCGAATTTTAAAACCTAAAACCCACGCTCACGGGCGTGGGTTTTCTTTTGAAACCTGATACCATCCCAGTTTAATAAAAGTCCTCCTCTTCTGCTTCGCCTTCCTTCTCCACCTCAAAGGAGCAGAACACGACCGATTGCTCCACCTCGCAGAGAAGTGGGAAGTCCCCCAGCCCAAACCCGGTTCCAAGCTCATCAAAATCTGGGCCTACTACAATAGCACCGGAGAATTCTACAATCTCGGCTTTGTCGAACCGGACGATCCTACCCACGCCCTCCTTGGGATGCGCATGGAGCTCATCTCAAATCTCCGCCCACCCGAAGAGGCACCTCGCGAAATCCTACTCTCATTCTTCCAAGTCTTCGATCGATACGCCTAGGACAAAACCGTTCGCGATGAAAAATCGAGCCCCAAGTTCGAGGGTCCCGGAGCGGGCTTCCCCTACACCAAGATCGAAATCGGTAACTTCATCCACCAACACTACGCCTCCTGGCTCAAGCTCGAAGTCCGCGCTCCCGATCGGAAAGTGGAAACCCCTGAAAAATGGGCGACCTACCGCCTCACCGCCGCCCGCGCCGTCCAAACATACCGTCGGGAACATGAACGCTCCCCACGACTACCTTTTCTGGAGTATATCGAAGAAAATCTGGGCAGCCC
This sequence comes from uncultured Verrucomicrobiales bacterium, assembly GCA_963925135.1. Taxonomy (GTDB): domain Bacteria; phylum Verrucomicrobiota; class Verrucomicrobiia; order Verrucomicrobiales; family Akkermansiaceae; genus SW10. The sequence goes on along the minus strand of CAWUTG010000024.1, from coordinate 23,643 downwards.
GAAGCGGAGAAGCCAAGCTCGTCCGACTTTGGAAGGGCGACTTCTTCTACAACCTCGAAAAAGATCCGGGCGAAAAGAACGATCTCGCCCCAACTAGAAAAGATGACGCCGTCAAACTCGCAGCCGCCTTGGAAACCTGGGACAAGGAACTCGTGCCCCCTGCCTTCCCCGGACTTGGCGCCGGGAAAAAAAGCAGAACCAAACCGAACCCAAAGAAGTAGTCGCGCTGATTCTAAAGCCCCAACTCACGCCCCACCTCGACAAAGGCCTCGAGCGCCTGATCGAGATGATCTTGGGTATGGGCTGCGGAAATCTGGGTGCGGATTCTTGCCCGACCTTGCGGCACGACCGGGAAGAAGAATCCGATGGCATAAATATTTTTCTCCAACAGCTTCTCAGAAAATTGCTGCGCCAATGAGGCCTCGCCCAGGAGCACTGGCGAAATCGGATGATCCTTCCCAAGGATCTCAAAACCGGTCGAGGCAATCCCCTCACGGAAATAGCGGGTATTCGCCTTCACTCGATCCGCAAGCTCCGTGGAAGCGGTCAAAATCTCAAGCACCTTTAGCGAAGCGGCCACGATGGGAGGCGCGATACTATTCGAGAATAGATAAGGCCGTGATCGTTGCCGGAGCAGATCAATAATTTCCTTCTTACCCGAGGTGTATCCTCCCGAGGCTCCGCCAAGGGCTTTCCCCAGCGTGCCCGTCGTCAAGTCGATCTTAGCAAACAGCCCGCAATGTTCGTGGGTTCCCCTGCCCCGCGCTCCCAGGAAGCCGGTGGCGTGACAGTCATCGAAGTGAACGAGCGCACCGTATTTGTCTGCAAGAGCGTGGACACCCGCGAGATCGGCAATCACGCCATCCATCGAGAAACAACCATCGGTCGTGATCAACTTATGCCGGGCTCCCGCCGCCGCCGCGTCCTGAAGCTTCGCTTCAAGATCCGCGAGATCGTTATTGGCGTATCGAAACCGCTTGGCCTTGGAGAGACGGATGCCATCGATAATAGACGCATGGTTTAGGGAGTCTGAAATCACCGCATCTTCGGCCGAAAGGATGGTTTCAAAAAGACCGCCATTGGCATCGAAGCAGGATGGGTAGAGAATGGTATCCTCGGTTCCCAGAAACTCGGAAAGCGCTTCCTCCAGCTTGCGGTGGAGGGTCTGGGTTCCACAGATGAAACGCACGGAAGCAAGTCCGAATCCGTGAGTATTGACAGCCTCACGGGCCGCTTCACAAACCCCGGGGTGATTTGAGAGACCCAGATAATTGTTCGCGCACATGTTAATCACGCGGCGACCGTCTGCGAGAGTCACTTCAGCATCCTGGGGAGAGGCAATAAGACGCTCGGATTTGAAGAGCCCCGCGGATTTAATCTCATCGAGCGTGGTCGAGAGCTGGCTGGAGAATTGATCAGTAAACATGATGAAATTTTAGAGTTGTTCGCTCCAATCAAGGAGGACTTTTCCGCAAGAACCTTCCTTCATCGCGGTGAACCCTTTTTCGAAATCGGTGTAGTGGAAACGGTGAGTGATCACGGGGGCAATGTTAAGGCCGGATTGAATCATCGAAGTCATTTGATACCAGGTATCGTACATTTTACGTCCGTAGATTCCTTGAATCGTCAGCGACTTGAAGATGACCTTGTTCCAATCAATGGTCGTCCCCGTTTCAGGAATTCCCAGCAGCGCGATCTGTCCGGCAGTCCGCATACTGTCGATAAGGTCATTGAAAGCGCGGGCATTCCCCGACATTTCGAGCCCCACATCGAAGCCCTCGGTCATCCGCAACTCGCTCTGAACATCCTTGAGCTTTTCTTTTGAAACATCGACGGTCCGCGTCGCACCCAGACTACTGGCCAGCTCAAGGCGGCCCGGATTGATGTCCGTGACGACGACGTGCCGCGCGCCGGCATGCTTGGCAATCGCAGCCGCCATACACCCAATCGGACCCGCTCCGGTGATGAGGACATCTTCTCCCAAGAGCGGAAAGGTCAACGCGGTGTGAGTGGCGTTTCCAAAGGGATCAAGAATGGCCGCAACGTCATCGCTAATCTCAGGCGCGAGCTTCCAGACATTCGTCGCCGGCAACGCCAGGAACTCAGCAAAGGCACCCGGGAAATTAACGCCCACACCTTTGGTGTCCTTGCAGAAATGCCGACGGCCCGCGAGGCAGTTCCGGCAACGCCCGCAAATAACATGCCCTTCCCCCGAGACCCGGTCGCCGACTTTTAAAAAATCGACATCCGGACCCAGCTCGACAATCCGCCCGACAAACTCGTGCCCCACCGTCAATGGAACCGGAATGGTGGCCTGCGCCCAGTCATCCCACTTATAAATGTGGAGATCGGTTCCACAAATTCCAGTGCGTTCTACTTTGATCAAGACGTCCCTGCGTCCCAGAGTCGGCTCTGGAACATCGATCAAGGTCAGACCGGGAGCGGCTTCGGTTTTCGCAAGTGCTTTCATGACGGTATGGGCAAACCCTTACTCGAAACACCCACCATCACAATGGGAAACTTTTCTATTTTTCCACTTTTTTAACTATTAAGAGCTATTCTACATTCTGGCAAAAAAAGAATATAATGACCATGGCGAATCCTTTCCACGCAGTCGTTTTAAGGATCGGGTGAGGTGAAACCATTCGCAACCATCCTATTTGTCGCTGCCACCATTCCCTGTGCCCACGCCGTGGTCGTCATCGACAACCTTGTTCCCGGATCCCAAGGCTTTGCCACCGTAACCTCCGGTCCTGCCGCCGGGGGAGTCGGCCCTCTGTTCGCCGGAGCAAAGAACAACCAGACCGCCTTTCAATTTACGACCGGGCCTGCTGGCGGAGACCTTACTTCCATGGATCTCGTCATCTCCGTGGCAGACCATGCCTCTCCAGTTGTCGCCACGATCAGTACCGGCCCAAGCGTTCCCGGAGGCACCAATCCGGTCACCCTCGGCTCAGTCACCCCCGCCGCGACTTCCGGAATCACCACCATCAATTTTGCTCCCACTCCACCGATTACCCTCGCCTCCAACTCCACCTACTGGGTCCACCTCACCGTGCCTGCCGAAGCGGGATGGTATTCCGTCCTCAACTCCGACGCCCCCATCGAGTCCCTCGGCTGGGATCTTGGCAATACCTGGTCCAAACCCGCTCTCGGAGCTTGGAACGATATCACAAGCGGCCCCTAGGCAAGAGCTCGATTGAACATCGCCCCGGTTCCCGAGCCACAAACCGCACTCCTCGGAGGTCAAAGCGTAACGCGGCTTATCAGCTTCCACCTTGATTAACTCTCCCTCGCGCCGCCGAAAATAAACATTCCCCGGTGCCGTCTCACCCAGAAAACTCATGCCATCTGGACCGTGGCACCTCACCGAAGGGATCGGCAATGATTGCCCTTCGTCAGTCCCATCCTGGCCCGGAATCTTCCAAAGTCGGATACTACGGTCCTTCCCGCAAGACACCCACCACTTGGCATCAGGGGAAACCGAAAGGCTCAAAATCTCATCCTCATGCCCCCTCAAAAACCTGCGACTTTCAAGCCGCAGGGCACCAAGGCAAAAATCAATTCGTTGTCGCGATCCGGCCATCACCAACCCGTCACGATAGACCCCAAGGGCCTGGTAGGAATCGTTCCCAAGATCTTCCCTGCTGTGCAACTTTCCCGCTGGACACCTTCTCTCTCATAAACCCTTTGCAAAGTCACCGTGTTGTAATCGATCAACTCATAGCCGTCACCGCCACTGACTGATCGGAGCAGCTCCAAATATCGCCCGTCCCTCGAGAAGGCCAAATCCTTCACCGAGGTAATCGGCAGCAAGCCTGACAAAACCCCATCAAGAAAACTCCAAAATCTGCCAGGTAGGGCCTCCCGCCGAGCCAATCAAAATATTCGCCAGCTTGATATCGCGATGCACCAAGCCATACCGATGAGCGTGAGCGACCGCCCGCGTGACCGTCAATAGGCAACGTACGAGACCCGGCCAATCTAGGACGGGGACTCGTCGATAGCATTCGCCTCACGGCAGATCCCGTCCCGGAACCCTCTTCCCTCCTCCTTTGTGGACTGGGAATTCTTGGATTCGCAGCCCGCCGGAAACGCAGCTAGAGCCCGAAAATTTCCGGCCCGAAGATCAGCCCGGGACCTTTGACCCGCACCAGGTAATCCGCGGGTCAAAGGACTCCCTGGAAGGCACGGACCCAGAATCCCGGTTCAATGGGAAATCCTACCCTGAACGGTTTTCTAAAGTCACGTCCAACGTCCGGTATCGAAGATCCGTTGAAGACACGGGTTGATCGGCGTTCGTTAAGAAACTAATCAAAGGGGCATCCGTCGTAGATCCCGAATCCGTGACCAGAACGATATTGGCCGCTCCGGCAGCAAGGACGTCGCAAACCAACGAGCCAAGGGTGAAACAAAACTTTGGGAATATCTAGATATCCAATTCAAAAAAAATCGACCTGCTGGCAATCTTACTTTTCGTAAAGTGCGACTCCGCGCGCCTCGAAATCAATCCGCTGCGCAACCCTCGTTCGTCCCGTTAGGACTTCGTCGCCATCTTCTTCTCGAGCACCTCGATCTTCACCGGAGCCACGCCACGGGAGTAGAATCCAATTTTCCTGGCAACACTCGCAGTCACATCAATAATGCGCCCCTTGCTGAAAGGGCCACGATCGGTGATTTTCACGATCTCAGATTTTCCATTTCTGAGATTGGTCACTCTCACCTTGGTTCCCATCTTCAAGGTCTTGTGTGCTGCCGTTGCCTCACTTTCGCGGAGCGGCTTACCACTTGCGGTTTGAGTGCCACCATTGGTCCTCACGCTATACCAGGAGGCCTCCCCTTTCTGCTCCGACTTCACGCGCCATGGAAAAAATGACTTGGACAGCTTCACCGGCTCGGGGTCGGGAAGGGCATCTTTTGCTGAAACCGTGTGGGATCCTGAACAAGAAATCAGGAACATGGTAGTTACTAGAATGAGAAGCGATCGGATCATGATGAGGCGAAGGTGGACAGTTTTTAGCACTCATTGATCGCAACAAGCTAGAAATTTTTTAACTTAAGGGCCCACGATAAAAAAATGAAAACCCATCCCGACTACCTCCGGGCCGTCTGGGCGTCCTTTCTCATCGCGCTCGTCTTCTGGCAACTCAGTAGCACCTGGGGACTTCAAATCATCCAACGGGGCGGGCATAAGGAATCGATCTTCGGCGCCCTCATGGCCCTCAATGGCTTCATGGTCGTTCTTATGGAGCTTCCCCTAACCTCGGGGCCGCGGAGACGCCCCGCCGTAAAGGTCATGATGACCGGCTACGCCCTGGTTGGGGTTGGAATGGGCATGAATATATTCGGCACCAGCATCGCCGCACTCGTGGTCGTGATGATCGTAGTCGCGATGGGAGAAATGATCGCCCTGCCTGTCGCCCAGAGTTACATCGCCGGACTGGCGCCCGAAGAAATGAGGGGCCGTTTCATGGGGATGCTCGGAGTTGCCTGGAATGGAGCCACCATGCTGGGCCCCGCCCTCGGCATAGCCCTCTTTAAACTCTCGCCCAACAGCGTCTGGATCGGCTGCCTCTTCTGCGGACTTGGCGCGGCCTGGCTCATCCGACCCCGAAAATTCGCCGAGCTGTTCGTAAGGTAGAGCCACTCGGTTCCGTCCTCACGGGTCACAATCACCGCTCCCAAATGCGCGAGGGTATCAAGCAACTCTTCCTCGGTGGAAATCGTCACAAAACCCGGAGCCTCTTCGATCACCGAAGGGGCTTCGGTCGCTACGGGCTCAACCTTTGACGATGGTTTCACAGCTGGTCTCGACGGGTTGCGGGCAAAGGGATCATCCAAGTTCGGGAGTCTACTGGAGACGACAATGATTCCCGAGCTCGCAAGCTTACGGACCGAGGGACCACCAGCAAAGGGATCATTGACTGATCCCTCCTGACTTGAATCAATAATCTCGATATCAACGTTCGCCACTGTTTCCACCACTCGAAAAAGATTCGCCATCGGCACATCTTTCACCACGAGACGTGAAACGCGTTGTTCACCCACATCGCCCTTCAAAACCACATTGGGTGCAGGATCTATCTTGGTTCCGAGATACTCGAAGAGCTCGGAAATCGAGACCTCATCGCCATCGACCTCATCAAGGCTTCCCCGCACGCCCACACCGAACTCACCTTCATCAACCCGGGCGGCAAAACCCTCGCCTTTCATCTCTCCAAAAAAGAGACCGTCGAAAAAAAGACCCTGAGCTTGGCAAGGCTCTCTACGCCAAGGACGGCAGCCACCCCTCAAAAACAGGAGCTTATCTGGCCGCCTGCGTTTTCTAGATCACATTCTTCCAGGAAGATCCGGCGTAAATCAAATTCGATTCCGGCCTCCCCGCGAACAAATCCAAGCTCATCCATGAGTTCTCCTACTCCCACGGGAAAGCACGCAAACGCGTGAGACTTCAATCCCCACCCACCTGCTCCTTGATTTTTTGATCGAGCGCCTCGACCTGATTCGCCTTTTCCTGGCCGACCAAAGTGAACCAAACGATGGCCCCCAGGCAGCTGATCAAGGCGAGGATCGTGATGACCTTGCCCAGGTAATGATCGCGGGGAGGATTGTATTCACTCAGCGCCGGGCTTCGTTCTTCGATAAATGGAATCGGGGTTGTCGTGGGAGTTTGCTTGGGTTGCGAGGCCACCAGACCTTCTAACAAGCGCCTCGCCGCGACACTGGCATCACGACCCGTCCCGGGAGAGAGCCCCCTCACCCGGTCACGGAACCAGCAATGGTAATCAACCGTAAAGAGGACGTGCAGGAAGTCATCCGGCGTGCGGATCGTCAAAATCTCATCCGCGTCAAAGCACAGAACGTCGGCCATTTCCCCCAGATCCGCCACCACGGCATGCAACTGGGTCCCGATGTTCTTGATATCACGCAGGGTAATCGACCGGGCGCTCAAGGGCTTGCCATCGAACCAGCTCGCGACCACCCAGGGATAGCGATCGACTTTATCCACGCCACCATCGATCACCGGGCGCAAATGCTCGTGCTGCAAGGCCATCAACTCCCGCAGAGCGAGTTCAAAAACACCGCTAGCGGTCAGAGAATCAAGATCCCCGGCTTCGAGACGCAGCCTCGTCAACGCGTGAGGTCTTCCATCCTTCGCGAGGACACGGTAAACAACCCAGTCGGCATTTTGCCGGATTAGGTCGTCAAGTTGGTAGTCGCTTTGCATCGTCGGCCTTTTTCTTAACATCGACCCATCCCCCGCGGCGAGCAATCACTTTCACCTTGGGACTGTTCCCGCCGCGATCCTTCGCTAAACTCCCGCCATGCAGGACCTCCTCCGCGAAATTTCCCTCCTCTCAGCCACCTCCGCAACCCTCGATTGGGACCAGGAAACCTTCGCCCCCCCAGCCTCCGTCGATTTCCGCGCCAAGCAACTCGCCTACCTCCAAGGCCGTATTCACGAACTCCGCACCTCCGACAAGTTCCGCGACGGCCTCGCCACCCTCACCGGCCCCAACCAACGCGAGCTCACCCACCAATTCGAACGCGCCACCAAACTCCCCACTGAACTTGTCGAACGCGACTCCGAAACCTCCTCCCTCGCCAAAGCCGCCTGGGGCAAGGCCCGCAAAAACAACGACTTCCCCACCTTCGCTCCCCACCTCGAAAAACTCCTCGCCATCGCCCGCGAAAAAGCGAACCACTGGGGCTTCGAAGACGAACCCTACGACGCCCTCCTCTCCGAATACGAACGCGGTGCCAAAACCTCAGAAGTCGCCACCCTCTTCGACTCCATCAGCAGCGAACTCGCCGAAATCGCCGCCGCCGCCGTCGAAGCCTCCGCCGCCATCCCGCTCGACTACCTCTACGGCCCCGCCCCCATCGCCGCCCAACAAACCCTCAACCGCGAAGTCGCCGAATCCCTCGGCTTCGACTTCGAACGCGGCCGCATCGACACCACCGCCCACCCCTTCTGCACCACCCTCGGCCCCGCCGACGTCCGCCTCACCACCCGCTACGACGAAAACGACTTCGCCTCCTCCCTCTTCGGCGTCATGCACGAAACCGGCCACGGCCTCTACGAACAAGGCCTCCCCGCCTCCGACTTCCACCTGCCCTCCGGCCAGGCCGTCTCCCTCGGCATCCACGAATCGCAATCCCGCCTCTGGGAAAACCACGTCGGCCGCAGTCGCCCCTTCTGGGAAAAATGGCTCCCGCGCGCCCAACAACTCTTCCCCCACCTCCAAAAATTCGACCTCGACCAATTCCTCATCGGCATCAACCGCGCCGCCTACACCACCATCCGCGTCGAGGCCGATGAAGCCACCTACGACCTCCACATCCTCCTCCGCTTCAAGCTCGAACGCGCCCTCCTCTCCGGCGAACTCCAGGTCGCCGACATCCCCGCCGCCTGGAATGAAACCTTCGAAAAACTCTTCGGCTTCAAACCCAAAAACGACACCGAAGGCTGCCTCCAGGACATCCATTGGTCCATGGGCGGACTCGGCTACTTCGCCACCTACTCCCTCGGCAACATCAACTCCGCCCAACTCTTCAACGCCTCCCAAAACGACTCCGCCGTCTCCACCGCCTTCGCCAAAGGCGATTTCCTCCCCCTCCTCGGCTGGATGCAAAAAAACATCCACCAAAAAGGCTCCACCCTCTTCCCGCAGGACCTCATGGAAAGTGCCACCGGCTCCAAAAGCGACCCCGCCCCCTACCTCGCCCATCTCCGCAACCGCTTCCTCAACGCCTAAACACCACTCCATGCACAGCTCATCTAACGACCCGCTCCACGGCATCAAGCTCGAGGAAATGCTCACCCGCCTTGAAGAAAAATACGGCTGGGACGAACTCGCCGACCGCATCCGCATCCGCTGTTTCGCCAACAACCCCTCGCTCAAGTCCTGCCTCAACTTCCTTCGAAAGACTCCCTGGGCCCGCAACAAAGTCGAGATCCTCTACAAAGAAACATTCTGTTAGAGACGCCTCACTCCTCCTCGGAAAGCACGCCCGATTGAGACCTCGTCGCCCTTCCACCGCCCCCCATCGATTCCGACATCAAGCGAGTAAAATGGGAAACCTCCGCCACCTGCTCGGCCGCCTCGGTGAGCGCCTCAGATGTCTGCGACACTGCCGCCTTCTGAAAGCACCTTCAGGTGGAGTAGTCGAATGAAGTCGATCAAAGCGGACCTCGGCCCGGACCATCGATAAAAAAGTTTGACGCATTCTTAGTGTAACAGTAAGCATGTAACACCTAGACGAACCCGCTAAGATGCTTCCTTTCCAAATCACCTTTACCGATGGCCAGCCAGCTTCGGATCAATTGATCCAGGCAGTGAGGCGGGCCATTCTATCGGGTGATCTACGAGACGGGGATCCCTTCCCTTCCGTGCGAACACTGAGTCAGGAATTAAAAATCTCGCCGACGACCGCTCACAAGTCCGTCGCAGCCCTGAAAGCCGAGGGACTATTAGCATCGCGTCCTGGAATCGGGATGGTGGTGCGGGCGACATCCCTTCCAGATACGGAGGAGCGCCTCGCACTTTTGAAACCCCAACTTCAGCAATTAGCAAAGGAAGCGAAAGCTCTCCAACTCTGCGAAAAAGATCTCTGCAAAGCTCTCAAATCACTCTGGGAACAGAACAACCAAGCATAAGCCATGTCAGCCATCTCATTCAAAAAGGTCAGTAAATTCTTCAAAGGAAAGTGTGCTATCTCCACCCTCTCGATGGAGGTGCCCGAGGGCAAGGTGACCGCTTTTCTCGGCCCAAATGGAGCGGGAAAAACAACGGCCATCAAGTTGATGCTGGGCTTGGATACCCCCAGCGAAGGAGAGATTACGGTCCGCGGAACTTCTTCAGCGAAACTCGGGGCAAAAGAGTTTGAGAGCATTGGCTATGTTTCCGAAAATCAAAAACTCCCCCTCTGGATGACGGTCCAGCGCTATCTCGATTTTTGCCGGCCACTCTATCCAAGCTGGGATCCCGACCTGGAAGCACGCCTCCTTGCCCAGTATCAGCTCCCGATGAAGAGCAAGCTGAAGGCTCTCTCGCGCGGTCAGCTGATGAAGGTATCACTTCTCTCAAACCTCGCCTTTCGTCCGAAATTGATTGTCCTGGATGAACCCTTTTCAGGACTCGACCCCCTTGTCCGCGACGAGCTCATCGAGGGCCTGCTGGAGTTGAGTGAAAGCGAGAGCTGGACCGTCTTTATCTCCTCCCACGACATCGAGGAAATCGAGCGCCTTGCCGATCATGTTGCCATCATCAAAAACGGAATTCTGCAATCAAGTGAGTCCACCGATTCCCTTCTGGCGCGCTTCCGGCGGGTCATTGTCCCGATCAAGGAGAATGCCGCGATTCCTGAAAAAATCTCCCACGAGTGGTTCGGCATAGAGACGTCGGGACGCTTTCTCACCTTCACCCACGATCAATGGAATGATGAAGCTCTTCAAAACCTAAAAGGTGAACTCGCAGAAGTTCTAGATGGTGAAGTTAAGGCCGGGACACTCTCTCTGCGGGACATCCTGGTTGCTCTTTCAAAGAACCCCCAACTGAAACGATGAAGCATCTGAGACTAATCGTACTTCGTGAGCTGGATCATTTCCGCGGCTGGTTCTTCCTCCTCCTCGCCTTGACCGCCTTCACGGTGCTTCTTCATGTGCTCGTTCTGACGATCATTCCGGGGATGAGGATGGCAGAGTTTCTCGTCATCATGAAGAGCTACGTCGTGCCCGGGATTTTTGAAATTCTCTGCGCCTTGATGGGCTATGCGGATTCGCCAGCGCACGGGAGTCACGACTTTCGCACGAGGCCGGTGAGGTTAAAATCGCTCTACCTTGGAAAGGTGTCAGTGATTGCAGGCACGGCGGCCTGCCTGGTTCTGGTGCAAGTCTTGATGAATGCCTTCGCAGGTTTCCCTCTGAGCTTCTGGACCCTGTGGTGGCCCCTTTTCTTGGGAGGCCTGACCTTCTTCTTTCTGGGCACAATCATGAGACCTAAAATCTCATCGGCCTTGCAATTGTTGGCAATTGTTGCCCTCCCGTGGATCTTGGGCGACTGGCTCCATGTTTTTTTGCGGTCTCGACTTGAAAGAGAGATTCCCCCGCTTGGAATTCTGACCCTCACCTTTGTGACTGCTCTTTACGCGTTCGTTTTGGCTTCCGCAAAGAGCTCCCTTCGAGCCAGATATTTCTGGAGCCTCTTGCTCCCCTTCGCGGCCTTGGCGGTCGGCGCGGGTATTTGGCTTTTGCCATTTAATCAGCGGGTGGTCAGTCCTGATAAGGTTCGTGAAGCCTTGTCGGAGAGGCTCAATCCCGAGTTGAAGCTGACCAACCTTTCAAGTGGAGAATTCCGATTAATGGTGTCCGAGCCGAAGTCCAAGGAGTGCCTGTTGCATCGTCTCAGCTTTTCGAATCATGTTGTGAAACTTTTGTCTGATGATGGCATCGTCCGAAGGATTCCGATGCACCAGGAATTTTTTGGCGGACTCAGTAGAAGCGAAGATCAGGAAATTTTGCGGGCTTTGGATCTCACTCCACCACTCACGGACGAGGCCATTGCCCAACGATTACGTTATGATCGCGATTGGGGCTCCATTATTTCAGGCAGCCGGGATTTTAAAATCCCCCCCGAATTTCGAGGGAAGGCAGTTGAAATCAGCACGGAAGGATTTGCTCACTACTGGGAGACTGACCTATTGGGCACCCTACCAATCCGAAAAGGAGCCAAGTTAACAAGCGAGGATCTGAGCGTTGAGCTTGTCGAACCCGACAGGAAAAGCGGCTATTTAAAATTACGAGTTCACTCGCGTAGCGGGGCAAGCATCCGCTTGGGGGCGTATCAAAAAAACCTTGCCCAACCCTTTTACCCTTATGACGTGACAGTATGGTTGACGAGTCACGATGTCACCCGGGGGATGTCCACCGTGGATATTCTAAGGACAGGGGTAAACTTCGATCATATCGAAGAATCACAGGAAGCAGGAACCCTTCACTTTTTCTCCATTACCTATCGAGGGCGCCTTCCTTTTCAGTCAAAACCAATCGTCCTGACAGCCGAACAATCACTCAACAAGGGCAAGATTCTACGGGCAAACTATCGCATTCTCCCTTCCATCATTCCCATCGAGTCAAAATGAAAAAGCTTGCCCATCTTCTTGGATATTTACTCCGTCGCCAACTCCTCTGGGTGATTCTCTTCTGGGCTCTCGTTGCGAGTTTCGTGGCCCTGATTCATTCGGAGCTTCTGAGTGCGATCATCATTGGAGCTTTGGGGCTCACCGCTCTGATCATTGTCATTCGGATTCATGACCACCTTGATGGTGGAAATCGAGAAGGCTTTTTGAGGGTTCGTCCGGTTGGAAAGAACCGTCTCATCATGGCGGAATTGGTCTTTCTATTCTGCGTGATCGTTCTTCCCATGGCACTTGGAATTTTGACGATCCTCATCTCCTATGAAGCAAAGGCTGCCTCCTACGCTGCCACTCTCATTTGGCTGGTATTCGTGACCTCGCAGTTGGCAATTTGGTATGTTGCCGCAAAACTATCGAGGTCAATTTTGGGAACCTTGATCCTCGTTGTTCTCTGCTACCTCCCGGTGGCATTTCTCTGGGCCGTGGTCGAGTATCGCAATGTTCACGCCCTTTACAAAATTACCGTTTTCACAGTCCTGATCCTGATGGGATTTCTCTCTTTGTCGCTTGTCTTCCTGCCACTAGCACATGGAATCAAGAAGGCCCTATTCACAGGGTCAGCGGGACTTCTCCTTCTCGCAATGTCAGGCATCAGATGGGATCGAACGGAGCCGGGTCATTTTGGACCTCTTTCCTCCAGCAGTGAATTCCAAGAAGGGCTCTCCACACAGGATGAGGCAATTTCTGTCGAGTTTGCCGCAGCTCCACTTATTGGGGCGGACGATAGGAAAGACAGTCACTGGGATCATTATAAGATTTCGACAAATCGGCCCGAGGAAATCTTCATCCCGACGAATGTCTTGGGAAGCCCGTTTACCAATGCTCGATCTTCGATGTATCGCTACTATCAGTTGGAACAGGTTGATGGCATCATGTTAGGAGACCTGGTACTCAGGAACCTCCCCCCCGGAACGGATCTGCGGGGAACCCAGCCTCTGAGTTACAACCTGAGGGAGCTGGTCGGGGAAAAACCAAAGACCATCCAGGTCGAAAAGAAACAGAAGTCCTTCGTGGTCGGACAAAAACATCATCTCCGTCGATTAGGACGTCTGCCGCTGAAAAAGGGAGCCAGCAACAAGGCGCAAGGATATCGGGTGGCCATCAAGGAAGCTGAAATGCGGGCGACGATGCTCTCATTGAAAGTGGAAATCGGATGGGTTTTCGATTCCCTCTGGAGAACGGAGGCAAAGAGTGTCCGGACGGTTTGGGTCCTCTATTCACCTTCTTCACAGCGCGGAGTCTTACTTCCAGCCGGCACAACTTTCTGGTATGGCAATTTTAAACCCACTTTGATCGCCACATACCGAGAACACCTCGAATTCCCATTGCCCGAAACCTTTGCAGATACTGACGACGTCGAACTTCACGCCTTCCTTCTAGAGGAGGGAGAATCCTTCAGCTTCGAAGTGACCATCCCACCGGGAGAGTATTCCGCCCAATAGCCACTGCTTCGAACGCACAGGGATTTCTTTTGCACATCCCAAAACGGTCGGAGAATTTTCAAACATCTTAAGATTGCCCACTGACTCATACCCTTGACCAGCGAAGCAACCTCAATAATCGTATCTTCTATGAAACTGCCATCCCCCACCTTTGGCCCCGAGATTGGCTTTGTGCAAACGATGCACAAAGCCGCACCCACTCAAAAATTCGCGCTCATCAAAGGTTCGAAAGGCGGCAGCAGCCTGCGGCAGGACTGGCAGCCCGGCACCAAGGGTGACCCCAAATCCCAAGGGCCTCTCTACCGTAACTTCATCGAAACCATCGAACTGGCAAAAGCCGCTCTCAAAAAGGACGGCCACACCGCCCAACTCAATCTTGTACATGGTCAGCAAGGTTGGAGTCTTGAAAAAAAATCTTCAGTAACACATCGCTATCTTGTTTTCTTTTTTCAAAGACGTGATCTATCCTAGGCACATGCCCTGACAGGGCAACTCAATGAAACTCACCTCGCTCTGCCGCATCGGTACTATCACCACGGCAATCCTCCTTCCGCTCACTCTCGCAGCGCAAACCAAGCTCCCCAAAGAGCCTTCTAATCAGACCGAAGCCGCCAAACCGGCTCCCGTCGCGGCGGGTCCCAATCATCACCTCCTGCAAGCCCGGGCCCTCTTCGACCAAGGGAAAATGAATGAGTCCTCCACCGCGATCTTTAAAGCCGTGGACAGCATCCACAAGCAGATGATCACCGCCAACTCCCTCCCAACCGAAGGAGTCATCAACGCTTCCAACAGACTCGAATCCCTCGCTGACAAAGTCTCGAAGGGCCAGGTCAAAGACGGAAAAATCCTCGACCGCCAGTTCGCGAAAGTCAGCGAAGAAATGGCTGCTTACTACGCCGAACTCGCCCGCGTCGCTGCTGGTGAGCAAAAGCCGCGCCTCACCCGCTCGGCTCTCGGACGCGTCGGGGGATACCTCGAAAACGTCGCCGCCTGGTCCGGCCAGAAACTCACCCCAGCCGACAAGGGCCTCATCGAGGCCATGCAAAAAGCCGGAGCGACCGCCGGTCAAGCTGGCAAAACTGTTTCCAAGGACACTAACGCCCTCGTTCAGAAAGCTCCGGCAGTCCTCGAAGGACTGGAGAAAGGCCTCGCCCCCGAGGTCGCAAAGCTCAAGAAGCCAAGCTTCCCCGGTCGCAAAAAGTAGGCTTCGGGATCGTCGCCGGATTCCCCGGGACACCTCGCTGAAATCCTCCGTCACTCGGCAGTGACAGCAACCTTCCAACCTGCCCTCATCTTTCTGATTCCATGTCGCACTATCTCTTCATCGCCCTCTCCCTGGTCCTCCTCTTTCTCGGGGCGGGAGGATTGGTCCGCGGCAGCTCATCGCTCGCACTCAAGGCGGGCATCTCACCTTTGGTCGTCGGCCTCACCGTCGTGGCGATGGGTACCAGCTCGCCCGAACTCGTCGTTGCCCTCCAGGCAGGCCTCGCCGGGCAAGGGAACATCGTGGTTGGAAACGTCGTCGGCTCGAACATCTTTAACATCGCCGCCATCCTGGGTTTGACCGCACTCATCTGCCCCATCGCCGTCCACCGTCAGGTCATCAAAGCAGATGCCCCGGTGATGCTCGCCACCGCCCTTCTCCTTCTCGCCCTCCTCTCCGATCAGCACATCTCGCGGCTGGAAGGATCCCTCATGGCCATCGGCGTCATCGTTTATACCGCGACCTTGATCTGGATGGCCAGGCGGGAGAAAAGTCCCGAGCTCGAGGGCGTTCCCGGATCCACTTCCACCCACTGGGCCAAGGACCTTCTCTTCCTCGGAGGCGGCCTCGCCATCCTGGTCCTGGGATCCAGCCTCCTCGTCGAACACGCCGTCATTCTCGCCCGGCAATGGCATGTCAGTGAAGCCGTCATTGGCCTGACCATCGTGGCCGCCGGCACCAGCCTGCCCGAGCTCGCGACCTCAGTCGTGGCCGCCCTCCGCGGACAAGCCGATATGGCCGTCGGCAACATCATCGGCTCCAATATCTTCAACGTCCTTTGCATCGCCGGAGTCACCGGAGCCGTCGCCCCCTTCTCAGCAGAAAACGTGACCTCCTTGGACTACGCCGTCATGATTGGCTTCTCCGCCCTCCTGATCCCCATTCTCTGGACCGGTCACAAAATCCAGCGATCGGAAGGAACTATCCTCCTCGGAGGTTACTTCGCCTACCTCGCCGCGATCTGGCCATAACCCTGGTTTTGCAGTGAAAATATCCTCCTCAATCCCCCCGGGCTGGAGGAGCGGCGGGCCTCTCCAAGCGTCCTTGCCATGACGTGAAACTTAAGCCAACTTAAGCATCCTTCGCCCACCCCGAATTATGAAATCCCGTCGCACCCTTCTCCTCGCTCTCCCTCTCATTCTACTTGGGCTGATTTGGCACCTGCACAACACCGCGACTGCTCCAAGCCACCCCCAAGAATCCACCACCACTCCCGCCCCCTCCCGGGTCAAGCCCGAGGCGATCATCAACCCTGCCGCAGCCACCGAGTTCCTTTCCTGGGCAGAAGACTACAAAATCAACTCCACCCCGGACACCCTTCGCCAGGGAATGATCCTCGCCATGGAAAGACGTGAGACCCTCAAACAACTCATCAAAACCAACCCCGAACGCGCCCTTCAACTCGCCATCCCCAACGACATCCGCCGCACCTTGCCGGAAGAAGTTACCGCCCTTCTCGAAGTCCCCATCTCCGCCGGCGGCGAATTCGAACGCATCGTCACTTGCTACACCAGTGAATTCGAACGCCCCATCGAAGCCCCGATCGAAGAACGATTCGTCACCATCGGCGAACAACGCTACCACGCCTTCACTTTCGGGCGCCGGGCAGAAATGCAGACCAAGGACCGCATCTCCCTCGCAGGCATCGCCATTGATGACGCCCTCGCCTTTTCCCCTGACCCCGTCCGTCGCCTCGATAATCCGGCCACCGTCCTGGCTGAAGCCTTCGGCGAGGAAAAGCAATTCGCGGACGAAGACGAACTCGACCGCTACATCGCCATGCTCATCGAAAACGAAAATGCACCCGGCCCTGGCGACCCCATTTCCGTCGACGGTGACGAAGACCTCCCCCTTGCCGAAAGCGCCTGGACCGAGGGCAACAAACGCATCCTCTACCTCCGTGTTCGTTTCGCCGATCAAGCCGCCAACTACGAACCCCTCACCTTCGCCTCGGCCCAAAGCCGCCAGGACGATGTCGCCGCCGCTTTCCGCAGTGCCTCCTACGGCAAGTTTCTCGTCACTACCGAGATCACCGACGTCCTCACCCTCACCGGAATCAAATCCAGCTACGTCGGCCAGGGACTCGGCACCATGATGAACGAAGCCCGCGCCACCGCCATCACGATGGGCCAGGCCCAGGGCGCAGATTGGAACTATAACAACTACGATTTCTACACCATCGTCTCCGATGGAGGCATCGGTGAATACGCCGGCGTCGCCCAGGTCGGCGGCCGCAAAAGCCATCTCCAATCCACCTCCCTCCGTACCGCCGGCCACGAATTCGGACACAACCTCGGCCTTTCCCACGCCCACTACAACTACACCAGCGACCTCAACCCGCGCGGCTCCACCCCCACCAACGGCCTCGGAATCGTCGAATACGGACACCGCTTCAGCATGATGAGTGCCCAAAGCGGAAGCGATTTCGACAACCCCCTCCTCACCCACTTCACCGTCCACGAAAAATGGCGGCTCGATTGGCTCACCGACAGCGACTTCACCGACATCACCTCCGGCAACCAGACCGGAACCTACCGCCTCTATCAAAACGACGATGTCGATGCCACCGGGCTACGCGCCCTCCGCGTCCCCTCAGGTGGTACGCTTTCCAAATACTGGCTCAGCTACCGCAGCGCCTGGCGCACGCCCAATCGCAGCTCGGACAATGACTACCTCCTCAATGGCATCGTCTTCGACTGGACCGGAAGCGGCGGCGGCACCAGCACCTTATTGGACATGACCCCCTATTCCGATGACGGCTCCACCAGCGGAGTCTCGTGGACCAAGGACAACAACGACAAGTGGGATGCCCCGCTCATCATTGGTCGCACTTACACCGATCCCGATAGCCTCGTCAGCGTCACCCCCGTCGCCCGCGGTGGGGCAGCGCCTGATGAATACCTCGACGTCTATGTCCACCTCGCCACTGGTTCAGAGACCACCCTCGTCAGCGGAGATGATTCCTGCCGCGCCATCGTTCCAGACATCAATACCGCCACCGGCCTCGACTGGACCGCCCCCTCATTCGATGACTCCACCTGGCCCTACACCGGCGCCCTCGGCGTCGGCTA
Source organism: uncultured Verrucomicrobiales bacterium (assembly GCA_963925135.1). Lineage (GTDB taxonomy): Bacteria > Verrucomicrobiota > Verrucomicrobiia > Verrucomicrobiales > Akkermansiaceae > SW10. Next base: position 5,668 of record CAWUTG010000024.1, on the reverse strand, counting down.
CGACACCGGCTCAGACTACCTCCCTTACTTCAATACCGACATCGAAGCAGACCTCAGGAACGAACACGAAACCTGCTACATCCGCGTCCCCTTCACGCTCTCCTCCAATCCCACCTCCATCGTTTCGCTCAAACTCAAAATGCGCTACGACGATGGCTTCGTCGCCTACCTCAACGGCGTGAAAATCGCCTCCGCCAACGCCCCCGCCAGTCCGGCCTGGAACTCCGGTGCCACCTCCAACCACAGCGATAGCTCCGCCGTCGTTTATCAGGAATTCTCCGCCAATGCCGCCCTCGCCTCGCTGACGACTGGCGCCAACATCCTCGCCATTCACGGCCTCAACAACGGCACCACCAGCTCCGACTTCCTCATCCAACCCGAGCTCATCGCCACATTCTCCGCCGCGCCCAACGACCCTCCAAGCGTCACCCTCGCCGCCGACACCTTGCTCGTCGAAGTGGGCCAGGACGTCACCTTTACCGCCTCCGGTAACGACCCCAACGGCGACACCCTCGCCTACGCCTGGGACTTCGACATCGGCGACACCTTCGCGCCCGAAGGCCTCAACCAACCCCTCGCCGTTCGCCAATGGAACTCCGCCGGTCTCTACACCGTCACCATCGCCTGCTCGGACCGCAAAGGCGGCATCGCCCGCGACCGTGTCCTCGTCAAAGTCGGCAACCCCGCCAACGACAGCATCGTCAGTGGGCGCGTCCTCCGGGGCGGACAACCCGTCGCCGGAGCCCGCGTCTTCATCAATGGCACCGATCGCCAAACCCTCACCCTCGCCGATGGCAGTTACCTTTTCGGAGGTCTCTCCACGTCATCGTCCACCACCATCGCAGCCATGTTCGATGGCGAGGTCTTCCAATCCACCCTCGCCATGCCGGTCACGCCACAACCCGCGCTCGAAGGAGTCGACTTCCTCGCTCACTCCTCACTCATTGCCGGCGCTCCCTCCCAAGCCCTCACCCTCTCTCCCCATTTCTCTTCCATCGATACCGCCTCGACCGTGCCACTCACCGCCCGACTTTGGAACAACACCCTTGCCCAGGATCTCCTCATCCCCCTCGGCGACACCTGGAGCTACCTCGACACCGGCGTCGCTCCCGACGCCACCTGGATCGACCCTGGTTTCGATGACTCCTCCTGGCTCACTGGAACCGCCGAACTCGGCTACGGCGACTCCCAAAACACCACTGTCAGCTTCGGCGCCAACTCCGCAAACAAACACATCACGACCTGGTTTCGTCGCACTTTCACCGCCATAAATACTGCCGAAGTCTCGCGTCTCAAGCTCTCCGTCAAACGCGACGACGGCGTCCGCATCTTCCTCAACGGCACCGAAATCGCCCGCGACAATCTCACTATCGGAACCGTCAGCGCCACCACCAAAGCCTCCAACGAGGTCTCCTTCTCTGAAGAAGAAATCCTCCTTCACTATAACGTCGACCCCGCTCTTCTCATCGAGGGAGAGAACGTCATCGCTGCCGAAATTCACCAGGAAGAAGTCGATAGCGCGGACTTAAGTTTCGATCTCAAACTCAGCGCCTCGCGCAACCTCTCCGCGCCCTCCCCCACCTGGTCCGTCACCCCCGTCGGAGGCAACGTCACCCCCGCCGGCGAATTTTCCGCAACTGCCCCCGGAACCTATACCGTCACCGCAACCTCCGGTGCCCTCAGTGCCACCTCCACCATCACCGTCGCTACCGACAACGCGGTCACCATCAGCACGCTCACCCCTTTCCTTCGCGAAAATGCCACCGCCACTTCCACCATTCAAGTCAGCCGTCTTGGCTCCACTTCCGGCCCCCTCATCGTGCCTCTCACCCTGAGCGGCAACGCCACCAGCGGCAGTGATTTTCAAGCCATCCCAGCCAGCATCACCATCGCCGCCGGAGCGACCTCCGCCGATTTCACCCTCACCATCCTCAACGACTCCGAGCGCGAAGGCCCCGAGGTCGTATCGATCATTCCAGCAGCCGGAGGCACTTTCACCCTCGGTGATCCAGCTATCGCCTCCGTCACCATCATCGATGATGAGAACCTCCAAACGCAGAGCCCCGACGCCGGACCCGACACCACCACCAACGTCGGATCATCCCTCCCCTTGACCGGAACCATTTCCGCCAACGATCAATTCATCACCCAAGGCGACTACTGGAAATTCTCCGACAATGGCGCCGAACCAACAGGCGCTTGGCAGGGCCTTCCCTTCGCCGATGCATCCTGGCAGGAGGGACTCGCGAACTTCGGCTACGGTGATAACGATGAAACCACCGCCGTGAGCTTTGGAACCAATTCATCCTCCAAACACCTCACCACCTACTTCCGCCGCCGCTTCTATCTGAGCGATTCTGCCGACTACTCCGCCCTCACCGCCAGCCTCCTCGTCGATGATGGTGCCGTCATCTACCTCAACAGCCAGGAAGTCCAACGCATCAACATGCCAGCCGGCACCATCGACTTCTCCACCCGCGCATCCAACTCCGTGGGCGGCTCCGACGAGGATACCTTCTTCGATTGGGCACTCGACCCGGCCGACCTCGTCGCAGGTGAAAACATCATTGTGCTCGAAGTCCACCAAAGCTCACCCACCAGCTCCGATCTCGGCTTCGACCTTTCCCTCACCGGAGCTCTCGCCACTCCTCCCGCGACCGCCTCCCTGTGGACCCAAAGCTCCGGATCCGGCACCGCCTCCTTCACCAACGATCAAAGCCCCACCACTTCGGTGACCTTCGATCAACCCGGAACCTACGTCCTCACCCTCACTTCCAACGGCCAATCAGATCAAGTTACCATCACCGTGGAAGCCCCCCAGGGCTACCCGCAATGGGTCACCGGTTTCACCTTGTCCAACAGCGACCCCCTCGCCGATCCCGACCTCGATGGTCTCAACAACCTCCTCGAATTCGCCACCGTCAGTAACCCCTCCGATAAGTCCAGCAACACCACCCCGAAGCTGGCCCCGGACCCCTTGGTCCCCGACGATCTTCTTTTCACCTACCGACGCATTCGCGAAAGCAACTCCGGAGATGCCAGCGGCACCACGGGCGATGGATACCGCATCTACGGCATCAACTACACCGTCGAAGCCTCCACCGTCCTCACCGCCTGGCAACCCGCCTCCGGCATCGTCACCCTCCAACCCGAAGGCCTCCCCATCGACAACGGCGACGGCTCCGAAACCGTCACCCTCCGCCTCACCCCTCCCGCCAACTCCGGAAATCAATGGTTCGTCCGCCTCAGGGTTGTTTTGGAGTAATCGCTTCCCAACTCCCGGAACCAGAGACAATGCGTCACCCCCTTGGAAAACTGAACATTCCGTGGTTTGCCTCTCTCCAATCTGGGCTTGGTCGGTCTGGTTCTTCGAAAAATTCCGATTCGACTTACCCGGCGACGGCAACTGGCCGGCCATCACAGGTCTAACAGCCATCGCTTCACTCCACCTTTTTCTATTTCAATCCCTGATGCCCCGTTCCCCGGCTCTTTCCAAGCAGCCCCCTCGATAGCCTTATTCCGAGCCAAGTTTCGAGGGATCAATCACGACATGCTTCACCTTTTTTCGCTGCCAAGTGTAAGTGATATGGACCAGTCCATCCTTCGCCTGAATGATGGCGGGATAGCTGAATTCCTTTCCCGCTTCCTTCTCCAAAACCAGGACCGGGTCCCATACTTTGCCATCGAGGCTCATCGCAACATTCAACGGACTGCGCCCCCGCGCAGTGTGATTATAGACGAGCAGATGCCGCCCATCCTTCAGCGTGACCGCATCGGTTCCCGAATTGGGATTGGGAATTCCGGTCAAAGAGATTTCACTCCAAGTCTCTCCCTCGTCGCTTGAAGACACCTCAAAAACCTTTCCCTGCCGGGTCCGCCCCACCGCTTTGAGGCTCCCGTTTCCAAGGTCGAGAATACTCGGTTGGATCGCAGAAATTTTGATTCCGTCATGGAGCACTTTCGTCCGCGTCCAGGTTTCGCCAAGATCACTGCTGCGCTCAAAGTAGATCGACCACTGGCCTTTCTTCTCATCGCTCTCGTGACTCGTCGGACACAGCAAATCGCCATTCGGCAAGTGCATCGGCTTGTTCTTGATCGGCCCGTAGATCCCCTCCGGCAACTTCCGCGCTGCCGCCCAAGTCTGCCCTCCATCCTGGGAAGTCTTCAGCTCACCCCACCAAGTGCTTGGACTCGGTCCCACTTTATAAAACAACATCAACGGCGCATCCCGTGGCTGGAAAAGCACCGGGTTCCAGGTTGGGTGCCGCTTGCCATCCGCCTGCAAGCCATTCGCGACTTCGATCCCGGTCGTCCACTTGCCATCGACTTGACGGGAGACCCAAATCCCCACATCGGGATTCCTCTCCGCCGTCCCGCCAAACCAAGCCGACACCAAGCCATGCGGCGACTCGGCAATCGTGCTCGCATGCACCGAGGGATAGGGCCCGGTGTCATAAATAAACTCAGACTTCACAATCGCCGGCTCGCCCGCCGCAAGCCGGAGGGATATCAAAAATAGGTAAATCGCTTTCATCAGTCAGGTTCGTTTTAAGAATAAAGGAGTCCTTCCCGAATGCCAGAAGTTCCGAACGAAGATCAATCAGCGAATCTCGCCCGGCCGCTCAGCCTCCCCAATCCGGGTCTCGGACTCGATCATCCTCCGGAAGGTCAAATTGATCCGTGCCGCAGTCACCTTCAGACTCTTGGGAACCTGGTGCTGCCAAAAACTCTGCGTCGTCCCCTGCATCACCAGCAGGCTGCCGTGCTCTAACAGAACCGACACCTTCTCCCGCGTCCGATTGTGTCGGAATTCAAATCGCCGGCTCGCTCCGAAACTCACCGAGGCGATATTTGAATTCTTCCCCAGGCCCTTCTCATCATCATGATGCCACCCCATTCCCTGGCTTCCGTCCGCATACAAATTCAGGAGACAGGAATTATAACTCGCCCCCGAAAGCCCCTCGACCACCGCTTTGATCTCCCGCAGCACGGGCGTCCAGATCAATGCCGTCCGCGTGCGACCCGAATAGGTATAGTCGTAATTTCGGTCGCCATACCACGCTACCTTTCGTGCCGTCACAATATGCTTCCCGAACATCTTCGCCTCATCATGCCGCCACGGAATTTCCGCCAACAAAATCTGCAAATACCGATCTGCACCTTCCCTTGCAAAGACCACCCCATGATCCATCGCCTCCCCGTCTTGAGGTAAAACATTGCGCGGCAGCGACTCTCCTCCGAAATCAAGAGGCAGGCTAAAGGTCTCATCGGGTACCATCACCTCTACGTATAAGTCCTCTTCCCATCAATGCCACCCGATTCTTGCTTCTAACAGGAATGTCGCAAGCGACGGAGGACCACATAGGATTTTTCAATGCAACGACCCGAAGATCATTCAACCGAGATGACCAAATACTTCCTGCACCGCAACAACGCGAATCATGGCCCATATCCCGAGGACCAACTCCGCCAGATGATCGCCACGGATCAAATCGCTCCCGGCGAACTCATTTCCGCTGGCCCTCATCGGATTGAAGAAGCTCGGTCACGATGATACCGTGAAGGCTATCGAGACGGAGCAGCAGGAAGGCAATCCCACCTCACCCAAGAACGTCATCGCCATTCATTCCGGGTTCGCTAATTTCACGGAATGAAACGACGTGGATTT
>CAWUTG010000023.1:0-35937 GCA_963925135.1 uncultured Verrucomicrobiales bacterium | reverse complement strand
CGCTGATGAAGTTTCAGTCAGGCGAGCTTTTGAGGGCTTCTCGGTGGCGGCCGGTGGCGGCTGCTGGGGCGACTCTAATCATTTCGGGTCTCACGTCAATGATTTTGGACACGCAATTTTCAAAAAATTCACCCCCTCATCGCCAATCCCCACAACTACGGGGAAAATCAGCCCTACCTCGTTACAAAAAAAAATCCCCGAATGGGGATTTTGAGGGGCTACGGGGCGTTGATTTTGCACCCAACAGCAGAAATCTTCATTCATAACACCGCTTCGAGCATCCTTACAACCTGAAGATTTTCATGAACTTGATGAACGCGATGGATCATTGCGCCCTTTGACCGGGTCAACGCGGTCAAAGCCTGGGTGGCCGCTTCCCTCCGGGACATGTCGGGATCATTCAGCAGTGCTCCAATAAATGACTTCCTTGAGAGCCCCATAAGAACGGGGCGTCGATGCACGATGTATTCAGGGACCCCATTAAGAAGGGCTAGATTATGTTCAAGGGTCTTTCCAAACCCGATTCCCGGGTCGAATACGAGGCGATCAGGAGCAATGCCAGCTTGGGTCAATGTATTGAAGCGCTCTTCAAAGTAGTCCCGAACTTCCGCAACGACGTCGTCGTAGGACGCGAGTCCCTGCATCGTTGAGGGAGTCCCCTTCATATGCATTACGACCACCCCGCAATTGGATCCGGCACAAACCTCAACCATCCTCTCATCCCTCAACCCGCTGATATCGTTCACGATGTGGGCACCCGCAATAAGAGCCGCTGCCGCCACGTCCGGTTTGCAGGTATCGATGGAGAGAGCTACCTTAACGGAATCACGAAGTGATTCAATCACGGGCACGACACGCCCCAACTCCTCATCAAGTGAGACCGAAGCCGCGCCAGGACGGGTCGATTCACCTCCAATATCAAGAATGTCCACCCCCTCTTCTACCAAGCCCCGCGCTCCCTCGACGATTTCACCTACCGATTGAAATCGGCCCCCATCTGAAAAGGAATCCGGCGTAATATTGAGAATCCCCATAATCAAAGCTTTAGAATCCAGCTCCCAACAAAAATCTCCCGCTTTCCACACCACTCCCGACCGGCTTCGATGGTTGCATTCGCTCATTCGATTTCCCATACTTGGGGACACACCACTACCATCTCAATGAAAAAACTCACACGATTACTCGCCATCGCATTAATCGCCCTACCCCAGGCTCATGCCGACAACGACCTTTGGGAATCCAAGGGTCCTCACGTTCGAATCAAGCGCAATGACCAGGACGGGTCGTACGTTGTCTTTGAGCGCACCCCTGACGACAAGAGTCTGACGAAAACCACCAAGGATCAGAACGACCGGATCAAGATGCAGGCTACCTATCGGAGGGATGATAAAGGGTTTCTCAAGACCGGGGAAATTCGCGATGGCCAGGGATCATTAATCTATAAGGTCCGCTATGGATACGACAAAAAGACCCAGCTCCTCATTGCCGAAGACATGTTCGACGCACGGGTCCAGCGGTACTATCCCCCTGAATTCCGGAATGCAAACGGGACACTGAGAGAGATGCCTATTCGGCGGGTCTACTACTTCTATGATGCCGACGGAAACCAGAGCAAGGCCATTTCCCTGGTGCCCAACAAAGGAAAGACCGCAGAGCAAGTTTTCGACAAAAACCTGCATCCCCGAATCTCCAATGAGGACCGTGAATTCTTAAAACCCGAAGAGAACTTCAATCCTGAGACCTCGACCAACCCGAACGACAACCCTTTCGATAAGGAGCGCAAAAAAAAGGCGCCGGCTGGACAATGAGCCCTGAACGAGTCTTTCAAAGCCTTACCGCCATCGGCCTCATCGCAGGCGGATGGCTTTTTGGCGACTACTGGAAAAAAGCCGGAAACGCGAAAGGCGGGGGCGAAGAGCTCTCCCAACTCCGCGCTAAGAACACCGAGCTTTCGTTGACAATTGACGAGCTACAAAACGATCTCGCGCAGGTCCGCTCGATGCTTTCCAAAGGCCCTTTTCCTGTCCCGGAGGACCTCATCTCCTGGGTAGAGACGGACTATGGCATGGTGTTCTTAAAAGCCCCGGATGTCCGTCTTGCCTCTCCTGCGGAGATGAGGGATGCGGCAGAAAACAACCTCCGGTTTGTCCATGGAGAAACCGGATTGCGCATGGAGAACATCGCCTGGGAGCTCATCGGGCTCATCCCCAATGACCAACGACTGGTGGGCCTTTGGATCATGATTGAGACAACGGGAGCACGGGGAATTTTCGACTTCAGCAACGAGCAGATCCTTCTCGCTGAAACCTACGACCCGGAAAGTATCCCAGATGCTTCGATCCTGGCCCGCCTCTTGGCTCAACAACTCTCATTTCAAAACCATCCACGAAAAAAGTGGGGCAATCGTGATGAATGGCAGGCCTGGCAAGCGATGCACGTAGGTGCATCTGCAAGCCTGCAAGCACGATACAATCGGAGACAGTCATCAAACAACGAAGCCGAATTTAGAGACCCGGAATCGGATCGTGAAGAGCTGCTGATGGCTCTTCCACCTTCCATCCAGGGGATGGCAAACTTCCCTTATGTCGATGGCAATGACTACGCCCGGTATTTCTACATCGATTCTCGCGAAGCGTGGTCTGAGATGTTTCGTAACCCACCGCGAAATACCGCCAGCATTATTGAGCCAGGAGCCCCGCACCCCACCGTAGGTGAAGTCATCCTGCCTCCAACGAAGGAAAAGATCCTTGCCGAAAACTGCCTCGGAGAACTGGGACTGAGATTGTGGCTTGAGCCCTACCTGGGAAACGAGACCGCATCCAAGCTCGCGGGAATGTGGAAAACCGACCGTTATCGAATCACAGAACAAGAACAAAACGTCTCCCTCACCTGGCAGATCGAAATGACTGACGAGGCCGCCGCCAAGAACCTCGTCCGTGAAGTGACCTTTGCCATGATGGATCACCTGAAGGAAATCCAGCCAACCCGTCAAATCGAGATCAGCGCGCAAGGCTCAAGCTTCATCCTGAACAATCTGCCCAAGAACAAATGATCGCACAGAAGGTGATCTTCAAGGGGCGGGTCCAAGGTGTTGGCTTCCGCTATTCAGCAAAGCAACTCGCATTGGGCTTCGAGGTTGTCGGCACCGTTAAAAACCTTCGTGACGGCTCCGTAGAGCTCAAGATTATGGGTGACAGGGAAGAAGTCGAAGAATTCATCGTGGAAATTGTCGAGGAATCCGACCTCGCGAGCCTCATCAAAGAGCACACCGTTTGGGACATTGATCCACTCGAGAACTGCTCCGGGTTTTCGATTTCGGGCTAATCCTTCACGATCCGAAAATATCCGCCGGCACCGGAGCTGGAGAGCATATTGGGATCGTTATATGCCGGATTACCAGCCGTCCAGATTGTCGTGCCCGCCTGCCCGGTCAAACTCGGCGTCACATCCAGCCAAGTGCAGGAATCCAGAGAAGTTTGCACCCGGTAAACCGATCCAGATTCCGAATCGAAATTCAAGACCAATTGCCCTGCGGTATTTTTTAAAATCCCAAGACGGAGGGGCGACGCTACCGGGTCCGTCGTAATTACACTCCATCCCAGATCCTTAACCGCCCCCACATCCACATTGGTCAGCTCGCGGCGCCGGACATTTCCGCCCAATTGGGCAGATGCAGACATCAAGACCTCCTGCAATTGGCAAAGCCCCACTGTCGACAAATAGTTCGGCGCCCCAAGTGGAAAGATCTTTGACTCAATTTGACCATCCTTCCAGTGGTAGTCAAACTTGGGACTCCCTCCGGCAATAGGCAAACCCGTGACCACACTACCGGAATCTTCCTCGAGTGCCGCAATCGCATTCACCCCGATGAATTTTGTGCCGATAATCAGACTACTCCACTCCACCACTCCTGTGGAAGCCATCCCAAAGCAGTGCCCCACTTCATGAAGGGCCACCGAATAGAAATCCACCGTCCCAACTGGAGGAATTTCCTTTTGGTTAAAGTGCCAATTTTCACTGGAATCGAACGCGATACTTCCACCTAAAACCGTCAGAGACCCCTGACCGACATTGAATCCCCGATTCAAGAGATTATCAGGCTCATCAAAGACATCGTTGAAATTTATCCCGCCTCCAAGAGCTCCTCCCACCGCCCATGAATTCAAACTACGGGCCCCTACAAAGAGAATCCAAACATCAGCAGGAAGGGTAATCCCGCCCCAATACTCATTTGCTGCCGGAGCCCCGGCAGAGCGAAGGGCATCAGTCGAGGAGCTGGCGGCCGAACTAATTTGTAGATCAATCCCCGTTGCGGGGTTTCGGAGTAGGAAACGACGGTCGGTGTTATCGTCCACCGAATGAACAGCAGCCAATGGCTGGTCCAGGATCCGGCTCCACCGCGCAGCCACCGCCTCAATAGCCCTGCGGGCTTCGACATTGTTGAAGAATCCACTCGAGTCGTAGCGGTAGTCCACCTTGATCGTCAGCCCCCAAGCGGAAGGAACCATCAAAAGGATGAACAAAAAAACGTGCATCGGTCAGATTAGCCTAAAAAGGGATTCCGACAAGCATCGGAATCCCTCAATATTGATTTTTAGGAACGCTTAGGGATTATTCCCCTGCTGTTTCTTCGATCAACTTCTGATCCTCCTGGGATAACTTGTCGATAGCGTAGGGAACTTTGTGCCCATTCTTGAGCTTGAAGACCACACTATCGGCTTTGATTTCAGTCACGGAAGCCACGAGAGGCTTGCCTTCGCTATTCGTCCAAGTCCGCTCCGGAATGAGATCCTTGGCAAAGAGACCACCCTCTTCCTCCTCGGGCTCAGCCTGAACGTTTTTCACGGCTGACTTGATAGACTTCTCAAAATCCTCCGAAGCCGGATGACCGTTGAAGACAATCTTCCCATCAGAGTCAAAAACGATCGCGTGAGGAATTCCACGAACGGAAACCGGACCACGCACACCATTGGTGACAGTAAATTCCATCTTGTGCTCCTTCACAATCGCTTCGATACGATCTTTGGAGCTGTTCTGCATCTCAGCAGCAATGACCCGGAGCCCTCTCTTACGATACTTTTTCTCCACCTCGACCAGGTGGGGCATATTGCTAATGCAGGGTCCTCATCCGGTGCCCCAATATTCGATCGCGACAACTTTGCCTTTCAGATCATTCACTTTAGCATCTTCACCAAAAATGACATCGCCGAACTCCCACTCGGAGAGTGTATTTGCAGGTAAATCATCGTCCGCTGCTCTTGCAAGGCCGGAGACCAACCCGATTGCCAACCCGATTTTGAGGAAGGCTGGAATTTGAGACATTTTCATCGGTAAATATCTACCTACAAATTTTTCAAAAACTTTCACTCCTTTCTTTTTCCGAACATCTTACTTAAAGCCCGAAAAAACACCCCGAACCCTCCCACGAGAAAAAGTCCGGGAAACCAGATCGAGTAGCCCGGCCCCTTGGTATCATGCTCCAACACCGCCTCCTCTGGATGACTAGGGTTCACCCACGCCTCAACCTTCATCCCCACTTTCCAGCGGTCAACCTCGTCTTGCACACCCGCTTTCTCTTTTAAAAAAGGGTTCTTACGGCGCTTTGTGCGCTCGCCACGATAAAATTTTTCCTCGAAGCGATACTCATAAACCAACTCATGAAAAAACTCCAAGGGCACACTGCTCCCCAATTTCCGCTCGCCCAACTTGGATTCCATCACCACCGCCGGAACCGTCGTCCACTCCCTGGTCTCACTGGCCCTCAGATACCCCCGCCCGAGAATCGCCACGAAAATCCCTCCCATCGTTGCCAACGACAGACCAATGAATGCCAAATACACCAAACCGCTGATCCCTTGCTTCTTCACTCCGCATCGGTATCACATTCCGCCCCGCCCGCAAGACCAGGGCTTGCACCAGCCGCTAATTCCAGCGAGAACCATGACATGAGCACATTCGCTGAAACAATCATGGAAGATCTGAAGGCCGCCATGAAGGCCAAGGATACCGTTGCCCTCACTACCCTCCGCGCCCTGAAAACGGCCCTCACCAACACCGCCATCGAATCCGGTCACAAAGACAACGTCGTCGCTCATACAGACGCCCTCGCCATTGTCCGCAAGCAGATCAAGCAACGACAGGACTCCATCGAGCAGTTTGAAGCCGCCAACCGCCGCGAGCTCGCCGAGACCGAAAAGGCTGAAATCACCGTCCTCGAAAAATACCTTCCCGCCGCCATGAGCGCCGAAGAAATCAGCGCCATCGTCGCAGCCGCCGTCGCCGAAACCGGAGCCTCCTCCCGCGCCGACATGGGTAAGGTCATGGGCATCGTCCAAGCCAAAATCGCTGGTCGCGCCGATGGCAAAACGATCTCCCAAGAGGTCATGAAGTACCTTTCCTAGACACAAAGGGCCGATGAGTAAGGCAGCCATCATCGTGGCCTCCGGGTCAAGCCGGCGTATGGGCTTCGACAAGCTCTCCGCCGAAATCCATGGAAAACCCGTGCTCTGGCACAGTGTTCATGCCTTCTCATCGCTCGATGACGTCTCGCAAGTCATCGTCGTCACCTCGCCTGAGCGCTTCGCCTGGCTCTCTGACCTCGGCCCAAAACTCATCCGGGTCGATGGCGGAGCCGAGCGCCCCGATTCCGTCGCCGCAGGTCTTGTGGCCCTGCAAGACGACGTCACCCACGTGGCCATCCACGATGGTGCCCGCCCGCTCGTCTCGCCCGCCTCCATTCTCGCCACCTTCCGGGCCGCAGAGAAATCCGGAGCTGCCAGCCTCGCCCGCCGCGTCACCGAGACCCTCAAACGTGCCACTCCCGAGGGAATCACCACCGATTCAGTTTCCCGGGACTACCTCTGGATCATGGAAACCCCCCAGGTTTTCTCTAAAGATCTCATCCTCAGATCCTACGCCCAGGTTCAATCGGGCGACGCTCACATCACCGACGAAGTCTCCGCCCTCCAGCTCTTGGGGCAAGGCACCACCTTGGTCGAGAATCCCTCGCCCAATCCCAAAATCACCGTCCAGGCCGACCTCGATTCAATTCGGGCCTAAACAAGTCGGGGCAACATTTGTCCCACAAATCAATGGCTTTTCCCGACCTGATCTGAAATACGCTCTGTTAAGTCGGTCCTCTGCTGTATATGAGGGAATTAAATACCGTGGATATAGCATCACCCCGCATGCCTGTCCCCTCTCCTCATTTTACTCGAGCTATGAGCCCATATCATTTCAATTCCCGACGGATCCTTGTCATTCTCGCTGTTTTATCACACCCCTTGTCTGCGGCTCCCGTCATTAATGAAATTCACTACAACAACGACGAGAACACCATCCACAACGAGTTCGTAGAGATCTACAATCCCGACTCCGTGAGCCATGACCTCAGTGGTTGGGAATTGGAGGGAGCCATCAGTTACACCTTCCCTCCCGGCACCTCACTTCCCTCAAATGGCTACCTCGTCGTGGCCGAAGATCCCGCCATCATCACCTCGGAGTTTTCGGTGCCCGCCAGCGGTCCATACTCAGGCGGTTTAAACAGTGAAGGTGAATTACTCCAGCTTCTCGATCCCTCCGGAGCCGAGCAGGACCGCGTCGAATACGAGGTCGGCTTCCCCTGGCCCTCCCGCGCCCGTGGCGGCGGCAGCTCCATGGAATTGATCAATCCCTCCTTGGACAATGACCTCGGAAGCTCCTGGCGAAGCTCCCAGCGGGGCTTCAACGGACTCCCCAAAACCTTCCTTCCCCAAGCCTCAACCTGGAACTACCGCAAAGGCCTCAGCGAAGCCTCCTCCCCCATCCACGACTGGACCACCTTGGGTTTCACCCAGGACGCCTCGTGGCTCAGCGGAGAAGCGCCCCTCGGCCGCAACGAACCGGCATTCGTGACCACCCTCCTCAACGATGCCCAGAATAACTACTCAAGCGTCTTTCTGAGGAAAGAATTCACTCTCACTTCCAGTCCGCCGTCTTCTCTCCTTCTCAAGCTCCTCTACGACGATGGCGTCATCGTTTGGCTCAATGGCACCGAAGTTTTCCGCTCCCCTTCCGTCAGCCCGGACATCATCGACTTCGAAGGCAAGGACCCCTCCGGCGCAGACGCGATCACCAGCCACGAGGAAGATGGCTATGAACCTTTCGTGATCAGCGGCACTGCAGGCATCCTCCAAGAAGGCACCAACGTCATCGCCATCGAACTCTTCAATGACAGCATCGGCAGCAGCGACATCCTCATTGAGGCCGTTTTGGAAACGCCCGAGCCATTCTCCGAACCCGCTCCGCCCAGCCCCGGAAAAATCAACGGCAGCTTCAGCGCCAATCCTCCACCCAACATCCGGCAAGTCAACCACCTCCCCGAAGCACCCACCTCCTCCGACCCCGTCACCATCAGCGCCAAAGTCACCGATCCCGATGGTGTCGACTCGGTCATCCTCAGTTACCAGATCGTCAATCCCGGCGGCTACATTCGTAAATCCGACCCGGGCTATGATGAAAACTGGATCAATCTCCCAATGACCGGTACCGAGGACCGCCAAACATACTCCGCCGTCATCCCCGCCCAAGATCACCGCCACCTCGTCCGATATCGGATCACTTCCACCGATACCCAGGGTGCCAGTGTCGTCGCCCCCTTCATGGACGACGAACAGCCCAACTTCGCCTACTTCACCTACAACGGCCTCCCCGCCTGGAGCGGAGCCAACCGGCCTGGCGTCGATGCACCCGCCACCTTCGCTCCCGCCTTGCTCGAAAAAATTCCGCCCTACCATCTCATCGCCGACGCCAATGACGTCACTAAGAGCCAATACACCGCCTCTGCCGAAAACCAGCGATTCTGGGGGACCCTCATTTACGACAACGTCGTCTATGACCACATCGAATACAAAATTCGAGGCGAGTTCTCCACCTACCAAAGCGGCAAAAATAAATGGCGATTCTTCTTCAATCGCGCCCGCTATCTGGAAGCCCGCGACAACTACGGTAAAAAATACAAAGAACCTTGGGACGAACTCACCCTCAATGCCTGCGCCAGCCCCTGGGCCGCCGTCAACCGCGGCATGACCGGGCTCGATGAAGCCCTCTCCTACCGCTCCTACCAGCTCGCCGGTATGGCCAGCTCCAACACCAACTACCTCCACTTCCGCGTCATCGACGAAGCCGCCGAGTCCACCTCCGGTGACCAATACCGCGGCGACCTCTGGGGCCTCTACCTCGCCATTGAACAACCCGACGGCTCCTTCCTCGACGAACGCGGACTTCCCGATGGAAACGTCTACAAGATCGAAGGCGGCGGTGCCGGCACTCCCGACAAAAAACACCAAGGGAAAGACCAACCCACCAACACCACCGATTGGACCACCTTCACCAACCAATCTAACGGAACGAACACCGAAGCGTGGTGGCGCGAAAACCTCGACCTCGAAGCCTACTCTACTTTTCGTGCATTGAACCGCGCCCTCGGCAACGTCGATATCCGCGACGGATGGAACCACTACTTCTACCACAGCAGCAACCCCGATGGCTCCCCCGGCAAATGGGTCCCCGTCCCCTGGGATCTCGACATGATGTATATCTGCCTTCGCCACCAGGGCGGCACCATTCGCCAACGCAACAGCCTCAACATCCCCGCGCTCAATATCGAATTCAAAAACCGCGCCCGCGAAATCCTCGACCTCATGCTCTCCGACCAAGGCACCTCGGGTGGTCAAATCGGCCAACTCATCGACGAATACGCAGGCCTCGTCAACCCCATCGGGGATCCCCTCACCTGGGCCGACCTTGACCGCCACATGTGGAACTACCACCCCCGCACCCGCACCTCCGGATCCGCCCAGACCAACCATCAGGGCAACTTCCACACCACCCCGTATACCGACACCCGCTTTGCCGGATCCTGGACCCGCACCCTCACTTCACCTGACTTTGAAGGTTCGCAAAACTACATTCTTAACTACATGACCGACACCGATCCAGCCCCTCAAACCTGGTTCGAGAACAGCGGCGACCAACAAGGATACGGATTCAACTTCGTCTCTTCCGAAGCCGCCGACAACAACATCCCCAACACCCCTGTCATCACCTACACGGGCGAAGCCGACTTCCCCACCACCGGCCTCAATTTCACCAGCTCTGCCTTCTCCGACCCACAAGGGTCCGGAAGTTTTGGAGCGATGGAATGGCGCATCGCCGAAATTGATGCTCCCGTCGGCGAACCCCGCACCTACGAGATCGAAGAAAATTGGTCCAGTGAGGAACTCACCTCCTTCGACCCCACCACTAGCCCGCCCGCCCTCGCCACCCGGCCCGGTCACACCCACCGCGCCCGCGTCCGCCATCAGGATAACACCGGACGCTGGAGCCACTGGTCTGCGCCCCTCGAATTCCAAAGCACCTCTCCCAACATCGACCTCCTCCAGCAGAACCTCGTCATCAGCGAAATCATGTTCAACCCCGATGGCAACGACGACCTCGAATTCCTTGAACTCTTCAACGCCGGTGACACCGCGCTCGATCTCACCAACGTCCGCTTCACCAAGGGCATCGATTTTGATTTTGAAAACGGCACCACCCTCGCTCCGGGAGCCTTCATCCTCGTCGTCAAAAACCGCGCGGCCTTCGAAGCCGAATACGGCCCCGGCCTTCCCCTCGCAGCCGGCGAATACCAAGGTAATGCCTCCGATAGCCTCAGCAACGGTGGAGAACTCCTCAAACTCTCCCTCGGCACTCTCGCCATTCACGAATTGGAATACGGCGACCAAACTCCCTGGCCCTCCACCGCAGACGGCAACGGCTACTCTCTCGTCCTCGCCCACACCAGCGACAACGTGGGCAACCTCCGCGACCCCCTCGGCCACGGCACCGCCACCAACTGGCGCGCCAGCTTCGCCCTCGGCGGATCCCCTGGAACCACCGAACCCACCAATGACTTTACCGGCTTCGCGGGCTCCGATGACGACTCCGATGGACTCAATGCCTTCCTCGAGCATGCCCTCGGCACCTCAGATTCCGTCGCCACCATCCACCCCTTCGGAGTCTCCAATGCCAATGGCCATGCCCACTTCACCTTCCCCGTGAATCCCCTCGCCGATGACGTCCGCTACCTCGTCGAAACCAGCACCGATCTCATCTCCTGGGCTCCCTTGGAGAACCTCACCGCGAGAACATCCACCTCGATGACCTTCTCAACCGAACTCGAAGCGTCCGCCTCAAAATTCTTCTTCCATCTCCGCGCCCAACTCGTCACCCCCATCCCCAGATAGCAATCTAGCGTCGACAGACTTATCCGCCCGTGCCGACGACGGCACCCTCTACTTCGCCGCGACCTCAGAACGCTACGACTTCGTCCTGCAGAAGAAAGTCTCAGAGACAAAGCTTTACCGCATCTCTTAATCCCCCGAGATCAAAGCCTTGGCATTTCCAATCTCCCGTCGCACCAAATGCGTGGCATTCCGAGAATAAAGCCCACCAAGCCTCCGCAAAAGATCCTGATCCGAAAGCCCCAACGACTCCCCTTTTTTACACCTGCTTTTTGACACCGATGATTTTTAAAACACCTGAAATGCTCCGGATACATTTGGACGGGCAGCCTTTGTGTGGCGGTCACCGTTTTGACGACTTTGGCACTTCCAGGAAAAGCCTCTGGTTTCCCATGGAAAGATCTCCCTGATTCCCCCCGTATAGATCGTGTTACACCCAGCTACAATTACCCACTATGCTCACAATTTCCGGATCCAAAGGCGAAACCTTCTGCGATGGCATGACCCGTCGCGGGTTCCTCCGCATCGGAGGCCTCAGCCTGGGCGGGGCCTCCCTCCCCCAGCTACTCCAAGCCGAAGCCGCCGCTCCCAAAAAGCTCGACCACAAGGCCGTCATCATGGTCTTCCTCGCCGGTGGCCCGCCGCACCAGGACATGTGGGATATCAAAACCGAAGCACCCTCCGGCATTCGCGGCGAATTCAACCCCATCTCCACCAACGTGCCAGGTATCCAAATCGGCGAGCTCTTTCCTCAAATGGCCCGCATGATGGACAAATTTTCGGTCATTCGCTCCATGGTGGGAGCCGGAGGCGGACACGACGCGGTCCAGTGCCTCACCGGCCGCCAACCGCAAGGCCCCCAACCTTCAGGCGGTTGGCCCTCCATCGGCTCCGTCCTCTCCAAACTCCAGGGGCAAGTCACGCCCGGCGTCCCCTCCTTTCTCGGCCTCTCACCCAAATGCGGTCACGATGAGTGGGGCGACCCCGGCAAGCCGGGATTTCTCGGTCCCTCGCACGCCGCCTTCGCACCCTTCCGCGGCGGCGGAAAAGATGACATGATCCTCAAGGACATCTCCATCGAACGACTCGCCGACCGCAAAGCCCTTCTCAAATCCTTCGACAACTTCCGCCGTGACGTCGATGCCTCTGGCGCCATGACCGGCATGGACACTTTCACCGAACAAGCCTTCGGCGTCCTCACCTCCTCCCGCCTCGCTGAAGCCTTCGACCTCTCCAAGGAAGATCCCAAAATCGTAGAACGCTACGGCAAAGGTACCGAAAAACTCACTGCCGACGGCCCCTGGAAACGGCTCGACCAATTCCTCATGGCACGCCGCCTCGTCGAAGCCGGAGCCCGTTGTGTGACCCTCGGCTTCTCTCGTTGGGACTGGCATGGCGACAACTTTGGCAGGGCTCGCACCGACTTTCCTCTCCTCGACCAAGGCATCACCGCCCTCGTTCAGGACCTCCACGACCGGGGTCTCTCCGACGACGTCTCCGTCGTCGTCTGGGGCGAATTCGGACGCACTCCCAAAATCAACGACCAGGGCGGACGCGACCATTGGCCCAAAGTCTCCACCGCCCTTCTCGCCGGCGGCGGCATGAACCACGGCCAGGTCATCGGATCCACCACCCGCGATGGCGGCGAAGCCAACGAACGCCCCGTCGAGTTCCAAGAGGTCTTTTCAACTCTCTACCACAACCTTGGAATCGACGCCCGCCGCACCACCATCGATGACCTCTCCGGACGCCCCCGCTTCCTCATCGACTCCCAACATGCGCCCATGAGCGAACTCGTCGGATAAGCCCTCACTCAAATACCTGAGCCCATGCCCAACTTCTACATCATCGCGGCATTCGCCCTCCTCGCCTCTTTTGCCTCGGCTGCTAATCTCTCCTTCCAAAACGCTACTCCTCTCACCCTCACCCACCTTCACGACAGCCACCAACTTGTCCTCACCTTGGAAGATCAAAGTTCACGCGATCTCACCCACACCGCCACCTACACTACCGATCCTCCCAACATCATCGCTGTCTCCCCCAACGGCCTGATCACCGTCCTCGCCCCCGGCGAAACCACCCTCACCGCCACCCACGGTGACCTCACCATCACAAAGACGGTCAAGGTCGCCTCGGACGAAGCCGCCCCCATTTCCTTCACCAACGACCTCGTCCCCGTCTTTTCCAAATACGGCTGCAACGGCGGAGGCTGCCACGGAAAAGCCGACGGCCAAAACGGCTTCAAGCTCTCCCTCTTTGGCTACGAACCCTGGAACGACCACGATTATCTCGTTCGTGATTCCCGCGGCCGCCGCATCTTCCGGGCCGCCCCGGAACACTCTCTCCTCCTCCTCAAAGCCACCGGCGAAATCCCCCACCAGGGAGGTTCCCGCCTGGAGAAAGACTCCGCCGATTACGAGGCCATCGTCCGCTGGATCAAACAAGGCCTTCCCAACGACCCCAAGGAATTCCCCAAAGCCACCTCGATTTCCGTCCATCCCCAAGAACGTCTCACCCGGGCCCACGCCCAACAACAACTGCGCGTCACCGCCCACTTCTCGGACAACACCACCCGCGACATCACCCATCTCGCGCAATACGAAGCGAACGATGAAGATCGGGCCGATGTCACCATGAATGGCCACGTCACCATGGGCGACATCCCCGGCTCAACTTCGATTATGATCCGCTTTCAGGAACACGTCGACGTCTTCCGCGCCACGCTCCCCCTCGGAGCACCGGTCGATAACCTCCCGAATCCCGCCAACTACATCGACAAACACATCTTCGCTCAACTTCAGACTCTCGGCCTGCCTCCCTCCGAAAACAGCGAGGATGCCACTTTCCTCCGACGCGTTACCATCGACATCGCCGGACGCCTTCCCGGCATCGACGAAACCAATATCTTCCTCACCAACCACTCCCCCGACAAACGAGCACAAAAAATCGAACAACTCCTCGCCTCGGCCAATCACGCAGACTACTTCGCCGGGAAATGGGCCGCTATCCTCCGCAACAAACGCGCAAAACCAGAACACGCCAGAGGATCCGTCGCCTTCCACCAATGGCTCCGCGACGCCATCCATCAAAACCGTCCCTACAACCAAATCGCCCGTGACTTTCTCACCGCCTCCGGCGAGACCGGCACCAACCCGCCCGTCGCCTGGTATCGCACCGTTCGCGACAGCAAGGACCAACTCGAAAACGTGGCCCAGGTCTTCCTCGGAGTCCGCATGCAATGCGCCCAGTGCCACCACCATCCCTACGAAAAATGGAGTGAAGACGACTACTACAGCTTGCAGGCCTTTTTCTCAACAATCACCCGCAAACCCGGCCTGCAACCGGGAGAAGAAAGCGTCCTTCACAATCGCGGTCAGGCCACCTCCCAAAACCCCCGCACCGGTAAAACCCTCAAACCCAAAAACCTCGGAGGCGATGAACTCACCATTCCCTCCCACGAAGACCCCCGCGAGCACCTCGCCGACTGGATGGTCAATGCCAACAATCCCTTCTTCGCGAAAATGCTCGTCAACCGCTACTGGAAACACTTTTTCGGGCGTGGTCTGGTCGAACCCGAAGACGACCTGCGCGTCACCAACCCGGCCACTCATCCCGAACTGTTAGAGAACCTCGCGTCCGATTTCATCGCGAGCGGATACGACCTCAAGCACCTCATCCGCACCATCACCAACTCCCGCACCTACCAACTCTCGGCCATTCCCAATCAATACAACTCCCTCGATACCCAGAACTACTCCCGCTTCTACCCCCGTCGACTCCCTGCCGAAATTCTCCTCGATGGCATCAATACAGTCACCGGATCAAAAGAATCGTTTGACGGCCAACCAACCGGCACCCGCGCGATTCAACTCCCCGATGACACTTTCTCCCAATCCTCCTACTTCCTCTCCGTCTTCGGTCGGCCGGACATGAACAGCGCCTGCGAATGTGAACGGAGTGCCGACGTCAATCTCGCGCAGGCCCTCCACCTCGTGAACTCGAACAACATCCGCCTCAAGCTCTCTTCCGACCAATCGCGACCCGCGCATCTCGCACAACAAAAAGACGCCCAACCCGAGAACCTCCTCACCCAACTTTACCTCCACGCCCTCTCCCGTCCGCCCCGGACCGAAGAACTCGCCACCGCCCTCGCCTACCTGCAAGGGAAACAAAACCAGCCTCTCCCGCCGCCCACCTCGGCCAAAGAAGGTGAACAGCCCAAACCCGTCGATCCGCTCCTCCCCACCCGACAGGCCTACGAAGACCTCATCTGGGCTCTCCTCAATACAAAGGAGTTTCTCTTCAACCACTGAAGCCACCACCGGTGTCATTTTTCCGCTTCTTCACACTTCTTGCGTTCACGATCCCGTGTGCGACCATCCTGCACGCGCAACTTCCCCACCCCGACCTCAAAACGATCTTCCCTCAGGGTCTCCAGGCGGGTACCTCCACCGAGATCTCTATCGGTGGAACCGAACTGGAGGAAACAACGACCCTCCGTTTCTCCCACCCCGGCCTCACCGCCGAACCCATCACTCTTCCCGCCACCGACTTATACCCCGCAAAAGCCAATCCTCTCCGCTATCGCATCACCGCCGCCCCCGATATCCCCTCCGGCATCTACGAGGTCTCTGCCCAAACCCGCCTCGGTCTCACCGCTCCCCGCGCTTTCGTCGTCAGCCACCTCCCCGAAAAACAACACGGCACCAACCACTCTCCCGAAACCGCCGAAGACCTCCCCCTCGACACCATCATCAATGGCCACGTCGATAACGCCGCCATCGACCACTACAAACTCACCCTAGCCCAAGATCAAACGATCAACCTCCACTGTCAGGCTCAAGCCATCGATTCGCGCCTCGATCCCACCCTCATCATCATCTCCCCCGCTGGCACCGAACTCGCCCGCGCCAACGACCTCTCTCCGCTCGACCGCGACGCCGCACTCACTTTTAAAGCTCCCGCCGCCGGCACTTACCTCCTTAAAGTCCACGATTTCATCTTCACCGGCGGAGGCGAACATCCCTACCGCCTCCTCGCGTCCACCCAACCCATTCCTCATTCCTCCGAGACCCTCCTGCCCGCTCAAGCCCTACCTCAAGACATCCCGCTCACCCTCTCAAAAACTCCGATCCACCATTCCTTCGAAGCCAACAAAGACCAACCGCTCTGGATCGAACTCCTCTCGGCCCGCCTCGCCAACCCTTCCGACTCCCTCCTGATCATCGAGCAAGTCACCACCGACCAAAACGGCACCCCACAATACAAGGAAGTCGCCTCCAATGATGACTTCCCACTTCCTTCGGGCGGTCACCATTTCACCCTCCGCACGGCCGACTCCGCCATCCGCTTTGACCCGCCCGCCGATGGCAAATACCGCCTCACCCTCCTCAATCAATTCAGCCATCCCGCCCCGGCCAAACTTCGCATTCATCCTCCCTCCCCCGGCTACCGGCTCATCGCCATGCCATGGCACTCACATCAAAAAGACAACATCCTCCCCCGCCAAACCGCCCTCATTCGCCAGGGCGGCACCGCGCGCATCCAGCTCTTCGTGATCCACGAATCCGGCTTCGACGAACCCATTACTCTCTCCATCGAGAACCTCCCTCCCGGCATCGATTTCCAACCCAAAACCATCGCCCCTCACGAAACCAGCGCCACCCTCATCCTCACCTCGCAAGCCGACACCCCGCCCGCCAATACCTTCCTCACCATCAAAGGCACCACCACCGGAAAGCAAACCCTCGCACAACCCGCCACCTCATCGTGGCATGTCGGAAACTGGGACGACGAACGCCACCACACCCGCCTCGCACAACTCCTCCCCCTTAGCATCACTGACGCTGAAAAAGCCCCCCTCGTCCTGACCCCCGCCACCACCTCATTCACCCCCAAAGTCGGAGAGACCCTGGAGATCCCCTTCACCCTCGCCAAGAATGCTGAGATCAAAGGTGACATCACCCTTACCCTCAACAACTTTCCCCATTCCAAACCACCTCAACTCAAGATCAAACCGGACGCCACCGAAGGCACATTCACCCTCGCCCTCACGCCTTCCAACGAACTCAAAGTCGCTCCCAATCAAACCCACCACTTCACCCTTCAAGCCGACTTCACTCTCAGTCACCAAAACAACCTCCCCGCACTCGAACGCTCCAAAGCCGATCTCAAGCGACTCGAAGATCTCGAGAAATCACTCAACGCTGAGTCCAAAGCCATCCCCCCCGCGCTCACCGAAGCCAAAAAGAAAGCCGCCGACCAGCTCCGCCAACAGACCGAACTATCCAAACCGCGTGACCTCACCCACTCGGTCCATTCCCCACTTCTCACTCTCACCATCGCGCCATGAGATTACCCCTCCTCGCTCTCTTCCCCACTCTACTCCACGCCGCCCTTCCCGTGGCTGAGCTCCAGCGGAACACCCAAGTCGATTTCGCAAAAGAGATCGTCCCCGTCCTCAAACAAAACTGCTTCGCCTGCCACAACGCCAAAAAAGCCAAAGCCGACCTCAATCTCGAATCCCCCCAGGACATGATCACCGGTGGCGATTCCGGCCCTTCCCTCGTCCCCGGCAAACCTGACGAAAGCCTCGTCTTCACCTACGCCGCCCACCTCGAGGAAGACCCCATGCCGCCCGCGAAGAATAAATCAAACGCCCGCAATCTCACCCCTCCCGAACTCGCCCTCCTCAAACTCTGGATCACCCAGGGAGCACAAGGCTCGTCCGCCACTCTCACCAGCCCCACCGAATGGTCCAACCTCAATGAGGTCCGGTCCAGCTACGCCACTGCAATCACCCCCCGGGCCCGCTTCGCCGCCGTCTCCCGCGGCACCCGCCTCTTTGTCTACGACCTCCATCGTGGCACGCTCGATGCCGAACTCATCGATCCCGCTCTCACCAACTCCGCCCACCGCGACTTCGTCCACACTCTCGCCTTCAATCAATATCAACTCCTCGCCTCCGGAGGCTACCGCACCCTCAAACTCTGGCAACGCCACCTCCCGCCCGGCAGTAAAACCGACACCCCCTTTCCCGAAACCCCACCCCTCGACCCCGCCTCTCCCCCCATCCCCCTCCAGGGACTCAACGACCCGATCACCACCATCACACTTCATCAAGCTTCCCAGAGAATTGCCACCGGCCACCCCGGCGGCCAAACCCGGATCTGGAATGCGCAGGATGGCAAACTCCTCCTCGAAATTAAAAACAACCCCGACATCGTCCGCGAAACCAAACAACTTGAGTTCAAACGCGACCTCGCCCGGACTGTCCACGATCAGGCCAAGAGCAAACTCGACAATGCCGAAAAACAATGGACCGACCTCTCGAACAAAATAAAGACCGACGCTCAGGCCCTCGCAAACACCGGCACCGATCTCGATCAAAAAGAGCGCGCGCTCCATATCCAGCAGCAAATTCTCGACTCCGCTCAAGCCGCCAATAGGGCCCCGGCCGAGATTAAAAAAATCACCGATACCCTCGCCAGTCACAGCAAGGAACGCGATGCCGCACGCACCCAACTCCGCAACGCCCGCCACACCCGCGAACTCACGCTCAAGGACGGCACCGCCGCCGCCCATCACCTCCTCGCCATCCAAGCCCGCGTCGCCGAAACCGAGGCCCAGCTCCTCAGTGCTGAAGAAGCCCTCAAAGCCCACCAAAGCAAAGCTGCCGAAACCAAACTTCCGCCCATCAAAGCCCTCGCCTTTTCACCCGACGGCAGCACCCTCGCCATCGCCAGCGACACCGCCCCCCTCCGTCTTTGGAACGCCCATAACGGACAAGACCTCGAAATCCTGACCCCACCAGTAACACCCACCGCTCTCGCCTTCTCAAACGACACCACCCTCCTCGCCCGCCTTCCCGACAACTCCGTTTTCACCTTCCCCACCACTCCCATCTGGAGCATCAAACACCAATGGGGCGATCACCAAAAAGCAACTCCCTTCCCCGACCGCATCCTTGCCCTCGCCTTCCACCCGAACGGTCAGCAACTCGCCGCCGCCTCCGGCATCCCTTCCCGACACGCCCTCATCCAACTCCTTTCCCTCGACAACGACACGCCCATAGCCACCCTTCCCAAAGCCCACCTCGATACCATCACCGCCCTCAGCTACTCACCCGATGGTACTCGTCTGGCCTCCGCCTCCACCGACCGCACCCTTAAAATCCATCACCTCGACCCTCCCTCCCTCGAGCGAACACTCGAAGGCCATAACAATCACATCCTCTCCCTCGCCTGGAGTCCCGACGCCTCCACCCTCGCCTCCGCCGGAGCCGACCGCCTCTACAAACTCTGGAACCCCGAAACTGGGAAGGAAACGAAATCCCAAGGTGGCTTCCCCGCCGAACTTGCCACCATTTCCTTCCTCGGCCAAACCAACCAACTTCTGACTGCCTCCGCCCGGGACCTCAAAGCAAACAACCAAAACCTTCCCGGCATCGACGACACCATCCTCTCCGCCTCCACCACCCCCGACGGCTCTCTCATCCTCTCCGCCGGCGAATCCGGAACCCTCCGAATCTGGAACGCACAGGACCAAAAAATCCTCCACACCTTTCCCGAATAGTCCGGTCACCGAAGACAAATCTGGACGGCTGCGTGTATTGGTAAGCCGCAGGTGAGGCCGGGATCTGCAGTTCTCTGGTCTGGTGCCCGTGTCGGGCGCGACGGTGGGCGGGCTGACCCACGCCGCCCACGCCGCCCACACTCGCAAAGTCTAAAACCGTCTGGCCAACTCCCTTCGCATGGCGGCACAGTCGCTGCACCGCTCCAAGGCGGGGTTGGGAGATTGCTTCCGTAGGTTGAAGGCCCTTTCCTACGTCCCCCAGCAGGATCTCTTCCCCGAATCCGCCACCGTCAAAGAGGTTCTCTTGGATGCCTTCACCTTTTCCGGAGAAACCCCCGACCTCGGATACATTCTTGGTTCCGTCGGCCTCGATTTCTCCTACCTCGGCAAACCCTCCACCAGCCTGTCCGGAGGAGAACGCCGTCGCCTCTCGCTCGCCCGAGCTCTCTGCTCGCGGCCCAAGATTCTCCTTCTCGACGAACCCACCAACGAGCTCGATCTCCCCATCCTCCTCGCCGCGGTCATCGTCTTCACGTCCTCTTCAGTAAATACGCCACGGGCTACGCCGGAGAAGCAAGCGACGTCACCATCGCCCACCCTTTCCACCGTCTGAAATTGGAAGGAGCCCGCTCCGACCGAACCTCCGCCTCATCCCATCATCGCCTCATTCGTTGTAAATACCGTCCACTTTGGTCCGAGATCAACGTTCGGATCAGGGACACGACGATCCACCTCACTCTTCCGGTCGAGGGAACCAACCGGTCCCGGGGTCAAATCGACCCCTCTGATCTGGTGATCACCTTGCAAGGAGAAGGCGTTCTGGACGGAACAGTGCATTTGAGCGGCCCGGCGATTGCGGCAAACGAGAGCGAAACCTTCCCTCTCACCTTCGTCATCCAGCCGGAGAAAGCAGCCCTCGAGAGCCTTCCAAAATTCCTGAAATCGGGCTATTCGGCCTCCTTGGAATTGGACCCTCCGCTCTCACCTCCGGTGCAGTTCAAAATATTTCCGCAAGAACATGTCGCTTTTCCCTTTCTTCTCGCGAAATCCAATTTTAGCGTTCAGCCATGTCCACCGGAATTAGCGTCATTTGTGAGCCCGAGATCGAAGATCTCGAAGGTTACTTTCAGGAACTTGCCGCCGAGTATGAAACACTGAATGGCTTTCTCAAAAAAGAAGGACTCGATATTCTCCCATATCTCTTCTGCCCTGAAAGCGATCTCTCGGACGAAGAGATTGCCGCTGCCGGATATTCAAAGGAAGAAGCCCGTGCCCTGAAGATTATCTCACAAGACGATTTCCACGATGCCGATGAAGTCTATGACGACATCGTGCAAGCTGCCGATCTGGTCCGGGCGATGGACGATGACGTTTTCGAGAATGGCAAAAAGGCCCTTCTTGATGATCTCGAAGAACTCACTGAAGTTCTCGAAATTGCAGTTGAGGAAAAGGTGCAAGTGCAGCTTCTGCGAGGCTAAAGGGCCTGCAGGATGGCATTCGGATCACGATAGTCATCAAAGCGAACGCCTTCAGTCAGACGGCATCTCCAAAATAGGTGATTCCGGTGAACGGAACCCCATGCCGTTGCGCCGCGCGATCCCTAGCCTGAAGCATGATGTGCTCTCTCACGACTGCATCAGATGAACTCGCCAGCGGCATCCCTTCGATTGAAAAACCTGCTGTTACCAGCTTATAACGGGCCGAGGCCTCATGAGCACCGGTCGCAAAAGCAACGGGGTAGTCGGGCGAGCTTTCCAAATGCTCCAGAAATGACCTGGCTCCGGGAACCTCCTTGATCGCTTCGATAAAGCATCCGGAGTCCACTCCGTTCGTTTGAGTCAGAGTTCCGTCGATCTCGAAAATGACGAGCTTCATTCGTCGTAATCTGAACTGGTATACTTTTCGGCAGACGAGCCCGTGAGGCGCTTCCCTTTGTAAATCAGCACAAATTTCCCGCCGGTATCTTCGGCGATATCGCGTAACTTACCCGCAGCCGATCCGGGTAGCTCAAATGCGATCGTATCAATCGGAATTCCGTCAGGATTGATCTCCGACATATCGCTCAAAACAGATTCGCCGTCCCGAGGATCACCATCGGACAGCAGGTAAACGATGTTGGGCGCCGGAGACATGCTGAAGGCCATCTTCAAAGGCGGATACCAGTTGGTGCCACCTTTGATGGGCATTTTTTCGATTTGGCTGATCACCTCCGTCTTTAAACGGTCATTGGCGGGATACCAAAGAACAGGCGGCATTTTGCCGACTCCGCTCCAACCATTACTGAAGAAGTCAGGCCCTTCCGTCTCAATCGTCCAGCCGGTGGTAGAGAAGAAAATGACCGAAACTGACATGTTCGATGGAAGTTTCTTAATGGCATTCGCCAGCTCGGTCTTGAGCGCCGCGATCCGGGTGCCGCTGCCACCCTCGGTCGATTCCGACATCGAGCCGGAGTAATCCACGCAGAAAACAACGCGCTGACCCTGGCGATAACTTCCGAAAAAGGTCGAGCCCCCTCCTCCATCGCCGTCACCGTCACCCGTGCCAAAGCCCGGTCCGAAAGCTTCCTCCATTCCAAAGAGCCCGTCAGGATTCGAAACTTCTGGAATTGGAACAGAAATCGGGCTGGTGATCTGGGCCGCGATGACCTTCGCCATCGATGAACTCGCCCCCGGTGGCTTCGGCTGGGCGCTGTTCGTCAGCTCCTTCATCTTCATCGGCGGCTCTTCCTCCTCGGAAGCGGCCTGATACGTGACGATTTGGGGATATTCCGCACTGATTGGTATCAGGGCAATCAGCGCGAGAACCGCTAAAACCACCCCAAATGCCAAAAGCGCCGTCACCGCTGACTGAACGCTTTCCTTTCGACGCTGATTTTCTACCGCACGTTTCACCGCCAGCGCGTTCGCGGCCAGTTGGACATTATCGGTCTCGGTCACAAAAATCTCACTCATCGTTTCCCTTGCACGCTATCTTTGTGAAAACGGAGTGGCGAGTAGTTTTCGTTCTCCGAATCACGAATCGAGACAAAAAAGCCCCGCCTGATCAATCAGACGAGGCTTGTGAAAATAGTTAACCTGTCTGCTTACTTCATGTTGAAGTGAAGCGACATGCGGGATTCGCCGTCCTCCATGCGGGCATGAGAGATCATATCCTTCATCTCACCGAAGGCCGCGATAAACTTCTCGATCATGGGAAGGTTTTCCATGAAGTCGTCCTTCTGGAAATCATTCTCGAAGAGTTCGTCGGTATTCTCCTTGGCAAGCTTCACCCAAAATTCGGCGAGTTCCTGGGCCACGGTGAAGTTGACGCGGGAATAAGCTCCCATCCGAAGTGGTCCTCCTCCGGCTTCCAGTTTGGCCTTCGTCTCAGCGACGGCGGTCTGGGAAGTCGAGAGATAGAAGTTCTTCTCGGTCATCGCCACAATCGGACGGGCGTTGTTGGTCGTCGTCGGGATGGGGTAGAAGAAGGACTTCACACCGTCCTTCTCATTCTCGATCAATTCCTGCATGGGAATCTCCGGTCCACCCTGCTCCTTGACGGTTTTCAGGATATTGGTCACGGCTTTCTCAATACGGGTCCAGGATTGCGTCAGCTTGGCGACATCCTTCACGGGAGTCACATAGGTAATCCGTGGAACGCGGCCTTTCTCGATGATCACACTGGGAACTTCCGGGATCTTGGGCATGGTGCCTTTGATATCGATCACCAGCGCTCCCTCGTCGCCGGTGCCTTGGGCCCAGTCGATGGAAATTGCCTGCCAAATCTCGGCGAGGTCCTTGGCAGCAAGCTGCTCGAACATCCCAAACCCTTCCTGGAACTCCCGAAAGTCACCATCATCGATCTCAAGCTCGGCGACCCGGCGGGCCATGAGGTAGGAAGCTTCTCCGAGAGAATCAACCATATCGAAGAGCTTTCCGGTGAACTCAGGGTTGCTGCGGGTGTTGCTGAAGAACAAAACGTCCTCCATGTCCCCGAGAGCGGAATAGCTATGAGCGGTCTTGGTATCGATAAAAGGCAGATTGGAACCTCCGTGGCCCTCAATCTTGAAACCGTCTTCGATGAATCCGACAACTCCGGAGCGGCTGTAGTCCATCATGCCAAAGAGTTGCTTGTCCACCTTGGCAACGTGTCCGAGGAGCGTTTGCACGTCCCGGGTATCGCCAAAAGCATCCGTATCAGCGAGGCCGGCCTTGAGACCCAGGGCAAGGGAAGCAAAAGCCTCACCTTCAGCCGTCATCTTATCGAAGGCTTCGTCTTCACCAAAGAGCAACATCCGCACATCTTTATCGGCATACTTGGAGAGGAAATCCATGCCCTTGTTCGCAACCAGAGATTCGGCAGATTCGTCAACGAGCTTAAAGCCCTCCAGAGATCCGCCCAGGTAGATCACGACGTAGTCACCCTTCACGCCGGTCGCGACGTGTAGGTTTTTCTTGGCAACTGCTCCCATGAAGCGGTCCACCTCGGCGCGGCCTCCAAAGACCTGGCTCATTTCCTGACGGGTATCTTCATCGGCAAGGTCGGCGGCGCGTTTGCCATCCACCGTAATTCCGGTCAATTCAACTCCGCTGCGGGTCTCGTTGATCTCCACAAACGGTGCTTCCTCGCCGGCTTCGAGGGCCTGGCCCAGGAATCCCGCGATCGTGGCGGCGAGCTGCTCACGCATGTCGGCATCGCTCACTTTAAATCCAATCGTCAAAGGCGGCATCTCCGCTTTCTCAAAAATATCGATGCCCGCTTTGGGATCACCGAGAATATTAGCGAACATCGACATGGCGACCCCTTGCATGGCTTCGGGATCATCCTCGCCCTTCAGCGCGGCAGATGCCATCGACACCATCATTTTCATTTGGTGGAAGTTGGACGACTTGCTGATCGCATTCAGGTGAATATATCGCTCACCCGCGGTATCGCCAAAGGCGAAGAAGAGCTCCTCGCCAACAATGGCCTTCAGAATTGCGACATCATCATCGGCCTCAGCCTCAGCGAGATCCATTCCCTGGTCAGCCATCGCCTCGACGATCAGCTTGCCAATTTCAGTTTTCTTAAGGCGCTCATACATGTCGTATCCGCCCATAATCGAGAGGTATCCCTCGGTGTTCTTCGGAAGATGGGCTGCGAAGCCTGCTTTTTTTGCGAGAGCGGCGACATCGGCCGCAGGTGCGGCGTCGGCTTGGACGAGTTGTGTCAACGTCTGGTTGTTGACGGCGGGAGTCTCTCCAAAGGACAGGGAGACCAAGGAACCTCCGACCAGGACGGGGAGGAGAATACGTTTCAGTTTCATAATACGGTTGATCCTTAACAGTGGGAGTTGGGGCAGTTAATGACAACTATGCGTCGAGTTTGCAAAAGGTTACTTGGAATTTTCATATTCTCCGACTTCGCGGATCCAAATATTGTGATATTGGACCGGGTCATTGTGCCACTGAGGGCGAATCGGCCCTTTTTCAGGGTGCTTGGCAGGATATCTCTTGTTCTCGTATCAAGCTAAAACCTGCACTTCATAAAGGCCCATCAAGAAAATTCCGCTGTTCCCTCCCTTTTGGCCATCCACCTGACGATCCGCCGGGATGCGCCACTCGATGTGCATTTGGATATCACGGAAATGATCTTTAGACGCCAAACTCTTGTCCGCTGCCGTCAGAATCCCATCAGCAACCAGCCACAGCAAGCCGGGAAGCTGGGGAGTATCGGGCTTCTCTCCAAAGTTCGCGGCAAGCGTGAACCCGCCGCCAAGCACCAGACCACCGATCAAAAAACGTTTTTGCTTCGTCATACTTAAAAAATCCAAGCGGAAACTTACCTGCTGCACAACGGTTTAGGCCTAATTCTCCAAGGTTTTCCGTTCATAAGAGTTGCTATTTTCAGGATCTTGTGAAAGTTAGAGGTGTCCAATGACCATGAGCAAAGAGACCGTCAGCCCGGATTTATTTCCTTTCGACCTCATCCGGCCCCACATTCAAAAGGTCGAATCCCGCATTCTGGAGCAGGTCCGGGAATTCGACCCGGGCGTCGAGCCCTACATGGAGTATATCTGCGATACCAGCGGTAAGCGTATCCGTCCCGCCCTCGCGATCCTCACCGGCGGAGCTACCGGAGGACTCACCGATGACCACCTCAACCTGGGCGTTATCCTGGAACTCATTCACATGGCGACCCTCGTCCACGATGATATCATCGATGGAGCCTCAACCCGCCGCCAGGTTCCCACCGCCAATGCCAAATGGGGCAACGGGATGGCCGTCCTCCTCGGCGATGCCCTCTTCTCCCACGCTCTCAAGCTTTCCACTGACTTTGACAACCTCAACATCAGTCGTGCCATCAGCCTCGCCGCCCGCGAAGTCTGCCAGGGCGAAATTCTCCAAACCCAACGCCGCTTCGACCTCACCGTCACCAAGAAGGACTATTTCAAGGTCATCGAAATGAAGACCGGAGCCCTCTTTGCGGCTGCCAGCCAGCTTTCCGCCATCATCTCGGGAACCTCCAAAGCCATCAGCACCGCCATGTTCGACTACGGCATGAAGCTCGGCACCGCCTACCAAATCTACGACGACATCGTCGACATGATTGGCTCGGAAGACCAGATCGGCAAAACCCTCGGCACCGACCTCGAAAAAGGAAAGCTCACCCTCCCCATCCTCAACCTCCTCGAACGCGCCAACCCCGCCCAAAAAGCAAGACTCACCAAGCGCATCATCGAGCAACAAGCCCTCGACCTCCCCGTTCTCGTTGGCATCGCCGAATACGAAGGAGCCATGGAAGACGCCCTCAACACCGCGACCCAACTCGTCGCCGAAGCCCGCGACTGCCTCATGCTCCTCAACGCCTCCGAATCCACCGAGGCCCTCCACAACATCACCCTCTTCGTCGATCAACTCCTCGAAGGCTGTCGTTAAGTCACCCCAAGCCGGGAGCTTGGACCTTTAGTCCGAGTTCACCTCGTAAGTCCCCATAAGTGACTTCCCACCCGCAAAATCTGCGCTAGTCTCTCGCCCACATGGACGACATCAAAATTACTATCCACACCAACAAGGGCGACATCAACCTCACCCTCTTTCCGGACGACGCACCCGTCACCGTGACCTCCTTCCTCAGCCTCGCCTCCCGCGGCTACTACGACAGCCTGAAATTTCACCGCGTCATCCCCAACTTCATGATCCAAGGCGGCTGCCCCACTGGCACCGGCACCGGAGGCCCCGGCTACAAGTTCGAGTGCGAGTGCAAGCCCCACCGTCGTCACGACAAGCCCGGCATCCTCTCCATGGCCAACGCCGGACCCAACACCAACGGATCCCAATTCTTCATCACCCATTGCCCCACCCCGCACCTCGACGGAAAACACACCGTCTTCGGAGAAACGACCGAAGGCCAGGACGTCATCAACACCATCAAAGGCGGTGATACCATTACGAATATCACCATCCACGGCTCCACCGACGACCTCTTCGCCGCCAACCAGTCCCGCATCGACGACTGGAAGAAAGCCTAAGACCCTGCCTTTTTTACCACCGGAGTCCTGGCATCCCCAGGGCTCCGTTTTTTTTGATCATCATCAGCTCTCGACCACCCCCCTTCCATTGTGCTTTGATGGGATGATGAGTGAAGAGAAGAAAGAAGTCCCAAAACCCACCATCAGGAACACCCCGCCTGTAAAACCTCCGGTTACCACGGTGGACATCGAAAAACCCGAGGAACCAAAAGCTCCCGAGATCCGCAAAGAGGAACCACCCGCCTCAACAACCAAAGGTGTCGAAACCGACCTCGTGAAACGTTTTCTCGGAGCCTTTATCGATGGCATTGTTGCTGGTGCAATCGGCTACGTGACTTTCCTGATTACCGGATCCGCATTCCCCCAATGGATCGCCATTGGTCTCGTCTTCCTCACCCGGGACAGCCTCCCCATGCTGGAAGGCCAAAGCATCGGCAAAAAAGTGATGAAGACCAAAGCCGTCAAAGCCGATGGCTCTTCCCTCTCCGGAGACTGGGTCACCGGAGCGACCCGCAACATCCTCTTCGCCATCCCCATCGTAGGGATCGTGGAATGCTTCATCCTCCTCACCCGCAGCGGCAACCCCGAAGCGGGCCTCCGCCTCGGCGACGACTGGGCCAAGACCAAGGTCATCTCCGTCGAGTAAGCTCCCATCTCCCCGCCCTCTTCAAAAACTTGCCACCCGCGTCATCCTCGCCTAAGGCTCCCGAGTGCTTGCCGTCAAAAACCTCCGCGTTGAATTTGGACCCCGTGTCATCTTCAAAGATCTGACCTTCTCCATTGGGGACACGGAACGCATTGCCTTTGCCGGCCACAACGGCGCCGGCAAGACCACCCTCATGAAGTGCATCGGCGGCGCCCTGCTCCCCAACGGCGGCGAAATCAACAAGCCCAAGCACCACCGCATCGGCTACCTCCCGCAGGAAGGGATCCACATCAAGGGCATCTCCCTCTTCGATGAAGCCGAATCCGCCTTCGCCGAAACCAAGGCCATTCAGGAAAAGATCGACCGCTACGCCGCCGAACTCGAGGACCTCGACCCCCGCTCCTCGCCCTTTTCCGACATGCTTGAAAAAATCGGCGAGCTCGAACTCCTCCTCGACGGGCACGATCCGGCCCGCATGAAGCCCAAAATCCAGGCCATCCTCACTGGCCTCGGCTTCAAACACTCCGACTTCACCCGCGACTGCGGCGAATTCTCCGGCGGCTGGCAAATGCGCATCGCCATGGCCAAGCTCTTCCTCGCCGAGCCCGAAATCCTCCTCCTCGACGAGCCCACGAACCACCTCGACATCAACGCCCAGCGCTTCATGGAGAACTACCTCCACAACTACAAAGGCGCCATCATCCTCATCTCCCACGACCGCTCCATGATGGACGGCCTCACCACCCGCACCATCGCCTTCCACCACGGCCGTGCCGAGGAATTCACCGGCAACTACTCCTCCTACGAAACCCAACTCGTGGAACGTCAGGATACCCTCCGCAAACAAAAAATCGCCCAGGATCGCGAGATTGCCAAATCCCAACAATTCATCGACCGCTTTCGCGCCTCCGCCAACAAAGCCACCCTCGTCCAATCACGGATCAAACTCCTCGCCAAAGTCGAGCGGATCCAAATCGACTCAGTCGATGCCGTGATGTCCTTCCGCTTCCCTGATCCCCCTGCCTCGACCCACCTCATCGCCAAGCTCGAAAAAGCCGCCCAAGACTATCCCCTCAAAAACGGAGAAACCCTCACCGTCTTCCGCGACCTCGATCTCGAAATCACTCGGGGCGAAAAAATCGCCATCGTCGGACCCAACGGTGCCGGAAAATCCACCTTCTGCCGCATGATCACGGGAGACGAACAACCCTCCTCCGGCAACCACGAC
The DNA here is from genome assembly GCA_963925135.1 of uncultured Verrucomicrobiales bacterium. GTDB lineage: Bacteria > Verrucomicrobiota > Verrucomicrobiia > Verrucomicrobiales > Akkermansiaceae > SW10. Next base: position 6,739 of record CAWUTG010000023.1, on the reverse strand, counting down.
CTCGGACCCAAATCCCTCCCCTCCTTCTTCAACCAAAACCACGCCGACGAACTCGATCCCGACCTCACCGTCCTCGAAACCGTCGAAAAAATCCAAACCCGCGGCTCCAAAATGTCCGCCCGCGACGTCCTCGGCTGCTTCCTTTTTAAAGGCGACGACGTCTTCAAAAAAATCGGCGTCCTCTCCGGTGGTGAACGCTCCCGCGTCGCCCTCGTCCGCATGCTCGTCCGCCCCGCCAACTTCCTTATTCTCGACGAGCCCACCAACCACCTCGACATGCAGTCGCAGGACATTCTGCAAAAGGCCCTCATCGACTACCCCGGCACCCTCCTCATCGTTTCCCACAACCGGAACTTCCTCGACCCCATCGTCCAAAAGACGATGGAATTCCGCCCCAACGAAGATCCCCGCATGTTCGCCGGCAACCTCACCTACTACCTCGACAAAACCGCCGAAGAGGAAAAGGAATTGAGCGGAGCTTTCCAGACGCCCAGCCAACCTGCAACCCAGGCTCAAGCGTCAAAACCGCAGGCAAAAAAAGGCCCCCAGCTCAACCCCAAGGAGCGCCGCAAGCGCGAAGCCGCAAAACGCGAGAAGCGCAACAAGGTCCTCAAGCCCCTCAAAGACGAATTCGCATCACTCGAAAAGCAAATCGCCGACCTCGAAGCCGCCCAAGCCACCATCTCTGCCCACCTCGAAAAACCGGAAGTCGTCGGCAATGCCGATGAACTCCGAAAGGCCACCAACGCCTACGAGCAAGCGAGCAAGAAACTCGACCACGCCATCAGCATCTGGACCGCCCTCAGCGACCAAATCGAAGCCCTCGAAGAAGAGCTCACCGTGTGACCCGAAAAAAGCCAGCTCCCGTGAGGGAACCGGCTTTTGGTTCATGCCGAAATAGTCATTTTAGGAATCCAGTGCTTCAGCAGCGACCTCCAGCTTTTCAAGGCGTTTGTATATCGTTTCGATTTCAGCGAGCTGGCCGAGCATCAGGTCGTAAGCTGCAGGCTCAATTCCGGGAGTACGAAGATATTCGCGGTAGTCTCCCATCGTCGTTTCTTCGCCTCGGAGACACTCCTCGAGGATTTCATGTTCGCGCCCGTCCGAGAACTTACCACGAAGGTCGATCCAAAACTGGTGGAACTTTCCAAGCAAGCTGGCCCCCTTTTCAGGCTCGACGCCAAGAGTTTTAAGCATCGCTTTCAAGGCATGACCGAAAGTGCGCCGCTGCTCGGAGTATTCACGGAAAAGAGAAGCAAGCCCATCGTGATTCACCGCATCGGCGGCATGCTGGAACCCCTGCTCGGCATCGTAAGCTCGGGTCAAAAGGTCTTGGAGAGCGTCTGTTGTATTTTGGTTCTTTTCGTTCATAACGAAAGTGTTGTCGCATGAACCATTCCATCGCTTAAACAAGGCAACCAAGGGACTTACAGCCTCACTACCCATAGGGAGGAGTTGCACATTGAGCCGATATGATTGCAGTTTGACCGATTTTTAACATCCTAACACCGCGCCGCTCTTCGTCTCGTTACACTCAAAAGAGTCGAAAGCCCCAGCAACCCCAAAACCGACGGCTCCGGCACCGACCCTGCAAGAATCGGCCGATCAACCTCGGTCTCCCAGGCCGTCGCGAGCAAGGTGGTCCCCCGGGAACTCGTATCCGTGAAGAGCGCATAACCATAGTGGTAACCATCATCGCCCAGAAAACGGAAACCAAGATAGGCTGTTTCACCGATGAAATTGTTGTCACCTTCACGCGGATCAGGCAGAGGAAAGCCACTTGCAAATGGAGCAACACCCGTTACAAAAGGGGTGCGAAAGCCTAGAACCAAATTTTCAATCTCAGGCCCAATAATCGATCCCATCTCAAGAGGAACGTAATCATCGCCAAACGATGAACTATTACTATTTTCGTAAATAAATTGTGTCGTAACAGGCGACCCAATTCGGACAACAGGAGTTCCATTTCCGTTATAAAAGGCTTCAATTCGCCAGTCCTCGACCCCGTTCCCATCGAGGTCAAAAATAATGGTGTTCTCAGGCGTCCAACCCACAATCGAGCGAGACTCTTGGCGGTAGATCACCGCGCCTTGGCAGTCCGCCACACTGAAAAACAGAACTATTAGAGGAAGAAATTTCATGAGCAGTTCCTACGCCGACCGGTAACGAGCCCCATCATCGCCAGTCCAAGTAATCCCAGAACCGACGGCTCGGGCACAGCCCCTGCAATAATCGGCCGATCCACCTCAGTCTCCCAACCCGTCGCGAGCAAGGTGGTCCCCCGGGAACTCGTATCCGTGAAAAGCGCATAGCCATAGTGGTAGCCATCATCGCCCAGAAAACGGAAACCAAGATAGGCGGTTTCGCCGATGAAATTGTAGTCTCCTTCACGCGGATCAGGCAGAGGAAACCCAAATGCAAGGGGCGAGGTCCCTCCAATTCCTGGTGTCTCAAAACGAAGAACTGTTGTTTCAGAATCCGCACCAATTACCCCGCCTCTCTCGATCACCTCAAAATCGAGGCCACGCATCGCGTCAACTGAATACTCATAGAGAAAGCTTGTCGTTTGATTGGAGCCTATTTGAACACGATACCTCGAAGATGTTGTCAAAAACGCCTCAATTCGCCAGTCTTCGACCCCATTCCCATCGAGATCAAAGGTAATCGTGTTTTCAGGCGTCAGGGGCACGATTGTCTGAGGTTCATTGCGGTAGATCACCGCGCTTTGACACTCCGCCACACCGAAAAAGAGGACTAATACAGAAAGTGATTTCATGAGCAGTTTCTACGCCGACCGGTAACGAGCCCCATCATCGCCAGTCCAAATAATCCCAGAACCGACGGTTCAGGCACCGCTCCTGCAAGAATCGCCCGATCAACCTCTGTCTCCCAACCCGTCGCGAGCAAGGTGGTTCCCCGGGAAATCGTATCCGTGAAGAGCGCATAACCATAGCGGTAGCCATCATTGCCCAGAAAACGGAAACCAAGATAGGCGGTTTTGCCGATGAAATTGTTATCTCCCTCACGGGGATCGGGTAGAGGAAAACCCACGGCAAACGGCGCGATTCCGCTAATCCTAGGAATTCCAAACTTAATGTTTGTGGTTTCTGAGTCCAAACCAATTAGCGTCCCACCGAGTAATGGCTGAAAGTCCTTTCCTATCATCGATGTGATTGAATACTCATATAAAAAACTGGTGGTTTCAGGCGACCCTACTCTAACAACAGGCGTTCCATTTCCATTGTAAAACGCCTCAATCCGCCAGTCCTCGACCCCGTTTCCATCGAGATCAAAAATAATCGTATTCTCAGGCGTCAAGGGCACGATTGTCTGTGCTTCAGCTCGGTAGACCACAGCGCTTTGACAGTCCGCCACACCGAAAAAGAGGACTAATACAGAAAGTGATTTCATGAGCAGTTTCTACGCCGACCGGTAACGAGCCCCATCATCGCCAGTCCAAGTAATCCCAGAACCGACGGCTCCGGCACCGCCCCCGCAATGATCGGCCGATCCACCTCGGTCTCCCAACCCGTCGCGAGCAAGGTGGTCCCCCGGGAACTCGTATCCGTGAAAAGCGCATAACCATAGTGGTAACCATCATCGCCCAGAAAGCGGAAACCAAGATAGGCGGTTTCGCCGATGAAATTGTAGTCACCTTCACGCGGATCAGGTAAAGGAAATCCAACGGCAAACGGCGCAGCTCCGAGAATTGGCGCAATATTAAATCGCATAACTACTGTTTCTGCTGCAGGACCGATAATATCGCCCTCAAGTAGTGGTTCAAAATCCACTTCTTTCATTGCAGCCATCGAATACTCCGAAAGAAACCGTGTCTCTACCGCCGCTCGAATCTGTACGATCGGAGTAGAATTTCCGTTATAAAACGCCTCAATTCGCCAGTCTTCGACCCCATTCCCATCGAGATCAAAGGTAATCGTGTTTTCAGGCGTCAGGGGCACGATTGTCTTAGGTTCATTGCGGTAGATCACCGCGCTTTGACAGTCCGCCACACCGAAAAACAGGAAAATATAAAATAGAAAAGGTTTCATTAGTAATTTGGAGTTGAAGTTAGTTGTTCGTAGGCGAGATTTCACGGACGCGATAGAAATGCCCCTCTTCAATAGGGTGAATTACGCTCTTCACTTCTACGGGCTGGGTAAGATGGAAGGGGGCATCGACATCTGTCCAGGATTGGAGATCCACTGATTTTTGGAGCTGGTAGCGCAGTCCTACGAAGCCATCTACCAGGAAGGTCGCGAGAGTTGAAACAGATGTTTCACCATGACTCGAGGGGACAAACACAAGTTCCGGACGCTTGAATGACCCAATCTCATTTCCAGAGACGACCAACGAAACGGCCTGCCCTTCGCCCGTTTCCAGCAGAAAATCGTCACCAGGTCCGACTGCGGTAGGATCAGCCGGGTTAAGCTGATAGAGGCGTCTTTTATGAGAGACCTTCACGATGTAGTCCCCGGCCACGGGATTTGGAATGATGACCTGTTCCACATTGTCGCGAGTGTTGGTTTCGTTGACTCCCGCAACCGTCGCCGGGTTCAGAGGATTTTCAGGATCCAAGACCCACGGTCGGTAGATTGTCCCATTAGGCCCTTCCACCCACAAATCCAAATCATTCACTAGGCGTTGGGTATCGAGGTCGTAGGGCCCCACTTCAGGATTCATCACCCCGCTCGAAAACGCAGCTTGCACTTCACCATGGAAAGCCGGATCACTCCAACAAATCATCACCTTCATTTCCCCCGAGCTGCCATCATATTGGATGGGGATTTCCACCACGGTATTGTCGGCATCCACTTCATTGTCCGAGGGATCATAAAGCATGAATTCACAAACATGGCATCTGCCGGAATCACTCCGAAGGCTCCCGTAGAGAAGATCCGCCGCCGCGCGGGCATTCACCATCCCCCAGCCAAAAAAATAGTCAGGACCCTGGAAGGCTCGATACACCGGAGGACTTCCTTCCGGCGCCAAGCCCGATAGAATGGGCCCCAGGAACCCGGGCACCCGCACGAAGATTGGATCCCCGTTACCATCGGTTCCGGTCCGTTGATGGTGGTCCAGAGTCAAACCATCGACCGCGGTATTCAAGAGAAGGGCTTTCCAAGTCGAGGCGAGCAAAGGATCGCCCCCCGCATCGTGGTTTAACTCATCGAGCAGAGCGAGCGTCCCCGTCACCGCCGGGGCCGCCTGGGAAGTACCTCCAATCTCGCCCACCGTGCCGTCCGGGAGCTCGAAGGTTCCCGGTGCGACCAGGTCCGGCTTAATTCGTCCGTCGTCAGTCGGACCTCTCCCGGAATAATGACGCAAGGCAAAATCACTGCTGCCATTGACCTCGTTCAGGAAGGAAAAGACCGCCCCCACCGAGAGGATGTTCTTAGCGCAAGCGACCGACGTAATGGTGTCATTCCCAGGACCGGGGACACCATCCATAAACTCAGGATCTTCATAGACCGGATTATCTTCCCCGGTGGGAACATTCGGATCAGTCGACGTCTGCGGCCCAACCCATACTCCATAACTGACCCATCCAGCACGTGCCCCATAAGAATGATTGGAAAAATGCATTCCTTCAGCGGAGACAACCGCGCCCGCCATCTCGGCATAGTCGTTGAGACTGGAGTAGATTTTCAACTTTGCCCCATAGGCCATTCCTTGCCGAACTCTTGTGGGATCTGGAAGACCGATGATCTCGGTGATTTCGACGGCGTGAGGGTCGTTCACATCCCAAACCTCGTTCGCCAACTCAGATAATGAATTGCCATAGATCAGCCGATCTGCAAGTTCTGGATTCTGGCCAGGATCAACCCCTCCATCAAACTCCCAAATCCCCACCGGAGGAAGCGGTCCCAATCCGGAAAGAGCAGGATCAGGATCCGCCCCCGTGAGATCACCGTATCCCGCTTCATTTGGGATTGGATTTCCGGTGCCTGAATCAAAGGCGGACCAGAGTTCATCGGCGTGAATCAAGCCCGCCGAATGACTCCACCCGGTGACATACTCCACCTTCCCCGACGGCCCGATGTGGTGCGCTTTCCTCAAGGAATCGCCTTCCCCCTTTGATCCCGCCTCCAATAGGATCTCCCGGTCTTGGTCAAACTTCGTCTGTAAACCACTTGCAAGATTGGCAACTCGTTCCTTGCTTACTTTCAGGGTCGGGACCGCATCATTCCGGTTTTCCTCGGAAGCGATCGTCGTCCGTATTCCCGCCAGAATCAGCTCCGCCAACTCCACGCTCGTGGGATTGACGAGCAATTTCCGCTCCCCCCGGGCCTTCGCTTCGTCCGCCAACTCACGGGGAGATTTATGCCGCGGAAACTCATCCGGAGTATACGGATCCTGCATCAAGACCATTTCCTCATAGTCGGTCAATCCATCCCCATCGTGATCAGTCAGCACCGTCCTCGGACCTGCCCCTTCCGGGATAGGAAAAAACGAAGCCCACAAATCGCACCAACCATCCTTGTCCACATCTTGAATTTCTCTCTTTTGCTCGAATTCAGGAGTTCTAAAAGCAAGGTAATCCCTCCCCGCTTCACCCTTCACTTCAAACACCCGCGGCGTGTTTTGACTTACACTCTGAGCTCTGAGCTCTGAGCTCTGAGCTCTGAGCTCCAACCAGCACAAAAGTAGCTGAATGAGCAATGAACTTTTTCGTATTTCTATTCATTTACTATTAGACGCGATAGATATTCGTAATTCATACAATCACTGGAATACAGTT
>CAWUTG010000022.1:0-82684 GCA_963925135.1 uncultured Verrucomicrobiales bacterium | reverse complement strand
ACAACCTAAGATCAGAGAGAAAAACGTCTCACCCGATTATTCCTTCGCTGTTTGAAACGCCCCTCTCCATAAGGAGCCAAGACGCCAGCAAACCACCCAAGCTCAAATGAAAACAGATCCTCAAGAGAAGGCCATTGGACCTCAATCCACCATGCCGCAAGCGCTCGCAGCTTATCCGGCGGCGCAGCGCGCGCTGTTTCAACGCTACCATGTCGGCGGCGGCAGCAATTGCGGCTTTCAGCCGGAGGAAACGATGGAGAATCAAGCACCAAGGAGGGAAAGGTCATGAACAACTTACCAAAAGAAGAAGCAATCAAAGGGGCATTTTTCGGGGCCATTGTCGGCGATGCCCTTTGTCTTGGCAGTCACTATGAATACGATGCCGCAAAGATTTTTAAGGCCTATGGCAATAGGCCACTGGATAAGTTTATGGCCCCTGGTGAAATGATGGGTGGACACACTCATGGAATCGGATGGGGTGAGCGCAATTACCATCCGGGTAAAACGGCAGGGGGAACCACTGACTACGGTGATTACAATATCCTCGTTTTAGAGCATTTGGCGGCTATCTCCGACCCCCCAAGACCTTTGAGTGTTGCCGCGATGATTCCGCATTGGATGAAGCGTCTTGAGAATGGCTGGGGTTCATGGATTTGCACCATGACTCAGGAGACCTATGCGCAAGTCAAAAGAGGAACCCCGATTGAACAGCTTGGCGGGATCTCGAACGCGATGGCTATCCGCCATGTTGCGGCCCATGCCTACTATGAAACCGAAGAGGAATTGGTGGACGCGGCAAGAAAAACAATGTTCACCCACCGAGATACCCATGCCTTAGGCGGAGGAGAGTTTTTTGCGCGCGTGACCCACCGTGTGCTCAATGGCGCTCCCCCCCTCGATGCGATTGAACGCGTAGCAATACAGATGGGGGGCTTTTTTGAGCAAAAAGCGGCTCAAGCCATTGCAAAATTTAAAGAAGAGGCTGATCCTGACTCCGTGCTCTCCAAAGAACCTTTCTCGGATGATCTAGCCCTCACGAGCATGGCAAGACTATGGGATATCGGCCGCTCTGAACCGATCAAGGTCGGTAAAGCCAGCCCAACTGAGGGGACGCTTCCGGGCGCTGTTTATTTTATTCTCAAGTATGCAAACCAACCAGACGGATTAAAAAAAGCGCTTCAAGCCAATGCAATGGTGGGTGGCGATAATGCGTCACGGAGCATTGCAATCGGAATGGTACTGGGTGCCTATAAAGGGGTTCAGGCAATCCCAAGCGCATGGAAGGAGACGCTGGATCAATGGGACTATTGTGAGAACCTCCTCAATCAGCTTCCACTGCTAAAATATCGGCCAGTCACCCTCCAAGGAAACAACAGGGAAGACTCAGGAGAGCTCCCAAGCAAAACAATCTGATGAAAGGAAGAACCCATGGAAATCAAAGCCACCCCATTATGAATAGCAGTTTAAATCTGAGCCAAATCGAATCGTTGCAGCAGAGACTAGTGAAGCACCCGGTTTACGACGCTGTAAATGATCTTTCATCCCTGCGAGTGTTCATGCATCACCATGTCTATGGCGTTTGGGATTTCATGTCTTTGCTGAAGCACCTCCAGCACGTCATCGCTCCAACCACCTCGCCCTGGCAGCCTTCTGCGAATGTGTCGCTGCGGCGTTTCGTAAACGAAATTGTGCTGGGCGAGGAATCCGATGAAGGTCTGCCCACCACGGAGGGCCAGAAAAGTTATGTCAGCCACTTCGACCTTTATTGCGAGGCCATGCGTGAGGTGCAGGCTGACCCGGCTCCGTCGCTCGAGTTTATTTCCGTGGTTAAACAAAGCGGGCTGGATACCGCTTTTGCTTCCGGCATCCCGCCTCAGCCCTCCATCGAATTCATGCGCGCCAGCTTTGGCTTCATTGAGACCGGAAAAGCCCACGTCGTTGCTGCGGCCTTTGCGTTCGGCAGGGAACTGATCGTTCCATTGATGTTCCGCGCCCTCCTGGAACGGATCAAGATCACCGAGCAACAAGCGCCGGTGTTCTTTTATTACCTGCAGCGCCACATCCAAATGGACGAGGAATCCCACGGCCCGCTCACAATGTTGTTGCTAAACGAGCTTTGTGGCAGCGATCCGGTCCGGCAGGCAGAAGCAGAAGCCGCCGCTTGCGACGCTATAAGAGCCCGCATCCGCTTCTGGGATGGCGTGCTCCTGGCCATAGAAGCCAACCCATCCCCCGGCATTAGTTGAGCCGTTCACGATTTGGGCGCTCTGCCAGATGTATGGAAAACCATGATCGATTCCGCCGTCACCGAGACACTGCTCTATCACGAGCAGACCAAGCATCATTTCCATCGTTCTGCGAGGTCCGCCGGATTTTTGGATTGGACCAATCAGCCCAACCCCTTCCGTTCCTATGAAGGAGTGAAACCAGTCAGGCTTCCGTTGCTGCAAGAAGACCCAGCGAGTGAGCACTTGGCTTTATATGAAAGGAGCCGCAACGCGTTCCAGGATTTTACCCGCGAAACCATCGGCGCGTTTCTTAAGCTGTCGCTCGGGCTTTCGGCGTGGAAATCCATTCCTGGAAACTCGTGGGCTTTACGGGTGAATCCGTCCAGCGGCAATCTTCATCCGATCGAAGCCTATACCTGAGTCTGCCGGCGTTGCCAGGAGTCAGCGCGGGCGTCTTCCATTACAACTCTTACCTACATGCACTGGAACCCCGAGCCGAAGTGCCCGAGACGCGGTGGCAACAAATCAAAAAGCATCTTCACACGGATGGATTCCTCGTCGCCTTGACCCGCACCTTCTGGCGCGGAGCATGGAAATATCGTGAACGGGCTTTTCGTGCCGAGGAAAATGATCAGACGGCCTTGAGCACCCCGGTGGAGTCTCCGATCCGGTCCACAGGCGCTCCGGCTTCGCTCAACATCCGCATGTAGAGGTTATTCAAGGGAGTGTTTTCCGGAACTTCGAGGTGACGTCCGGTCTGGAAATTTCCGCCGGCATTACCGGCCACGATGATCGGAAGGTCGTCGTGAGTGTGGTGGTCGGCATTGGACAGTCCGCTTCCCCAAACGATCATGGAGTTGTGGAGGAGGGTGTTGCCATCGACATCCTCGGTCGCCTTCATCTGCTCGAGGAAGTAGGCCAGCTGACGGGTGTAAAAGGCATCGATCTTGGCAATCTTATCCATCTTCACCTCATCCCGTCGATGATGGGACAAGCCGTGGTGTCCCTCGTTGACGCCGAGACTGGAGAAGCTCCGGTTGCTGCCATCGTGAGCCAGAAGGAAGGATGAAATGCGAGTCTGGTCCGTTTTAAAGGCCAGAAGCATCATGTCGAAAAGAAGACGAATGTGATCCTGATATTCGCGCGGCACGCCCTCTTCCGGAGCATCCACCCCGGGTTCGGGGGCCGGTCCAAAGCTTTCGGCCTTTTCAATGCGCCTCTCGATTTCGCGGACACCCGTCATGTATTCATCGAGTTTATGGCGATCGTTTCTGCCAAGTTGCCTGTTCATGGCTTGAGCATCATCTTGGACGATATCCAGAATCGAACGCTTCTCCGCCCGACGCTTGGCCAGGCCTTCCTGACGCTGATCATTGGAGCCGCCTCCGAACAAACGCTCAAAGACCAAACGGGGATTTGACTCCGGGGTCATCGGCTGTGTCGCCGAGCGCCATGAAAGGTTATACTGATAGGCGCATGAATATCCCGAGTCACAATTCCCGGACTTGCGGACGCCATCACAGGATAACTCCAGTGAGGGCAGGCGTGTCTCGGAGCCCAGGAAGTTCGCCGCCATCTGATCGGCCGAAATCCCTAATCGGATATCCGAGCCCGCAGTTTTTCGGGGACGTGCTCCCGTGAGGAAGGTCGCTCCGGCGCGCGCATGATCGCCTGCTCCATCCGGACCTGCAAAGCCATTGACCTGCTCCAGGCCCTTCACAATCTGCAGATCATTCTTGAAGGCATTCAACGATTCCATCGACTCGTTGAATTTGAAATCCGTGCCCGTGCCCTCGGGACGCCACTTGTCCATGATCACGCCATTGGGCACGTAGAGGTAAGCTGTTCGCAGAGGGGCTCCCGTAGCCGTCACTCCCCGCGCCGCAGCTGTGACTTTCACTTCGGCTCCCAGGGAGCGAAATGAGGGTAAGGCCACGCTCGCTCCGATACCACGGAGAAAGGCACGGCGTCCAAGATTGATCGTTGGTTTGTTCATTGCTTTGGGTTGTGATGAGTTTTCTGATTCCTAAAATTGATGATGAGAGGTGATGAATCCAGACTAGAATGAGTCCCCGTCTCCGCGGCGCTTTTGGAAAGGAACACTCTCCGTGACAGCATAAATGAGATCCTTCATTCCGCCACCTTCTTTCACCAGCTGGGCCATGATGGCATCCACGGTGGGTGCATCGTAATATTCCACGCCCCGACCCAGAGCATAGGTCAGGAGCTTCTCGGTCAGGCAGCGGTAGAAATCCTGTTTCCGGGAGGTCGCCAGAATCGACTTTAGCTCCATGACGTTCGTAAACTTCTCTCCCGTGACCAGTTTCCCGGCACTATCAATCTCTTTCCCGTCTTCTTGATCGCGCCACTGGCCGAGGGCATTGAAGTTTTCCAAAGCCAGGCCAATGGGGTCCATCCGTTCATGGCACGAAGCACAGAGCACCTTCTCCCGGTGCACCTCCATGAGCTGCCGCATCGTCGCACCTTTTTCCAACTTTTCCTGGGTCTCCTCCAATTCCGGAATATTTGGCGGAGCAGGTGGAGCCGGAGTGCCTAGAATGTTATCAAGAACAAAGAGACCTCGCTTTACCGGAGAAGTCCGCGTCGACTGTGACGTCACAATAAGGAAGGTTCCCTGGCCCAGCAGGCCTCCCCGCCCTTTTGCGTTCTCGTTAAACTCCACCTTGCGGAATTCGTCCCCTCTTACTCCGGGGACTCCGTAGAAGTTGGCGAGGTTCTCATTGAGGAAGGAATAGTTGGCATTCAGGAGCTCAAGAAGCGGACGATTGTCCACGAGGACATGCCGAAAGAACTCTTCGGTTTCAGTCTTCATGTCCTTGCGGGTCCCGCTGTTGAAAACCCGCTCTGCTCTGCTGCGATCCCTCTCGCCAAGGATGCGTCGTGCATCAATGCTCAGTGCCGAAAGATCACGGGCCTGGAGCCATTGGCCCACAAAATTTTCAACCATCCGGCTTCCCTTTTCATCAGCCAACATCCGGTCAACCTGTCCCCGCAGGCCCGACCGAAGTTTTCCCTTTGCGGCCAGATCCAACAAGGCTGCGTCGGGGGCCGAACTCCAGAGAAAATAGGAAAGCCTCGAAGCCAGGGCATACTCATCCAGCAGGACGACCTTACCCGGATTATCAGGCTCGGCCTGAACCTCACTTCGAAAGAGGAAACTGGGCGAGGCCAGGGTCGCCGTGACCGCCAACCGGACTCCGTCGGCGAACTTCACCCCTTCTTCCCGGGTTTTCGAGAGGGCCAGTGCCGTGATCTGATCCACCAACTTTTTCCGGGCAGGACGCCGAAAGGTGCGCATTGCAAAACTCTCGACAATTTCGCGCATGTAAACCGCTTGCTCCTCCTTATCTGCAGAGGGCAGTCCTTTAACGAAAATCCGTTGATAGCTCTCCGGGTAAAGGTCCCAGCTACTCTCCAGCTCAAGACGCTTCAGTCGAAATTTATCGACCCGCACCCCCGCCGTGCCATCCCCTTCTCCCTTATTCCCCGGAACGATGGAGAACTCAAATCGATGCTCCCCTTTCGCAAGTTCGAGATCGACGACAAATTCATCGCGACGGGACTTATCGGAATCGATCTCAATTTCACGAAGCGGTTCCCCATCGACAATAATCTGCCATTTCGCGGTCTGTCCCTTCGGGCGTCCTCCTTCGTTTTCGAGTGAATAAGAGATCTCCAGGGAATACTTTGCGCCCGCATCGAGACGCCGTTTCGCTACAACCGTTTGCGCAATGTCGGCTTCCATGAAGCGGGCGGTCTGGCTCCCCCCACCATCTTTAAAATTCCCGGCATCAATCTCGATGGGCTTGGGGACCCCGGCATCCAAAGGGAGAGCCAGCCCGGCGATCTCTTCAGCCGCGCTGAGATACTTCTCCATCAGCAGCGGTGAAATCGTGAGAACATCCCCAATGGTATCAAAGCCAAAGCCGGTGTCATCCGAAGGGAAATTGTCATTCGCGCTAAACCGCACTCCAACCACATCTGCGATCGTGTTCTGATATTCCTCTCGATTCATCCGCCGGATCGTGACCCGGCCGGGATCTGGATTTTTTGGATCCAATTTAAAGATTTGTTTTTCGATCCATGAGACCAATTCCCTTCTCTCGTCGGAAGTCGGCTGGGATTCCTTCTTCGCGGGAGGCATCATCTCCGTTCTGAGATTCTCCCAGATTCTCAGCCAGACTTTTTGATCATGGAGAAGTGCCGACGTGCTCTCGAATTCATCCAGGGTGAAATCGCCCTTGTCCGATCCGTCTCCGTGGCAGTCGTAACAATAGTCCTGCAGAAGCGGTTTGATCTTCTTGTGAAATTCGCCTTCCACATCTTCAGCTGGATTCTTGTCCGCCAGGGCGCTTCCGGCTGTCAGAAAGGCAGTGGAGACGATTTGTAGAAGCGTTGGCAGGGATTTCATCGGAAGTAGGGAATATATCACAGTCAACGGAGCCCACGGCCTCTCCTTATCACTTCAAGTGGAACTTCTTCCGGATGTCGCCAAAGAAGCGATGACCTCCAGCCTGAATGAAAGGACGAAAGTTGGACCGGAGGCAGGATCGCCAAGCTGACGACGCCATTATTTAGTGCATCTCCACCGCACAGGAACCCAGTCCGCTGCGGAGGTAATTGAACTTCACATTAGGGTGATCGGCGAGGAGTGACATCGGGACTGCGGAGTCGGCGATGCCTTTGGAAATCATGAGGGCGGTGAGACGTTGGCCGAGTGGATTGTCATGCACGCCGGCCTGCCAGATGGAGACCTTCTCGGCCTGCCACGTTTCGACCGGCCCAACGGTGACGGCCCGATTAGGGACCATGGTGATGTTTCCGCCGCCCGAAGTGCGGGCGTTCTGCGCCAGGGTCACCGGGTGAAGTTCGACGATACGCGTTCCAAGTTGACGATACTCCTCCGGTGATGGGGGAGCGACGGCATACAGACCTTCGCGACGGAGCGGATCGTTAAAAGCCCAGTGCTTGATATCGCCCTGGCCTCCCTGCATGACAGCGCAACGAACCCCGGCGTTCCAAGAGTCAATGAAGGCTTTGGTGTCGGCTTTCGGGAAATGAAGGTTCGCCTCGGGAATAGGATTGATGAGGCGATTAAAACAGAGCTCCCGGTCGGCGCGCTCGAAGGAAAGCGGGTGATCGAGAGACACTTCCCGACCGTCTTCGCCTATCCATTCGTCCATCCCCCAGAAATGGGCGTGGGAAAGGTCGAGCCCGAGTTCGTTGCAGAGGCGCGCCACCAAGGGCAATTGCTCGGTCGGGCCGATGGGACCGCAGATGCCGACCGGATTGTCGGCGGTGGCTTGCTTCCAGACATTGATGTATTCAAGCGCTTCGCAGAGGTAGAATTCTTCGAGGGTTTCGTAGAAGACGACCTCGAAGCCCGGGCGTGAAAGTTGCTGCAGGTCGTGTGGAGTCAGGCGGGCGGCATCTTGGATCAGATCGTCCTCGAGCGTGCTGTAGTCCCACCAATCGGGGGAAATCTTGGAGTGTTTACGCATCGTAAAGTGGTGGTCGTTAGAGAGGTGGGTAGTCCGGATTGATCAGGTAGCGCTCACCAAGAATTTCAGCGAGCGGGTCTTCGTCGTGAGCAGAGTAGCCGAGGTGCAGGTGGCGTCGCCAGCCTTCCGCTTTTTCGAACCGACCGGAGAGCTTACCGACCCGCTCAGCGAGTGAGTCGAGGACCTGCAGGTAGGAATTGGCACCCTGGGAATGATCGAGCCAGTCCTGTTGGGAAGCGTGGGCCGCAAGAGCCTCCCGCTGCTGATCAATGACCGTGGAGGTGTCGACAAAAGATCCCGCCGTCACCGGAACACGGAGTTGATCGCAGACGCCATGCGGCATGGAGTGATAAACGAAGACATCGTCCGGGTAAGTGTCGCGCGAGGCCGGGTCGGTCACGAAGTTAGGCATGCCGCTGGTGAAGGCCGCGGATACCGCCAGCCGACAGGTATTGGTGTGATCCTCCATGTAATCCTGGGGCGGGTGGGTGAGGACAAGGGATGGCTTCACCTGCCGCACCACTGCGGCGACCTTGCGGAGTTTTGGGAGGTCGTAGAAGATCTCCATATCATCGCAGATCGGCGGATGGAATGTCGCCCCTAGAATGGCGGCGGCATTTTCGGCTTCTTCCAAGCGGACCCGGCGAGTCTCTCCGGCAGCCATCTCGACCGATCCGCAACTCCCGGTGGCGAGGTTGAAATAGTGAGTCTCAAACCCGGCTTCGCGAAGGAGCAGCAGAGTGCCGGCTCCGAAGTATTCGATGTCGTCGGGATGGGCGAAAATGGCGAGAGCGGTCCGGCGCATGATGAAGGTTTTACAGTTTGATGGTGCGCCCTTCGGCGGCACTTTGGTCGGCGGCGAAGAGGACCCGGAAGGTCTTGAAGGCTTCCTCGTAGCTCGTGAGTGGCATCGCCTCGTCCTGATCGAGAGCATCGAAGAAGGCCTGGAATTGATCCTGGTATGGATGGTCGGCGACATCGCCCGAATCGGCGAGAGCGACAGGCAACTCGGTCCAGGTCTTGTCCCGAAGGTGGAGCTTTGTGGAATAGAGTTTGTTGTCGAGGATGCTTCCTTCACTACCGCACAAGTGGGTGTGAAAGTAATACGGCTGGAGGCAATCGATCACGCTGGCGCACTTCCCGACTGCTCCGTTCTTGAATTTGACGAGCGTGGTGGTGGTCGTCGGGTATTCATACTCGGTAAAGACCGGGTTCTTGGACTGGGCATTGTAAGCGGTGACCTCTTCGACCTCCGACCCCATGCACAGGAGAAGCGCATCGAGAGCATGACATCCGGCCGAGAGGAGCGAGCTCCCGCCGTTCTCCCGGGTGGTGTTCCAACGATACTGGCCATACCAGGGGCCGATGCCGTGATAGTAGTCGACCTCTCCGTAGTGGATGTCGCCGATCATGCCGTCATCGATGAGCGCCTTGATCGTGGTGAATTGGGAAATGAAGCGGAGTTCGAAGCAGACGCAGGACTTCGTGCCGTGCTTTTCAAAGGCCGCCTTGATCGCCTCGGCATCGGCCAGATTCAAGGTAATCGGCTTTTCTAAAATGACCTGCTTGCCAGCCTTCGCTGCGGCAATCGCTTGATCCTTGTGCTGGGTCGGGTAGGAAGTGATGTCGACAACGTCGATGGAGTCGTCGGCCAGAAGGTCCTCAACCCTGTTGTATACTTTGATCTCGCCTCCGTGGGTGGCGGAAAGAGTGGCGGGATCGAGATCGCGGGACGAGTATACGGCCGTGACTCTCCCCTGGCTAGTTTTGTTGATCGCTTCGATATGGGCCGCCGCAGCCCAGCCGTAGCCGATCACGCCGACATTGTAAGTCTGACTCATCACTTAAGAGTTACGAAGTTCGACTCAGGAATATAGCATTCTTTTCGTTGGATGTCTTAGCCGTCCCGTCTCTCCCGAATCCTCCGCTCCGTGTTTTCAAGGTGGGGAGATCTGATTTCCATCGTCACTAGAAACATCGGGCTTAATCTCGATGGTTTTGAACAGTGCCCCTTGTTCATCGTGAATCCTGATCGTCCCGCCAATCCTCTTGGCATCCCATCGAGCAAAGCTGGAAGCTTCCCTTGCTGACGAGAAAATCAGTCTGCCATTCGATCCCACTGGCCCTGAAAGGCACCATGAGCGATCCCATGGTTGGAACTTCACTTCGTAACTAGTGCCTATGTTCATTGGCCTGTCGCTCCGGCCCAAAGCTGGCTTCAAGGCCCTCCCGCCAAAAGCAAACTCCTAGCAATTTACACGAGCGTGCGAGGCGCGGGCCGGAGGCGGACGATTGCGCGATCTCAAAAGGACGGACGGTTCTCTGCGCCGCCCGTCACCTGCTTGCGTGTTCCTCCCGGGGTGGGACCAGCTACTCCCGCTTCACCGGCCCGTGGTCGCCGATGAGAAACATTTTCCGATAGAGGTTGTCCTGCCCGTTCTTGAGTTCGCTGACCACGACCCGGGCGTCGGGGTGGGCGTTGCGGACCAGCGCGCTGAGGAGGAATGCGGTGTTCTCCGCGGACCGGAGGCAGCCGTCTTTCTCCCAGTGCAGCCCGCCGTTGGTTGTCTTCCACCAGCTGGCCTCGCCCTTGCCTGCGACCGTTTGCGAGAGGACCATGCGGATCTTCAGGGGGGACTCGATTTCGAAATCGCCGTCCTGGCTCTTGGATTCCTCCGTCACCACGGTCGGCCCCTGCCACGCTTCGCCGGTCCAGCGGTAGTAACGGACCTGCCCGGCGCCCTGCCGGGCGTAGAGGTGGGGACGGCCGTCCCCGTCCATTCGGCAGACACCCATGTGGACGCCTTCCGCCCCGGTGTCGGCGACGAGCGTTTGGCGGTCGGCGAGTTCCTTGGTGACCGGCAGGGTGACCGCCTCGCCGCGCACGTTCCGCCAGGAGTCGTCGGCGCAGCTCATCTGCATATAGTAGACGTTGTAGCGACTCTTCTTGTGCCCCACCGATGCGCAGGGGTGGTAGTTGAAGGTCATTGCGATCTTGTCGCCGGGTCCCTCGTGGAACCACGCGTACCAGGCGTCGTGGACGATCGGGTTCGCGGCCTGCGGTTGGTGTTTGAGGATCGAGACCGGGGGCGCGAAGGTCCGGGCCTGGTCGGTGGATTTCTGGAAGACCCAGTCGCTGCGGTGCGATCCGTGGCGGTAGAAGAGATAGATATCGCCGTCGGGTATCTTCACGAACTGGCTGTAGGTGCCGGAGGGAGGGATGTTTGCGAGAACTTCCCAGCTGGAGATATCCTCCGGGTTCTTGGAAACGACGTGCGTCTGCCGTCCGCTTCCGGGGGTGCCGAGGGGGTTCCGTCCTTGGAGCCAGCTCCCGCCGTGCCCCCCGAAGACGAGGTGAATGTAGCCATCTGCATCCACGAGGAGAGCCGGGCGGCCATGGTTGTCCACCTCGTCCGGGACGGTGGGGTCGGGTGTTTTGCCCAAGGTGCTCGTGCCGGCCTTGACCGGTCCGGTCCAGGTGCGCGTGGCGTGGTTGTATGCGCACACGTAGGGGTCCTCGTGGGGCCCCTGGTAGGCGATGTAGGTGACGCCCTTGAAATACTCGGCGCAGGGGTGCTGCATCGTGCTGAGCGGTTTGGCGAAGCCGTTGTCGGCAAAATGGTCCACCGGTTCGGCGGGGAGGACCGCCCCGGTGAGGAAGAGGGCCAGGAGCACGGCCACCGGCAGGCGGGTGCAGGCGGAGGAGGCGGAGGAGGCGGAGGGCTTCATGGCTTATGGGTGGGAGCGAGCGAAGTCTGGCAGCAAATCCACCGAACACGAGACGTACAATCGCGCCAAACGCAGTCCCATGAGCCTTCGTCGGGTGCGTGGTTCGGTTCGCGGGATGTCCGAGCGCTCGGTGGAAGCGGGGAGACAGCATCGCATGATCGTGTAAGGTCTGCGGCCCGGGGATGCCCAGAAATGCCTGAAGAACAGGGGCGGGAGCGGATTTTCCCCGGCAAGCGGGCGAAGCCGTGACGCAAAATTCTCTTGGCGGTCTCGGAGGTTTTTGCTCAGGTTATACTTAAACTATGAAAACCCCAAGGATCCTCATAGTCATCGCCATCCTCCACGGATCCGGCGGCGCCTTTGCTACTCCGGTGGCCCTCTCCAGCACTTGGGAGTTCCACGATCCCGAGGGGAATTCGTTCCTGACGAACCAGTCGGCCAGCGGCTTCGATTCCCATCACTCGAATTATGCCGGCAGTTCGGTGGACCCTAATACCGAAGTGGAGGTCACGTCAGTCACCCCCCCTCCACTCCGGTCCAAAGGCGGCATCAAAGCCCTCCCGCCAAAAGTAAATTCCTAGCAGTCCACCACGTTCACCAAAACTCCCAGGCCATCAATCGCGATCCTCACGACATCGCCCGATGTCAACGTAAAGTCCGTTCCGGGCACCACGCCCGTCCCGGTCATGAGCATCGCCCCATTCGGAAAATCAAGCTCCCGATACAGCACCTCCACCAACTCCTCCAACCCACGCTTGAGCTGCGTGACATCCGTCGAATCATCAAAAATCGTCTCCCCACCGCGATCAATCTGGAGGTGAATCCGGGCATCCGGCGCGAGTGCATCCCGCCCCAAGGTCAGATAAGGCCCAATCGCGCAGCTCCCCGTGTAGACCTTGGCCTGCGGAAGATAGAGCGGATTCTCGCCCTCGATTGACCGCGAACTAACATCATTCCCAATCGCAAATCCAAAAATGTCACCGCCCGCATTGATCGCCAGCGTCAACTCAGGCTCCGGAACATCCCAAGTCGAATCCTCCCTCACCCGAATCATCCCACCGGACCCCACCGCCCGATAACCCATCGACTTAAAAAACAACTCCGGCCGCTCCGCTTCATACACCAAATCATAAAAGACATCCCCCCCCGCCTTCTCCGACTCCTCCATGCGAGCCGACTTCGACCGCAGATAAGTCACCCCCGCCGCCCAGATCTCCGTCTGCGGCGGCACCGGCGGAAGCGGTACCAAATGCTCCGATTTCACTTTCCCCATGGGCTCATTCGCCAACAGCTCCGCAACCTCTCCCCTTCCTGATTGGAAAAGCCGATCCAAAAGATCATCACTCACGGAATAAGCCACGGAATCTTTTTCAAGCTGTAAACCATTCGTCAGTCGGTAGAGTTTCATGCCCGAAAGAATGGCGGGAAATTTCCTCAACAAAAAGTCTGATTTACCACAATATTTCTCCCTCCCGACTGTAGTAAGATGTAATACGCACCTCCCCGATGATGGATCCATTCAGCCAATCTCGACTCACCCTCAATCGACGCCACTTCTTCGGCAAAAGCGCCACCGGCCTCGGCGTCGCCGCCCTCGCCTCCCTCCTCGATGGTGACCTCAGTGCCAAAGCCCCCGGTGCCCAAAACGCCCTCAAAGCAGCCCCCAAGGCCAAGCGCATGATCTACCTCTTCCAAAGTGGCGCGCCATCTCAACAAGATCTCTTCGACTACAAACCCAAACTCCAGGAGAACTTCGGCAAGGAATTGGGCGACTTCGTCGAAACCAATCAGCGCAAAACCGGCATGACCGCCGGTCAAAAATCCTTCCCCATCGCCGGCACCAAATACGAGTTCAAAAAGCACGGCCAAGCCGGCACCGAAATCTCGGAACTCCTCCCCCACATCGCCAGCATCAGCGATGAGATCTGTCTCATCCGCTCGATGTATACCGAGGCCATCAACCACGACCCCGCCATCACCTTCTTCCAAACCGGTTCCCAAATCCCCGGCCGCCCCTCCATGGGTTCCTGGCTCTCCTATGGACTCGGCTCGGTCAACAAAAACCTCCCCGACTTCGTCGCCATGGTTTCCCGTGGCACCGGGCGACCCAACTGCCAGCCACTCTACGACCGACTCTGGGGCTCCGGCTTCCTCCCCACCAAACACGCCGGTGTCAAATTCATGTCGGTCGGCGACCCCGTCCTGTATCTCTCCAACCCCGCCGGCTTCTCGCCCAAGGCCCGACGCAAAATGCTCGATGACCTCGCCGAGCTCAACGAAAAGAAGCTCGCCGAATTTGCCGACCCCGAGATCGACACCCGCATCCAGCAATACGAACTCGCATACCGCATGCAGACCTCCGTCCCCGAGCTCACCGACATCTCAGACGAACCGGAATCCATCCTCAACATGTATGGACCCGAGGTTAAAAAGCGCGGCAGCTACGCCTACAACTGCCTCATGGCCCGACGCCTCGCCGAACGCGATGTCCGCTTCGTCCAACTCTACCACATGGGCTGGGACCAACACTTCACCCTGCCCCAGCAACTCAGCGGCCAATGCTACGACGCCGACCAACCGTCCGCCGCTCTCATCAAAGACCTCAAAATGCGCGGCCTCCTTGAGGACACCCTCGTCGTCTGGGGTGGCGAATTCGGCCGCACCTCATACTGCCAAGGCAAGCTCACGCGTGACAACTACGGCCGCGACCACCACCCGCGCTGCTTCTCCATCTGGGCTGCCGGTGGCGGCATCAAACCCGGCACCACTTTCGGCCAAACTGACGACTACAGCTACAACATCGTCGACAGCAACGGCGCCCCCATCGAAGCGCACCCCACGAAGTATCACAAAGAAGCCGTCCACGTGCACGACCTCCACGCCACCCTCCTTCATCAAATGGGCATCAACCACGAGAAGCTCGCCTACAAATTCCAAGGCCGCCAATTCCGCCTCACCGACGTCCACGGCCACATCGTCAAAGACATCCTCTCCTAAAAGGAGCCGTGGCGCCCCCGCCACTTCTCAACCAAGCCCCTCAACCAAAGCCCCAACGGGGCAATCGCATACCAGCCCAGGGCAACGCCCTGGGTTCCCATCCAAGAAAAAAAAGGCCAAGCCCAGCACCCCGCCCCACCCAAAAACAACCCCGCAGGCCGACACCTCCAACCACCACCTGCCCTCTTAAAAAGCTCCCAGCTAAAAGCCAAAAGCTAACCGCCAATTTCCTCACACCATGACGCGTTTCCTCAATCTTCTCCTCTTCACCTCCCTACTCCAGGCCGAAGAACAAATCTCCTTCAACAAGCACATCCGCCCCATCCTCTCCGAGAACTGCTTCTACTGCCACGGCCAGGACCCCAAAACCCGCGAAGGCGACGTCGCCCTCCACCTCGCCGAATACGCCTACAAGGAACACAAAGGCACCACCCCCATCGTCCCTCACAACACCGAGGACTCCGAAGTCGTCTTCCGTATCTTCGACGACGCCGACCCCATGCCCCCCGAGGACTCAAACCGCTCCCTCACCGAACCCCAAAAACAGCTCATCAAAAAATGGATCGAGCAAGGCGCAACTTACGAAGATCACTGGAGTTTCGTCCCTCCCGTAAAATCTCCCGTCCCCGCCAAGCAAAACCCCGTCGATTACTTCATCCAAAAACGCGTCATTGCCGAAGGACTCAAACCCTCCCCCGAAGCCGATCTCCCCACCCTCGCCCGCCGGGCCTCCCTCGCCCTCACCGGACTCCAACCCACCCCGGCACAACTCGCCGAACTGAAGTCCCACGGCTCCTACGAAACCTTCGTCGACGCTCTCCTCGCTTCTGACGCCTACGCCGAGCGCATGACCCTCTTCTGGCTCGACGCCGCCCGCTACGCCGACACCGATGGCTACCAAAACGACGGAGGCCGATCCAACTGGCCCTGGCGCGATTGGGTCATCGAGGCCTTCCGCAAAAACATGCCCTTCGATCAATTCACCATCGAACAGATCGCCGGCGACCTCCTGGAAAATCCCACCGCGTCACAGCTCCTCGCCACCGCCTTCAACCGCAACCACCGCCAGAATGCCGAAGGCGGAGCACTCGCTCCCGAGTTCTTCGTCGAGAACGTCATCGACCGCGTTGAGACCACCTCCGCCGTCTGGCTGGGCCTCACCACCGGTTGCGCCCGGTGCCACGACCACAAATACGATCCCATCTCGCAGCGGGAGTTCTTCCAGCTCTTCTCATACTTCAACAACATTGGCGAGAGTGGCACCGGTGCCGGCCCCCAAGCCAACCCCGTCATGAACTTTTCCTCTCCCCTCGCCGTCGTTCCCGAGGCCCTCCACGCCGAGCTCCAAGCAGCCACCGAAAAAATCACCGCCGCCGAAAGTTCCCTTCCCGACCGCCTGCAAGAGTGGATCACCAGCTACGACCAAAACGCCCTCAAATCCGACTGGCTCACCGTCCATCTTTCCTCCGCCAAAGCCACCCAGGGAACTCTCGAAAAGCTCCCCGACAACGCCTACCTCTTCAAAGGAAACGGCAG
Organism: uncultured Verrucomicrobiales bacterium; assembly: GCA_963925135.1. GTDB lineage: Bacteria > Verrucomicrobiota > Verrucomicrobiia > Verrucomicrobiales > Akkermansiaceae > SW10. The sequence goes on along the minus strand of CAWUTG010000022.1, from coordinate 66,672 downwards.
CAACACCATCTACCAACTCCGACTGCCCACCGGCTCACGCACTCTCACCGGCATCCGCATCGATGCCCTCCCTCATCCCTCGCTGAAAGGAGCCAACAAACTCTCCCTCGCCGCCAACGGAAACTTCGTCCTCACCGACCTCAAAATTTCCGCAAATGGCAAACCCATCACCATCGCCACCACCGTCGCCACCTACTCCCAACCCAATTACCCCGCCACCAACGCCACCGACAACAACGGCACGTCCGGTTGGGGTATCGACAGCCACCCGAACGAATCCGAGAGCCTCTTCCTCGTGTTCGAAAAACCCATCCCGGCCAACTCCGGAGAAGTCTCGCTCGACCTCCACTTCAACACCGGCTTCCCCGCTCACCAAATCGGGTCCTTCCGCATCCTCGCCACCGAAGCAGCCCATCCCACCACCAAAATCGGAGGTATTCCCGCCAACGTTCTCTCCCAACTTCAGAACCCCACCGAGCCCAAAATCCTCGCAGACTACCATCGGACCATCGACCCCGTCCTTCGCGATGCCCTTGCCCAAAAATCCGCCATTGAAAAGAAAATCGAAGCAGCCTCCGGCGGATCCGTCCCCGTCATGATCATGCGGGAAAAAGCCGGAACTCCCACCCCGGCCTACGTCCTCAATCGCGGTCAGTACGACGACCCTATCAAAGACGAAGTTCTTCCACGCGGAGTCATCTCCAAGCTACTCCCAGCCGGAGCCGAACACCCCAAAGACCGCCTCGAATTCGCCCGCTGGCTCGTCAACAAAGACAACCCCATCACCGCCCGCGTTACCATCAATCGCATGTGGCAACACCTCTTCTCCATCGGCCTTGTCAAAACCTCCGAAGACTTCGGCCTCCAGGGCGAACTCCCCAGCCACCCCGAACTCCTCGACTGGCTCGCCGTCGAATTCATGGACTCCGGCTGGGATGTCAAAAAAATGTACCGCCGCCTCGTCACCAGCGAGACCTTCAAACAGTCCTCCAAAAGCAATTCCATCATCAACGAAAAGGACCCCGAAAACCGTCTCCTCGCCCGTGGCCCGCGCTACCGCATGGATGGCTTCGCCATCCGCGACATGGCCCTCCACGCCTCCGGCCTCCTCAACCCCACCCTCGGCGGCACGCCCGTCAAACCCTACCAACCCGCCGGACTCTGGCAGGTCGTCGCGGCCAGTGCCGGCACCCAATACACACCCTCCACCGGTGCCGACCTCTATCGCAAAAGTATCTATTCCTACTGGAAACGGGCCGTCGCGCCACCGCGCCAACTCATCTTCGACGGCTCCGGCCGCGAAGTCTGCAACGTCCGCCAACGCATCACCAACACCCCGCTGCAAGCTCTCGCACTCATGAACGACGTCACCTTCGTCGAAGCCGCCCGCAAGCTCGCCGAGCGCATGATCAAGGAAAGCCCCGAAGCCCCCCTCGCCTACGGCTACCTCCTCGCCAAAGGTCACGCCCCCGACGAAGCCACTCTCACCATCCTTAGACGCAACCGCGATAGCTTCCTCACCTACTTCAAGAATTCCCCCGAAGATGCCAAAGCCTTCCTCTCCACCGGCGAATCAAAAATCGACGAGACCATCGACCCCATCCAACTCGCCGCCCACGCCTCCACCGCCCACCTCATCCTCAACCTGGATGAAGTCATCAGCATCGAGTGAAAAAGGTAGCCGACAGCTCCAGCTTTCGGCACCCCTCAACCAAGCCCCTCATCGCCCTTCCAAAGCCTCTACTTCCAACCTCACCACATCGGCCCGCACCACCCAGGCCTTCCGCTTGTCTCCCACCCGGCTCTCTTGAATCAAAACCGCCACCCCGCTACGAGACGTCATCCCCGTCTTAAACGTCGCCCTCTTCAAATCTCCACCTAGTTCAGACAGCGTCCGCCCTCGTTTCGATGATCTCATCATTGGCATCAATCTGCGCCTCCATTTCCACCGCAAGATCCTTCCCCAACCGCACCGTCGCCGACTGCCCCGGCAAGAGAATCTACCCCACTTTTTGCGGCACCTTGGCGTCCTCATCTTTCCAATAATCCTCCCCACTTTTCGCATCCCCTTCGACCTCCCAAAAGCCCACCCTCACCATTCGAAGAACATAAGGCCCTCCGGTAGAGACAATCCCCTCCAAAAGCTCAAAATTAATCTCCGAAAGCTTCGCAATCAGCGTGCTACGGCTCTCGACCAACACCGCAAAACCCCCTTCTCTAAAAGTGAGCCCGTGTTTACTCAGGAGTTCCTGACAATCGCGCAAGTGCTTCCCAAATTCCACCAATTCAGGATCGTTCCCATCATAAACCAACAAACCATTCTTCCGGCTTCCTTCATCTCCGGCACTCCCAAAAGGATCTTCCTCATCCGAAATTCCCGCAGAAAGAAATGTCTCAAACGTTGGTGGGACCGTAAACCGCCGAACCTCCCCCTCCACATTTCCGGCCCCATCATCGGCATCAGTCTTGGTTTCAAATGCCGCCAACCGCCCGTCCAACAAAAACGCCCCGGCTTCCTCTTTCAATACCCACTCATCAAACAAGCTCCCCATCCTCCCCCAAAACCTCTGCGCCCCTCCGCGTTCTCCGCGCCTCTGGGTGAAACTAGCGTCTTCCCGCCTTGGCGGTCACAAATGCCCCTTTTTCAGCGACCCCTACCCTCCTCTCTGTTCAAAAAACCACCAGAACACCCCAAATCCCCAAAAAATACCGCTCACTTGACGGATCGCGCAGAATGTTGAAGCTTTCGGCTAAGATTCGCGTATGAGAACACCCATGAACTTACGTTCCCTGATCCTCGGAAGCGCCCTGCTTTCTTCATCCCTCTCCGCCGAAGTCACTGGTTGGCTCAATTGGCGGGGTCCTTTCCACAACGGCACCTCTGCCGAAACCGGTCTCCCCGACACCTGGAAGCCCGGCGCAGAAAACCAACTCTGGAAATACAATCTCAATGGCGCCGGCGCTCCCGTCATCGCCAACGGCAACCTCTACGCGTTCGGATACGGTCAAGACGGCGATGATCCGGCCGAAGACGTCCAGGAAATCCTCCTCTGCCTCGATGCCGTCACCGGCGAGAAAAAGTGGGAAAGACGCTTCTCCGACTATATTTCAGACGTCGTTTACAACCGCTACGGCATCGGCTCACCCATCGTCGACGCCGAGACAGGCAACGTTTACCTTCAGACCTCCAACGGCCGCTGCGTCGCCTTCACTGCCGATGGTGAACCCGTCTGGGAAATCTCCCTCGTCGAGGAACTCGCCCGTCTCACCTTCCCCAACGGCCGCACTGGCTCCGCCGCCATCGAAGGTCCGCTCGTGATCTTCCACTGCGTTACCGCCAACTGGGGCACTACCGGCCCCGCCCAGGACCGCTTCTACGCCTTCGATAAAATCACCGGCGAACTCGTCTGGTATTCCTCACCCGGCCTCCAGCCCGTCGATAGCTCCTACGGCATGCCCGTCTTCGGAGACCTCGGCAACCAACGCGTCTTCTACGCCGGCACCGGCTGCGGACACATCGTCTGCGTCAATGCCCGCACCGGCCAACCCGTCTGGCGCTTCAAACTCTCCGGAGGCGGCGCCAACTCCCAGGTCCTTCTTCTTGGCAAGGACAAGCTCGTCGCCATCCACGGAGCTGAAAACGTCGATGCTTCATCACAAGGCCGCCTTGTCTGCCTCAAGATTCCCACTGAGTATCCCACCGACCTCGCCGAACCTGTCACCCTGACCCACGCGGATGAAGTCTGGCGTAACAACGACCTCTGCAACTTCTCCAGCTCGCCTATCCTCGTGGGGGACAAGATCTACGTTACCAATGCCACCGGCGAACTCATCGCGGTCGATGCCAACTCCGGCAAAACCCTCTGGCACGAGAAACTCGGCCCCGACCAGATCCACGCCTCCCCGGTCTATGCCGACGGAAAAATCTACGCTCCCATGTTTGAAGGATCCTTCAACATCGTGAAGCCCCACGCCGACAGAGGAGAACTCCTCTCCCACGCCGACATCAAAACCGCCGAAGGAACCGGCGTCGCCTGCCTCGCCGCTCCCACCATCTGGGCCGGCAAGGTCTACCTCTCCACCCGCGATGGCCTCTACTGCTTCGGCAACAAGGACGGCAAGTTCGTTGATGCCAAACCCGAGCCCGTCGTCAAACCCGGTGCCGTCACTCAACTCCAGGTCGTCCCCGCCGAGTTCGCCATCGCACCCGGCCAGTCCCAGGAGTTCAGGGTTTACGGCCTCGATGCCTCCGGCCGCCGTGTCAAAATCATCTCCGAAGGTCTCAGCTGGGCCAAATTCATTCCGCCCACCGCCAAGGTCCAATCCGAAGTCGATGCCGACCTCGATGCCAAGACCGGCAAAGTCACCGCCGGTAAAGACGCAGCCCTCTCCGCCGGTGCCCTCAAGGTCACCTACAAAGGTATGGCCGCCACCACCCGTGGCCGTGTTGAAGCGACCATCGGCTACACTGCCGACTTCGAAGACACCAAGCTCGTCATCGATTCACCCGAAGGTGAGAAGGTCAACTTCCCGCCCCTCGCCTGGCTCGGTGCCCGTATCAAATGGTATGTCCTCGAAAAGGACGGATCCAACGTCATCGCCAACCGCCTCGACAACGTCCTCTTCCAACGCACCATGAACTTCTTCGGAGGTGAAGACATGCAGGACTACGTTCTCGAAGCCGACGTCATGACCGACGGCAACCGCCGCATCAAGTCCACCGTTGGACTCGTCAATCAGCGCTACCTCATTACCCTCGTCGGCAACCAAAACATCCTCGAGATCTCCAGTAACCACGAGCGCGTCAAGCAGTCCGTCAAGTTCCCCGTCGCCGCCAATACTTGGTATCACCTCAAGACCCATGTCAAAGCGAATGCCGACGGCTCCGGCGAAGTCTTCGCCAAAGCATGGCCCAAGGGCGAAGCCGAACCTGCCGAGTGGACCATCAAAGCTCCTGTCAAGCGCTGCCACCCGCAAGGAGCCCCCGGTATCTACGCCTTCTCACCCCAGTCGCAAAAACGCGTCTACATTGACAATATCAAACTCAGCGCGAACCAGTAATCGACCTTCGCTTTTAAACTTAATCCTTTCAGAACTATGAAAACCACTACCGCCCTCATCCTTTCCGGGCTGACCCTTTCCACACTCGCCGAAGACTGGCCCATGTGGGGTCGCGACGGAACCCGCAACATGATTGGCAACGCCAAGAACCTGCCCACCGACATCAACCCCGGTGAACTCGACGACGAAACCGAAGCCGCCATCCTCACCGAGGCCAAGAACATTAAATGGGTCGCCAAGCTCGGCTCACAGGCCTACGGCAACACCGTCGTCGCCGGAGGCAAGGTCTTCGTTGGCACCAACAACGAATCACCCCGCGATCCCAAACAAGAAGGCGACCGCGGCATCCTCATGGCCTTCAACGAAAAGGACGGCTCCTTCGCGTGGCAACTCGTCGTCCCCAAGCTCGGCGCCGGTAAGGTCAGTGACTGGGAATACGTCGGTCTCTGCTCCTCACCCATGGTCGAAGGCGACCGCATGTGGCTTGTTACCAACCGGGGCGAAGTCATTTGCCTCGATGTCAACGGCCAGGCCAACGGCAACGATGGCCCCTTCAAAGACGAAGCAAAATTCATGTCCACCGACGGCACCCCCGTTGAAGTCAACGGGCAATCCGCTGATATCATCTGGATCTACGACATGCGTGAAGAGCTCGGCATCTTCCCTCACAACGTCTCATCCTGCTCGCCCGTCATTGATGGGGACATGCTCTTCACTGCCACCTCAAACGGCGTTGACTGGTCCCACACCAACATCCCGGCACCGAACTCCCCGGCGCTCATCGCCCTCAACAAAAACACCGGCAAACTTGTCGGCGAGGAATCATCCGGCGTCTCCGAGCGTGTCCTCCATGCCAGCTGGTCATCGCCAGCTCATGGACCGCTCAACGGCAAGGACACCATCGCCTGGGGCGGTGGCGACGGGTTCGCCTATGCCTTCAATCCCATCCCTGAAAAAGACGAAGAAGGATTCGGTATCTTCAAGGAACTCTGGAAGCATGACGCCAACCCAGCCGACTATCGTGAAAAAGAGGGCAAGCCCATCAAATACGCGACCTACGCCGGTCCCAGCGAAATCATCGGCACCGCCGTCATTGCTGAAAATCAGGTTTACATCATCACCGGGCAAGACCCTGAGCACGGCGACGGCATCGGCATCATGACTTGTCTCAGTGCTGATGGCAAAGTGGTCTGGACCTCCAAAGACGTCGGTCGGTCCATCTCCACCGTGAGTGTTGCAGACGGCCTCGTTTACGCTGCCGAATACAAAGGCGACATCCATTGTTTCGACTCCAAAACCGGCGAGCAATACTGGAAATACGAAACCCAGTCCCGCATCTGGGGCTCGACACTCGTAGCTGACGGCAAAGTTTGGATCGGAACCGAAGATGGCGAACTCCACATCCTCGCGACCGGAAAGGAACTCAAGCCTATCAACACCATCGAATTCCCTGCACCTATCTACAGCAGTGGAATCGTGGCCAACGATGTCGTTTACATCGCGACCCAGACCCACCTCTACGCGATCGGAAAGTAACTCTTCCGCTCCATCATTTCTTCAAAAGGCACGCGGGCAACCGGGTGCCTTTTTTACGTAGGTGAAAGCTCCAGCTTTCGCCACCCCTCGACCAAACCCCAAAACTTCCGCTCCTTCTGGAGTTCACCACCCCCTCAACCAAGCCGCCATCTCCACATAAACCGGAGCCTCCGTCACCAACACATTCGAATGCGTCCCGCCCTCCACCACCAAAAACTTCTTCTTTCCACCATACCCCTCATAAAGCCTCCGTCCCCTTTCCAGGCCAATCAACTCATCCGCATCACCATGCACAAACAAAGTTGGAACCCTCAGTCTGCCCACCAAATCCACCGGCCTGACCCCCTCCACATCAGCACCCCCTCGCGCCTCAACCATCGGATCTAACAGCGGACGAAACCAACCCGCCCACGAGTCATTAATCACCCCTCCAAAAGCATCAAACGACGACACAATCACCATCCGCTTCCACCTCTTTGGCTCCAAGTCCACCGCATGAATCGCAAAAGATCCCCCCATCGACATCCCCCACAGCACCGGCGGTAACGCGCCCAAACCCAACGCTGCCACCGCCTCATCAGCCACCTTTCCCGGCAAGCTCCGCTCAAAATCCCTCGCCCCAAATCCGACCGTCGCCACCGGGCTCTCACCATGCGACGGCAGATCAGGAATCACACAAACCATCCCCGCCGCACACATCCGCTCCGCCACCGAAAGAAGATTCTCCTTGCGACCATTCCTCCCGTGCAAAAGCACAGCCACCTGATCGACCTCGCCATAAACGCCCACTGGAATCCCTTTCGCCGCCAATTGCTCACGGAGTACCTTCCCCCTCTCCCCGGGCCTACTCCGGACATCCGGCGGGCACCACCAAACTCGGAAGGTCTCCCTCCAAAAACGTGAACTCCGTCACCACCACGCCATGTTCTCCGGGAGTCTCTAGAAATTCGCGATGATATCCCTGCAACTCCCGCCGCTCCGGACTCGCGATCCTCCCCGCCGCAACCCAAAGCACAACAAGCGAACCGAAACACGAAGTAATCAAAGCCAGAAACCAAAGCCTCTTCCAACCTTTCAAATTCACCCGCATGAACCTTAAACGGGTTCAAGAGAGCATCTTGTCTGATGGAAAGAACACCCTCTCCGGATTCACGGTGCCGTCAGCCCCTTCTTCACCATCTCCGCCTTTGAGAGCCGGGGCCGCACCCGCGCCTCTGTCGGCAAGCCTGTCGTCCGATCAAACTCATCCGCCGTCCGAAGCTCAGGGATCTTGTCTCCGGTTTCCTTCACCCACTGATCAAGCGAAGCTCTCAGCTTCTCGAGAACTTCACGATGCGCCGGATCGTCGATGAGATTCTTCGTCTCATGAGGATCAACGGCACTGTGATAGAGCTCCTCCTTCGGCCTCGGATTTACAAAATAAACCGACTGAGCTTTCGACAGCTCCCCCTTCTCATGTAACTCGATCATGGCCTGGAAAGTGGGCGACCGAACGCCATCAGCCGATGGAGTCAGCATCAAATCAGGATACCCGTTCCGGATGTATTTGAACTCAGAACTCCGTGCCGCCCGCGCATGAGCTTCGTAGTCATGCCAGTTCTGCTCTGCAAAAACGACCTCACGAATCTTCGCCTTGGGGTCTTCCAACACCGGCAAGAAACTCTGACCTTGGAAAGTCTCACCCGGCTTCACCTCGGCCATTGTTAGAAAAGTCGGAGCCAAATCAATCGCGCTCACCAAGCTCCGGGTCGAGCTTCCGGCCTTCACCTTCGCGGGCCAGCGAACAATAAAGGGCGTCCGAATTCCCGAATCATAAATCGTGGTCTTATCGCGTGGAAAGGGCCGCCCGTTGTCCGACATGAAAATCACCATCGTCTCATCGGCAATCCCCTGCCGGGCCAACTCCTTCATGACCAGTCCAACATACTTATCTAATCTCCGGATCTCATCGTAATAGAGCGCATAGTCCTTCCGCACCTCCGGCGTGTCCAAGTGATACGGTGCAAGACGAACCTTCGACGGATCAGTCGGGTTCTGAACAATCCCTTCATGATAGGGCCGATGCGGATCCAAGGCCGCCAACCATAAAAAAAACGGCTGATCCTGCGGACGCTCCTTCAACAAAGGTAGCCACTCGGTGCAACCCGACTGGGCCTCCCCTTCCATCGTCTCCACAAACTTGCCCTTCTGACCTTCCTCCCCTGTCGGCAACTGGAATCCCGAGGTATCCGTCTCACGGATGACATCGAACCGATCACGCACCTCATCACCCAAATGCCACTTGCCAGCCGCCGCCGTCCAATATCCCACCTCCTTTAACTTCTCCACAAAAGTCACCTGCTCCTTAGGCAAAGGCCAGTGCAACTCCTCCGCATCCGTATTGTGAGGATACCGCCCCGTAATCATCGAACACCTCGACGGCGAACACGAGGACGCCGTCAAAAACGCATTGTGAAACAACATCCCCTCACCCGCCAACTTGTCGATATTCGGAGTCGGGACATTGGGATTCCCGTAAACCCCCGAATCATCCCAAGCCATATCATCCGCAATGATCAGAACAATATTCGGAGCCTTCCCGAAAACCGAAAGAATCAGGAGAAAACAAACCGCCAAAAATCTCACCATGCCCGGGACCATATCCAGCATTCCCGGCTTCCTCAAACCATTCTTCCTCGCCATCTCGCAGGATTCATCAAAAATCCCCCTCATGCTCAGGCAACTCTTTTCCTTCATCCTCCTCACCGCACCCCCGACCTTCGCCGCCAAGCCCAACGTCCTCTTCATCGCGGTCGATGACCTGGCCTCCTCCCTCGGCTCTAATTCCCCACCACATGAACGGTATTATTAATCACACCGTGAACCTCATTTCCGTCACCTCCTTTGAGGCGATATTCAATCTCCATACACCAGGTCGGAGCAACCCCAGGGAGACGAATCAAAACACTCTTACCGTCTTCTAACAGCTCAACGTCCTCGACCTCCAGTGCTCGTTCATCGTAGTGCTTTGACCCGTAATTTTTCGTCCGCTTCAAGCCCCATACCTTGACTTGATAGTTCGCCGCCGTCTTGGCCGACGCGGCATCAAGCTTGTCAGTGAAGGTCAAGACCATGCCCTCCTTCACGGCCTTTAAACCAATAGGCAGAGTGGCCGGTTCCCCGGTCTTTCGGATTCGATAAAACGCCCCGTCCTGTTGCTTATTTCCGGCCCAGGCAAACATTCCCAGGGCATAGAGTTGTCCCTCTTCCGGATGGAAACGTCCCCGCATGATCCCTGTTGGGAAGTCCATTCCCAAGCTGATCATGCCACCCTGCACCCGCCCATCGGCGAGCTTCTCGTGCGGCACCGCGAAGATCCGCCCCATCCCATAACTCAGATTCAAGAGCGAACCATTGAGGCCGCCCCACTGGGCCTTTTCAGGAACCCACATCAGTTCACCGGGACTCCGGTCGAACTTGTTTGTGATCCAACACAGCGGCGGATCCATCGCTGAATCCGATTCATCAGTGACATTGTGATACCCGAACATGTTCCCATAAAATCCGCCCTTCGTGACCCAGTTGATCCGGTTCTTGGGATTCCAGTGACCCTCCTGGTCGGTCACGATAAAGGACCCGTCCGGATTCAGGCAAACTCCATTCGCGGCCCGGAATCCCGTCGCAACAATCTCGGTCTCACGACCATTGGCACTCACTTTCAACAGAGTCCCGTGATGCGCCACCAGAGCCGTCTTGGCATGACGGGCACTCTTGGCGTAGTAAAAATTCCCTTCGTCATCCCGCTGCAAGCCCATTGCGAATTCGTGAAAATGCTCGGTGACCTGATGGTCGTTGTTGAAATTACGAACGTAGTCAATTTCTCCATCGCCGTTCTGATCGTGCAGCTCGGCAATCTGATCACGACAGCTCACGTAGACCGTTTCATCAACAATCTTCACGCCCAGCGGTTGAAACAAGCCCGTCGCAATGCGTTGCCATTGATGATTTTCAAATTTGCCGCCCAAACCATCGACGATCCAAACATCGCCCAACCAGGTCGCCACCGCGGCGCGCTTCCCGTCTGCAAAGAAATCAAATCCCCCCAAACGCATCCAGCTATTCCAAGGTGAGCGCTCATCCCATGGAAGAGTGATTTCATCGACCGCAAAGGGACCCTCATCTTCGGCCATTTTCCCCTCGGTCGCGATCAAGCCAGGCCAACGCTTTTCCCCGCCGGACTTCAGAACGTCGAGATCAAGCGGCTGACCCGACGACTTGGCAAATTCAGTGAGGGCAGGCTGCTCCATCGCAGCGGTCAGCACCTTGACTAACATCGGCCGATTCGAGGCAGGGAGAGTCAAAAGATGAAAACCCTCTTCGAGCGAAAGAACCCCGTCTCCTACAATGGCCACCGCAGTTCCCTCAGGAGCGATCCGCAACTTCATCTCACGCGATGATTCCCGAACGTTCAGCGTCCGTGTGAAAATAGTCTCTTCGTTCAACATCTCATAACCCGGCATTTCATACACCACGGTCTCACCGACGGTGTAGTGGATGACCGCCCGGTTCCCATGGAGATAGAGCCCCTCATAATGGGCCCAATCGCGAGGCAGAGGTCCATAGGGCTTTCCGTCCCGACCACGAAACCTCACCTCTTCAAAACTCCCGTCATCCGGACGCCCCCAACCCGGCCCCACCGGATTACTGAAAGCGATATCGCCCACAATTGAGGAATGGGTGCCGTGGCTCTGATCAAAGGCAATTCCCCGCCAATCGATAAACTTATCGCCCGTCCACGCCGCCGCCACCCGCATCGTATCGTGATCGTAGAGCATCCACTTTCGCCCCTTGGAAATTCCACCCGGACCCTCATCAAGCCGCACCGCGATTCCCTTGTAGGCGATGTTTCCCTCTGCGACCTGCAAGGTCCAAAACAAGGTCGGACCAAAATCCATCTTCTGATACTTGGGAACATCATTGTCGGCAAACATCGTCACCTTGGAAGGACCGGTCCCAATTCCAAAGGGAAGACTGGCCAGGTAGGCGGCATCCGTCTCCACGTATTGACCGGGATTATCCGCCTTCAAAAAGCTCTCGCGAATGTAGTGAATGACATCGTGCTTCTGCTGCGGGGTCATCCACGGCTGCGCCACCATTTGATTATAGCCCTTGGTAAGAGTGCGATACATCGAGAGTGGGTCTTTCCCGTTCTTAAATTCCCCCGTGTGAAAGCGCAGTGCCGTGGGCAGGGAACCCTCAATCTTTTGATCCCCGTGACAAGTGAGGCACAGTCCATTGTAGATCCGCGCACCACGCTCGAAGGAAACCTGATCGAGGTCACCAATCATCTTCGCATGATCGACCTCAGCCAGTGGTTCAAGCTGAACCTTGGTGACCTTCACAATTCCTCCTACAGCCAGAAATTGAAGACTGGTCGCTGCGGCGTCCTCCTCGACACCACTTTTCCAATTTAAAAGAGGCGTGTTCGTTTCCACTTCCTTTCCCTGCCCCAGGGCTGCGATTTCCTCAGCAGGGAGCTCCCGCTTCCAGAATCTTACAAACCCAATCTCCCCCTTGTAATCACCTCCAAAATCATCCCCGGCTTTTCCAATCTTCAAGACGCTCCCCTTGGGGTCCGGTTTGGTGAACCCGTGCTTCTCAGCTTCCAACTTTCCATCAACAAGCAGTCGAACCTTGTCGTCACCATAAACGAGAACCGCATGGTGCCACTCGCCATCGGCGACCTTCGACTTCGATCGGATCGAGCCTAGCCACCCGATGTCATAGACAAGCTGTCCTCCTTGAATGAAAAGCGCCTTGGAATTAGGCGTCCACTTCCCTTTCGGGGCGCACTTGGAAACGAGAGTCCCTGTTTTGTCAGTGCGGAACTTCACCGCGATCGTGAAATCGCCGCCCAAGTCGCAGGATTCCTGACTCTCTTTGAGATCGGCCTGCCAAACCGCTTTTTGAACGTCAGGCTCCTCAATCGCCAAAGCCTTCAAGTCAGCACCTTGAACCCGATCAAGCCAGTTTGAATAAACTCCGCCCTCCGCATTAATCGCGATCTTGGCATGCTGCGACTTACCGGTGGCTTCCGCTTCGAAGACCTTCGCTCCTTGATACCTGACGACAACGTTCCCCCGCTCTCCTTCCGACTGAAAATCAAACGCTACCAGATATTGCGATGGCAGATCCGTCTTCCAGACCGACGGGGTTCCCGGTTCGACAACGATGTCCTGGGCTACCGCGCAGGGAGCAGCGAGTATCAGTAAGAGGGCGGAGATCTTTTCCAGCATCCCGCCAACCTAAAGCCACTTTGACGCAAAGCCAATCACCGAACTTTTTTCAAGGTAATCAGCCGAAGTTCAAGCGCTTCCTCGCCCGGGATCTCCAGGGCCTCCAGAACCAGCGACCCCTCGCCTTCCTGCAACTTGATCTCTCCGAGATCGAGAGCCTTCCAGTCCTTGGTGTAGGATTCTGTTCGCGGCGACCGGTCCAGATCCTTTCCTTGCTCTGGAACGTCATGGGCAGCAGGAATCGTAAATTCAAGAGAGCTCCCTTCGAAGCTCAAACGGCATTTGGCCCCGGCACTCTTGGATGCATAGAACAGTTTCACTGCGAACGTTCCGGAATCAGCCGATTCGGCCTTCCATACGATTTGATCTTCCGTCCGGGTCCAATTGTAAAAGTAAGAATCATTGGGGTGAATGCTCGATCGCTTGATCTTACCGGTCGCCACCGCGTCCCGTGCCGGAAGCTGGGTATGGGGATTCCCGGGATGGGCGATCACGAAGGGGCGATTGTCGTGACCCTTTCCGAAATTCACCAAATGCTCAGACCGAAAGGAATTCAGCACATCGGTGAGCTCCTTCTTCACCGCGGCATTTTCAATCGCAACTTTTTGCCCACGGTCCGCGACCATATCATAGAGTTGCCCTTTCTGATCCAGCATATGGGTCTGGGATCTCGCGCTTAGCTTTCCGCTCCAGTAATTTACGTGTATCCGGTCTGCCCAAGGAACTCCATGATTCTTCAAAAGCGGCACCACACTCCGGCCATCGAGCGGATTCGGAGAGGTCATCGGCACGCCCGCCAATTCACAAAGAGTCGGGAGAAGATCACGGGCTGAGGCAATGTTCGCGACCTCCGTGCCTTTCGCAATCTGTCCGGGCCACCGAACAAAAAGCGGACTCCGGCATCCCCCTTCATCGACCGAACCCTTGTGCCCTCTCAGGCCCCCGTTCCAGCGCTTTCCATTGGGCCCGTTGTCATGAAACCAGACCACGATCGTTTCTTCAGTAATCTTTAGCTCATCGAGCATCGCCAAGACCCGACCCACATTCATGTCGAGGTTCTCGCACATTGCGAGGGCACAGCGGGTGTGATTGTTCTCCACTCCCATCGCCATGGGCTTGTCCTTGAAGCGCGCCCAATCGCTCTCCGGAACTTGCATGGGCGAATGCGGTGTGTTGTAGGGAAGGTAGGCAAAAAAGGGTTTACCCGACTGATGGGAATCCTTCATGAAGGCCATGGCCTGATTGGTGAAATCATCAATACAGAAGCCCTCGCCTTTCACGATGACCCCGTTCTTCTCGAGCATGGGGTCGAAGTAGTCTCCCCAGTGACCGCTGCAAAATCCATAGAAGGTGTCAAAGCCCCGTCCGTTGGGGTGATACGGAAACTGCATTCCATTGTGCCACTTTCCGAATGCTCCGGTGCGGTATCCCGCCTCTTGGAAGAGATCGGCGATGGTCGTCTCATCAAGATCCATGCGTTCGCCGCCTGATGACGTGGCCCACACTCCCGAGCGGGTATGATAACGTCCCGTTAAAAACTCGGCCCGCGTCGGCGAACACACCGGACAAACGGAGAAGGCCTCGAAGCTGGCACCATCCCGTGCCAGTGAATCGATGTTCGGAGTCTTAAGATCGCGATTCCCCGAATGGCTGAGATCCCCCCAGCCTTGGTCATCCGACAAAAAAACGACCACATTAGGTTGCGGCTTGGCAAAAGCCAGAGGAGCAAGAATCAGAAAAGAAAGAACTCGACGCATCAAGTTATTAAACGGAAGTTCGCCCCCTTTTCTATCGAAGCCGCCCGTTAGAGGCGCACTTCGAGAACCTTGCTTTTCACCACTGGAATCTCGGCCAACTCGGCCGTTTTTGATCTCCTCAGGATACTCAGAAGAACTCCCACCATCGCCATCGTGAATACGAGGTTGGATCCGCCGTAACTGACGAAAGGCAGAGGCAGACCGGTGTTCGGAAGGGTGGCGGTGGTCACGCCAACATTCATCATGGCAGGGATGACAATACTACACGTCAATCCAATCCCCAGTAATCGCCCGAAAAAATCAGACGCATTCAAGGAAATACAAAGACCGACGAGGAGAATAACGACAAAACACAGGATCACTCCCATCGAGGCAAAGACCCCCAATTCCTCGCCAATCACGGGAAAAATAAAGTCGGTGTGGTGCTCGGGGAAATTCATTTGTTTCACAATCCCGTTGCCCAGACCAAGACCTTCAGGACCTCCGTTTCCGAAGGCTTCGAGAGCAAGCCATTGTTGCCAACCGGCATCTTCCTTATGTTCCTCCAAATTCCAGAAGGCCGTGATTCGCGTCATCCGGTGTGCGTCTTGCTGCACCAACATGCTCAGAAGAAAGAGGGCCACAATCACCGAGGTTCCCAGATATCGAATTCTTGAACCCGCGATAAAGAGCACGATTAAGCCGGCTGCTCCGAGACCGGCAGTAGTTCCCATGTCGGTCTCAAAGAGAATCAGCATCAACGGGGTTCCCAGAATGAGACAGGGAATGACAAAACCGCGTTTAAAGCTGCGAATTTCAGCCTGATAGCGAGCGAACCAGGCTGCCAAAGTGACCATGACGATGAGCTTGGCGGGCTCGGAAGGTTGGAACCTTCCCAGGACAGGAAGGACGATCCAGCGATTTTCGCCTTTTGCTTCGTCCCCGATCCCAGGGACGAAGCAAAGTGCGAGTGCCACACAAACGAGGGCAAACATGGGCCAGGCCAGTCGCCTCAAAATGCGGTAATCGAACATGGCCATAACGACCATCCCCACCAAGCCGACACCCAACCAAAGGGCCTGCTTGAAGAGATACGAATACTGCGTTTCCGAAGCATCCCACCTCGCGCTCGCGCTCGCCAAAATCACCAAACCCATGGTGATCAAGGCGCCAACGGCGAGACACAGAAATATGGAGGCTCCTTTGCCCATACAGACTATCGTTGAACAGGAATCTTGAGAACTGCACCAATCTTCAATGCAGAAGCATTTTTGATCCCGTTCAGGCTCATGATGGCATCAACACTGACCCCATTCTTACGGCAAATCCCCCAGAGGGTCTCACCACCTTGAACGACGTGGGTCTTGGAAGACGACATGACTTCTGCTGCCGGAGCAGGCTCGGGTGTTGGTGCAGGACGTGGCTTGATCAGGATGGCATCAGGTGTGGGAGCCGGACGGGGAGGAAGATTTGACTCTACCGCAACCAAGGCACCCGGACTACTGCCGGGACGGCTGGTGGTATCCGAAGTCTGAATCATGGGACGCTCAACCGGGGTGGGTAGAGCGGTCTCAACGGGAGGGTTCACTTGACCAACGACAGACTCAGCTGGAGTCGTGACCTCGGTGCGACGAGCTGGAATGTTGTATTTCCAGCCAGCCTTGATGGGCTTGTCTTCGTTCAAACGACGGAGCTCCTGTTCGTCAACGCCGTAGCGCTGAGCCATCTTGGAGTAGTTCTCTCCCACATTCGGAATGCCGCGATCATATCCTTCGAGAAGAGTCGGGCCCTTGTCTTTATCCGTGATCGGGATCGCAGCCTTAAGGTCGCTGTTGCTCCCCTTGTTGTGAAGATAGATTCCGGCAATCGCCGCGATGTGAATTAAAAGAATAACCACGAGGGCACGGGCGATTCCTACGCCTGGTACTTCTCCGGTTTCTTCTGGAGTCGCAGTCGTAGCAGCGCGCTGCTTGCGGCGCTTGATACTGCGGGTGGCAGCATAAAGCATGGTGAAGGTCGATTTGGGAGCCTTCCTGCGGGTTTGGATCATTCTATCAGGTCTCATTGGATTGGTTGGGTTATTGGGTTTTCGTGATACGTCGAACGGCAGCCTTGAAAGCATCACCACGAGCTTCGTATCCAGAAAATTGGTCAAATGAAGACGTGCCTGGCGAGAGAAGAACGGTGTCTCCCGGCTTCGCGGCCTTGGCGGCGATGGCGATGGCTTCATCAAGAGTAGCAACGGTCTCACACGGGACAGTATCGAAGAAAGTGACGGCAAGAGCAGGTCCAATTTCGCCAAAGCAAATCATCTGCTTGCACTTCTCACTGAGGAGAGGGGCGAGGTCCTGGTAATCCAGCCCTTTTTGTTTTCCACCCGCGATCAGAATCGTCGGCCGGGTCTGCGACCGAAGGGCTGATTCCAAAGCGTGTAGGTTGGTGGCCTTGGAGTCATTAAGATATTCGACGCCATCAATGATGGAAACGAGTTCGCAACGATGAACAGGCGGGCTGTATTTAGCGAGAGCGGCGAGGGCAACTTCACGCGTCAAGCCGTCGACCACCGCGCAGGCAGCCATCAGGTTCTCGGCATTATGAAGGCCGCGCAGTCGGGTGTCTTCCAGAGAGATGAATGTCTCATTCGGGCTCAAAATATCGCCATCGCGATAAATCCAGTCGGCAGGAAGTTCCGTGGAAAAGGTCACCAGCTTTCCAGAGAACCCGCCGAGATCGTTCCCCTGCCGGGAAATGACAGGAGTGTCGCTATCGGTGTTTTTGAAAATCTGGAGCTTGGCTTGGTGATACTCCTCCACCGACTTGTAGCGATCCATGTGATCGGGCGCGAAGTTGAGGAAGACGACGGCATCGGGCTTAAAATCGATGACGGTTTCCAGCTGGAAAGAGCTGAGTTCGAGCGAAACGACTTCGGGCACGTCATCACGAAGAACAATCTCGGCGAAGGGAATCCCGTAGTTTCCGCAAGGGGCGCAGGTCCGTCCAGTCGCGCGGACCAAGACATCGACTAACTCGGTGGTGGTGGTCTTACCATTAGTTCCTGTGATGGCGATAGTCTTGCCGGAATAGCAACGCCAGGCAAGTTCAATTTCACCCCAAAGGGCACCGCTGCCACTTGCGAATGCCTGCACGAAGTCACCGCCGGTTTCGATGCCGGGGCTCACCACCACGATATCCGTCTTCACTGATTTACCGGTCTCGACGGTGGCGTTGGGAACAGCCTCGCAACCATCAGGCACCGACTTGATCTCACCCGTATCGTAAACCGTCACGGCGGCACCACAGTGCACGGCGAGGCGGGCAGCAGCCTGGCCACTGCGCCCTGCGCCGAGAACGGCAACGGTTTGTCCGGTGAGATCGAGCATTGTTAGATGACTTTCAAAAGGGCGACTCCGCCCATGCTAAAGAGAATTGAGATGATCCAGAAACGGATGATGACCTGGTTTTCGTTCCACCCCATCAGTTCGAAGTGGTGATGAATGGGAGCCATCTTGAAGATCCGCTTTCCACGCATCTTGAAGCTCCCGACTTGCAGGATCACGGAGAGGGCCTCCATCACGAAGACGAAACCAATGATCACGAGAAGGAATTCCTGCTTGGAACAAATGGCCGTCATGCCAATCGCACCGCCGATGGCCAACGAGCCGGTATCGCCCATGAAGACCTGGGCGGGATGGCAGTTGAACCAAAGGAAACCGAAACACGCGCCGACGAGGGCCATCATGACAATGGAAAGTTCAGCGAGCGAGCGATTATGGAAAATGTGGAGGTAGCGGGCAGCCTCTTCCGTGCCACTGAGATAAGTAATGAGGGTGTATGCCAGAGCGACGGTAATCGTCACTCCCGTCGCAAGACCATCGAGGCCATCGGTGAGATTCACGGCATTGGAGGTTCCCATGAGGATGGCCATGAAGAGTGGAATGGCGAACAAGCCGAGAGGAATGACGAAAGAAAGCAGAGGGAAACTAAAGCTGGTGATTGCAACTCTCTCTCCACCTGTCTCAGTGGCTGAGAAGAAAATATAACTGGCGGTTTCGTGGTTAAAGTAGAGAAAGAGGCCCGCCGCAAGTCCAACGATGGCCTGCCAAACAAGCTTCAGTTTCCCACTGATACCCGCCGAGTTTTTCTTGGTGACTTTTTGATAATCATCCAGGAATCCCAGGACACCCAAAGCGAGAGTCACCAGGGTCGTCACCATGACAAAAGGGTTGAGCGGATTGGCGCAGAGAAGAATGGCGATGACCATCGTTCCAAGGATCATGATTCCACCCATTGTCGGCGTTCCGGCTTTTCCGCCATGAAGCTCAGCGAGCTTGTGAACTTCTTCAGCAGTGCGAAGAGGTTGTCCGACCTTCAGTGAAATCAACTTGCGAATGATTCGTGGTCCCAGCGCCAGGCTCAATCCAAAGGCCATGGCCGCAGCAAGTCCGGCACGTAAAGTGATGTATCCCAGCAGACGGAGAAACGAGAATGTTTCCGCCCAGCTCTCACCAGCCGCGAAGGCTTCCTGCCAGAATTTGAAGATCCAATAGAGCATGAGTTATTCGGGATAGGCTAGGTTCATGACCCGCTCGATAGCTGCGGCACGGCTTCCCTTGAAGAGGACAAGGTCGCCGGCGTGTGTGTTTTCAGAAAGCCAGCCAGAAGCTTCTTCCACCGTTTCAAAATGATGCGGAGCATTCATGCCCACGGCTTCGGCTCCGACCGAGACCAGACGTAATCCGAGTTCGCCTGCGAAGGCTCCGATGCGCACATAGGCAGGTCCGGCATGCTCACCTTGCTCAGCCATCTTCCCAAGGACCGCCGTGCGAACACCCTGGGTCGGTTGGTCGGCGAGGGTTTGCAGGGCCGCGATGATGGATTCGGGATTTGCGTTGTAGGTGTCGTCCAATACCGTGATGCCGTTTGACTCAAACTGACGAAGACGTCCGCTGGTGAGCGACGAGTTCTTCAGACCGGCCGCGATTTCTTCGAGCGTCATTCCCAGGACAACACCCGCTCCAGCCGCAAGAAGAGCATTGCTCACCATGTGGCGTCCGGGGATCGAGATCGACGCCGTGATTCGACCCAGGTTATCGACAACCAGGTCGAAAGTTGATCCAGCAACTCCAGCGATAACGTTTTCGGCACGAATGGCACCTTCGCCCACCGCAATCACCGTCCCCGGCGTGGTAGCGCGGTAGTCATCAAGATACTCGCAATCGGAAGGAATGAGGAGTGTTCCTTTCTCACTCAGAGCACGGGCCAAAGTTCCTTTTTCGTGAGCAATGGCCTCGCGGCTGCCCATAAATTCAATGTGAGCCGTGCCCACATTAGTGATGATGCTGATGTCAGGTCGGGCGATCTCACAGAGTGGAGCAAGCTCACCGGCATGATTCATGCCCATCTCAAAGACGCCCACTTCATCGTCAGCCTTCGTTGCCAAAACGGTGAGAGGAAGTCCGATGTGATTGTTGAGATTTCCGAGGGTCGCATTCACCCGGAAGCGCTGGCTGAGAACCGACCGGGTAAAATCTTTTGTCGAAGTTTTTCCGTTGGAACCGCTGATCGCGATTACCGGAATTCCCAATTCGTTGCGATACCACTTCGCAAGATCCTGCAGGGCTTGCTGGGTGTCGTTCACGAGGATGGCAGGGACGCCATCCGGCAAGGATGTGACATCCTGAATGGCCAGGGCTCCGGCACCCGAGGCAATTGCTTGCTCGAGAAAGTTGTGCGCATCGAAGCGATCTCCCTTAAGGGCCACGAACAAGGCCCCCTTCGCAATCTTTCGGGTGTCGGTGGAAACGCCGGTAGAAATCACAAGTTCTCCCCCACCCTTTGGAAGGGTACCGCTCATCGCCTCTGCGAGTTGCTGGAGAGAGTAGGGTTTCATATCTAATCGCGATCGTAGTCGCGGGGTGGGCGGTCACCGGGGCCACGCTTTTTCTCGCGCTCTTCACGCTCTTCCTGACGTTTCAAAAAGTCGGCCTCATCGCGCTTGCGCTTTTCTTCGAGGGCCCGACGGGCAACCTCCCGGTCGTCGAACTGGAAACGCTTTCCTTTAACCTCCTGGTAGGTCTCGTGACCTTTGCCAGCGATGAGAATAATGTCGGATGGGAGCGAAATTTCGATGGCCTTGTTAATCGCTTCACGTCGATCCAGGACAACCTCGTAAGCCGTCGTTCCAAGTCCGGGGAGAATCTCCTCGATGATGGCTTCGGGATCTTCGTTGCGAGGATTATCAGAAGTGACGATGCAAATGTTGCTGTGATTTGCGGCGGCTTGCCCCATGAGTGGACGCTTGCTGCGGTCGCGGTCTCCGCCGCAGCCGAAGACGGTAATCAAGCGATTGGGATTCAGAGCACGCAGGGTGGCGCAGGCTTTCTCGACAGCGTCCGGAGTGTGAGCGTAGTCGACGAAAACCGAGATGCGATCACCTCCAACGTATTCCATCCGCCCGGCGGTCTGGCGCATGTCTTCGAGAGATTTGATCACGTCGCGCACGCGCATGCCGAGCGCTTGCACCGAAGCGAGAGCAGCGATGGCGTTCAGAACATTGAAGCGGCCCACGAAAGGAATACGAACGAGGTAACTACGACCTTTGGCTTCGAGCGCAAAAGTCTGACCGCGAACCGACGGACGAACTTCGCCAGCGCGGAAGTCGGCCTTGGGGCTGAAGCCGAAGGTCACCACCTTGAGGCGATCTGCGTATTCGGCAGCGAGTTTTTCTCCAGCAGGATCATCGATGTTGATGACGGCCACACCATCGCGTCCTTCATCCGCCATTTGCTCGAAGAGGACCTTCTTGGCATCGAGATAGGCCTCCATCGTCTTGTGATAGTCGAGGTGGTCCTGGGTGAGATTCAGAAAGACCCCCACGCGGAAAGGAATCCCCTGGCAACGCCCCTGTTCAAGTCCGTGCGAGGACGCTTCCATGGCCACGGCGCGGCAGCCATTTTCCTTCATCGTGCGGAGAATGCTCTGAAGCTCAACCGCACCGGGAGTGGTGTGGGAAGCGTCGCGGAGGGTTTTGCCATCGTGAATTTTAATCGTACCGATCATCCCGCATTTGATCATCGCCCGCTCGATGAGGGCGTGAATAAAATGGGTCACGGTGGTCTTACCGTTAGTTCCAGTTACGCCGATCACGCGCAGAGAAGCCGCCGGATCTCCCGCGAAGCGGGCAGCCAAACGACCAAGCACCACGCGGGTATCGGGCACTTGAATCCAGAGTCCGGGGTATTCGGCAGGAGCCACGCGCTGGGCGATAATTGCGGCAGGATTTTTCTTCATCACCTCCTCGAGATAATCATGCCCGTCGGCCGAAGTTCCCCTCACCGCAACAAAGACGGCCCCCGGCTGAACGCGTCCACTGTGGTCAGTGACGCTAATGACAGGGACATCCTCGATGCGCAGGCCATTGGCCTCCGGGAGAATTTCAAGAAGTGACTGGAGCGAGATCATTATCGTGGAGCGAGAGCAATTGAGCTCTCAGTTTCGGGCACCGGTTCGGTGAGTGGAATGTTGAGGTAAGAAGCGACCCGGGATGAGACGTTCGAAAAGACTGGGCCGGCGATGGTTCCGCCGGAGATCGCCAACTCGCCTAATCCGGTCGGTTCGTCAATCGTAACGATACAAACAAATTTGGGACTGGGGACAGGAACGACACCCGCGAAGGTGAGGATCTTCTTATTTCTGTCGTAGGCCTTGATGTCGTCATTCCATTTCCAAGCCGTGCCGGTCTTTCCTCCGACCCGGATTCCCGGAACGGCCCCGAGGCGACCGGTTCCATCTTTCACCACTTGCTCGAAAGCGAGGCACATTTGATCTGCAACCTGCTGGCTCAGCACCCGGCGAACCACCGTGACCGGGATGGACTCAACCTGGTTGCCATTTCCGGCGATGATCGAGTCAACAAGACGGGGCTTCATGAGATTGCCGCCATTGGCAACGACCGAGTAGGCCATGGCCAGCTGAAGTGGAGTAACTGAAAGGCCGTATCCGTAGGTGGCACTGGCAAAGTGCTGTATGTTGGTGGGATCATTAATCGTTCCCACACCCTCACCTCCCACCAGAATTCCTGTTGCTTGTCCAAAACCAAAGGCATCGACGTAGTCGTAAAATTTTTCACGACCAATCATCTCGGCAAAGAGGAAAGCCCCGGTATTGCTGGACTTCATTAGGACTTTATCAAAGGTCAACTCGCCGTAGGCGTGGTGATCATTGACGTAGTATCCCTTGCGCTGAATCCGACCCCAACCGCAGTTCACGACGCTGCCACGATAGGCCACGCGTTCGTTAAGAGCTGCCGACATCGAAACGATCTTCATCACCGAACCGGCTTCGTAGATCGTCGCCGTCGCGAAATTCGTTCCCGCCTTTTCGACGTTCTCCTTCAGATTGAGGTTAAAGTGTGGACGGCTCGCCATCGCGAGAATGTCGCCGGTGTGGGGATCCACAATAGTGATGCTTCCCCTGTTGGTGTTGTAGGCTTGGCAAGCCATCTCGAGTTCCTCTTCGGCAATCGCTTGAATGCCCATATCGAAGGTGACCTTGACGTGCTTCCCGTGCTTGGGAGGACGCACTTTCTTGGGCTCGGTGAGATTAACGAGACCATTTTCATCGCGCTTCAGTTCACGCTCCCCGTCGATCCCGGCAAGAATATCCTGCATCGCCCGCTCGATCCCCGTCTTTCCTTCACCAGTATGATCGATGTATCCCACGAGGTGCGGAGCAAAGGTCGGCATGGGATAAAAACGACGCTGCGAGCGCTCGAAGCTGAAGCCCTGGATACGACGGGCTTGCAACTCATCCTCAATTTTACGCGCCTGGTCCTCACGGATTCCTTTCTCTACAACGATACGCTTCTTGCGGGAGTCTTTCCCAATGGGAACACGGGTCGTCAGCTCGGAGGTTGGGATGCGGAGCTCCCGGCTGATGACATCGAGAGCGTATTCAAGATGCTCGGCCCGAACTTCATCGCGAGTCATTTTGCCCACCACCTGCTTACGGGTTTCGTTCAGAATTTCGGAGCGCTCCTTGTCGCTCAGACTCTTCCAGCCAGCGACTTGGCTCGCGTAGCGATGAGCGACCGCGCGGGTCAGGTTATCGTAAAAGTTGAGGTGATTGACATCGGCGATGAGCGCCGCTTCTGGGCGATTTTGCGCGATGGGCTTATCGTTGCGATCCACAATGAGTCCCCGGTTTGCAGGAATCTTCTCCTCAAGAATGAAGCGCGGGATCGTTGATTTATCCGAGAGTTTACGGTCCCAAACTTGGATCGAAATCAGCTTCACCGAAAGCGCACTTAGCCCGGCCACAAGGACCAGGCACACAAGGAGAGCTCGGGTTTTAATTGCTGATTCCATAAATCCGCTAACGTTGTGCCACCGCTTCACCCGGTGGCGATTCCTGATCGGAGGAGGCGTAAACCTCGACGACACCCGACGGGATCTCGACAAGGGATGATTGGATCTCCGTGAGGTGTTCACGGAGGCTGTAAAAATCGAGGGCAGCTTCGATGTCCGTTCTGTGGAGCGTGATCGAGACTTTGTGCTCTTCCATCTGCTCCTGAACCTTGGAAATCTCGCGGCGGGCCGTCACCTGCTTGTTCTTCATCAAGACATAGCCAATGCCACCTGTCGTCACGATGGCGAGAGCCACGAAAAGAAGAATCAAAGTGGGCAGACCGATTTGGGAAGTGCGTTTCTTGCGGTTAGACATAGTAAGCTAGGAGGGCGTGTTGACTTTTTCCACCACCCGAAGACGCGAGCTCCGTGAACGTGGGTTGCGTTGCACTTCGACTTTCCCGGGTGCCACTCCCTTTCGGGTCAGCAAGCGGTAGCAGTAGTCAGGATTGGGACGTGGCGCAGGCCACTCGGGGCGATCGATTTCAGCCAGGGAAGCATCGCGAAAGGCATTCTTCACGATGCGGTCCTCGAGACTGTGGAAAGTAATAATGGCAAGGCGGCCACCGGGCTTCAGAAGTCCGGGCGCAGTCTCGAGAAAGCGGCGAAGCTCGCCGAGTTCGTCGTTCACCTCCATGCGAAGAGCTTGGAAAACTTTGGTGGCAGGATGGGTGCGACCGCGACGACCGAGAAGTTTTTCGATTCCGTCCGCGAGTTGCAGCGTGGTTTTGAAAGGAGCCTTTTCGCGCTCTTCAACGATCCATCCCGCGATCTTGCGGGCGAACTTCTCTTCACCCAGGTCCCAAAAGATCTGGCGAAGGTCAGCCTCCGACCAGTTGTTAACGAGATCGGCAGCAGTGCGGCCTTTCTCACCCATGCGCATGTCGAGAGGCCCGTCGAATCGAAATGAAAAGCCACGCTCCCCGGCATCGATCTGATGAGAGGAAATGCCGAGATCGAGAAGAATTCCGTCAAGACCTCCCCACTCCCCTTCTGAGGCGAGGCGGGACATTTCGCTAAAACAACCGGCGATTGCTTCGAAGCGGGAACCAAAACGGGCGAGACGTTCGCTGGCGTAGGAACGGGCTTCCGCATCGCGGTCGATCCCCTTCACGGTGGCTCCGGCGCTCAAGAGAGCTTCGGTGTGGCCACCTCCGCCGAGAGTGCCATCAGCGATCAGGCGACCTTCGGAAGGCGCGAGGTAGTGGACGACTTCGTCGAGTAAAATAGACTCATGGTAAAAGGGCTGATCCGGTGATCCGGATGCGCCCTCCGCCATGGTGCCGCAAATGCCCCCCACCACCGGCGCCGCATTGTAAGGCAGG
Organism: uncultured Verrucomicrobiales bacterium; assembly: GCA_963925135.1. GTDB lineage: Bacteria > Verrucomicrobiota > Verrucomicrobiia > Verrucomicrobiales > Akkermansiaceae > SW10. Next base: position 41,335 of record CAWUTG010000022.1, on the reverse strand, counting down.
GGCCAGGTGTTGAAGCTGCGAGGCCACTGAAAGTCGAGCGGCGCCGGGATGGGGGTGGTATACAGCATTTGTCAAAAAAAGTGATCGGGTCATGAGAGTCCGAGAACATCGTTAATTTCCGCGTTTTCTTCGCGATCGCGTTCTTCGGCCACTTTCAGGGCCTCGCCGTTTACAGGAGTGTAGATTTCAAAAAGTTTTCCGCGTCCCACCAGCAGGGCTGCGCCAGGAACGGAGAGTCCGTGGCTATCAGCGAGGGCCTTGGGGATGGTGAGCTTGCCCTGTTCGTTGACCTTGGTTTCGATGGACATGCCAAAGAGCATTCCGCGGGCGCGATCCCGGGTCTTGGCTGAGGCCTCGGGCATTTCGTCGATATCCTGCAGCTTCTGGGTGAAGGCTGCCTCGGTCAGAACACGGAGTGCCGGGATCCCAAGCACCTTCACCTCAATGAGAAAAACGCTTTCGCCGCTTGCTGGACGGAAGTCCACCGGAAGGGAAAGTCTTCCCTTGGTGTCCAACTGCCGGTCGTGATGACCAATGCAATACTGTCCCGAAATTGCCATTATTCTGTCCGCCGAGTGTTTCGACTGTCACCTGAGTACACATTCCGTCACCCAAGAGCAACCTGAAATGACAAATAATAAGGAGAAGCTAACCAAGCCAACGGGAAATATTGGCTAGAGTCAGGGTAATTAGGAAATCTTGAATATCAACCTTGAACTCAATCCTCTCCCTTTAATTGACACAAAACCCCTGCTTTAAGGGACTTTTGGCCCAGGCTGGGTCAGCAGAAGAACTTGCAAAAAATCCGAGACGGAACGAGAAAACGGACGCAAGGAGCGACACCGATCTCGACGATCTTCTCAAACAAAACGATATCTCCCCTCTCCGGATCAAGCTTGCCCGCTGGATTGAATCCCGCCCAGTTCAACTTGGGATTATCGCCAAAGTCTTCTGCTACCGCCTCCGGTTTTGGAAAAGCGGCTGGAACATTTTTGACTTCCTTGTCGTCGGGGTGGCCCTCCTCCCCGGTGCGGGCCTCTGGGCGGTATTGCGGACGCTCAGGATCCTGCGGGTCCTCCGCCTTCTGACCGTCGTTCCCAGCCTCCGGAAAGTGGTGGCAGCCTTCATCCACTCCATCCCCGGGCTTTCCGGGGTCATGGCGGTGATGGCCATTTTCTTCTACGCCACCGCCGTTCTTGCAACCGGGCTCTTTGGCCAAACCCACCCCGAATGGTTCGGAAGCCTCGGCGCCAGCCTCTCCACCCTGTTTCAAGTCATGACGCTTGAAAGTTGGTCCATGGGGATCGTGCGCCCCGTCATGGAATCCCATCCCTGGGCCTGGCTCTTCTTTGTGCCCTTCATCATCATCGCGACCTTCACTATTCTTAATCTCTTCATCGGCATCATCGTCACCACGATGCAAGAACTCTCAATAACCCCGGAAATCCCGGTTTCCAGCGACCCGGAAGTGATCGAACTTTTGGAGCGCATCGACAACGACCTCCGTGCTTTAAAAGCTCAGATCTCGAAGCAAAAGTAGTCCCACTCAAACCTCAATCGCTTTCCCGGCATCAGGCACAATCACGCGGTCTTCGATTCCGGGCCTCGGCAAGAAGACCGTCGATCGGTTCATCGGGGTGTTTGTTCCCCGGAGAAAAAGTCCCGTGGCGCATCGGCACCATCAACTCGGCATCAAAATCCTCGAAGCCCCTGTCCCTTCAAATAGAAAAGGCCCATCACAGGGTGTCAGGCAAAATGCTGCGAAAATCCACCCTAAGGATTTTGGATGAGGTCTCGGTCGAGCGTGTATTGTCCGTAGAGCCATGGCGCTATTGGTGGGCTTTTGGGGCCTGCGCAACCTCCCCGGCCTGGAGTGGCTGCGGCCGGCGTGATCTTGTCACCCGACCGGTCGGCTCACTGGTCGCGGTCCGAATTAGAGACCGGAGGGAGAACGTTTTTTCACTTCGCCCTTGAGAACCCTGATCCGAATCAGTCGCTTCGTGCTTGCATACCCGCAACTGCGGAGGTGCCGTTCGGTAGACTGGCTACTGGATAGACACGTTAAGACGCAAGTAGAGTTTCTCAAAAACGCTCACCGGAGTGGTGGTCCGATAGGACATGATGATCTGTCCGGACTCATTGGGATCGCTGGAGAGCAATTCGAGAGCCTCCGGATTATTGGCCCAGGTTTCCAGATCGACTGAAAGTTCGACGGAGACCTCAACATCAGTGGCATCGGGATCAAGCGGGAAGGTGACAGTGACAAAATCGTTGTCATCGATATTCACGAATAACAGCTGGATGACCTCACCGTTCTTGGTGCGGTCCGTGTCATCGAGGCCGAGGGCATACTCGACGAGGGCAGTCAGTCCATCGCCATCCTCATCCGCCCCGGGATCACCCACAAATCCGGTGGAATTGGAGGATGCGGGATTGCCGTTGATGGTGGAGCTGGGGAGCCAGTTCGCAGCGATGGTATGATCGGGGTTGGTCTGGGGGGTTCTCAGCACGAGGCTGAAGCCGGAGCCATCCGCCAGTTCCGACCAGGGGCTGCGATCGTCGTAGGTGAAGTCCTTCACCACCGTGCCATCGGTAGCTTCGAGAAGAATGCGTTCGCCTCCGTTATTCAGATTCATACCGGGGACGAACTCGCCCGCCACTCGTGCGGCGATGGCAGGGCCATAGCGTTTCTCAAAAGCGGCCCGGTTGCTGACCACGAGGGCATATTGACCCGGTGCCAGCTCGGTGAAATCTCCACTCTGGAAGCTGAATTCCACTCCATCGCTGAGTTGGAGATTCGACACATTCACCGAGGTCGTTCCGATGTTCTGGATTTCGATGAACTCGAAATCATCCTGATCGGTGAAACCGTCCGCGATTTCTCCCGCATTAGGTTCCAGCGGGTGATACATGAATTCTGAAACTACGATATTGTCAGCAGATGCGATCTCGCTTCCGATCACGAAGGTTGCAACTGAAGGGGCACTCCATTCCATGCCATTGTGCGTGCGGGCAGTGATGAGGGTCGTTTCGTTCAACGGAACCGGCGTTGCGGCCACGGTGTGGTTGATGGAAATCGTTGGCAGGCAGAGAAAGTCGTTGCTTCCGACGTTCGCATTCATGCCGTGAATGGCCAGCACATTACGCCCGTTGATGACGGCGTCAGCATTCGCGGTGAGATCGAATTGGACAAACGAGCCGATGGCAAGGCCGTCATTGCGTGCGCCGGTGGCGCTTGAGTTCCAGGTGGCCTCGTCGGGAGCGCGATCGCGTGCAACTTCGACCCCGTTGAGATAGGCGATGAATCCGTCGTCATACTTCATGCCCAACATCAGTGAGTTGATGTTCTCGCGGTTATCGAAATCAAACTCGAAGCGCATGTAGCAGGAGGCATTCACCGACAGCATTCCATTGCGAATGTCGGTAGTGACGCCGGGTTCAAGGTCGCCGCCAACCGATTCGAATCCGATGCCACTGAGACCGGCGGTCCAGCCCGTGTCGTCGAAGTCGGGTTGTGTCCAGGCGAGGCCCAGTGAATCATCCGAAGGCACCAGATAACTGGCTGGAGCCACAATCTCGGGCAGCAGGACCTCATCGACCGGTCCGCCGTCGAAGACGGTGGCCGAGGTCGAGGGAGCGCCCCCTGGAGCGCGCGGGTCAGAGCCATCCGTGGTGAAGAAAACCTGGCCTTCCGTAGAACTCAGAACGAGCTCGAAGCCTGGATCGACGACCCCACTATTCCGTGTCAAAATCGGACGTTGCAGGAATTGTTCGTCGATCCAATCGACGCGCCGTTGCAGCCAGCCCTTGAGGTGGGCGACTTCTCCTTCCCAGCCTGGAACACCGCCCGAATACTGCCCGCCATTGGCGGAGCGTTCCGCCCAGCGGACAAAGTTGCGGGCCTGCGCCTCGCGGATCCGGGCTGCCAGACCGTCGATGCTGGCATTGATGTATTCCGTACTGAATTGAGAGTCCCGCAGTTCGCCCCAGCGGTCGACAGCTTGCTGGAACTGATCGGGTCGCTGGCTTAGCGCGCTCGACGGGTTGTCTGTGTTAGAGCGAAAGCCCAGGACATGCCCGAACCAAGGGTATTGTCCGTCGTACCACACCCGGCTGTCCCCCGAGGGGTTCCAACCGGATGGGCTGCTGGCTCGTCCGTCTGAATCACAACCGGAGGTACGGTCAAAATCCCAGATGGGGCCGCCTTGTAGTTTGCCATTGCGTGGCAGATACATCCACGCACTGAGACGTCCCCAGTCGACATTCATCATGAGGGCATTTAACCACAGGTGATCGATGAACGAGTCGACATCCATGTAGTCGGTGAAGTGGACGGCGGTGTCGGAATTAATCCCGCTGGGGTAGGTGGTCACGGCCTTGTTTGTGGCATTCAAGCGGCCAACCAGCCAATTCCGCTGCGTTGAGGTCCAGACAAATTGGGGGTAGCCGGGGGGGCGGCGATTATTCGAGCGACCGGAGGGATAAATGTTCACCAAGTCACGGGTACTAGTTCCCATTGCGACGGCGAAGGTGCTGTCGCCTGGACTTGCCCGGTCATTTTTAAAGATATACCCGCCAGAGATATCCGGCTCGGAGTCGATGGTGGCGTCAAGGCCATCGACATCGATGCGATCGTCGTCGCGATCGAGACGTTCCATAATGGTGTAAACGCCGAAATAGTCGCCCGAGGGCGCGCCATTGGAGTAACGAACGTCATTACCGTTGGCGCTGTTGTTGAACAACTCGATATACCGGGAGCGTGCCGCATAACGACCGATATCCCGGCTGAGACCATAAATCAGCTGGTTGCGCATCAGGGCTCGGTCGAATTCGTAGCGACACTCCAGGATCCAGTCGTCTTCGCCTCCCAGGCCCAGCGGCCTGATGGTTTTCTCGACCCAGTCATTGTCGGTCCAAGCCTCGAGAGACATATTATATTTCGGCCAGCCACCGGAGCTCGAACCCCGCTTACGAACGCCCATGCGGGTGACCAGATCCGGGGGATTGAGCATGGAGCTGCGAATCTCGCCGTCTGCCTGGAGTTTGGGCTCCCAAATGATCATCATCATGGGTCGGCGGTCGGTCGAGCTGGTATCGTAGGGTTGCCGGTTCGCGCCGAAGGCCTCGATCAGGGTGATAGGCAGATCCGAGGTGAAGGTGGCCGAATCGGCACTGAGTTTGATGTAGCCTTCAGTGTCGATGCTGCCCTCCAGAGCACCGGACAGGAAGGCCTTGGCGCGCAGCTGGGTGGTGGCATCGATGGAAATCGGGCTGCTGTAGAGCGGCGACGGGTTGAGCGGATCGTCGACCGGCAGAGAGCCGTCGGTGGTGTAGCGAATTTCCGCCCCGGGAGTTTCCACACTCAATGTCAGGGAGAAATCATCGGTGAATCCCTTTGTGGCTTCAGAAAACTGCACGGGACCCGGAGGGCCAACCTTGAGCGTATTGTTGGGAGCCCCTGGCGTCGGTTTCTCGAAGTAGCCTTTCTGGATTCCTGCGCTGAGGTCCAGCAACTCGGCGTCCAGTTCGGCGTCCAGGAAAAAGTCATTTGACCCGGCGGCGTTGTTCATGGCTTGAAACGACAGGATATTGGTGCCGGCGACGAGGTCTCCGGCGAACTCCAGGGGAATCAACTCATACGGGTCATCGGCGAGCACTTCCCCCGAGGCCGTCGCACTTGAGTCGAACTCCAGAACATTTGGGGCATTCCGGCGGGCGATCTCGCGACCATTGAGGTAGGCCACAAAGCCATCCTCGAAACGCGTTTTGAGGGTCAGGCTGACCACGGCGATCGGATTCTCGAGTTCGAACGGCATGCGCACGTAGATCGAGGCGTTGACATTACCCATTGAAGAACGGACGTCTCCATTCGGCCCAATGGCATCGCTTACCGGAGGGGAATAACCGAAGCCGATCGCCGAGCGGGCGGCTGTCCATGAGGCATCATCAAAATCAGGGCTATGCCAGGACTCACCGATGTCGGCATTCGGCACGAGGTAGGTCAGCTCCGATCCGTTTGGCAGCAGTTTCTCCTGCAACAATGCGCCACCCGTGCCGAATCCGTAGGAAATGTCGGAAAACTGTTTGGGAAAGGCGGGTGAAAACTCCGTTGCCGCCGTGTTGTCAGGCTTGATCAGGGCGAGATACTCACCACTATTCAGAAGGGAGAAATTGGTGTGCAGTTCGCCGTCGACCGGGCTGCGATCTTTCCCCGATGCAAACACCACGAGGAAGCCCCCGGGCTGAATGGACACGTCCGGCAGCAGCCATTTGGCCGGCAGGGTGGCATCATCTGTGAGATAATAGCCGGCCGTTGAAATCGGAGCATCTCCGGAGTTGGCGATTTCGATCCAGTCGTTAAATTCGCCGTCTTCGTCGACGAGGACCGAATCGTTTTCGGCCATAAACTCGGTGATCGACAATTCCGCATGGGCGGAGGGGAGAGAGAGGAGTGTGCAGCTGCAGGCCATCAGGGTGCCTGCCACTTTGTTGTGTGTGAATCTCATAAAATAACCTGAGTCGTGAATGAAGAGCTTGGGATAAAAGAGGCAGCAGCATACTGCGATTTGATAGCCTTTTTAGGATGTTTTATCGGGATCGGGAAATTTTGCACTCATTTAATGACCTGAGAGTCACGGATTTCCCGGCGATCGCCAGGCAAATCCAGCGGCTTGCTCCAGAGTCCGCCCTTTCATGATCGTCTTACGCAGCGTGATCATTTCCCTGAGAAAGATCAATTGGGATCCCGGTTGGAGGCCTGCGCTAGGCGGAATGGCACTCGGTTAAGCCACTTGATCGAGGATTTTGAGGGGTGGTTCGTCGCTACGAAAATGCTCGAAATATGAGTGTCTTGGTTTCTGCATCCAGCGGGTGCATTTGGGTCTTCGTTTCACTCTTCGGGGCTCATTTCGGCCCGGCCTTTCCTCCACGTAACGCTCGGCGATTCGCTCCCAAAAATTCCCTACTTCCCGGGTTCTCAAACGGGGCCGCCCCGCGACACTCCTAAAGTTCGCACGGTTTTCTTCCAGCACTTGCAAGGTCCCTTTGAAGCTCAGACGGCCATGATTCACCCCGTGGGCCTGCCCGGATTTCAACATCAACAGCCGCAGTAGATTATAAATGATCATGTGCATGAGCACTTCCTTGCGGATCATTTCAGGCGACTTTGTTCGCAACATTTCCATCCCAAGGGTCGTTTTAATATCTCGGAATCTAACCTCGATTTCCCAACGATGATGGTAGAGCGAGGCCACTTCCTCCGCTGGATATTTCACCGGATCAAGCAGAGTTGTGACAACGTAGCGCCCGCGTTGCTTCCCCTCACGATCCGGACCTTTAGAGCGGATGATTCTCAACTCCATGGTATCGGGAAGGACCGCCCATTCTTCTTTTGTGAGACGGCTTCCCTGGGGTTGAGACCGTGGTTTCTGATAGGTTTGGAGGCGTTCGTTGGATCCGATTTCACGACCTTTGCGAACGTCAATTTTGCGAGCCTGATGAGTTCTGCCAATGAAGTGAATGACTCTCATTTGGAGGCGGGCAATGATTTCGTATGAACGGTATAAGCGATCAGCGACGAGGATGTCATTGGCCTGAAGATAATGCTCCAAAGCATCATGCCCCCGCAGCTCGCTGGTTTGAAAATTCGAAAAAGAAAAGTCCTGAAGTCCACCGTGCCCGAGATCAATGAGCCCCCCGAGACGAATGATCGGAAATCCGCACTCCGGTTTAGAACCCGGAACATAGGGGTAGGCCGCGCGGTTTTTTTCGGTGTCGGGCATTTGCGCACTGGTGCCGTCTTCCGCTTTGACGGCCGTGTCCCCGCCAGAGCTTCGCTTGGGGAAGATTGGCATCAAGTTGCGCACAGAGTGAGCCCTTGATTTCTTGCAACATCGCGAGGGGGAGGGCTTTGCGAGCTTCGCAGAAACTCGAGTTCCCTGCGCTGGGAATGGCCAATCCCTGTTGGTTGGCCCAGGCCTGAACCCTGCTCACGGCACGGGCGCACGAACTGTCCTCACTGGCGACTTGTCCCAGAAACGACCAAAATACGAGGGGCTGTGGATAGTTCCGGACGCGTCGGGTTTCGCTTTGCTTTTCAAGAATTTCCGGGTTGATTTCGTCGCGGAGTTGTTGGGCAATATCAAGCATGTTTCCTTCGCAAACAGCGTGGCGTTTCTCGGCGAGAAAGTCTTGATTTTTACGGGCGGCACGGCCACAAAGATTCGTGGAGAAGCCGGTGATGAAGGGAGTGTTTTGTTTCACACCAAAGACTACCTGATAGCCGGGTTTTCCACACTACCTATCAAGAAAATCTAACCGATTTCCGGGGTCTGAAATCGACGACAACCCCGCTTAACCGAGTGCCATTCCCACTAGCTTGGGGCTCGGCAGCTCCCTTTTCCCATTGTTGATACGAAACAAGGTCGCAACCGAAGTCCTCAGCAATCTCTCGCTGAGGTTTTCCGCTTTCGAGGCGAAAGTTCAAAAAATGGTCCGCCAGAGAGACACAAGACCCCTTGATCCTTTTATCCAAAGGCTTTTGAGCCAAGATCCTAAACGTGAAGCGAAAAGGGTAACCATCCGACCGGACTTTTTTTCGGCGACTTTCCAGAGCATTCAAAGCATGAGGGAAAGGCGCGCCCCCAGGCACAAACGCAAGTCAGCAAAGTTTAGAGTTTTAGATTCCCGCCGCTACCGTTTAAACAAAGGCCGTGCCAGTTTCAGACTACATCGTCACCATCGGTCTTGAGGTTCATTGCCAGATCAAAACGAACACCAAGATGTTCTGCGGCTGCGAGACCTCCTTCGCCGACGAACCTAACACCCACACCTGCCCGACTTGCCTCGGTCTACCCGGCGCCCTCCCCGTTCTCAACGAATTCGCCATCGAGCGCACCATCCTTTCCGGCATGCTCCTCGGCTGCACCACCCCGCCCACCGTCGTCTGGGATCGCAAGAACTACTTCTACCCGGATATGCCCAAGGACTACCAGATCACCCAGATGGATCTCCCCCTCTGCCTCGGCGGCGGCGTCCCTCTCTACGATCACAACTACCCCAAGGATGCCCAAAAAAGCATCGTCAACCCCGGGAAAATCGTCGAGCTCAACCGTATCCACCTCGAGGAAGACGTCGCCAAGTCCACCCACCTCGCGAACTCCACCCTCATCGATTTCAACCGTGCCGGCACTCCGCTCATGGAGATCGTCTCCGAGCCCGACCTCGAATCTGCCGAGGAAACCTTCGCCTACCTCAAGTCCCTCCAACAAATCCTCATCGCCGGTGGCATCTCCGACGCCGACATGGACAAGGGACAAATGCGTTGCGACGTGAACATCTCCGTCCGCAAAAACGAAAGCGACCCCCTCGGCACCAAGATCGAGCTCAAGAATATGAACTCCACCTCCGCCGTCCGTCGAGCCATCCACTACGAAGTGGCCCGCCAATGCGCCGCCCTCGACAACGGCGAGCCCCTTGTCCAAGCCACCTGGCGCTGGGACGAGGAACTCTCCGAAACCCAGGAGATGCGCACCAAGGAAGACGCCCACGACTACCGCTACTTTGCCGACCCCGACCTCCTTCCCGTCACCACCGCGGAATACATCGCGAAGGTCCGTCCTCTCGTCCCCGAGCTTCCGCACGAAAAATCCGCCCGCTTCCAAAAAGACCTCGGCCTCACCCACTACGACGCCTCCGTCCTCACCTCCGACTTCCAGCTCTGCCAATACTTCGAAGCGGCCGAAGCCGAAGCCAAGGTCCCCGGTAAAAAAGTCGCCAACTGGATCATCAACAACCTCCTTGGCCTCCTCAACGAAAAGTCTCTCGCCATCACCGACTCCCCCGTCGGCCCCCCCAAACTTGCTGCCATCCTCAACCTTCTCGAAGCCGACACCATCTCCGGCAACCAGGCCCGGGACCTCTTCGCCGCCCTCTGGGACGCGCCCGAAAAAGACCCCGCCGCCCTTGCCAAGGAACTCGGCTTCGAACCCGCCGACAACAGCGCCATGGACGGCATCATCGATGAAGTCATCGCTGCCAACCCCGACGAAGTCGCCGCCATCAAAGGTGGCAACGAGAAGCTCCTCAACTTCCTCACCGGCCAGGTCATGAAAGCCTCCCGAGGCAAAGCCAACCCCAAGGCCGCCACCGACGCCCTCCGCGCCAAGCTCCTCTAAGCAAAAGAGCTCCCCCGGATCGCAGGGATCAAATCGTTCGAAGTCGCGGGCTCGCCCCCTCTCACGAAACTTGCCTTAAACCCACCAATTCCCTCCCTGCAGATCAAGTGATCTACTGGGTTCCCAACCATCCAGATGACAAATCCAAGTTCGGAGGTTGGGCCCTTTACTATAGCCCCTCAACCCAGGAGGCTGACTTCACCCTCCACACAATCTAGGCTGTTCCCTTTAGCCTCAAAAATTCGTTGATGATGAGCTGGGTTTCTTCGTGATCTTACGGATTCTTCAAATCAGCGCAAAGATCCAACCAAACCACGAGCTCCTTTCTTGAGCAGCTTCTCAGGAGGAAGACAGGACTCCAGGGCCCGCCATGGTCGGCATCGAATTGACGGACAAGATCGTCATCTGCGATTAATTGAAGCGCTTTCTCAGAAGAAAGATCCCAGTCGCAAGATTTCTGCGCCAAAGACATTTCCCCAAACGTAAAATAGACCAATCGAAGAAATCCTGATCTCTCGATAGGCTTCAAAACTCTCACAAAAAAAGCGCCGTTTGCAAAGGCGAACAGCGCTAAGGAAATTGCACGGCAGAAACGACCTGAATTGAAAATCACAAGCACTTGCGCAGCACTCCACTGACGATCCGAGACAGGGAACACGAATGCTGCCGAGACCTTACCCCACCAGGCACCTGATTGGAGGCCGGCTAGGTTGGTATTACTTCTCAGCCTTGATCTGCGCTTTCAACTCGTGAACTTCTCCATCGAGACGATCTGCTTCATTTCGGGCCACTCTGGAGAGTTCCATATACTGATCAGCCTTGCCCTCGGCGCGCGAGGCGAGAGTTTCGCGTGACTTCTGGCCGGATTGCGATTTCGCAGCACTAATACTTTCCCAATAACGCGCTGCCTTTTCCCGCCACTCATCGCTCTCTTTCCGGAGGCGGACACTTTCGTCGCGAGTGTTCTTCGCAAGTAATTCCAACTGGGTAAGTTGCACGGCCTTGTCCGTGCTGGTCACTCCCGGAAGAGGGGCACTTTTACCGGACTTCCACTGATTATAGGCCAAGGCCCGGGCTGTATCGGATTTCGCCAATTTCGAGGCATATTCAGCAGCTTCCTCGTTGTTGAACTGAAAACGATCCTGAACTGAAACCGGAAGATCTTTGAAGGGAATCCCCTCCGCTCCTGTGGGGCGGGAGACCCTGAGATGCAACGGGCTAATTCCGAGAACCTTACACTCCTGATAGGCTTCTCCCTTGGTCTCCGAAAGATCCAGGATCTCGCCTACCGCGGCCAGCCGCTCGGACCGGCGATACTGATCGCGGTAGTCCTCGAACATGAGCTGCACGAGCGAAGCTTCATCGCCCACAGCGATTTTTTGCTCCGCCAGTCCGGCGATCTCTTTCTTGCTCGCTTCCAGATTCCTGGTCGATTCTTCGATCTCGGCATTGATCTCTTGATACTTGCGATAAACTTCTAATTCGTCTTTTTTCCGGTCCAGCCTCATCGAGATGCTATCGAGCATTCCTTGGTGGTTGATCAACTCGCTCTCAACCGTCCCCACCCGGGGCTTTTCAGCCTGAACTGGCCCGGCCATCGTGAAGACACACACTATCGGCGTGAGGAAATTTAATTTTTTAAACATCTTATGAAGGCATTCCAGGGGTTCTAGCGGAGGCGATACTTCTTCTGGTATGAGGTCAGATCCTCGGCCGCCTTTTTTCGGGCTTCGCCTATCTCGATAATTTGCTTCTCAAGCTCTGCCTTCTGGGCGACCGCCTTTTCAACCTCCACCTTGATTTTGGGCAGCTCTTCCGAAGGATCGGTCATCCGGATTTCTTTAATTTCAGCTTCAACAGCTTCCAACTCAGTTTCGACCACAACTATTTTGGCCTTTGTCTCGTCGAGTTGCCTGACCAATTCCGGATCGTCCTCGACATCACACCCACTGAACAGAAAGGGAAGGAGGCCGACAACAATGAGTGTTTTGAACATAGATATTCGGAAGCTACACCGGAAACCCTAGGAATCTTACCAAAAATCAGGCCATGCGCGCTTTTCTCGGGATCAACCTCGCCAGCGACCCCGTGCCTGATGCCACCATCATCAATGCGCCCTCTTCCACGACCGCAAGACCCGCGACCGGGGACTCGCAAAAAATTATCACCAACTTCAAGTGCCCTTTGGCTTGGGAACCCTCGTGGTTGCAGCTCGCAAGCTGGCCTAAAATAAAGGTGAAGAGGGCCGCGGAGGCCAAAAGAGCCTGCCAAAACCTCGGAATCGTCATTGAAAATGATCGAGGTAGACCGCCTCTGACGCGAATCGGAGACTTGGTACGGTCCCGAAATTAATCAGCAAAGAATCTTGGGCGAATCGTCCCTTTGTTCAGCGCTTCCCTAGAATTCTTTCCCTCCGAAAATACGATCCGATTCGACACCGCTTCTAGAATCTGAATAGTGGGGGAAATTATGAAAACGTTGCTGATTCTCGCCGCCGCCACTTTGGGTTTGGCTTCTCTTCAGGCCCAGGAAAAACCCCTCAGCGTGACCGAACGCGAGCTTCTCTTGGAACGCCTTCAGGAAATCCAGGAAACCTCAAACAGCACGGTCAAAGGCCGGTATACCGTTGCCCTGACGGCCTTTAAAGAAGGCATAAAAAATGACGCCGCCGCCCACGACCTCTACCTCAAGTGTATCGAAAAAGTCCGCTTCCTGGATGAAGCCAAAAAGACCAGCGAATTCCGGGAGTGGAAACGCCGGCACAGCGAGGGAACCGACAACGCCGAGTTTCGCCTCGCCCTCCGGCACCAACTCAACTGGCTCGTCCTCACCTTGGAAGCAGCGCAGGACAAAAAAGAAAAAGAAACAATGGGTCCCCGCTGCATGGCCGTCCTCGACGCCATTCTCAAAGATGCCGATGACTTAAAAGACAACCGGGCCCTCCTCCGCTCCAAGCCCACTGAATCCATCTTTGCCGAGGCCTACGGGGTCGACGCGCTCAACCTTGGCGAATGGCCCGAATCCCCTCTCGATATCGGAGGTGTTTACGACCTCGTCGTTCTCCCTCCCTTCCGCACACCTGAAACCCTCACCCAGCTCCAGTCTGGTTGGAAAAAGCGCATCGAGCACGAAGGCCTCATCCTCGAGGGATTTGCGAACGAGGGCTCAGCCGACAAAGACCTCAAACCCGCCTTCGAAAAATGGAAGCTTGAAGGACGCAACGATCTGATCTGGACCATGGAAGTGGATCTCTTCTCCAATGGAGACGAAAAAGGCGCCGCCCTGCGGATGCTCGAGCACCTCAAAGAGAATCTCAAACACAAGTCCGCGCCCAAGTGGATCAAACAATTCACGAGTCTCGTCAAAGGAGAAGCGCCTGTCCCGGAAGAGGAATGAAGCTCCTGCTATTTCTGTGCCTCTTGATGGCTCCCCTGTTTGCCCAAGAGGTGACAGAAGGTCCAATGGACACGCCTGACTCCCCCACCCCCGCCATCCCGGAGGCCGAAGATCCCGACCTCCTTTTCACCAAGGGGAAGTCGATGGGGCATGTTGGAGATGATGATAGCAAGCCCTTCCGCCGGATCATCCAGCGCACCATCATGCTGGATGAGCCCCGCCCTGAATCTGGCGCCATTCTCACCTTCGATGATCAGCTAATTCCCGCCAAAGATGGCGATTCGAGCGCTCTGGAGATCGCGACCGACTTGAAGAAACATCACGCACGGGCCATCTTCTTCGCCAACGTTCCTGACAACTCGGAGAAAGTCCTCAGTAAAATCCTGAGATCAAAAGACCCTGAAAAAGAAGCTCTTGTGATCCTTGGCAAGCGAAAGCCCGCCTTCATGAGAGCAGTGCGGGCTCTCTTAAAAATCAAAGACGGCGACCGCTATGTTTGCGAGGTTTTCAACCACACCGCCTTTCACCAAAACATGAAGCTGATGAAAGCAGACCGCGACCGCTTCAAGGTCTGTATCGTAGGCATCCGCTTTATCGAAGAGTGTCTCGACGAAGCCTATCAGGCAGTGCGCCCGGGCTTCCAACGGGGCCGCTACTTCCGCTTTCCTTTTTTACACTCACCCCAATTTCAAAGCACCCGCAAGGCCCTCAATGAGGTCTTCACCAGTCTCGGACTGCTGGCACTCGGCGCTACACAGGACTCCAAGGATGTCCTGAACTTCAGTCCCGATCGGGCCTTTGAGGCGATGGCCGCAGCCCGGAATAATCAGCAATACACCCCGACGCTCAAGGCTCACGGCGAAACCGAACAACCGATCGCCCTCTTTCACACCCGGAGTTGGAGCCGCATCAAGGCCGGAATCCTCAAAGCGCTCGCCAAAAAGGAGCCGCTCAGCCAAAGCCCGAAATAATTTCCAAGAGAAGTGATCTCCCCGCCCACATCACGGCTTGCGCATTAGCATGCGACGGGTTTTCTTATCTCCAATGAAGCACGGCATCTTACTTGCGTTTCTCTGCACAACTTTGGTGGCAGCGGCAGCCCCCGTAAAAGTTGGTCATCCCAAGGTTGAAAACCAGGTCAACCCGTCCGGCGTTTCCTCAACGCCCCGGTTTTCCTGGCATCTCATTTCCGACGAGCGCTCCAAGTTCCAGACGGGCTACCAAATTCTCGCCGCCAGCAGAAAGGACCTCCTCACCGAAGAGAAGGCCGACCTCTGGAAAGGCGAGCTTTCAAACGGCGGACAACGCCGGTTTATTCCCTGGGCCGGAACACCTCTCAAAGACGGGCAAACTGTCCACTGGATGGTCCGTGTTCGCGATGAAAACAAGGAACTCGGCGACTGGTCCGATGATGCCTCGTTTCAAGTGGGGGGGCCGCATACTTTCTCAAAACCATCCCGCACCTCAGGCTTCGAGAGCAGCTCTACAGTCCTCAACCAGCTTTATGCCGATAGCATCAGTGGACTGCGGACCAAGATTGACAAATTCGCGGAGGGCGATGTCGCCGCCCTCGGCACTGGTGCCGAACTTCAACGGGCAGCCCGCGAATACCTCTTTAACTTCGACTCCACCGCCCTGCTTACCGAATGGCTGCGTCTGATGGATGCCCAAAGAACAGAAGAAGGATTTTTCCCAATTCATCCGGGTTCAAAACACTTCGGTTCGGTTTCATCCGACGCTGGCATCACCGTGAATTACCCCGTCTGGTGGATGGGTGGAGACAGCGAGCTTGTAAAAAAACGTTGGGATATTCTTGAAAAACACATGATGGCTCGCGAGAAAGTGGACATCAAATTCCAGGGCCGCAAATGGGGAGAGGGATACCAAGCCCGAGATGTCACTGCGGAATTCACTGACCTTACCTATCTCGGCTACGCCAATCGGCAGGTCCGCGAGCTCGCTGGTCCTGCGATACAGCCTCTGAACGTCATCCGCTTCAAAGACTATGCCGCCCGCATTCGAGAAAGCTTCGGCGAGCAATACCTCAACGAAGCCGGGTCTTTGAAAGACAGCTCCCTAACCGCCCAACTTCTCGCTCTGCGTTGCTCCGTCCTTCCGGAAGACCGCGAGGGGAAAAAACTTGATAAGAATCTGAACCTTGTCATTGCCGATTTTCTGGCAACTTTGAAAAAAGACGGCCCGAAGGTAGGCCCCGTAGGTGCCCACTTTCTCCTACAAGTGCTTCCGCTCATCGGTCATCAAAATGAAGCCGTCAATGTCCTCCACAAACTCACCGCTGAACAACGCCCGGCCTTTATCGGAACCGGAACGACCGAGTGGATGATGAGTCAACTTGCCGGTATCGATGCCTCGAGCGCCGGCTTTCAAGAAATTCGCATCGCTCCCAGCATCCCAAGCGACGACTCCGTCAAGTGGGTGAAGGCGCACTACGATTCTCCTGTCGGCAGGGTGAAAATCGGTTGGGAGAAGCTCGCGGACAGCGGCCTGAAAGTTGAAGTCACCGTCCCTCCCGGAGTCCTTTCCCGCATGGCCTTTCCGATTCAAGAAGGTCAGACGGTCACCGAGGGAGGCAAATCCATCGAGGACGTTCCCGGTGTCGAAATTGCCGGGAAGTTCGGCCAAATGATCTCGCTCATCACGAAATCAGGCTCCTTCTCTTTCGAGATCAAGTAGTCCAGCGCTTCGCGGAATTAATACGAAGTCGTGCTCAATGCGACAGGCATCGTCTGCATTGAGCCCGGTCCTGGTTTTAAGCCTTCATACTGCCATTTCAGCGGCTCAAGCAAACCCGTGCGTGGAGGCCCCCAGCGAGGGTCTACTCCACAACTTGCGAGCACGAAACCCAGTGAGAGAAGGAAAAGAAATCGAAGATTCATAAAGGGGGGCGTTAGAACTTTAAGAAGACCCTGATTAAAGCACCTTCAAAGTCAATTATTTTTAAATACTTCAGCGAGCCACCCTTTAACGCCTTCGAGCGCCCTCGCCCGATGGCTAAGAGTATTTTTAATCTCCTCGCCGAGTTCCGCGAAAGAGGTCTCGTATCCCACGGGCACGAAGAACGGATCATAGCCAAAACCGCCCGCTCCAGCCGCCTCGTCTGCGATTCGCCCTTCCACCGCTCCCGAGAAATCCGCCAGCACCTCACCATTTCGAGCAAGCACCATGACACAGCGAAAACGGGCCGTGCGATCCGCCTTGCCCGCCATTTCCTTGACCAGCCTCGCATTGTTTAAGGCATCATTCCCCTCTTCTCCTCCGAAACTCGACGAATCAACTCCGGGCTCTCCACCGAGCGCGTCGACCTCCAAACCGGAGTCGTCTGCGAGAACCAATCCCTCCGTCACTTTACTAATGGCCACGGCCTTGAGGGTCGAGTTTTCCAAAAAGGTCGTTCCCGTCTCATCGACCAGCGGTGGATTCTCGATCACCGAAAGGTCACACACTTCAAATTCCGAAAGAATCGCGCTGATTTCATCAACTTTATGGGCATTCCGAGTGGCGATCACGAGGCGTGGTTTCATCAGCCGGAATTACCATGCCCCAAAAAAATAACGACAATTTTGGAATAAAACCTTCCCGGGAGACGCCTAATGCCATGATGAACCCATTAAAACACATTGCAATCGCTCTCATCGCCACCGCTTCCGTAAGCATCGCCAGCGCGGGTGATTTTCTGACCGATTTCGAAGCAGGTAAGGCCCAGGCTAAGAAAGAGAAGAAAAGCCTCCTCGTGAAGTTCACTGGTTCAGACTGGTGCCCTCCCTGCAAGATGCTCGAGAAGGAAGTGTTCTCCCAGAAGGAGTTCAAATCCGGTGTGGAAAAAGACTTTGTCGTCGTCGTCCTGGACTTCCCGAAAAAGAAGAAGCTTCCTGAAGCCGAAAAGAAGGCCAACGAAGCCCTCGCCAAGGAATATAAAATCACCGGATTCCCGACCGTTCTCCTGATGGACGCCAACGGCAAGGTTTTCAAAAAAACAGGTTATCAGCCCGGTGGTGCGAAGCCCTACCTGGCCATGTTGAAGACATCCTTGAAGGCTAGAAAATTCCGCTAAGAACCTTCCCACCCAATTTTCTCATCACCTCCCTACCCGGAGATTTGAGCATCCACCTCGCTGCGGTTATCGGTGCTACCGCAGTGAGGTATTTTTTTGCCCCTCAGTTCAGCGGCCTCAGACCAATAATGGTCTCAACCGTGTGTGCACTACCCGGGCGTAAAGTCGGCTTGTCGGTCCCGGCGTTCGCACATTCAACGCAGACGAACTCCTTGTATCCACTGTCCGGGAGATCGGCAATGGTCTTCGCCTTCGCCTTCCAGGGATTCCAAATCACCGTTGAACGGGAACCAGCCTTATCAACAAAGACCGAGCGCTGGCGATCGAGGTCACGGACCAACACTGAAGACATTGATTGATAAATCCGATCAACCTCACCTTTAATCTGAAGGTTCTTCTCTTGATAGACCGCTTCTTTATCATCAGTGAGTTGATCCATGTAGTGGGAGCCCTTGACTCCCTCCAACTGAATCCGCTCGATATCTCCGAGCGAAAGGTAGGTGTGCAGTGCGGAGCTCACCCCGTAACTTTCCTCATCGGTATTCTTCATGTTGAGCTTCACGCGCAACTTGTCCGCAATCCGAATGGTGGCTGTCAGCTCAAACTCATGGGGAAACAGCTTCCTGGTTTCGTCATCAGCATGAAGCTTGAACATAATCGTGGCAACCTTGCCATCGACCGCACAGGACACGAGTTCCCAAAAGCGGGTCCGAGCAAAGCCGTGAGCGGGTTTCGTGGGATCCTCGGGGTGCTTGTTGAACCAAGGCCAGCAAATGGGGATACCTCCGCGTAAGGGAGTCCCGGGAGTCATCTTGGCCTTGGGGCTCACATACAGAACGGGTGGGTGGCCCGTGGGAGCCCATGTTAAAACCTGCGCTCCGTGCAGAGCGATGGTTGCCGCTGAAACCGTCGTTTGAACTTCGATCACAGGAAAGCCGGGTTCCGGCTCGGTCACAGTAAATTCGGGATGAGCCTTAAGAATGGCTTTCAGATCTTCAATGGATTGGGACATGGTAGGAGTGTAGATGGATTGGAACCTGTGCCACACAATTCCGATAAAGGGAACTAAAGAATGAAAGAAAACTCATCGGACCAATTCGTGGAGGTCAACGGGCAATAAAGCCGCCCTCACAACAGCGCCTACAATCAACCAGAAATCTTGAAGCGCTTTTCATTCATCCCTATTTCCTCAATATCCTGATCTCATGAGTGCAGACGTCGCCAGAAAGGTCCTTCTCATCGGTTGGGATGCCGCAGACTGGAAAGTCATCAATCCCCTCCTCGATGTTGCAAAATAACCAACCTCGCCCGCCTCGTCTTTGACGATGGCATCGGCGC
Organism: uncultured Verrucomicrobiales bacterium; assembly: GCA_963925135.1. Lineage (GTDB taxonomy): Bacteria > Verrucomicrobiota > Verrucomicrobiia > Verrucomicrobiales > Akkermansiaceae > SW10. The sequence continues at coordinate 22,354 of CAWUTG010000022.1, read as the reverse complement.
TCCTACCACCCCGAACGCCGCCCTTGTAAACGGACAATTCTTTAACGAGTTCTCCCCCGTTCCCGAACCCTCCGGCCTTGCCCTTCTGGCGCTCGGTGCCGGCGGTATCTCCTTGCGCCGTACGCGCAAGGCTTCCTAATCATGGGAATCCGAGGAATGAGTCCACTTAGGAATGGAGCAAAAACAAAAGCGAATTCGCAAAAGCGAGTGGCACACTGCTGCTGAGGCGAACCGCGCGAAAGAGCTCGATTTTGAAAAGCCGCAACGCCCTCTTTCATCGCGGAGGGCGTCCATGCTCCTCACCGTGGTGACCTGCCTGCTCCTACTTGGGTTTCTGATCATCTTCATATTCCCTCCTTCCAAACCCACCCATCCGCCAAATGGGGGCCAGGCAGTAGCGGTCCCATCGCCGGAGATCACTTGCGAGGGCGATTTGCCTAGAGAAGTCCTCAAACAGTTTCGAGATGCACCCACGGTTGAAGAAAGACGGTCCTACTGAAAATCCCCCGAAATCGTTCAAGAAAGGGCCCGGGCGTATTTTTCACAGAAGACCCCGGAAAAATTGAAAAAATCATCAATCTAACCCGTCTCCGAAAAGGAATCGGGAGCAAAACCAACGCCCTGTCCATCCTTCGCTATGTAGCGACAATGGAGGAAGGAAACCCCAGAAATATCATCCTCACCCTGGACCCCAAGGGCCCATTCGCGTCAACTCAAGAGGTGAATCCAAGTGTCTTCAAGGGGTTTTCGGTCTTTGTGGACGTCCATGGCGAAGTGGCGGATGTCGGGTTGGCAGCTCCAAATTTCGGACATTGTTCGGCATTTCAGGATCATGGCACTCCAGTCATCGAAGAGTTTTCCCAAGGGTGCGATCTTGTTCGGTGGCGGAGTGGCGTACGCAAAAGAGGGCGCGACCGCTGAGAAGGTCGAGGGCGAGATCCACCTTGACTCCAGCGGTGACGCTCTTGCCGTTGCCGTGGGCGGGAAAATGTTCGTGGTTGGATTTGGGCAGTTTTTGTTGGGAGGAATCTTGGACGAGGACCCGGCCGAAGGGGCGTTTAAGGTCGGGGATATGGCGGGTTCCATCGTGCCATTTTTCGAGCAAGGAGAGGGCGAGCGCGTCGAGCATGAAGGCGAGGGCATTGGTGCGCTTTCTATCAGCGCTTTATGCTTAAGTTGACGCCAATGCCCAAGGGCCCTAAAATCGGCTTTGACTTCTACGCGCGATGCGGCGCTGTTCCATGGGATGACCTCCTTTCGGGCAAGGCCGACCACGCCCCGGAAATGAGACTGATCCTCAAAGAGGAACACCACTACCAAGGCGATTATTCCGACGACTCGCAATGGCAGTCGTTTGAAGGACACTGACCCGATTTGGATCAATCCATCCTGCGGTATTTCGACCGGAGCCATCCCGACTACAAAACTCTTTCCCAACTCATCACTGGTCCAAACCTCCGTGGAAACGTGGCCCTCAAGTCCACCCCGAAAGGTCGCGAGCAACGGCAATTTGAAATCACCAAAGTCAACGCCCTAAACTGGATGACGCTGGAGATTTTGGCATCGGACCTGGAGCGCTGAGATCAATCCAACTACTCCGCATTCGATCTCCAAACCTGCGCGACGATCTTACGCTTCAACTCAAGCGGCTCAATCTGCCCGGAATGGCGGAAGAGAACCTCTCCATTTTTGCCAACCAAAAGAGTGTATGGCAGGGCTCCGTCCCACTCGGGACCGATCGCCTTGGCAAGATCCTCGGTATCGCCATCAAAGATATAGTTGTTCCCCTTACGGCCATCCTCTTCCACCAAGGGCTTGGTGCGGGGAGAGAGTCCACATTGATGACGCTTCAGAAACTTGCTCACCTTCTCCAGATCACCGGGGGCATCGAGACTGACCGGGATGAATTCAAATTCCTGCCATGAATACTGGCGATAAATCGCAGCCAAATCGGGAAATTCCATCACACAGGGACCACAGCTCGTGGACCAGAGGTTGATCAATCGCATCCCGCTCCGCTCCTTATTGGCAACCAGCTTCGCAATCACGTCCGCCTGAGCGAGCTCGACCGTCACCGGTTGCTCCTTCCATTTCTTATCTTCTCCGGCAACCATCCCCGCTTTCTCCTTCCACTTGGTGGTGCATCCCACAGGACGAGTCTTGGGCACCTCGATCTTCTTCCCTGCCAGAATCGCTTCGATGGCATCACGCGCTTCATTCTTTTCAACCGGGCCCACGCGACGCTTCCCGTTGTCCATCCGACCATTGTAACGGAGCTTCATATCGGCATCGAAAATGAAGACATGGGGTGTTGCAACCGCCCCGTAAGCCTTAGCGACCTCCTGGGTCTCGCCGTCATAAAGATAGGGCAAATTGAATTTGGAATCCTCGGCGATCAACTTCATGTGCTCAAAGCTGTCATCGAAGATCGTCCACCCCAACTCGGGCGGATGCAGGCCTTCGGGCGAGTTGCTATTAATGGCAACAAACTTCACGTGCTTACCTTTAAATTGATCAACCAGAGCGATCATACGCCCGTGTGAGGCAATGGCATCGGGACAATGATTGGTCGTGAAAATGACCGCCATCGCCTTTCCGCCGGAAAAATCCTTGAGCGTATAGGTTTTCCCATCAACAGCTGGGAGCGAAAAGTCAGGAGCCTGGGCCCCATCTTTGAGAGGAACCGGGGTGTAAGCATGTAAGCAGGCCGTCGTGAGGGCTGTCAGAAGCAAAGTGCGCATAAGCCAGATACGACACTAGGCCGTCTTTCTAGCAAGAACTTGCGCCACCGGAAATCCCAGCAAGATCCCAAACAACATTCCGTTCACGTGAGCGAGAGTATCGACTCCCGGTTCACCGATCCCATTCATGGTAAAGATCATCACTCCCGCCAGGAGTGGGGCGAAAGCCCGCAAGCCCTTCCGGTAGGATCGTTCAGCCCAAGCCAGGCTCAAGCCCGACCCCACCAATAAACCCAGCGCGCCAAAAACCGCCGTCGAAGCACCGAGGGACTGGAACGGGTCAGGAAAGAAGATCCAGGCGTTGAGCAGATTTCCCAGAAAACCGCACAGAAAAATCAAACCCCACCCCAAGTGGGCACGAAAGGAATTCGCGACCAGGATTCCAAAGATCAGTCCGAAAACCGCGTTTCCCATCAAGTGATTCAAGTCTCCGTGAAGAAAAAGAGCTGTGAAAGCACGGTAGATCTGCCCCTCACCAATCACCCCCTGTGATGAGTTCAAATATTGATCAACAACCCCTGGATGCTGCAGCTGTTGGGTAAAGCAGACCAGAAGCGACACGATCCAGACGAGTGCCCACTCAACTCCGGACCCGAAAATCGGAACATGTGCCGGTTTTGGAGTCGCCCCCTGCTCAGCCTCATAGAGACGGAATTCCTCGTGAATCGCGACGGTAAAAGCCTCGTCGGCGTGAATCAGATATCCCGATTCATCAATCGTAATCAAGCAGTCGAGATTCATGGCCAGAACAACCAAAGCATGCTCCTGGGCATCTCTCAGCAACGGAAATCGAGCCACCGGGACGAGGTCGTCGGTTAAGGCTTTGGCGGAATCAATCGTTGCCATTTCAGAAAGAATGGCGCGAAACTCTTTTGTTGCAACTTCCTTCTAGGAATCCTTCTAATAATCAGCCGTCAACCTGGACCGGATGACACGCCTAAGAAATCACCCTTTCTTTATGTTCATCCTATTCAATTGCCCTCCCTGCAACGCAACCCTGCGAGTGGAAAGCACTGAATCCACGGCTCCCTGCCCCACTTGCCAATCAACAATTCAAGTGAAAGGTCAGATTAGTAATACCCCGGCAGCTACTCTCAGTGACACAGCTGAAGAGCGAATTCGCGCTTGGAAATGTAGCGGGAAGCCCCATGGCACCTTCAAGAGAGCTTTGGAAAGGGCCCATCCTCGAGGAGCTGGAAAACATGCTAGCCGCCAACAACCTGCTCATCCGCCAATTTCTCAACCACGACGAAGACTTCCAACTCTTTCTAGAGCACGAGGCCAGATTTCCGGACCGGAAGGCGCTCTCGCAAGTCAACCTCGTCAATGATCTCGGTAAGGAAGATTACGTCCGACTCCTTGAAGAGTTCCATCAGGCCCGGACCGAGACCCAGGAGGCCACTGGTTGCGAATTCGAATGCTGGCGATTTCTGGCCGGGCACCAGGACCTGTCCCTCCTCCAATCACTCAGAGAAGAAACCGACCGCAAACTCGAAGCCCGACTTTCAAACGTCTTGCCGCCCGAAAAGGAGCAAATTTTCCTCGCCCAATGGAATGCCGTGAGAAAAAGACAGGGTGCCCAGAGCAAAATCACTCTGGGAATCCTGCTTGAGGATCAATCTTAGCAATTACTCCTTAATTTAGATTTTGGGAGCCCAACCTTCACGGTAATCCCGCTTCACAAGCTCGGTTGCCCTCGCGCTGCTCGGCGACTTCATATTGGGGCCATCCCATTCGATCGGGTGTCCCTCGCCCACCCGCTGGGCGATACAACCGAGAAGAATCACCTCATTCAAGTAGGCCGCGATTTCGAAGTTGGAATAGGCCGGAGCACCGCCCTTCATCATGTCGAACCACTCCTGTTCGTGACCCGGTGAACGAGGGATTGTTTCGGCAACACCCTGGCAAGCAGGATGATCTTTCGCGGGGCGATAGCCCTTCTCATCATTCAACTTCACAAAGAAATCACGACCGTAGTCGTCCTGGGAGAACAGCTTTCCTTTTTCACCAATGATCACGGCACCACTTCCGGGAAGCTCGCCACCCTTGAGTTCGATCACTTCGTGAACGACATCGGTCTTCGGACGGATGGGGTCAAAGGCCTGCTGGGGATTGCCATCATACCACCAGAACTTCAGTGGCGGCAGCCCGTCCCGCTCGGGGAATTCGAACCGCACCCGCGAGGTCAGAGGATAGGTCTCATCATAAATCCGCGAAGCCATCTCACACTCGATCTTGGTAGGATACCCGAGCTTCAACGCGCGGAAAGGCATGTTCACGGTGTGGCAGGCCATGTCACCCAGGGCACCAGTGCCAAATTCATTCCAGCCACGCCATTGGAAGGTGTGGTAGATGCCATTCTTGTAGGGGCGCATCTTGGCAGGCCCGATCCATGATTCCCAATCAAGCGACGCCGGGACTGAATCCGCACTCTGGGGGCGGTCATATCCCTGGGCCCAAACCGGCCGGTTGGTCCAAACGTGAAGCTCCAGCGGTTTTCCAATCACACCGGATTGGATGATCTCAACCGAGCGGCGAAGACCGTCAGAGGCGCTGCCTTGATTACCCATCTGGGTCGCCAACTTCTTCTCGACCGCAAGATTTCGCATCATGCGGGACTCCCAGACAGTCTGGGTCAGCGGCTTTTGACAATAAACATGCTTGCCCATTTGCATCGCCATGATTCCAGCAACGCCATGGACGTGGTCGGGTGTCGAGATCGTCACTGCGTCGATCTTATCTCCCAACTTGGTCAGCATCTCACGGAAATCGGTGAACTGCTGGGCACCTTCAAAAACCTTGCCCATTTTACCAAGAGTGCCGCGATCAACATCGCAAAGCCCGACAATTTCACCACCGCATTTCGCGGCATTCCGGGTATCGCTGTCCCCTTTACCCCCGACTCCGATACAGGCGACCTGAATCTTGGAGTTTAAATTCTGCCCTCGGACAAAGGCTGGCATTCCAAAAGTCACACCTCCGGCCAGCAGACCGGACTTTCTCAAAAACTGACGTCGATTATTTTCGGGCATAGCCATCTTTACAGAACGCACCATTCACGGTTTGGCTTTCATTGGATTTCTATCAAAATAAGGGGAATCTTCACGTATTGGCTGCTAAATCTCGGGAAATCCGAAAAAAATGAAAGTTTGCGCAACTTAAATCGGCGGGTCTGGTTGAATTGCGCGTTACTTAAAAACATCCCGAGCCCTGTCCATTGGACTTTCTCACCTGCTAAGGGCTTGGGATTTCTCCGTTTATGAAGAAGCCGATTACTTTCCCTCGCTTCCCGGTTCTGGATTCCTCTGTATCCGTGGGAACGAAAGGATCCCCTTTCTTAACAAAGATCGTCGCAATTGCGATTGCTCTGGCCCCGACCGCAAAGGCCCAATTCAGGGGATCAGAAGATTTTTCGCGGCCCCTGAGTCTGCAAAAATGGTTCGCTTACACCAAGGGAAGCGGCCGCCTTTTCCTGTCGAACCAGGAATTCAACTTCACCTCAACCTCTTCGATTGGGGGGTATGTGGCCGGATTGCCTTGGGTTTCTACCACCGTTCCAAACTCACAAGACTGGCAGTTTCAGCTCGATGTCGAAAACATGCTGAGCGTATCCGATTCCACCCGCTATGCCTCGATCGGGATCTCCGTGGTCAACGAAAACGATGAACCCGACCTCGCCTACCTCGAATTTTACAGCTCCTACTTTAATGTTCTAGGTCAGTCGATCCACGGCTTTACGTCAGGATTGAAGAACAACGGAACCGGTCTTCACGAGGGAGACACGTTTGAGCCTCCTTACAATACCGGGGCTCTCCGGGCCAACTACGGTCGCAGTGAGCGCTCCCTCTCCTTCTACTTTCACACCGGATCAACCTCGGGCGGCTACTTTTGGCAGCTCCTCGCAAAATACGGGCTGGATGGTAATGACGGGACAACGGCCAATACCGATTGGGCAATGATCCAGGGTGCCGGATTTGACGTGGGTCTCTATGGGACAGCCACCGGAAGCCGGCCCTCTGTTGGCCAGCTGACCGCTGACAACTTCACCACAGCCAACCCGGGTTTGGGAGTGCATACGATTGACTTTGAACTCGAAGCCCCTCTCACTCAAGCTGGTGACGCAATGGCGCTGAGCTGGTTCTCCTTCGACGGATTGGAAGACATCATTCAAGAGTCGCACGATCTCATCAACTGGACTGAACTGACATCCGTTCCCGGAACCGGAGCCTATTCCGGCCTGGAAGTTCCTCTGGCCGCATCCACAGCTCCTGCCTTCGACCGTATTTATTTACGCATCCCCTAATTCATCTCTTATTCATGTCGTCTCACGTAAAAACCGAAATGCTCAAATGTGGCGAGGCAACCTCGATGCCGCCTTCAAACCCCTTAATGGTTAAGGACCCAAATGACCTTCCCGAGATCTCCTACGATTTCCGCGGAGACCGCTTCTGGCGGAACATTCCCGGCTGGAAAGATGTCACCGCAGAGGAGTTCGGCGACTTTTCCTGGCAGCAACGCAACAGCGTGACCTCCTTGCGGCAGATCGCCAAGATGCTCGGAAATTTGTTGCCGGATCCACTGGCCAAGGACATCGAAGCCGGGCTCGAGCGCACGCCCATGAATATCCGCATGACGCCCTACATTTTCTCCCTGATCGATTGGAACAATGCGGTGGACGATCCCATCCGGAAGCAATTCCTCCCGCTCGGTTCGCAGTTCCTCGATGACCATCCCTGTTACATGGATGATTCGCTCAATGAGGATGGCGACAAGGCCACCCCTTACCTGACTCATCGTTACCCGGACAAGGTCCTCTTTTTGCCCATCACGCTCTGCCCGGTGTATTGTTCCTACTGCACACGCAGTCGGGTCGTCGGCGGCAGCACCGCCGTGAAGAGCAAGTCGACCTACGGCGCCGCGAAGGGCGAATGGGAATCGACCTTCCAATACATTCGCGAGAATCCCCAGATTGAAGACGTCGTCATCTCAGGCGGCGATGCCTTCCTGCTGCGCCCCGAGCAAATCAAGCAGATTGGCATGACGCTTCTCGATATCCCCCACATCCGACGTCTGCGATTTGCGACGAAGGGCATCGCCATTCTCCCCATGAAAATCCTGACCGACACCGAGTGGATGGCGGCCCTCGAATTGGTCTGTAAGACCGGACGCGAGCGGATGAAGGAGGTCTCTATTCACACCCATTTCAGCACCGACGATGAAATGTCCAGTTGGACCTTGCTGGCGATGCAGGAACTCGTTAATCGCGGGATCAAGGTGCGAAACCAATCGGTCTTAATTCGCGGCGTGAACAACTCCTTTGACGTGATGTATCGCACGATCAAGAAGTTGGCTTACCTCAATATTCAGCCCTACTACATCTATGTTCACGATATGGTGCCGGGCTGCGAACACCTACGGACCACGGTCACGGAAGCCTGCGAGCTTTCGAAGCGCCTTCAGGGATCCATCGCGGGCTTCAATACACCCCGGGTGGTGTGTGACGCGCCGGGCGGAGGAGGAAAAAGGGAAGTGGCGAGCTTCGACAGCTACGATCGCTCGCTCGGAATTTCGTCCTGGAGTGCTCCCAGCGTGAAAGGAGATGAGACCTTCTACTACTACGACCCCATTGACCAACTTGGAGACGCCGGACGAGAGTTTTGGAACAATCGGGAAGGGCTTGAAAAACGACTGACCGGTGTCAAATTCCGCTTGGCTGGAGGAGTTCAATCATCATAGTAAATGGTTACTCGATCACCTGAAACGGCTCTGAATCGTCAGCAGCCGACGAGCACCGGTCCGCTGTTACTTCACGAACTCTTCGAGCGTCAGGTCGAAAGAACTCCTGATGCCGTCGCTTTAATCACCGACAAGCAAGCGCTCAGCTACCGTGAGCTCGACGAACGGGCTAATCAGTTTGCTCATCACCTCGTCGAAAAAGGCGTTAAGCCGGGCGACCTCGTAGCGCTCTACGCGTCACGCTCGCAAGTGTCGCTCGTGGCCATTCTCGGAATTCTGAAATCCGGAGCCGGGTATGTCCCCATCGATCCCGCTTTTCCGGAAGATCGCATCCGACACATTTTTGCCGATGCCAACGTCTCGGCCGTGCTTTCGTTGGCCTCTTTAAAAAAAGGCCTGTGCGAGTGGTATGACGGAGAGATCATTTCCCTGGATGGCCCTGAAAGAGCCGACCTCATCGACACCGCACCCACCTCTCGGGTCGACGTCTGTCACGATGATCGAAACCTCTGCTACGTCATTTACACGTCCGGAACGACCGGAAAGCCGAAGGGCGTGATGACTGAACATCGCAATACTGTTCTGTTCGTCCATGCCTTCAACGAAGTCTGTCAGGTCACCCCCGAGGACCGGATCTATCACGGCTTCTCGCTGGGCTTCGATGGCTCGGTGGAGGAAATGTGGTTGGCCTTTTCAAATGGTGCCTCTCTTGTAGTGGGCCCGCAGGAAACAGGTGCGCTGGGAAATGAAGTGGCGGCCTGCATTCAGCGGCACCGCGCCACCTTCTACTCCACTGTTCCCACCGCCCTCTCGATGATCACGACGGATCTGGATTCGGTCCGGGTGCTCATTGTCAGTGGCGAGCAGTGTCCCCCGGAGCAAATCGCGCGATGGGCCATCAATGGACGTCGCATGCTGAACGTCTATGGTCCGACCGAGGCAACCGTTAATACGACGGCTGCCGAGTGCCATCCCCATCAACCCGTGACGATCGGGAAACCTTTGCGGGGATATGATCTCTACCTCCTCGATGCCGACCGGAAGCCCGTTGCCGAAGGGGCCTTCGGTGAATTGTATGTCGGAGGCGAAACTTTGTGCCGGGGCTATCTCAATCAACCCGAGGTCACCGCTAAAGCCTTCATGGATGTCGAGCTACCGGTCAATGGCGGCACCGAGGTGCAGCGTCTTTATCGCACGGGAGACCTTGTACAGTGGGATGAGAACGGAGAACTCCTTTTCCTCGGACGCATCGACACGCAGGTCAAAATTCGCGGCTACCGCATTGAACTTGCCGAGATTGAATCCTTGCTCCTGGAGCAGGAGAAGATTCAGTCGGCCGTCGTCAATGTCATGGAAGAAGGCGGGGGCAAAGAGTTGGCGGCCTATGTCGTGCTCAAGGACGATGCCCAGGAGTTGGACCGTGCCGAATTGCACGCGACCTTGAAGACCCAACTACCGGTTTACATGCTTCCAAAGTTTTTAGACGTGCTCTGCGCCCTCCCGACCTTGTCCAGCGGTAAGATCAATCGGCGGGAACTCCCTGCACCCAAGCAACTTTTCCGAGGAGCAAAAAAAGAGATTTCAAGTCCTCCGACCACTGAGATGGAGATCGCGCTTGCCAGGATTTGGAGTGAGGCTTTTCCGGGCGTGGAACTTCACACGACCGATGACTTTTTCACCGAACTTGGCGGCCATTCAATGCTCGCCGCCCAGATGGTGACGAAGGTGCGCGACGTCCTCGAAATGGATCTCGCGTTGCGCGAAGTTTACAATCATCCCACCCTCGGTGCCCTCGCCACGTTTCTCGACAACCGGGAACCTGAAGAAGAGGAGGACGTCCGCCCTGCCAAGGATCGTCCTCTGAACGGGTTGAACCGACCTTCCGTGGCCATCATCCAAGCGCTTGGAATTTACCTCCTCTACGCCATCATCACCACGATTGCGCTGGGAACTTTTTATATCGCTTCGCGAGCCTTCGATCATCCCACCATGGGCCTGGCCGGAAAGGCCTCCTGGATCACCGCAATTGTTCTTTTCAGCTATCCCACTCTCGTTTTTTCCAGTGTCGTGATCAAATGGGCCGTCATCGGCCGTTATCGACCGGGGGCCTACCCGATTGGTGGATCATACTACTTACGATGGTGGTTTGTGACCCGCTATCAGTCGCTTGCCGGGACGGGTTACCTCTCGGGGACTCCAATGCTGAGTCTCTACTATCGCTTGATGGGAGCGAAGGTGGGCAAGGGCTGCGTGCTTGATTCAGCCCTGTGCGGTTGTTTCGACGTCGTCGAAATTGGCAACAATACCTGCGTTGGAAATGAGACGCAGATTTTAGGATCAAGAGTGGAAGGCGGCTACCTGAAAATTGGTCGCGTTTCGATTGGGGACAATTGCTACATCGGAATTCATTCCAATGTGGGCTTGAACGCCTCGATGGAGGATGGGTCGAAACTCGACAACCTCTCCCTTCTTCCGGACGGCGGAAGCATTCCGGCAGGTGAGGGATGGAGTGGTTCTCCGGCAGCTCCAGCTGAGGTTCCCGTTCCTGAGTCTGAGAGCAGTGGCGCGCCGAGGCGTGGGGTTCTCTTTGGCTTTTTACATCTCATTCAACTCTACGTGATGGGGGTGGTTGCGGCGATCACCTTCCTGCCCGTGGCGGGTCTCCTCTCCGGGGCTTACCTTTGGGGCGGATGGGGACTCTTCGCGGTGGCGGCACTTGCTGCCGGACCTTTTTCCTTAGTTTGCTACTGCCTTTCGGTGGTGGCGGTGAAATGGGTCGTGATGCCGCGCACGACGACCGGAGTGTATTCGGTCGAGAGTTGGTTTTATCTTCGGAAGTGGTTTGTCGATACCTTCTATCGGACCAGCCGGGTGATCGCCCTGCCTTTATATACCACAATTTACTTCCCGACCTGGCTTCGGATGTTGGGGGCGAAAATTGGAAAATTCGCGGAGCTCTCGACGGTCAGTCAGTTCGCGCCTGACCTCATGAAGCTGGGCGAGCGGAGCTTTTTCGCCGATGGCTCCATCATCGGAGGACGCCGCTATCACAATGGCATGGTCGAGGTAGGCTTCTCGGAAGTAGGCGACCGAAGCTTCATCGGAAACAGTGCCATGTTGCCGATCAATCGTCCGGTGGGGGATGATTGTTTGATTGGTTGCATGTCCCTTCCTCCGAAGGATCATGAGAAGACGCCCAGTGGGACCGACTGGTTAGGTTCTCCGTCGTTTGCTCTTCCGCACCGCCAGATTGTCGGGAACTTTGATCCATCGGTGACTTATCAACCGACGGCGAAACTCATCTTCCAGCGTTGTCTCGTGGATGCGATGAGAATTCTCTTTCCCACGATTCTCACCGCGGCCTTTTTCACGATCTACGTCGTCTTTGTTTACTATTCCTACCTCCAATGGGGAGAGTTAGTGACGCTTCTGTTAGGAACCGCAGTTTCACTCGTTCTCGATATCGCGGCCTGCCTTTTGGTGGTGGTTTACAAGCGAGTCTTACTGGGGAAGATCAAGCCTGGGATTCATCCGCTTTGGTCGATGTTCGTTTGGAAGAACGAGGCCGTGAACGGAGCCTACGAATCCATCGCAGCTCCGTCCTTTGTCCCGATGTTGGGCACTCCCTTTCTCGCGCCCTACCTTCGCCTCCTCGGATGTAAGATCGGGAAAGATGCCTATCTCGGCACGACCCTGTTCTCAGAATGGGACCTCGTTGAGCTGGGCGATCATGTCGCGCTAAACTCCGGCACCGTCGTGCAAAACCATCTCTTCGAGGATCGCGTGATGAAGGCCTCGCATCTCAAAATCGGAGATCGTTGTTCGGTCGGAAACATGGCGGTCGTTCTTTACGATACCGAAATGAAGGAGGGGGCCGAGCTTGCGCCGCTCTCGCTTCTGATGAAGGGCGAGACCGTTCCCCACGATACCCACTGGGTAGGAATTCCGACGGCGCGGGATAGCTTCCCCGCCGAGATCAAACCCGAACCCGAACCCGCCGAGGCCCGGTCTCTCGCGACCGGATTGGGGCGGCGCATTGCCTCCATCGATATTCTCCGTGGCTTTGCGGTATTCGGTATTTTGCTGATGAACATCCGCTCATTTGCCGGCCCAAGCATTGGGGCACTGAACCCGTCCACAGTGAGTAATGAGGCGATTTGGAACCGCTTCGCCTACTACTTCACGAATATCTTTGCGGATCAGAAATTCATGGGGATTTTCTCAATTCTTTTTGGAGCGAGCCTCATTCTAATCTCGCAGAGTTTACGAGCGCGTGGTCGAAATGTCCTAGGGGCACTCTCGCTTCGCTACTTCTGGCTTCTCTTACTCGGGTTAGCTCACTTCATCCTCATTTGGGATGGTGACGTCCTGACGGTGTATGCTCTTTGCGCCATTCCTTTAATCTTTCTAGTGCGGATTCCGGCGGGTTGGCAATTTGGACTTGGTCTCTTCATCTTCATCCTTCCCGCGTTTTTTGAGATGCAGATTCAACGTTCCCTGCAGAGTCTTGATGAGGAAAGTCGTGCTTCGCTCGATGGATATTGGGAGCCGTATACCGCAGACCTGGAAGCCGAAAAGGTCTTCTATCTTGAAGGCTCGTGGGCGGACCAAATCGAAGATCGTTGGGTGAATGAAACAGAAGCGCCAGCCAACCGGGGTGAGAGTCTCTTGATCGCCTCGCTGTGGGGGAACTTCTTCGCGCGTTCGATCGGAATGATGCTCATCGGGATGGCTCTCTTGCGCTGGAAAGTCCTCTCAGCCGAGCGAAGTTTAAAATTCTATCGTCGACTCGTTTGGTATGGCTTTGGGGTGGGGATTCCAGTCGCGCTCTATGGTCTTGAAACCACTTTATTTTATGAATGGAAGTGGGATTATGCGATTTTCCAAGGGCGCATTCCGAATCACTTTGCGACCATCCCCATGACCTTGGGATATATTGGACTGATCATGCTCTGGGTGAAGTCGGAACGTTTCCAGCTTGTCCAAACTTGGTTGGCCAATGTCGGGCGGATGGCGTTGACCTGCTACTTAAGTCAAACCTTCATCTGTATTTTCATCTTCTACGGAGTGGGTCTGGGACTTCACAGCCAATTTGATTTCCTGGAGCAACTCGGATTCGTGGCACTCATCTGCATTCTGCAACTCTTCTTCGCCAATGCCTGGCTGAATCGCTTTTCCCACGGCCCGCTTGAGTGGGTCTGGCGCCACCTGATTACAGGATTCACAAAACCACGTCCCACTTCCAAGCCATGAACCTGCCGAAGAACAAACTAGGAAACGAGCGGATTGAGGCAATTGATATTCTCCGTGGCGTCGCCGTTCTGGGCATTCTTCTGATCAATATCCGATCGTATGCCATGCCCGACATCTCCCTCTCGAATCCCTCCGAGTTTGGGAACGATGCGGACCACAATCGCTTCGCTTACAATCTGACCTATGTCCTGGCGAAACAAAAGTTCATGGCCATTTTTTCGATGCTTTTCGGGGCCAGCGCCTTGCTCTTTACCGATCTCTTGCTCCAAAAGAAAAAGAGTTCCTGGGCGTATTTCGTGCGGAATGGCTGGCTGGCCCTCATCGGCCTCGCCCACCTCATCCTGATCTGGACCGGTGACGTTCTCTTCATCTATGCGCTTTGTGCCTTCCCGCTCTTTTTCTTTCGAAAGCTCGCGCCTCGTTGGCAATTGACTCTGGGAATGGTGGTGTTCTTCATCCCGCTCCTCGTCTCGACAATGATTCACAGGGAAATTCCAAACCTCGACCAGGAAGGGCAGGACTTATTCTACGATCTCTGGCATCCCGACCCCGCCGAACTTGAAGCCAACGTCACGCGCTATCAGGGAGGCTACCAGGAGCAGGTTCTTGGCCGATGGAATTCCGAGACCGATCTCGGCAGCACGCGGGCCGAGCACATCTTATCCGCCAACCTATGGGGGAACTACATTTTACGATCCTTCGGGATGATGCTCGTCGGGATGGCGCTCTATCGCTGGGGCGTTTTTGGAGCCAAGCTGAAGGCCAAAGTCTATCGTCACATGGTATGGTCGGGATTTGGAATTGGACTACCACTTTGCATGATGGGCTTGGAATACAATCTCTACAACTCGTGGGACTGGAAAACTTGTTATCACTACGGCCCCATCGGTAACTTCTTGGGCACCGTTCCGGTGGCGCTTGGCTACATCGGCCTGGTCATGTTGTGGTGCCAAGGGACGTGCCTGCCGTGGTTACGTGCTCGCTTGACTGAAATTGGAAGGACCGCCCTCTCTTGTTATATTGGTCAGTCCCTCATCGCGACCTTCATCTTCTATGGCTTCGGACTGGGGCTCTATGGCAGCGTTGACTACCTCCTACAACTTGGCTTTGTGGTGGGTATTTGGGTGCTTCAGATCTTCGTGGTTCAGTTCTGGATGAAACATTTCAAACAGGGACCGCTGGAATGGTTCTGGCGTTGCTTGACGTATTTGCGTTTGCCGCCGATCCGCCGGGATCAACAAGAAAGAGAATGACGTATGGCTTCAATGAAGCAATGGCCGGAGCATCCACCTCATGAGGGTATCCATCTCTGGATCTGTAAGGGCTTGCTCTCTCCACGCTTGGATGGGGTTATAGAGTTACTTGCTCCCGATGAACAAAAACGTGCCCGGGCCTACCGCTTCGAAGACGACCGGCGGCGCTATCTTGGGAGCTCTCTCCTCCAGCGGAAAGTTCTCGCCCACTACTCCGCTTGCGAAATGCAGGATCTTTCCTTTTCTCGAAACCAGAGGGGCAAGCCTTCTTTAGATGGGGACCATGATACGATCGAGTTCAACATCTCACGATCCCATGAGGTCGCCCTTCTCGCAGTCAGCGATGGAAACGTGCTAGGAGTGGATGTGGAATATGCTTTGGGAGGCGACAACGGAGCGACGGCTGTGGCCTCGCAATTCTCGGAGCCGGAGCGGAGCTACATCGAGAACGTTCCTAATTCAACGCAGGCGTTTTTTGAAACCTGGGCCCGGAAGGAAGCCTATATCAAGGGGATTGGTCGTGGCCTCTCGCACCCCTTGGCCGAGTTTGATGTCACCCAAAATGGTAACCCGTTGGTTCGAGATTGGTCTGAGAATCCCCCGGCAGAACCGTGGAGAGTGCATTCGATCGAACTTCCGGTGAGCGGTTATGCTGCTGCAATTGCAACCATTCTGCCGTCTCCTTCCATCGAGATGATTGAGATCACGCTTGAGGAGTTTTGATCAGATGCCACCAAACATCACTTCTTCTCCCGCCCAAATCCTACGGGACGTGTCTAGAACCCAGCCCACTCTCGGTGCAGTTCGCGCCTTTTTAGCAAGAGCGACCAACTTCTTCAAAATCTCCGGCTCACTCTTGGCGAGATCGAATTTCGTCGTCATCAGGCCGTGAATCCACTCCTGCAAATTCTGCGAGCGTGGGCATAATGTCGGGGAAATATCCCAGGTGATCCGAGGCACTCCCGGCCCGAATCTTCCCAGGCCAATGTCCGATGAGGGGAATCCGTAAGCCACTCTCGTAAAAATTCCCCTTTCCTCTGCGGAACCGTTGACCGGTTTTGGGTTTCAAATTGGGAGCCAAAAATCGATGAGGGTGTTTGGTATTTTGAAAATAGGGCTACCCGCCACTATCGCCGCAGAGAATGACAATGGTATTATCGTCGATCTTAAGCTCCCTCAGTAATGCGAGCACCTCGCCGACCTGGCGGTCGATCATCTCGACCATTGCCGCGTCGATTTGGGCATCATGCGTGCCGCGCTGGTTCTGCGCATTCCAATTCTTATCCTTATACTTCAGCCACGCCGGGGCGCGAAAGCTCCGAACCCTTTCGAACCTCGTTACTTGAGCAAGGAACCCACAGTGATCGCGCCTTGAAATCGGCGATCGCCACCAAAGATGAGCCTACGGTTTTCAAATCGACCTGATGACAGGCCATGCAGCGAATTTGAAAATCTGCCTGTCCGACAGGGGCTTCCGCAGCATGTGCGACCCCTGCCGCGAGGGTGAAAACAATCAGTGAGCGTAGCATAAATAACCGGAAAATTGACATGACCTTGGGGTTGTCACACAATTACGAGAGGAAGAGGACCATCATTTCGGCTTTTCTAAAGTCGTAGAAAACAACAAGGCCCAATCGAGGGAAGGCCAGTTCACTCGTCTCCGAGCAACTTGATCCGGATGTTCTTGAAGCGGACTTCAAATCCTCCCGGCGCATGATACTGCAACGCGATCACCCCTTCGCTCGCGGCCTTGGCAGGATCCTTGTCGTCAAGTTCGATCGTCACCATCCCATTGATTTCCTGCTTCAGCTTCGTTCCGTTGGCCGTGATGCGATAGCGGTTCCAACCATCGTCCTCCTTGATCTCGGGCGCCTTGTCCTTGTATTTCCAGCCCAAGGTTCCGCGTCCACCTTCTTCGTAGAGTTTCCCCCAACAGCCATTGGCAAAATCAGCCTGATAGCCCGTCACGACCCACTTGTTCGCCCCTCTCTCGGAATGCTTGGAACGATATTGAATCCCGCTGTTCCCCTTCCTGCCGACCAAAATGAAATCCGCCTCGAGCACGTAATTGGAAAAGGGCTTCTTGAAGATCAGGAACGTATTCCCGCCCTCCAGCTTTTCGATCTCCCCGGAGATGTAGCCATCCTTCACCCGCCATACCTTCGGGTCTCCATTCCACCCGGTCAGGTCTTTACCATTGAAGAGGCTGATCCAGCCCCCGGCATCGGGTTTCGGGAGCTTGGCGATATCCCCGGCCGACAACGAGAGGGTGATAAGAGTCAGGGAGAGGATTTTAGCGATGAACTTCATGGTTTCAGAGAGCTCTGATTCAAAAGCTCATCTCAACTATACCACGGCCACCTTCCGAATCTTAGCGCCTGATTTTCTTAATCACAAGCAGCCCCCTGACCGACCAGCACGCTGAACCGCTTGCCTGAAACAATTACTCGAAAATGGCGAAGAAGGAAGAGAGCAACAGGGTCAACGGTATCATTCCGCAAACACGGGCATTTCCGGGCGCCCTGCGTGTCACGGAAAATGAACCATATGGCAGCGAAGGAGATCACTTAAATATCGCCCTCCAGCTCAAATTTTCCTGAATGACGCCTCTCCTGAGTTGATTTCAGCAGCTCTCTTACCCATGAATCCCGACCACAATTCAATACCCTGAAAACCTTCAAACCTCGCGCTCCCAGTCCTCGCGCTCGCAGCCTATGCCTTCCCCGTGTCTTTCGCCGCCGCCCTTAATCATCTCAACATTTCTGAGGCTGCACGGGTGCCCATACAGCCTTTTTTTTGCCATTGCCCGCCCCGTTCGTTGCTCCAGCCATCCCCCGGGGAACGGACTACTGATCCAAGCCGGGCTTTGGTAAGCCATGACACATCAAAGTGCCCCATGGCATGTGCTGGTTGTGAGCTCCTTCCGGCCGAATCTTGTCGGATACTTTCCAATCGCACCACCACTTGCAAGAACCAGACGGTCCAAAGCGCCGGGAGTCAAATATTGGTTTGGACGTAACCCTGAAGGCAGGGAAAGATTTGTTAATATTTTGACCAAAAAAGTCTTCGTGATTGAATATTTCTCCAACGTCAAATCTAGGTCTATATCGTCAGCGTCATCACTCAACTTCATTCCTAAAGGTGGATTCCCATGGACATACCACTGAGATCGGTGGCGGATGGTTCCAATTTTCAACCAAACTCCATGACCTTTGCCGATCGAATGTAGGAAATCGACTACTTGGGGTTGGAAATCCTTCCTTATATGATAGAGATCATCTAAGAAGAGAAACGCCCCCCGACACTACGTTAATCTCTTCGAAAAGGTCCTGATAGAGCATGATGTTTCGCCTCAAAAAATCGATCTTCGATCTTTTGTGCTTCTCTTCAATTTGAGTATTGTGCTCCAGCGAGCGTGCCTCGGAAGCTTTTCCTCGAACATTGGAAAATCCATTATTAACGCCTGCAGAAATCTCTGCTGCAGATGCCGACGTCTCCGCATTTTCGGCTTTGAAACTAAGCTCAGCATCGTCGACCGCATGAAGTTGCTCATCGAGATCTTTTAAATATATTCCGAATTTTTTAGATAGTTTGGCGCATTCCTTCCTATTGTATGAAGGCTTCGACGGCGTTTCACCAAACAGCGTCTGCCAAAATGTGGTTCTTGTGCTCGGTGCAATTGCTGCTTCATCGAGCCAAGATTTAAAAGATGAAAAGGTAGCGATCAAAACACTCAATAGTAGGTCAGGGTATGGATGGCCTTTGAATGGCTCAAGATCTACCCATGCTATCGGTGCTCGTTCGACGGTTAGATCGGATGCAGCCTTCCTAAGCAGGCTTGACTTTCCTGACCCGCGACGTCCGAAAACCAAGTGGTGACGGCGGCTAATAGCCCGCCTAAGACTACCTCCCGATGGCTCAACAAAATATTTAATTCCTTCTTTACTTGAACGCGTTGCCTCTTCAACGATTGTAAGCAGTGTGTCCATCTCTGGAGATATCAGCGTGTTACCTATTTTATATGATTGTGAAATTTCTTAGAAGAGGAGAAATATCTAGGTTACAACAGACCGAAATCGATTAAGTGTAGGGGACGGTAAAACAAACTTACTGGCAGGCCTCGCATTCCTCACCGTTCATCATAGCTTCGATGCTGCAGGCTTGGGCTTCGGCTGGGGTGAAGGTCTTTTTCTCGGCGGATTTGACGACGGTGGATTTCTCGATGTCGCTGCCTTGTCTGGAGCGGAGGTAGTAGGTGGTCTTGAGGCCGGTGTGCCAGGCGTGTCGGTACATGTGGCTCAAGGACTTGAGGTCAGGCTTGGAGAGAAAGAGGTTGACGCTCTGGCTCTGGTCGATCCACTTTTGGCGGCGGGCGGCGGCGTCAATGATGGCTTCGTAGCCGACTTCGAAGACGGTTTTGTGCTTGGCCTTGAGGTGGTCGGGGATGCCTTCGATGTCGGCGAGTTCGCCGTTGAAGTATTTGAGCTGGTCGATCATATCGGGGCTCCAGAGGCCTTCCTTTTTGAGGTCATTGACGAGGACGGCATTGAGGACGGTGAAGTCACCACCAAGGTTGCTCTTCACGAACAAGTTGGTGTAGTTCGGCTCGATGCAGGGGGTGGTGCCCATGATGTTGCTGATGGTAGCGGTCGGCGCGATCGCGAGGACGTTGGAGTTGCGCATGCCATTCTGGGCGATGGCTTCGCGGACAGGGCGCCAGTCCATTTTGCCGCCCCGGGGGACGTCGACCTTGGTGCCGCGCTCGTCTTCGAGGGAATCGATGGTGTCCTGCGGGAGGATGCCGCGGTCCCATTTGGAGCCTTTGTAGGAATTGTAGGTGCCACGTTCGCCTGCTAATTCGGAGCTCGCTCCATAAGCATAGTAAGCGATGGCTTCCATGAATTCGTCGTTGAAGTCAACGGCGGCATCGGAGGCGAACTGGAGGTTCTTCTTAAAGAGGGCATTCTGGAGACCCATGACGCCGAGTCCGATGGGACGGTGACGAGAGTTGGCGGTTTTGGCGGCGTTGGTGGGATAGAAGTTGATGTCGATGACGTTATCGAGGGCCCGGATGGCGACGGTGACGGTCTCGCGGAGCATGTCGTGATCGAGCATGCCGTCCTTGGTGATGTGGGTGTCGAGGACGACGGAGCCGAGGTTACAGACGGCGGTTTCTTCGTCCGAGGTATTGAGGGTAATCTCGGTGCAGAGGTTGCTAGAGTGGATCACGCCGGCGTGGTCCTGCGGGCTGCGGACGTTGCAGGGGTCTTTGAAAGTGATCCAGGGGTGTCCGGTTTCGAAGATCATCTTGAGCATCTTTTTCCAGAGGTCGATCGCTTCGACTTTGCGGGACCAGATCTTGCCTTCTTCGGCCAATTTCTCGTATTCGATATAACGGAGTTCGAAGGCTTTGCCGTAGAGGTCGTGGAGGTCGGGGCATTCGTTGGAGCGAAGGAGGGTCCAGCCTTCGCGGGCTTCCATGCGCTTCATGAAAAGGTCGGGCACCCAGTTGGCGGTGTTCATGTCGTGGGTGCGACGGCGCTCGTCCCCGGTGTTGACGCGGAGCTCGAGGAAGTCCTCGATGTCGTTGTGCCAGGTTTCGAGGTAGGCGCAGCCGGAGCCGCGGCGCTTGCCGCCCTGGTTGACCGCGATGAGCTGGTCGTTATGAAGCTTGAGGAACGGGATGACGCCTTGGGATTCGCCATTGGTGCCCTGAATGTAGCCACCGGTGCCGCGGACGGCGGTCCAGGAGCCACCGAGTCCGCCGGCCCACTTGGAGAGGTAGGCGTTTTCGGCGATGCCGCGCTGCATGATGGACTCGATGGAGTCATCGACCTTGTAGAGGTAGCAGGAGGAGAGCTGGCTGTGGAGGGTGCCGGAGTTGAAGAGAGTGGGCGTGGAGGAGCAGAATTTGCGGCCTTTGTAGAGGTTGTAAAGGCGGACGACCCAGTCTTCGGCGTTCGTTTTCTCGGCTTTGAAGAGGCCCATGGAGACACGCATCCAGAAGAACTGGGGCGTTTCCATACGGCGGGCTTTTTTACCGGTTTTGTCGATCTGAAGGTAGCGATCGTAGAGGGTGGAAATTCCGAGGAAGTCGAAGTCGAGGTCGGCGGAGGGATCGAGGGCGTCGGAGAGACGGTCGAGGTCGTATTTATCAAGGATGTCCTGGCTGATGCGTTTGATTTTGACGCCGTGCTTGAGGTATTTTTTGAAGTTCTGCTTGTGAGCTTCCTTGAGGGACTCGACGCCATCGGTGAGGATGTTCCAGGGGAGGACTTCCTCGTAGATGTAGGAGAGGAGGATGCGCCCGGCGAACTTGGACATGTCGGCGTCCTTCTCGAGGAGGGACTTGGAGTTGAGAATGATGGTCTTCTTAAGGTCCTCGGCGGAGATCTCGGAGCCGATGGAACGGCGGAGCTCGTGCTCGATCTGCTCATCGGTCATGGAGAGCTTGAGGCCGATCATGGCGAACTGGATGCGCTTTTTGAGCTCGGAACCGTCCCAGAATTCGGATTGGCCGTCACGGGTGACGGTGACGAAGGATTCCTGGGCGGGGTCTTCGATTTCGATGGGGTTCTCGATGCGGAGGCGGGCGCGTTCGTCGCGGTAGCGAACGTAGTGAGCGGCGACCTTGAAGTGGCCCTGGCGCATGAGTTCGTCCTGCACGTGGTCCTGGACGTCTTCGATGTGGACGAAGGCTTGATCGCCGATGCGGATAAGAGCGGTGACGGCGTGGGCAATGGCCTGGGCGGCAGAGGGGTTTTCTTTGAGAGTGAGGAAGGCGCGGGAGACGGCCTGCTCGATCTTGGTCTCGGACCAAGGGACGACGTTGCCATTACGACGAATGAGGCGAACGGGCATGGCGTGCGGCTCATCAGTGACGGTGATTTCGCCGGTGCGCTCGAGGGAGCGTTGGAAGACGAGGGATTTGGCGACGTCGTGGGCGTCGTTTTCGATGAGGGCCTTCTCGATGAGGAGGTAGAGGTCGTTTTGGCTCAGCTTGAGCTGACCACCGCGCTGAACCTGCTGCATGAGGGACGCGGAGACACGCTGGGCGACGCTGGAGACGAAAGAGCGGTTTTTATCGGAGAAGATGGAGTCCTCGGGCTCGTTACGGGAGATGAGGAGGTTGGTGAGGGAGCGACCGATGGCGTCGGCGACGTCGGAAAGGGAGAAGACTTCGTCAAGCCCGGCACGGGTGACGGTGATCTCCGGGATAGGAGTACGCTGGTCGGTGGCGAGGATTTCACGCCAAGCGTGTTGGCTGGTGGTGGTGGCCCGGGAGGCGACGGTTTCTTTGAGAGCCTGGTCTTCGGCGAGTGTGAGGGAGCGGTACATGGTGCTTAGAAGTTTGATGAAAATAAGGATGGG
>CAWUTG010000021.1:0-86021 GCA_963925135.1 uncultured Verrucomicrobiales bacterium | reverse complement strand
GAGCCGAAGAGGCGTTCGCAACATCGTTTCACTTTTTGGTTGGGCGCGGCGGCCCGGACCTTGGCATAGGAATCCCAGTCGTCGATGTTGAGTGGATAAAGGACGTTGATGAGGAATTCCTCGAGGCGGGACTTTCCGACGAGCTTGAGCGGTTTGTCGGTGCGCTTCGATTGCAGGGTGTGGTGGTGATTCCAGAAGTCGTCGGAGAGATCCAGGAGCGCGGTGGTGAATTTTTTAAAAGGAGGATCCTGACGCGCGAGAATGGTGAGGGATTTCCATCGGGCCGCAGCGGCGGCGAGGACGGCGAGTCGGCGCTGGGGATGGTTGCCAGGACGGGTAGCGCGGGTGGACCAGGCGGGGGTGCGGTTGTCAGGGAACTCGTAGTCGAGGCGGTGCTTCCACCAGCGGGTCCAGAGGTCCTCGAGCCATTCACGGGAATCGGTCGGGGCTGTTTCGTGGAGGGTGGGCGAGAGGAATCCGGCGGTGCCAAAGATGATGACTTCGCGATCTTCGGGTGAATGGAGCGCGAGTTTCTTGACCGGGAGACGTTGTGCGAGGAGGCGCATCGGAAGGCGGTTGGCCGAGAATCCGAGGGCATCCGCGAGGTGCTCCCAGAGGGTTTGCGAGAAGCCGTGGAGCGAGGAGGTTTGCTCAAAGCGGGCCGCTTTGAGGCGGGCGCGGTGAAGGGCCGCTTCCTTAAGGAGTGAAGTGAGGCTGGCTTCGGAGAGGTTGGCGAGGGGGGTGAGGCAAAGGCCGGGGCGGGCAAGGGCTTGCGAGAGGCGGGGAAGGCCGAGGGCGGTGTGGACTTCGGCAGGAGTGAGCAGGATGCGGGGGACGTCGCGATTGTTGCTGGTGCGGGTGAAGTAGGTGGGGCCGGAGTCGTGAAGGACGACGTGCAGGATGACATTGTCAAAGTGCTCGCTTTCGGAGTGTCCGTGGAGATCCCAATTGCGGGAGTCGAGGTCGAGTTCGATGGGGCCGTGGTGGGTTTCTCCGTCGATCTCGACAGTGGCGGAGAGGAAATCGGGACCAGCGCCACGGTTCCATTCGCCGGGGGACACGATGTGGATTTTTTGACCGTGGTTGCCGGTGTAGTCGCGAGCGAAATGCCCGGCGAACCAGCGGGACTGGATTTCGATTTCATCAACAGCCGGAGGAAGCCCCGGGGCCGCAAGGTGTCCGGGGGAACGTGTCGATTCCAACAGTTGTTCGTAAGCCGTCATCTTATTTGCTCTTTTTCGCCGGAGGTGGCGCGGGTGGATCAAGAATGGTGATTAAGCCATCGATCGCAGTGGTTTCCGGGATGTTTTTGATGTTGGCTTTGGCAGCACGCAGGAGCTTGAGGGCGGCGGCGGAGTCTTTTCGCCGTCTTTCGATTTCGACGAGATTGAGGAGCTGGCGGAGTTGGTCGGCTGGGGTCGTGAAAAGTTGTCCGGCTTTTTTGAAAGCTTCGATCGCGGGTTCATTATTGCCGAGTTCGAGCGATTGATAGCCGAGGGCTTCGTAGATGGTGCCACTTTTCATGCGGTCGGCGGCTTTTACCAGTTCCTGGTATCGCTCAGTCGGGTCGCTCCATTTGGCCCGGGCGTAGCGGAGGGCTTTGAACTCGAGGTCACTGCTGAAGTCCTGGGTCTTTTCAGCGGCCATCTTGTAGGGGCGGTAGAGTGGGTCGCCAATAATGATGTTCTGCCAGGAGAGGGCATTCATGGACATGGAGCCGGCTTCGATGAGCGAGTAGCCCTTCAGCAGGCGGTCGTAGAAGATGTCGAACTGATGGCTGACTTGAAGATAGGGTTCCCAGGTGTTGCCAAGGGTGGCGGCAGCGCCGCGGTCGATGAGGGCGGCGCTCCAGTTCCTGGCTGGATTGGTGAGTTGTTCCGCACTGAAGGAGTGGAGGTGAACCGCGATCGCACCTTTTTTAAACTTCATGGCGGGATTCAAAAAGGGGCCGTTGCGATGAAAGGTATACCAGCCGAAGTAAATGGCGGCATCGGTCATGGGATAGTTGGTGACGAAGGTGTCTTTGGTTCTTTCGACGACGGTCGGGATACCGTTTTCGATACTCTGCGCAGCGATGTTGTTCATCCATTTGTCACCGACGGCAAACCCCCCGCCTTTTTGGGCTACGTCGATGTAAGTGCGTCCCCAAAGGCCGATTTTCTCAATGTCGAGTGCGTCGAGAATCATGCGTTGGCAGTGATCGTAGGTGGGGGCGTCGATACGTCCGACGAGCAGCTGATAGGTGGCAGGATGATCAACGGCAGGGTAGTCCTTGCCAAAGTAGGGGTTGGGAATCGGTCCTCCGAGCGGGTATTTTCCAACGCCCATGAGAGTGAGTTCGGAGTCGATAGCTGACTCGTTGTTTTTGGAAAATTGCTTCTGTTGTGCGGTCTCTTCTGCGGGGATGTCTTGACGTGAAATTCGCAAGGGCAGTCCCTTCATCAGAACGAGGCATCGGACGGTGGTTTTAAGGGGGATTTCAATGCCAGTGGGATCCTTCCCCATGGTCCACCAGCCTGCGTCGACGAATTTTTTGCGGAGCGGATTACGAATGGTCTGCTCGTAGGTCTTACGATCAATGGTGGCTTTTTCGGTGGTGGAGAGGGCGACGATTTGTGAGGGCGGGATTTGCCGGCTGATGGCGTAGAATTCCGCCAACTCTTTGGCACCGTCGGCCTTGTCGTTGTAGGCGATGACGACCTGGGACGATGGGAGAGGCTGGGGGGCGGCGATGGCCGGGAGTGCTATGGCGAGGGTGAGAAGGAGGGAGCGGATCATGAGAGTGGAAAGTTAAGCGTTAGGCCATCGTGCGCCAGTGAAACATTTTGGGGCAAATTTGCATTGGTCTGCTCCCAACCCAGTTCGTGTGAAAGGTGGGTGAGGTAGGCGTGGGCTGGTTTGAGCTGGTCGATGGTGACGAGGGCTTCACCGATGGACATGTGAGTGGAGTGTCTTTCGTGGCGTAGGCCGTCGATCACGAGGACGTCGAGGTCATGGAGAAGTGCGAGCGATGATGGTGGGAGTGTTTTGACGTCGGGGATGTAGGCGAGAGAGCCGACTTCGTCATGATCAAAGCGGAATCCGTGAGTGCGGACGCGGCCGTGTTCGACTTCGATGGGTGTGATGGTCAGGCCTTCGAAGGAGAAGGTGGCTTCAAAAGGACGGGCTTCCGGTCGAACGTAGCCGCGCTGGGTCGCTTCACCCATGAAGGCCCAGGGATACATGCGCTCCAATCCGGCGAGGGTTTCCCGGGAGCCGTAGAGAGGAAGGGGATCCTCGCGATGCCAGCAAAAGGCGCGGAGTTCATCGAAGCCTGCGATGTGATCGACGTGTTCGTGGGTGTAGAGGACGGCATCAACCTTGGAGAGTTTTTCGCGGAGGGCTTGCTCACGGAGGTCGGGGCCACTGTCGATGAGGAGGGTGCCCCAGGGGCCTTCCAGAAGAGCCGAACTACGGGTTCGGTTGTCCCAAGGGTGTTCCGAAGTGCAGGTGGAGCACTGGCATCCGATGACCGGGACGCCTACCGAAGTGGATGTTCCGAGAAAAAGAAAGCGGCTTTCTGCTGAATTGCCTGTGATCTGCATCGCTCGTTCGCTCATAGTTGCATCGTGGCCCGAGAGTTGCATAATCCCTCTGACACCGCAAAACCGAATGCTTACCCTTCTTAAGATCCGCAATCTCGCCCTCGTTGACCGTTTGGAATGGGACCTCGGAGGAGGACTGGTCGGCGTGACCGGTGAGACAGGAGCTGGCAAGTCAGTGATCGTGGGGGCGCTTAAACTGGTTCTCGGTGAGCGGGCGCACAAGGGACTGATCCGAACGGGCGAGGATTTGTGCACCGTGGAGGCGATTTTTCAACTGAAGGACGCCGGAACGATCAATGGAATTCTTGAGGAAGCGGGACTGGATCCGTGCGAAGAGAATGAGCTCATCATTCGTCGTGTGGTAGGGACGCAAAGCAATAAGCAGTTTGTTAATAACGGGGTCGCGACGTTGGGGGTCCTGAAGTTGATCGGCCAACATCTGGTGGATCTGCATGGTCCGCACGATCACCAGTCGTTGCTGTCACCGGAGCGTCAGCTTTCTTTGCTCGATGCTTATAGCGGTGCAGGTAAGGACGCTGCGGAATACCGGAAGATTTGGTCAGCCTGGAATGAGGCGAACGACGAATACGAAACGGCCCGTTCCCAGCGTGAGATTGGCGATCAGGAGAAAGAGTTGCTTCGTTTTCAGGTCGAGGAGATCGACGGGGCGGAGTTGAAGGCGGGTGAAGAGGAGGAGCTGGAAGAACGATATTTGCGGACGAGCAATGCGAACCGCCTGGCCGAACTTGCGTCAAAGGCGGCAGGTTTGATGAGTGAAACGATCTCGCCCGGGCTTGAAGACTTACAAAAGATCACGACAGATCTATGTCGGATCGATCCCGCAATTGCCGATCTCGCCGATGAGGTCGAGAGCTCGGTGGTGCAGATGCAGGAGTTGGAGCGGAGCGTGATTGACTATCTTGAGGAGCTTGAAATTGATCCGTCGGAGGTGCAAGTGGTGGAAGCTCGCTTCAATCTCGTGACTTCCTTGAAGCGAAAATATGGCCCGACGTTGCAGGATGTTTTAGAGCACGCCGACGAGGCACGGGTGAAGCTGGAAGGGTCGGACAACCGTGAAGAATTTTTGGGTCGCCTCAAGGACAAGGGCGATGCCGCTTTCAAGAAGGTGCGGGCGGCGGGTCGGAAGTTGACGACGAAGCGTAAAAAGCATGCCGCTTCACTGGCTTCGGAAATCCGAAGTCATCTCGTTGATCTGGGCTTCAAACAAGGGGAGTTCGAGGTCGAATTGATTGCCCGCGATGAGCCGGGGTCGAATGGATTTGAATCGGCTGAATATCTCTTCGGGCCCAACCCGGGCGAGCCGCTCAAGCCTCTCCGCCAGGTGGCTTCCAGTGGTGAGATTTCGCGGGTGATGTTGGCGGTGAAGAATGCCTTGGCAGATCAGGACGCGACGCCATTGATGGTCTTCGATGAAATCGACGCCAATGTGGGCGGTGAAATTGCCCGGGCAGTGGGCGAGAAGATGGCGAGCCTGGGCAAGCGTCATCAAGTGGTGGCGATTACGCACTTTCCCCAGGTTGCAGCGGTGGCCCATCAACACTTCCTGGTTGAGAAGCGGGTTGAGGGTGGTCGTTCGTTGTCGTCTCTGACCGAGGTCACCGGCGAGAGTCGCATTGACGAGCTCGTCCGGATGTTGGGCGGAGGAACTGGCAAGGAAGCTCGCGAGATGGCGAAGACGCTTTTAAAGTGAACTGCGCCAGCGATTGACCTGTGCTTTCACGTTCGCAATGGAAGGTGCGCCGGGATTGGTGCGGGCCGCGAGTGCTGTCTGCAAGGAGAAGACCGATGAAGCATCGCTGGTGAAGGCGGGATCGACTTCCGAAAGATCGAGTTGATCCAAGGGCGTGCCCGAGTTCACGGACGCAGCGACGGCTTTGCCGACGAGTTCGTGAGCGGAACGGAATGGGACCCCGGCTTTGACTAACCAATCTGCGAGATCGGTAGCGAGAAGCATGGGATCGGAAGCGGCGGCTTCACAGGCTTCGACATTGATGGACATGTCGGCAATCATCTCGGTGTTCACCTTGAGGGCAATGGTGAGGGTGTCGATGGAGTCAAAGAGAGGCTCCTTGTCTTCCTGCAAATCGCGATTGTAGGTCAGTGGAAGACCCTTGATGGCGGTGAGGATGGCGGTGAGGTTACCGTAGAGGCGTCCGGTTTTTCCACGGGTGATTTCGCAGATGTCAGGATTCTTCTTCTGCGGCATGAGTGAGGAACCGGTGGTGTGGGCATCGGAAAGGGTGACAAAACCAAACTCACTGGAGCACCAGAGGATGAGATCCTCGGAAAGCCGGGAGAGGTGGCTGCCGATGAGGGCGAAATCGAAGAGGAGTTCGGCGACGTAATCGCGATCGGAAATCGCGTCCATGGAATTGGTGGTCACCGAATCGAATCCCAGCTCTTTCGCGATGTCTTCGCGATCGAGATTGATGGTGGAGCCGGCGAGGGCACCGGAGCCGAGGGGGGAGATGTTGACACGCTTGCGGGCGTCAACGAGGCGGGATTTGTCCCGGGCCAGCATTTCAACGTAAGCGAGGAGATGGTGACCGACGGTGACGGGTTGTCCCCGCTGGAGATGGGTGTAGCCCGGAACAACGGTTCCGGCGTGAAGACCTGCTTGATCGAGAAGGGCTCCCTGGAGTCCGTTGAGGAGTTGGAGAAGATCGTCAATGGCGGCCCGGCAGTAGAGCCGGGTATCGCTCGCGACCTGATCGTTGCGGGACCGGGCGGTATGGAGTTTTCCGCCTGCGGCGCCAATGCGCTTGGTGAGGGCACTCTCGATATTCATATGGATATCTTCGAGCTCGATGGAGAACTCGAATTGACCCGCGGCAATCTCGGCTTCGATTTCCCGAAGGCCTCGCTCGATCTCCGCAAATTCGGCGTCGGTCAGGAGACCTGCTTTAACTTGAGCGCGAGCGTGCGCGATTGATCCTGCGACGTCGTGCGGGTAGAGCCGCCAGTCGTAGGAAATTGATTCACCATATTGCTGAAGCAGGTCAGCGGTAGCTTGAGAAAATCGGCCCTTCCACATGAGACCGGAGTCTTGGATGTGATTTCCCGGGGATCAAGCATTGAGCGGAAGTTTTTCCAAGGAAAAATCAGAAGAGGGTTGATAAGTGAATTCAAATAATTAGGTTGGAGCTGTTATGAATAATCCTTTTCAACCGCGTCCAACTGTTGCGGGTGGAGGTAGCGATAACGCTGCTTCTCCTTCCGTCGGTTTTATGGCCTCTACCTCGACCAAGCCACCCCAGCCTCAAATTTCAGCAGCGTCTTCGATGTCTGAAAAGTCGATGCCCGGGCAAGCAATTTTCGAGGAATCTCTGACGAAAAAGGGTTGGTTCAGCAGGCTTTTTGGAGGGGGCAAAAAGGATGATTCCACGAAGAAGGAGAGTTCGCAGCCCGCCGAGCTAACGAAGAAGGCGCCTGTAAAGCAAGCTTCCGAGAAGGGATTGTTGATGAAGCGTCACGACGATCTCCTGAAGTCGGTGAATGATATTTGTAAGAGCCTCGAGACCTCACGGGCCCAGAAGGTTGAAGTCAGTGTGGTGGATCTTGTCCCGCCTTTTCCTGTCGAGAATATCGATGCCTTGACCCGCACCCAGGTGGTCGTTAGCGGAGTCCTGGAAAAAGTTTCGGGCCGACTTGATAAAGTGGGTGAGCGCGATGGGTTGGTTATTGAGTCCATGAAGAAAGTCGACGTTTCCCTGTCTTTGCTTTCCAAGGTTGGGGAGCGCTCCATCACCAGCATGGATGGAGTGAACGGAACATTGGGTCAGGTGAACGGCACGATGGAGAGTATGCAGGTAGAGGTGAAGCGTGCCGGCAAGCGTTACGAGGAGCTTTGCGAGAAGGTTCAGAACAACGAGCGAGACCATGCAGAGACGATGCTGAAGCTCCAGAAGAGAACCTTGATGGTGAATGCTTTCCTTGGGCTCGCCTTGGTGGCCTGTGTCATTGCGGTGGTCATTTCTGCGGTTAGCTAGTAAACAGAAATAGGATTTTATTAAGCCGCGGAGGTTGAGACCTTCGCGGCTTTTCCGTGTCCTGAATTTAGGGTTGATCGATGATCTTGTTGAGATCGGCGAGGAGCTTGGCTTGAAATGTCTCACTCAATTCAAAGCGCTTGGGCTGATCATATCCGATCCACATGACAATGACGCGATTCTTGCGGAGTCCGGCGATCCAGAAGTCAGAATGCGGGATGGAAAATCCGCTTGTTGAGCTGGGCATGCGTGCCGGAATAGCATGGTCGGAGAAGGCCGGGAAGAAGGCGGGGGGTCTTGTGAAGAGGGTGTTTTGGCCATTTTCTACTTTTCGAACGAAGACTGGAGCAGGGCGTGAGCCGCCTTCGAGGATGGTGGCGTAAGCGGTCGCGACTTCCAAAAGAGAGGCGCTGATCGCTCCCCGGTAAAGGTCGTCGCCCGGGTTGAGTTTTTTCGAGAAGCCATAGCGTCCCATGAGTTTGACGGCATCTCCGGGGTGCAGTTGCCGACCCGTGGCAACGGGGTTCTCTTTAATGGGGACATGGCCCCGCTCCATGGCGACGGTCGCGATGAGCGGCTCAGCGATGTTTCGTCCAAGATCACGATAGGAGTCGAGGGCACGATTGAATCCGGAGGGGTTTTCCTCGCGGCAACCCACGATTCCGAGAATGTCGCCATTGCGGGGATCGAGGGCAATTGCGGCCATCTGGCAATCATCCGGAAGAGGAGTGTTAGTGACGAGCTTTTCGATTGCCCGTTGGAGGGTGAAATCGAGGGAAGTCTCAACGGTGAGCCCGCCTTCGGTGATTTGGGATTCGTCGAGGACGACTTCAAGAGGTCGACGGAGAGCGCGGGTGCCGTGATTCGTCTCCACAATTTCGGAGTCAGCTTCCCGGAGATTGAGGGGGATTTCCCGGAATGTCCTCAGTTCGTCACCCGTGATTTTACCTGTCGCCAGGAGACGCGCGAGGACCTCGTTTCGCTGCTTAATAGCACCTTCTAAGTTGCGCCAGGGACTGCAGGCGTGGGGCGCTCGGATGATGCCGACGAGGAGGGCAGATTGGCCTTGATTGAGTTTTAAGGTGGGGACGCCGAAGTAGGTCAGGGAGGCTTCTTCGATCCCGTTGCAGCCCGATCCGAAGTAGATTCGGTTGAGATAATGGGCGAGGATTTCTTCTTTCGAAAAGCGGGATTCAATGCGGTAGGTAAGGGCGATTTCGAGGAACTTGCGGTTCAGTGATTTCTTGGCGCGGAGGTCATAGGTGTTTCGAGCCAACTGCATCGAAAGGGTAGAAGCGCCTTGGGTGAAGTCGCGATCCTTGAGGTTGCGAACGGTGGCGCGGGCAAGGCCGATGAGATCCACGCCTTCGTGATCCATGAAGCGGGAGTCTTCCCTGGCGAAGAGGCAATCCTTGAGGAACTGGGGGATCTCGTCACTGGCAACGAGACGTCGGTTTGCGCCGTGAATTGTTCCGATTTCGAACCCGTGGCGATCCATGAGGATGGTGCGTGCAGGGATTTTTTTGACTTCGGCGAGATCGAATTTGCCAGCCTGCCAGGCATACCATGCCACTGCGAGGAGCAGGGGGATCATGAGTGTGAGGCAGCCCTTCCAGGTGAACTCCCACGCGCGTTTGAGGAACCGCAGGCATCCGGCCCACCGCGATTCGCGTTGGTAAGAGCTCCAGCTCATCAATTTTAGGGTTAGCGGAAAAAGGGGAGAGTGGCGGCAACGTTGGCCCGCTCCGGCGGTTTGATCTTGAATATTTTCTCCAACGGAGAGGTGAATTCGGTAGCGTGCAGGGGCACCAGAGTCAGGAGTAGTGCGTTGCGTTCGTCAAAATCGGTCGTAGTCACATGAATTAGAGCGGCGTAGTTCGGCTGTTTTTTCAGCATAATGACATTTCCAACCTCAAAGGAGCTGATTGCAGGTTGATCGGTCGGGAAAATGCACTCGACAAAAACCGGGTAGGGAATGGGGTCGGTCACTTGATCTCTGATCACGAGAGCCTGGGCCCGCACGGCGATCCCAGGGGAGATGAAGTCATCGGAGGTGAGCTCACGGATTTCGAGAACTTTAAAGTTTCCGGTGACATAGGTGAGGAACTGGGCGCGGTTGAAGTTGGTGAGGTAGGCGCGCTTGAGCTCATGATTGAGTGTTTCAAGCTCCTTGTCGGTGTAGCTCTGGTAGCGGGCTTCGAGCTCGAGGGGGTCGCTGACCGAGCGCGGGGTCGGGAGTTCAAGGCGGGTGAAGGCTTTGAGAGGATCGATTCGGCCAACTTTAAGCATGAGATCGTAGCTCTTGGGGTTCGTGGGGTCACGAAAAAGATTGAGGCAGACAACCCAGGCGGTGATGGCAAACGCAAGCGCCAGGATGTTGGCGAGAAACCACCAGAAGAGAGGTGGTTTGCGCTTGGTCGGGAAGTCTGGATCCGAGCGGGGCATGGCTTACTTGCAGTTGGTGCCATCCAGTGCTGGATCATATTCCGGCTTCTTGCCCTCTTCGGAAGGCTCAAAAGAGGTTCCACAGCCGCAAGAACGCGCGGCATTGGGGTTGAATATTTTGAATCCCCGGTCGGAGAGGTCGTCTGTAAAATCGACGGTGCAGCCTCTGAGGACGTCGAAGGAATCGTGAGCGACGATAAAGCGGGTTCCTTTGAGGTCGATGATCTCGTCGTCTTCCTCCGGCACGGCAATGCGCATAGCGTAGGCGAGGCCAGCGCAGCCACCGCGCTCCACGCCAAGGCGTAATCCGCTTCCAGCGGGGGCATCTTTGGCTTCGAGGAGGGCCTTTAACTCGGAGGCAGCTTTTTCGGTAACGGTGATCATGTCTTCGCGGGAAAGCTAGGAGCGGATGGTGGGTAGTTCCAGTGTTCTTTTTACGGCATTGGACTTGAGCTCGGCTCGCGATGGGGCTTGTCAGAGCTCCCGACAGGGGTTTTGATTAGCGCGGTAAACCTTCTCATGTATTTTCTCGGAGTCGAATCAGCGGAATCATCGACGAGAGCGCTCGTCGTTGATCTTGAATCCTCGAAGATTGTGGCCTCGGCCTACCAGGGGCACATTTTGGTTGGAGGAGTGCCCATCGGACACCAAGAGCAGGATCCCCGGATGTGGGTTTCGGCCTTGGATCATACGGTCAAGGAATGCCTCTTTTCGCTCGGCGAGGCGCGACACGAGGTCGTCGCGATGTCGATCGCAGCCCAGTCGCACGGCTTGGTCCTGCTGGATGAGAACAACCAGGTGTTAAGGCCGGCCAAGATTTCGGGCGATGAGTCGGCCCGGAAGCAGTTGGATCATTTGAATCGAAATTTTGGAGGAGCACCCGGACTGAGCGAGATTTTGGGAAACCGGATGGATCTCAATGCGATTGCGCCGAAGTTGCTCTGGGTCAAAGAGCGGGAGCCCGCGAACTTCCAAAAGACGGCATCAGTGATGCAGCCACGGGAGTTTATCAGCTTTTGGCTCACGGGGGTAAGAAAGGCGGAAGCGGGCGAAGCTTCGGTGAGTGGGCTTTTTGATGTCGTGAATCGTCAGTGGTCGGAGGAGATACTGGCGTTTATCGATCCCCGGTTGAAGGAGATGCTTTCGCCTCTTGCCGCCGCCAACGAGAGCCATCTTGGGAATTTGCGTCCCGAGATCGCGAAGAGCTGGGGGTTGAATCGGGAAATTCGAGTAAGTTTGGGAAGTGGTCTGACCATGATGCGGGCTTTGTCGGTGGGAAATGCCAGCCCCGGCATGGCGGTCCTTGATTTTGGGGTGACCGGTGCGGTGTGGGGGCTGGGCGAAAAGCCCTGCGTGGATCCCCGGAGTGAGGCCAGTTTATGGCGTGACGCGACCGGGAATTGGCTGTCCCACTTTAATGAGGAGCGTGCGGTGTCATCGCTCGAGATGGTGCGGGCTCATTACGACTGGAGTGGTTTGGAAATGGAACAGGCGGCTTCGCAAGCTTCGTTGGGAGCCGGTGGCTTGATGGTGTTGCCATTGGGTCACGGATCTCACACTGGAAAGGGCGAGGGAATGTTCCATGGGATTACCACCATGAATTTCACCCCTGGCAATGTCGCGCGGGCGACGCTGGAGGGTATTGCAACAGGGCTCTCCTTTGGATTTCACCGCATGCTTGAATTAGGACTTTCGTTTGATGAAATCCGGGTTGCAGGTCGTGGAGCCGGCAGTCGTTTCTGGCGTCAGCTGATCGCAGATGTGACCGGAGTTCCCAGCTGTGCGGTGAAGAATGACGAAGGTGTGGCATTGGGGGCGGCCATCCATGCTGCCGTGAATTTCCTGCGGGAAAGCGGGCAGGAGATGGGCTTCGCCGGGATGGCTGAATATGCCGTGCCGATTGATCAGGAATCGAGATGCGAGCCCGATGAGGACAGGCACGAGTTTTACATGGAGCAATTGTCGAGGCAGCAGTATCTCGCTGAAACCCTGATTGGAGCTGGTTTTCTTGTTTAATCATTGTGAGTTCGAAAACTGAGATTCGCACCAGCTGGAAGGCCCGGACTTCCGGACGTATTTTGGGTTGGTTCATTCGGCTTCTGGGCATGACGTTACGGCGAGAGGTGCGGGGTGATGTGGCGACGGTGAATGCGAGCACTTCGCCTGTGATTCACGTGCTATGGCACAACGAGATTTGTGTCTCGCCGTATCTCTGGCGGAAGATGTTTCCGAAGAGGGAATGCGTCGTGCTCACCAGCGCGAGTAAGGATGGCGCGGTGTTGGCCTCTGCGGTAAAGGTCTTTAAGGTGGGGGCGGTTCATGGCTCCAGTAGTCGCCGTGGAGTAGCGGCCCTGGTCGCGTTGAGAAAGGCGGCAAAGGACGGGAAGGATTTGGTGTTTACTCCTGACGGACCGCGCGGGCCTAAGTATGAACTTCAACCAGGGGTGATCAAGATCGCGCAAACCTCGGGTTGCCTCGTGTCGCCATTTAGGATCGAGTTTTCATCGTGTTGGCGGCTCAAGACCTGGGATGCCTTTCAGATTCCCAAGCCTTTCAGCAAGGTGGTGATTACCATGCTCAAGCCGATGGAGATTCCCAGGAATCTCGATGAAGAAGGATTTGAAAATCAGCGGCAGCTCCTTGAGACTGCGCTGCGTCAGGGAATGACAGATTAAAAATTGAAGACCATGCCAACGATCATTGACGGGAAAAAAATAGCAGCCGAAGTGCTGGAAGAATGCGCACGTGAATTGTCTGCGCTGAAGGACCGGGGAATCACTCCCGGTCTCGCCGTGGTCCTCATCGGCGAAGATCCCGCGAGTAAAGTTTACGTGCAATCGAAGGTTCGCAAGTGCGCTGAGCTGGGAATGCATTCTGAGAAAATCGTGTTGTCAAAAGAGGCGACGCAAGAAGAGGTGCTCGAAACGGTGCGTCGGTTAAATGCCGATGACGCCATTCACGGCATTCTTGTGCAATCGCCACCGCCACCACAGATTAACGAGGACGAAATCGTGCGGGCAATTGATCCGGCGAAGGATGTCGATGGCTTTCACCCTGAGAATGTCGCGAAACTGGCTTTGGAAGATCCCTCGGGATTTGTAGCCTGCACTCCTGCGGGGTGTATGAGGTTGTTAGAAGCTTCCGGCGTCCAAACAAGCGGTGCGGAAGCGGTGGTGGTGGGACGAAGCATGATCGTTGGCAAGCCAATGGCCTTGCTTTTAATGGCGAGGGGAAGTGATGCCACCGTCACGGTGACGCACTCGCGGACCAAGGATCTCGCTGAAGTGTGCCGACGCGCAGATATTTTAATCGCGGCGATTGGGCGACCTGAAATGATCACGGCGGACTTCGTGAAAGAAGGTGCCACGGTGATCGATGTCGGGATTAACCGGGTGGAGGATCCTTCGTCGGCGAAGGGTTACCGGCTTTGCGGCGATGTTGCCTACGACGAGGTGGCGGCCAAGTGTGGCGCGATCACTCCGGTTCCCGGAGGCGTGGGGCCAATGACGATCGCGATGTTAATCAAGAACACGATCAAGGCGGCGAAGCGGCGCGAAGGCTTGTAGCATTTCAGCGCTGGACCTGATCGAGATGGGAGATCGTGCGATCGCTTCCGGGAACGGTCCAAGTGAGAGAGTTTTTGAGTGCCTGATGCGTGAACTCATGGGCGCGTTCCGCAGCTTCCTTGATGGGCAAGCCTTTCGCGATCCCTGCCGTGAGAGCCGCGGCGAGGGTGCATCCTGTTCCGTGTGTGTGAGCAAGATCGAGATGAGGCGCGGCGAATGAGACGGGTTCGCCGTCTCCGGTCAGGAGGTCACGATGGTCAATTTCATCGCGCAGATGTCCGCCTTTGAGATAACAGATGGTGGCATATTTTTCAGCCAGTTCTTGCGCGGCTTCTTCTTGATCACGGGCCGTGACAACAGGACGGCCCAAGAGGAAGCCTGCTTCGGGGAGATTGGGGGTGATGATGGTTGCGAGTGGAAGGAGTCGTTGTGAGATTGCTTCGAGGGCATCTCCGACAAGGAGTGGATCTCCAGTGGAGGCGATCATGACGGGGTCGACAATGAGGGGGATGTCAGTGCCTTGTAGCAGATCGCAGACGGTGAGAATGTGATCTCTGGAGTAGAGCATACCGGTTTTGATGGCGCTGACGGGATAGCTGGCAAGCAAGAGTTGGATTTGATCACGGAGAACTTCGAGAGGTACCGGGTGGACGGCATTGACGGTGAGCGGGGTTTCAGAAACGACACAGGTCACGGCGGTGAAAGCATGGACTCCGAGAGCTGAGAATGTTTTCAGGTCGGCTTGCAGTCCTGCTCCGGCAGAGCAGTCGGAGCCGGCGATAGTCATGGCAATGGGCAAGGTCATCATCGGTGACGATATGGCCATGGTGGCGCGCGCGCAAGCGGTGTGAGGATCTGTCTGTCACAGATGATCTTGCCCCTGCGGGTCGGTTGGGTAGGATTAGCGAATGCAGGAAGGTTTTCAGGAAGTCCCGGGCTTAAGGGTCGAGGTAGAAGAGGTGATCTTCATGCCTCATCTCGATGCTCCGGAAGACCGTCCCTTTCCCTTTGTTTACTTCATTTCGATCGTGAATGATTCAGACCGGACGCTCACAATTTGGGGGCGTAAGTGGATTGTCAAAGACCGCGATGGAGAGACGGTAGTGGTCGAAGGTCGTGGGGTGGTCGGTGAAACTCCTTTGCTAGGGCCCGGTGAGAGGTTTTCCTATAATTCCTATCACGTGGTGAAGACGGACAGTGAAGCCTGTGGTTCGTTTTTCGGGACGGTTGATAGTGGAGAAAATATCAGGGTTTCCATTCCGCCCTTCAAACTGGTGTTACCAGTCAAGAAGTAACGATTTGGTGCATGAAAATGTCGTGCTCATCACTGGGAATTGAGTCAATGAGTTGGAATTGAAAGGCGATTCCGATGAAGCGGGCCCGAGGTTGTCCGGAGAGGAAGCGATCATAGAATCCGCCTCCTTGGCCCAGTCGGCCCCCATTTTTGGTAAAGGCGATGCCGGGGCAGAGGATGGTCTCGAAGTCCGTGGTGATCGGTCCCGGTGGAGGTTGGAGGATCTTGAATGCGCCCGGTCTCAAATGACTGGTTGAGTCGATTTGGACGAATTGCATGGTGCTTCGTCCAGTGACCCGAGGAAGGTGCCATAAGGTCTGAGGGAATTCGGTGAGGAGTTCAAGAAGCCGAGGTTCAGTGGGGAGTCCGGCGAAGAAGGCGACCTTTTCACCGGGTTTGAAGGAGAGTTGTGAGCGGATCCGGGCGGACGTATTTTCGATCTCCGTTGCGGGCATGGCGCGCAGTTTTGCGCGCATCTCATTGCGGAGGGCGTCCTTGGCACTTGCGTTCCCGAGCATGTCGGGGAAGATACACCTGATGCGATTGATTGGGCAAGTGTGGCTCGGCCTCCTTTTTAGTCTTGGGCTTTTAGCCCAGGATGTGCCTGCATTCAAGTTTGAGGCTCCCGTGATGAAGGACAGCGTGTTTCGAGAGGGGCTGGGATTGTTGGACCGGGAGCGCGATGAGTATGCGACAAGTCTGGCTTCGTTTGCAGCGAATCACGTGGTGAACCAAAAAGCCAATCCGGCATCTCTCGATTTTGCGCGGCGGGCGATTGGCCTCGCGATGCATCTTTCTTCCAGAAATCGAAAGATGATGGTTTTGAAGCACCAATTGAGCAAAGGAATCAGGCCTCAAAAGGTGGATGCGGAATATAGTCCCAAGACTTTGACCGCTCTCTTTGTGGCCAGGGCTGAGACGCTCTTCGGGCAAAAGGGGGATCAGAATATTTTGCTGGCGAGAGCCTTGATCGATATTGCTGCGACGGTGGACCCGATGAACGAGGATGCCGTTTACGCCTATGAGCTTCAGAAAATCGACTACGGCGAACTTGAGTGGAAGCAATTCACCGAGGTTTCTAAAGTAACGGTGCCAACGTTCTAGCGCTCCGGAAAGCTTGAAATGATGGGGAGATGCGCCGGAGCTTTTTGTGAATACAAGGCAAAACCACTTTGCTGAATCGGGATTTCGCCAAGGGTTTCAACGCAGCAATCGCGAAAAGATACCAGGAGATACCCCTTAGTTTAAGGTTGATGGAGCACTAGGATTGTTCGTCGAGATAAGGTTGAAGGGACTCGCGCAGAGTGGCGCGGGCCCGGAAGAGTTGGCTTTTAACGGCCGAAACCGAGAGCTCAAGAACCTCGGCAATTTCCTCGTAGGGCATCTGCTCGTATCGTCGCAGCACGACCGCAAGCCTTTGTTTTTCGGGAAGAGCGGCGATGGCTTGATCGACGACCTGACGAAGTTCCTGCTGCTCCAGCGATTGGTCGGGGCGGGAAGAGGGGTTTGGGTCGGAGGCGGTG
The DNA here is from genome assembly GCA_963925135.1 of uncultured Verrucomicrobiales bacterium. GTDB lineage: Bacteria > Verrucomicrobiota > Verrucomicrobiia > Verrucomicrobiales > Akkermansiaceae > SW10. The sequence continues at coordinate 69,599 of CAWUTG010000021.1, read as the reverse complement.
GAATGCCATTCGTCCTGCTGCTCCTCGAGCGAGTGCTCCTTACGCCGTGATTTTTTGCGCGTTTCGTTGAAGACGAGATTTCGCGCGATGGTGAAGAGGAAGGTCGTGAATTTGGCAGTCGGGGTGTAGCGGGGAGCGGCTTTCCAGATACGGATGAAGATTTGCTGGGCAATATCCTCGGTGTCCGCGGAATGGTTGGTCATTTTTCCCACCGTTCCGATGACTGCGAGCTGATGCTTGGCGACGAGGGTGCCAAAGGCTTTTTCATCGCCTTTGGCAATCTGGGCCATGAGGGCCAGGTCTTCGTCGTTAGAATCTTCTCCCATCGAATGAATGATTGAACCCGAGGAAGAGCAATGAGTCGCGCAGAAACTTGTTAGAGCAGTTCTGACTCCAGGAGTTCGTCGAGCGTTTGACGGCGTTTGACGACCTTTGATTCTCTGCCCTCGACGAGGATTTCAGCTGGGAGCGGGTGAGAATTATAGGTGGAAGCCATGACCATGCCGTAGGCTCCGGCGCTCATAAGGGCGACGAGGTCACCGGGCTGGAAGCTGGCCACTTCGCGGTTTTGACAGAAAAAGTCGCCGCTTTCGCAAATGGGGCCTACGACATCGACAATCTCGGTTGCGCCTGTGGGTTCGTTGAGAGGGATAATCTGGTGATGACCTTCGTAAAGAGCTGGTCGAATGAGTTGGTGCATTCCGGAATCGACGATTTTGAAGGTCTTGGTGGTCCCTTTTTTCTCGTAGAGGCAGCGGGTGAGAAGGACTCCGGCGTTTCCGGCAATGAAGCGACCGGGCTCAAGAAGGATCTTGAGTCCCAGTGGTTTGAGAACGGGAATGACGGCGTCGGCGTAAACCTGGGGCGTCAAGGGGCGGGCATCCTCGTCTTGCGAGGTCCACCATTCTTCAGTTCCTGATTGGAGTGCGGCTTCATAGACGATGCCGATGCCACCACCGATGGAGAAGAATTCAATCCCGTAGTCAGCCTTCAGTTGGGCTGCCAAGGGGGCTGCCTTTTTGACCGCTTCGACAAAGGGTGCGACAGAGGTGAGCTGCGATCCGATGTGCATTTGGAGGCCTTTGAGCTTCAGGTTGGGAAGCTTGGAAGCTCGGGCGTAGGCGTCGACGATGAAGTCGAAGTCGATGCCGAACTTGTTCTCCGACTTTCCGGTGGAGATATACTTGTGGGTCTTGGCGTCGACGTTGGGGTTCACACGGAATGCGATGGGGGCGATGAGGTTGAGTTCTCCGGCGACCTGGCTGATGAAGGCTGCTTCTTCTTCAGACTCCACGTTGATGGAGTAGATGCCCTGTTGGAGGGCGTATTCGATTTCGGCGCGGGTCTTGCCGACTCCGGCGAAAGTGCACTTGGCGGGATCTCCTCCGGCTTTGATGACCCTGTAGAGTTCTCCGCCGGAGACGATATCGAAGCCGCTGCCGAGATCGGCGAGGAGCTTCAGGACTGAGAGATTCGAGTTGGCTTTGACGGCATAGGCGACCTCGTGCTCGATGCCGGAGAATGCGGTGTCGAGTTTCGTGAAATGATCGCGGAAGGTACCTGCCGAGTAAACAAAGAGCGGGGTCCCGTGCTCTTCAGCAAGGGCTGAAAGTGAGACGTTTTCGCAGTGAAGAGAGCCGTTGGAATATTGAAAGGAGTGCATCGAATTGAGCGCGTATGGTCGTTGAGGGACGCTTCCTGTCAAGAGCACACGGACCAACAAAAATCGCTTTTTTGCACAAAAAAGGTGAGCATTTTTGAGTTTCCGTGGTCTTTGTAAGAAATGCCAACAAAACATTGGAGCGATAAGCGGCAACGGGTGATGCTTCAATCACCTGGTTTCAATGTCGCGACGATGGGTTTGCTTTCAATGGTGGCGGTCCATTTTCTGGTGCTCTTTACTTGGAATGTTGATGGTGAGGAGGCGGCCTATCGTATCTACCAGGAAGGTGGATTAACCTGGGCGGGTGTTTGCAGTGGGAAGGTGTGGCAGTTTTTCACCCACTCTTGGCTCCACGGGGGCTGGTGGCATCTGGTGGCGAATGCCTTTTTATTCTATTATGCGGCGGCCCGACTCAGTCACGTCCTGAGTAATCGAAGAATCGCGGTGGTGTTTTTGCTGACGAGTTTGGCGGCAGGGGTCGCACAGGTTTTGAGCCAGGCCATGTTCCCGGGGCTTCAGGGCGGGATTTTCGTGGGTTCCTCGGCTGGGATCATGGGGATGTTACTGGGGTTTTTCGCCCTTTCTCCGGATTCGAAGATGCTCTTTCTTCCCGTGTCTGCTCGAAATGTTGCGAAAGGTTTCTTAATATCGAGTGCCTTTTTCACCCTTATTAACCCGGCGCTTGGGATTCCGCTCATGTCGGATGTGGGGCTCTGGTTGAGCGGGCTTTTGGGCAACGAGGTATTTCGATGGGGGCATTTGGCTCATTTCGTGGGCGGAATACTGGGATGGACCTGTATTGGCCGGTTTTTTCCAAGGCTTCTCACGAGCCAGGATCTTGCGCGGATGAGAATGGATAACGAGGTTGCCGCGGAAGTTCGTTGAGCGGTGGTTGACGGTGGCAGGGCGCCCTGATTGACTTCAACTATTCATGGGAGAGCAGGTCATTCTCGTCGCTGGGGGAGCCGGATATATCGGCTCGCATACCGTCCGTCTTTTAAATTCCGAAGGATACAAGGTCGTGGTGCTGGACAACCTGGTTTTTGGTCATCGCAAGGCCATCGTGGATGAAGATGTGGAGTTGGTTGTCGGGGCGGTGGGGGACAAGGAGCTGTTGCGAGGGCTCTTCGAGAAGTACAAATTTGACGGGGTCGTCCACTTCGCGGCCTATACCTATGTTGGAGAGTCCGTCACGGACCCGCTGAAGTATTACCGGAACAATACCGCTGAACCGTTGACCCTGCTGGAGGTTATGCAGGAATTCGAGTGCAAGAGTTTCGTCTTTTCATCGACATGCGCGACATATGGCGAGCCCCAACGACTTCCGCTTACGGAGGGTCATCCTCAAAATCCCTTAAGTCCCTACGGTAAGAGCAAGTTGATGGTTGAGTGGATTCTAGCCGACTGCGATGTCGCCTGGGGGTTGAAGAGTGCCTCGCTTCGCTATTTTAACGCCAGTGGCTGTTCTTGCGACGGCTTGATCGGAGAGGATCATGATCCTGAAACCCATCTCATCCCACTGGTCTTGATGGCCATTCAGGGAAAGGTTCCGAAACTCACGGTTTTTGGAACGGATTATCCGACTCCCGATGGGACCTGCGTGAGGGATTATATCCACGTGGAGGATCTTGCGTCCGCCCACCTCGCTGCGCTGCGTCGGATGATTCAAGGGGAGGACTCGGTTCAGTGTAATCTTGGGACGGGAGTTGGAATTTCGGTGAAGGAAATCATCGACGCTGCCGAGGATGTCACCGGGATGAAGGTCCCGGTTGTCTTTGGCGAGAGACGTGCCGGTGATCCGGCCCAGCTGCTGGCGGATCCTAAATTGGCACGTGAAATTCTGGGTTGGGAGGCCAGCCGAAAAGAAATCCGTCCCATGATCGAGACCGCCTGGAGGTGGGTGTCCGCGCCCCACGGTGGGCATTTCTCCGAATAGGAGGTTAATATTTACACTGTAACTACAAAATTTTCCTTGATCTTGAGCCCCATAAGGCCGATCTCTTAACCAACAAATGCTGAGAAGACCACTTATGAATCACGTGAATGACAGAGATGTGGGCGATCCCCGGGGGCCGAAAAAGGGGTTTTCCCTGATTGAACTCTTGCTGGTGATGACCATCATTGCGGTGTTGCTTTCAGTGGCTTCGGTTGGAATTAGCAATATTGGTAAGGGTCAGGGCCTGACTGCCGGTCTTTCACTGGGCGAGGGAATGCTCAATCAAGCCCGCAACCTGGCGATTAATCAAAACACCACTGCAAGGTTGGTGATTCACTCCGACCTGAATGACGCGATCCCAGCGGAACGCGAGCGTTACCGTCGGGAGATGATGGTCGTGTATAAGGAGACCGATCCCGAGACTGGCGATGAAGAGTCCGGCAATGCCTGGATTCGCGTGGGCCAGCCCGTCATGTTGCCGAGTAAAGTTTACTATAGTCCGGAACTCAGCATGGCAGACATGCGCAACGGGGGAGTTCTACCGACGGATCGGCACCAACTTTCTTCACAGGCATCGGACACCCATCAGTGTGTTTATTATGAATTTAATGGCCAGGGAATCTGCAGCACACCCGGTGCAGGATTCATTCTAGAGAACGGACCACGCCCCGTGAACCGGGAGCGTCCGGTCATCGGAAATGCGAAATCGGTCGCTGGCTTTGTTGTCATGCGCAATGGAAGCACCTCCATCATCCGCGATGTCAATCGCATCGCAGTAGAGACCCAATAAACCTTCCAAACGTCGAAAAAGAACGATGAAAACGCACGATTTAACCAGCCCAAAGCGAGGTTTCACCCTCGTCGAGTCGGTGATTGCTCTCGGAATCCTTGTGGTCCTGATTACCGGCTTCCTTGCCGTCTTCGGTCCCGCTGCCGAAACAATTCGCAAGACTTTGTCAATTGATGAAGCGAGTCGACTACAAGCTTCTTTGGAGTATGAGCTGACCCATCTCCGGGATGGAGGTGAGAAGCAGCGCTATCAGGATGATCCCTTCCGTAAAGCGCTCGATTGGATCAGTCGCTCGCAGGAGCGGGATACCACCATTATCGTTTACAAATACAAGGCACTTCCAGGGCAGATTCGGACTGATGGGTCTCTTGAACCTGCTGAGCCGACCCCCGGGGTTGCGGGCAAGGACTTCATCCTTCAACCCATGGTTCGTCGGATCGATGATCGCTTTTTGGAAGCCGATCTTGAGGTAGCGGAGGGGCGGGTCTTCTTCGTCAAACTCCGCCAATTGGTCTACCAGGGAGAAGGGATTCGGGTTTCCGAAGAGGATGGCACGATTGTTGATCCCCACGATCCCGGAGAAGACTATTCCAATCGGCCAGAGGAGTATCCCGAGGCTTTAGTCGCCTTTGAAGCTGAATATTACACTCTGCCAACGACATCCTACAATTTTTTGAGTAACTCGTTTGATCCCGCAAAATACACTCGTCCTATTTTCTCGCGCAACTTGAGTGTTCGTCGCTAACAGCATCTTCCCATGCATAAAATTTCTAAAAAATCGAGACAGGCCAAAGGATTCACGCTAGCTGAGCTTTTGGTGGCTATGACGATCACGATCGTGCTCGTCACGCTCACGGTGATCATCACGGGATCAGCCATTGATGCTTGGAAGGGCGCGCGCTCTGAAGTCAGGGCCGCTGGTCAGGCCAAGGCGATGTTGAATGCCTTGGGGCGTGATCTTGAGGCTCTCGTGAGTCGCACGGGGACAGACAGTGAGTGGTTGTATGCCAGCGCTCAGGACGAGATGATTGGACCTGATGGTGAGAGCAGTCCAAATGCGGCTCGGATGTATTTCTTCACGGCAGCGTCAGATCGATATGATGGCAATGCGGGAGATCTCACCAAAGATGAGGGCGGTGATATTTCTGCTGTCGGATACGAGCTTGATTACCTTGATCCTGTTTTTGGTGATGATAGCGAAGAGTTCTCCACCTTTGTGTTGTATCGGAAGCTTCTGGATCCTGACGAGACTTTCAATGGGAAGCTGATCGGGACCAGTGAGTTGAAGCAAGATTTCGCCGTGCAAGCTGGTGTCAACGAACTGGAAGACTTCATTTGCGAGAACGTGTATGAATTTACGGTGGTTTTCGTGATCGAATACAAGGATACCAATCGTGAGGTCAAGACGGTGAAGGTTCCTGTTCTGGCAGACCCCGGTGCCAAGGATGTCGTGAAAAGTTTCAAAGTCACCGGCGCTGGACTTGAACCCAACGAAAATCCGAACTCCGAGTATCGAGGAGGGCGGATCGTTTCCATCGAGCTTTCAATCACGGTCCTCTCGGACGAGGGAATCCGTATCCTCAGAAAGAGCCCGTTTCGGAGCGATGACGTCAAAAATAAGTTCATCGAAAAGAACGGCTATCGCTACACAAGATCGATCGCGATTCCCCAGTGATTTTTTTCAAAGTATTTCTTGCTTAAGATGAACGGTCGGACTACTTCCTCCGCCGTCAGACAGACAGTGCTTAGCGTGGGTGGCGGAATTGGTAGACGCGCCAGACTAAGGATCTGGTGGCCGCAAGGCCGTGGGGGTTCGATTCCCCCCTCGCGCACCACTTGTCTGACAATAAACCTTAAAAAGGCCCCCTACCGGGGCCTTTTGAGTTTCACAATTAAAAGGTCGATTAGCTCAGTGGTAGAGCGCTTGCTTCACACGCAAGATGTCACAAGTTCAAATCTTGTATCGACCACCACCTTTGTGAACCGAAAATAGAGAAAGTGCTTAGCGTGGGTGGCGGAATTGGTAGACGCGCCAGACTAAGGATCTGGTGGCCGCAAGGCCGTGGGGGTTCGATTCCCCCCTCGCGCACCATCTCTATCGGTTTTCCAGTTCTTGGCAGGCCCGATCTGAAGCGATTCCTTTAATTCTTCCGCTTTCTTCTTTTTGGAGACAAATTGCGAACTTTAGGGCATTTTCTCATTGAAGAATGTCCCATTCAGCACAGCAACAGGGTGAAAAATGGAAGGAATGGCTCGATGAAAATGCCTCACGCCTTCTGGCTTATGGCCGTGCCCGGTGTCAAAGCGTTGATGAGGCCGAAGATCTCCTTCAGGAAGCCTTGATCAAGCTCTGGGGCTATCAAGAGGAGCGGGGATACCGTCCGCCGGATCTCCCGCTGGCATTTTCCGTGATGCGTTACTTGGGAATGGATCACGGGCGCCGAAAAGGGCGTCGTGAACGCCGTGACAACAAAATCATTCAATTTCAAAAGGATCAGGATCACTGGCTCGATCCGGCGATGGAGGATGAAGAGGACGCCGCCATTCTTCGAGGAGAGGTGGAATCACTCCCTGACAAATTGCGGGAGGTTTTGACCTTGAAGATCTGGGGTGGCCTGACTTTCGCCGAAATCGGGGAGCTTCTCACGATTTCAAACAACACGGCCGCTTCCCGGTATCGATACGCTCTGGAGCAACTGCAGAAAAAACTCAAACATCTCAATCATTCCAATCATGGATCCATCTCTTAAAGAACTCGAATCCCGTCTCGAGGGTCTCGTTTCCCGCGGTCTCAGTAATGAGGGCAGGGCGAGTTGCTCGACTCTACTGGACCGCCTTGCCAAGGGCGAGGTGGTGGATGGGGAGGCCCGCGAGGTCGTCTCCCAGTCAACTCTGGGCATTTCATGGAAAGTTGCTTCCATTGCCGCTTCTATCGCGCTGGGAATTGGTCTCGGTGGTGGTTGGTGGTTGGGTCGTGACGCCGGGATGCCTGCGGTCGCCCAACCCGCAAATGATCCGCTACCTGCGTCCCTTGCCTATGATGTCTTGAATAGTGAAACATGGCTTTCCGCAAACGAGGCGCCGAAGGTTTACGTCACCAATGAAGGTGAGGTCCGTGAGGTGTTCAGTGAAGTCGCGGTAACCAAGGATGTCGTAAAGTGTCGCGAATCTGGCCACGTCATTACCGTTGAAACGACCGACCACCATTTGGTTGATTCGTTAAAGAGCGAGTTTTAAGAGTTTTTCTGATGAAGTTTGTCCTCCTCATAGTCCTTTGCTTGAGTTCACTGGTGGCAGCCAGGGATCTCCCTTGGCTTGGGGTGATCCTCGAGAAGGTAAACAAGGAGGAGCGCAATGGAGCGGGGCTGGGAGATTCCGCAGGGCTCAAAGTCTCCGCAGTGAATCCAGATGGCCCCTGCGCGAAGTCGATGGGGCAAAGTGGCGATATTTGGTGGAAGTTCGATGGTCAGATTTTGATTAGTAAATGCCAAATGGTCGTCCTTTTGAGGGCCAAAAAAGCGGGAGATGAGGTTGCTGTGGAGTTCTTTCGGGGAGGGAAATTACAATCCATGCAGATCGCTCTGGGTGCGAGGCCTGATGATAAAATGTATTCGGTTGCTCATCACCTTCCCGATCCTCCAGGAGCTTCGAGAAAGGTTTTGACCCGGAGGGAAGAAGTGGCCCACTTGACTTTAAATGGACACGATATCTCTCTGCAGCGTGAGGGGGCGAGTCTGAAGTTTGAGGTTCGCAAGGAGGGGGAGATCGTCCTCAGTGAGAAGATCGATGAGACTCAAAAGATGGGGAATGTTGCCGGGCCGTGGTTGGAATCCTACCTCGTTTTAAAACTCACTCTCGACCAACATGCATCTGCGCCGGTTGTGGCTCAAAAGCATCGGGTGCGTTATGTGCCTAGGAATCAAGGTTCCAAGGAATGAAATTGACGGAATGGCGTTTCGGGATAGAGTTGAAGGTTTTTTCGTTCGGTCCTTGCTATTGTGTCGGCTGACGGGCAGTCTCGCGACATGCATCCTGATGTGGCGAAGTTGGTGGAAGCGGGCCGAATTACCGAGGCCGTAGGTGAAAGACTCTCAAGTATTGCTCCGGGTTCGTTTCGAATTCACAAGGGTTTTGGTGGTGGAGTTGTCACAGATTGGGATCTCTTCAATGGCAAAGTGACCATTGATTTCGAGAGGGCCAAAGGCAAGGAGATGGGACTGAAGCTGGCTCTGGAAAAGACCGAAGCTGTCGAGCCTGACGATGTCCGGGCTCAAAAAGTGAATCAATTGGATGAGCTGAAGGCTCTTGGGGTTGATGATCCCGTGGAGCTTGTGGCTCGGACGATCTCGACACGCGGCGGATCGATGTCGATGGATCAATTGGATGCCGAACTTTGCGGCAGCGTGGTTGCCGAGGATATTTACAAAAAATGGTGGGAAAAGACCAAGAAGGCTCTTCGCGAAAGCAAGCGAGTCTCCGTTCCCACCAAGCGGACCGACCCGCTCGTGTTGCGGGATGCTTCGGCAAGTCCAGGAGAGGCTTTGGTCGACGATCTCGATATGGCCAGAAGTCCCAAGGGACGGGTCAAGGCTCTCGAGGCGATTCAACGCGAAGCTCCTTTGGTGGCTTCGACCGAGGGCTTGCTGAAGACCGCGTTTGCGATGGTCAGTGATGCCGCCTTGAAGTTGATGAAATTGGCACCCGCCCAATCCTTGGAATTGATTGCTCTTCGCGATGAAATTGCCGAGGAGGTCAAGCAGGAGGATTCGGTTGCTCCTGATGCCCCAAAGCTTTCTGAAATTCTTCAAGTCGCAGACGGAAATCTTTCCGAAGATCTTAATAACGTCGCGGCCGCCCGTTTGAAGCGAATTCTTGATGCCTTTCCCGCTGCTTTTGGCGACGAGTGGGTCGCCAAGATCCTGGGCGTATTTGGCCGTATTAGCTCACGAGGCGTCTCTGAGATTGCAAAGCTGCTCTCCGAAAGGGACGAAACTCAAAAGCTCAATGATCATATCCAAGTCGCGCTTTCCCGTCATGCCCTCGGGCCCGACGCGCTGGCATGGATTTGCCGTGAGCGTAAAAAAGCTGCCGAGTCCGTCTTTGATGGCTCGGTCGGTTCGGTGATTCTGACCGTTTTGGAACAGGATTCCCTCGACGATGGTCCTCGCCGCAGTGGTCGCCTTGGAAACCTTCTTTTGGACGATAAGGAATTGATCGCAGACCTGCTCGACGGGATGGAGATTAACGATGTTCGTAATTTTGCCCGTAAATTGCTCGCAAGTCCGGCATTCCCGGATCTCGACCGCAAGTCTTTGATGGCCCGCGTCATCAAGAAGGTTCCTGCAACCCAGGAGATGGTCGGTGGCCAATCCCAGTCGAAGGGAGAAGATACTTTGCTTGTTTCCTACGAGAGTCTCGACCGTCGTAAGGCCGAATATGAGGATCTCGTCAATAATCGTATTCCTACCAACGTTAAGGAAATTTCGGTGGCCCGCTCGCACGGAGACCTTCGCGAGAATTTTGAATACCATGCTGCGAAGCAAATGCAGACGGTGCTCAACACGCGTAAGAACGATCTTGAGCGTGACCTCGAACGGGCCCGCCCTACCGACTTCAAAGATGCTGATACTTCAGCGGTGAACATTGGGACAAAGGTCGTAGTGGATATCGCCAATGGCGGAACCCGCGAAATGACCATGCTGGGTGCGTGGGATGCTGATCCAGATAATCACGTCATTTCCTACCTTTCGGAGATTGGCCAGATCATGCTTGCCAAGGTCATCGGCGACGAGGTGGAAATCCGCGACACCGACACCGAAGAACTCATCAAGGTGACGATTTCCTCCATCGTTGCTATCTGAAAAATTTCACCAAACTCTCTCTTACAAAATCCATGTCAGACATCACTATTCAGTCCATCAAGGGACGCGAGATCATTGATTCCCGCGGAAATCCTACTGTTGAAGTTGACGTCACCCTCGCAGGTGGCGCATTCGGCCGTGCTGCAGTTCCTTCCGGAGCCAGCACCGGCGAGCATGAAGCCTGGGAACTCCGCGATGGAGACAAGGCCCGCTACCTTGGGAAGGGCGTTCTTAAAGCAGTTGCCAATATCAATGACAAGATTGCACCCGCGCTTCTTGGCTCTGATGCCACCAACCAGGCTGCGATCGATAATGCCATGCTGGCACTTGACGGCACCAAGAATAAGGCTGAGCTCGGAGCGAATGCCATTCTTGGTGTTTCCATGGCAACAGCGCGTGCTGCTGCTGCAGGCGTGAACCTTCCGGTTTACAAGTACCTTGGTGGACCTAACGCCAAGGTTCTTCCAGTTCCCATGATGAACATCATCAACGGTGGTTCGCACTCCGATGCTCCCATTGATTTCCAGGAGTTCATGATCATGCCGATCGGCGCGCCGACTTTCCGTGAGTCGCTTCGCTATGGTGCTGAGATTTTCCATTCCTTGAAGTCCGTTCTCCATGACCGTGGTCTTTCGACTGCCGTCGGTGACGAGGGTGGCTTTGCTCCCAAGCTGAAGTCAACCGAGGATGCGCTCGACACCATTTGTCTCGCGATTGAAAAGGCTGGATACAAGGTTGGTGAGGACATCGCCTTCGCGCTCGATGTTGCTTCTTCGGAATTCTACGATCGTGACAAGGGTGCCTACGTTTTTCACAAATCTGATGGCTCTGTTCGTAGCTCTGATGACATGGTTGCCTTCTACAAGGAGCTTCGTGGCAAGTATCCCATCCTTTCGATTGAAGATGGATGTGATGAGAACGATTGGGATGGCTGGAAAGCTTTGACCGATGCCATTGGCCACAATACCCAACTTGTGGGCGATGATCTTTTTGTCACCAACGTCGATTTCCTTTCGAAGGGAATCAAGCTTGGGGTCGCGAACTCGATTCTCGTGAAAGTGAACCAGATTGGTTCTCTGACAGAGACTTTTGACGCGGTGGAGCTTGCCAAGGAAAATAGCTATACGGCCGTCATTTCCCACCGTTCCGGTGAAACAGAGGATAGCACGATTGCCCACCTTGCCGTTGCCACCAATGCGGGCCAGATCAAGACTGGTTCCATGAGCCGCTCCGACCGGATCGCAAAATACAACCAGTTGCTTCGCATTGAAGAAGCTCTTGGTTCAGATGCCGTCTTTGGTGGTAAGCTGAAGGTGAGCGTTTAATGCAAGCCTGACTTTTTAGAACTTCAAAAGCCGCCGGAGGAGATCCGGCGGCTTTTTTTGTGCGGGGATGAACCGCATAACAGGGGAGAGGTTGACATTTTTTGGGGAAGATGAGAAGGGTATTTCACACTGATCGTGGGGCTGGGGCACCGCACTCTGACTAAACTCCAAGCTTCGTATAGGAGGAGCTTGCTTGCGGGAGGTCTCTCCGCTACCCAGTGGGCGCGATGTCTGAATTGCCCAAAGCCTACGAGCCCACCGAAGTTGAAAAATCCTGGTATCAAGCCTGGCTCGACGGGAAGTGTTTTGAAGCGGATCCAAGCTCCGAAAAGCCGGCCTATTCGATTGTCATTCCGCCGCCAAACGTCACCGGGATTCTGCATTTGGGCCATGTGTTGAATAACACGATTCAGGACATTTTAGCACGTCGGGCCCGCCAAAAGGGTTGTGAAGTCCTCTGGCTTCCGGGGACCGACCACGCTGGTATTGCGACGCAGACGAAGGTCGAGCGGCAGCTTCGTGATGAAGAAGGGAAGACGCGTCGGGATATCGGACGGGAAGCCTTTCTTGAGAAGGTGTGGGAGTGGAAGGAGAAGCACGGTGGCATTATCATTAAGCAGCTGAAGCGGCTCGGATGTTCGTGCGATTGGAGTCGCGAGCGTTTCACGATGGATGCGGACTACTCCGAGTGGGTTTCCAAGGTGTTCGCGGATCTTTTTAACGATGGTTTGATTTACCGTGGCAAGCGGATGGTGAATTGGTGCCCGGTTTCGCTGACAGCGCTTTCGGATGAGGAAGTCATCATGAAGCCCCAGAATTCCAAACTCTACTTCATCAAGTATGAGTTGGTGGAAGAGCCTGGAAAGTTTTTAGAAATCGCAACGACCCGACCCGAGACTCTCATGGGCGACGTGGCGGTGGCGGTGAATCCGAAGGATGAACGTTACGGAAAGTATGTCGGGAAGATGGTCAAACGTCCTTTTCCGGCGGCTGAGATTCCTGTGGTCGCTGATGATCACGTCGATCCCGAGTTCGGAACGGGAGCGCTGAAAATTACCCCGGCTCACGACAAGGCCGACTTCGAAATCGGCGTGCGCAACAACCTCGAGATCATCGACGTCTTCCATCCTGATGGTCGTGTGAACTGTCCCGAGGTTCCCGAGCTGGATGGTCTCGATCGCTTTGTGGCCCGTAAGAAGGCGGCGGTGATGCTCGAGGAGATGGAGATTCTCATCAAGGTCGAGGAATACGAGAATAACGTGGGATTCTCGGAGCGGGCTGATGTGCCGGTCGAGCCCCGCATTTCCATGCAGTGGTTCCTGAAATATCCATCGGCCGAGGAAACCGCAGAGGCGGTGGCCAGTGATGAAATTTCTTACCGCCCGGCTCGCTGGGCGAAAACTCACGCCAGCTGGATGGGTGGCATCCAGGATTGGTGTGTTTCACGGCAACTTTGGTGGGGACACCGCATTCCGGTTTGGTATCGTAAGGAGAAGGTAAACGAGCTCCAAGAAGCGGAATCCCTGACTCTCGCTGACCTTGGAGCTGGTGACTTGCATGTGAGTGCAAGCCCTCCTGCAGACCCCGAGAACTGGGTGCAGGATAACGACGTTCTTGATACCTGGTTTAGCTCCTGGCTGTGGCCTTTTGCGACGATGCAGAAAGTTGGCGAGGACTCGGATCTCGTGAAGAAGTTCTATCCCACGACTGATTTGGTGACCGGGCCCGACATCATTTTCTTCTGGGTCGCCCGGATGATCATGGCGGGTTATCGCTTCAAGGGAGGGCTTCCGTTTAAGAACGTCTTCTTCACCTCGATTATTCGCGATATTCAAGGTCGTAAAATGAGCAAATCTCTCGGTAACTCTCCGGATCCCATCGACTTGATGGAGAAGTATGGAGCCGATGGTCTTCGCTTCGGTTTGATGCGCACCGCTCCCGTGGGAGCTGACCTGCGTTTTGACGAGGCGCTGGTGGAAGAGGGCCGGAACTTCGCCAACAAAATCTACAACGCCTGCCGTTTCCGTCGGATGGCGGGGAGTGACTCGAAAGTGAACTTCGTGGCGGAACAGTGTGAAAGCTTGCGTCCCTACCACTTTGACATTCTTGCCAAGTGTGACCAACTGGCGATTGATCTCGAAAAGGCCTATGCTGACTATCGTTTCAACGAAGTGGGCTCGTTGCTCTACGAATTTCTCTGGAGTGAGTTCTGCGATAAGTTCCTTGAGGCGGTGAAGGGGGATCTTCGTGACGAAGCCAGCGAAACCCAGCGCGAGACCACTCTGGGAGCGTTCGATGTGGTGATGGCTCGCTACCTCCACATGCTGCATCCGTATATGCCACATATTACCGAAGAGTTAAGTCTCCGGATGGGATATATCGAAGAAGGAGTCTTTTTGATGCAAAAGGAATTATCTGTGGATCCGCTTCTCGGCGGAATTGAGGTGCAAATCGTACAAGACGCACAGGCGATTGCCGATGCCGTTTATGAATCGGCTGGTAAGCTACGAAACTTAAAAGCCGAGTATCGTCTCGCTGCCCGCAAGGATGTTCGTTTTATTGCCAAAAGTGGTCCTGCATGGTTGGAGGATGAAGCCACCATTCTCACTCTTTTGGTGGGGGCTGAGAGTGTTTCCCGTGATGCGTCTTATGCTCCGGAGCAAGGAACACCCGGTGCGCTGACCGCGGCAGGCGAAATCTTCATGCCTCTTGATGGTTTTATCGATGTCGATGCCGAGAAGGCACGACTTGGTAAAGAGATTGAGAAAGTTGAAATTGAAGTGCGGAAGTGCCAGGGAAAACTCTCTAACGAGAGGTTTGTCGCGAATGCCAAACCTGAAGTGGTGGCAATTGAGCGTGAGCGGCTTGCGGAATGGGAGGGTAAGTTGGCCCAGCTTTCTGAAATGAGAGCTAATCTAGGCTAGAAACCGCCTTGTATTTGCCACCTGTATACGTAAATTAAAGACATAGATGATAACGCAAGAGGAGGGGTTGAAACAGATTGGAAATCTCAGTGCCAGTGATGCTGAGTTTCTGGTCGCTGCTGGCGTTGAGAGTTTACCTACGTTGGCCGGGAGTAACGCCTCGGTGTTGCAAGAGGAGATGACGGGGGCAAATGCCATTCTGGCCATTGATGAATTTGTTCCTTCGATTTCGGTTATTGAAAGCTGGATCGAAGAGGCAAAAAAAATTGGAGACATCGAAGAACCTGAAAGGGTGATTACTCTTCCTTTGGAGGCAGTGGAGGAGGAAATTGAAATACTTGCCGCCATTCCTGTTCCTGCAAGCGTGTTGATTAAACAAAATATTAATGTTCGGGATGTTGCTCCAATGGAGATCTTTCTAGAGGAGGAGTTAGAGCCAGAGTCCATCAACGTCGAAGCTCAGGATGACGAGCCAGAAGTCCGGAGAAAGATCGATATCCTTGAAGTGGCGCCGTTCGCGGTTCGAAGAAGCGATGAAGAGAGCGATGGTTCGACCCAGATTAAACCACTTGAGAAAAGTTCCATCCGGGACATTCGTAAGACACCGAGTCCCGAACTCAATAAGGGTAAAAAGTTGCACTCCAGGGCCTATATCCGTGGTGTTTTACATCCCCAGGCCCTCAGGGTCCGTTTCGCGGCGCTGGTTTCTCTCATTATCTTGATCCTACTTCCGGCGACTTTTGTAGCGGGCGGATTGATGCTGGCCAAATTCACTCTGTGGCTGGCCGTGATTCCTGCCGCATTTTTGCTCTTCGGTATCCTTTATGGGACCCATGCGCGCGGGCTCAAGTGTCGGATTTGTGGACAGCCCTTGTTTGCGCCAAAGGCGTGTCATCGACACGTGAAGGCGCATCGGTTCCCTTTTTTGGGGTATATCCTGCCGACGAGTATACACATTCTTCTCTTTCACTGGTTTCGCTGTATGTATTGCGGGACTTCAGTTCGGATTAAGGAGTAAGCTACTCACGGTTTTGTGAATCGATGAGGATGGTGACGGGGCCATCGTTGGTGAGATCGACACTCATCATCGCGCCGAAGATTCCTTGACCAACTTTTTTACCCAGGGCTGCTGAGAGGCTGGAGCAGAATTCTTCGTAAAGCGGAATTGCTTTCTCGGGACGTGCCGCTCGGATGAAGCTGGGTCGGTTGCCTTTCTTCACATTGGCGTGAAGGGTGAACTGACTCACAACGAGGGACTCTCCGGCAGTGTCCATGAGAGAGAGATTCATTTTCCCGTCGACATCGTCGAAGATGCGCATTTTACAAATCTTTCCGATGAGCCAATCGACGTCCTGTGAAGTATCGGCGTCCTCAATTCCAAGAAGAATGAGAAGGCCTTGATCAATTTTGGAGACGATCTTTTCATCGACTGTGACCGAGGCTTGGGTGACCCGTTGCATTACCACGCGCATGGCGTGAGTGTCAGTGTTAGAGAATTTGTTTCAAGCGATCTTGATAGCGCTTGTAAACATATCCGAGTCCGAGGAGTCCAAAGCCCAGGGTCATGAAGCTGAGGATTCGAGGGAGAGGTCCGAGCTTTACGATGTCGATGATCATGAGATGACCCAGACTCAAGGCCAGGATGATCGAGGCGGAGAGGCGGAAGCAACGGCTCTTGGCCGCGAGGCCCGTGAGCAAGAGGACGGTCCCAAGGATCGCCCAGAGTGCCGCCCCGCGGGATTATGTTGTCCGGTATCCCGGGTGAGTTGTCCCCAGAAGAAGAGCGTGATAAGGAAGAGGCGGGTTCGAGATATTGTCGGTCATCCAGAAGGTGCTTGGTTTTGACCAACAGAAGGTGGGCGACGACGCAGGCGGCGGCCAGTATCTGACGATTCTTACTCACTACTCCGGGACAATCCCGTTTCATTTTTGTTATGGTCTGAATGAATCACTTTGGCGGTTCTGAAGCTGTTTAAACTGCGCCGATCAATCGGCGAGGAGTTCTCGGATGTGGGGGGTGTAGAGCTCGGGCTCCAGGAGGAAGGAGTCGTGACCTTTGGCGGAGTGTACGGTGATGTGCATCGTTTCCACCTCGACGTCTTCGAGGCTTTTTACGAGCTCCGCCTGTTCTTCGGGATAGAAGCAGAAGTCCGAGTCGATGGAGAAGACGAGGAATTTGTGACCGGCCTCTTTGCAACGTTGGAGGAGTTCTTGGGGAGAGTCGGCTCCGCCTTCGATGACGGCATCGTATCGCGACCACATGTCGATGATGCGGAGGTAAGTGTTGGCGTCGAACCGTTCGGTGAACTTTTTACCCTGATGGAGCATGTAGCTCTGGAAGGTGTCGCGGACCTGGAACCAGGAGAGCATTTCTTCTTCATGGACCAATTGCCTCCGGGCGCGTCGCTCGAAGGTATCGAGGTGGACGAAGGTCTTATGGGAAATCATACGGGCGAGAGCGAGGCCGATGCGGGGGGATTCGCCTTCGTAGTAGTCGCCGCCGTTAAAGTGTCGGTCGTTCTCGATGGCGAGAATTTGCTCGAAGAGAATGAGGCGGTTGAGGACGGTGGTTTTGAATCCGCTGGCGATGGGAATGACGTTGCGGACTTTTTCAGGATAGCGGGTCGCAAAGGTCAGGGCGAGGAGGCCGCCGACGGAGGGGCCGACGACGGAGTGGAGTTGCTCGATCCCGAAATGGTTGAGGAGCGGGATCTGGGTTTCGACGAGGTCGGAGACGGTGAGGTGTGGGAAGGTGGATCCGAAAGGTTTTCCGGTTTCCGGATTGATGTCGGTAGGGCCAGAGCTGCCGTAGCATCCGCCGAGGTAGTTGGCGCAGATCACGAAAAAGCGGTCGGTATCGATGGCTTTGCCCGGCCCGACCATTTCATTCCACCAACCTTCGTGGAGTTCCTCGGCCCAATAAGGACAGCCTTCGGGGGGATCCGGATGGGAGCCCGAGGCGTGATGGGTTCCCGAGAGTGCGTGGAAGAGGAGAATGGCGTTGGACTTGTCGTCGTTCAGGGTGCCCCAGGTCGCGTAAGCGAGCCGGGCACCGGGAATGCGACCACCTTCACGAAGAGTGAGGTCACCAAGGGGTAAAAAGTCTGTAGTGGTAATGGCCACGGCGGAATGGTGGGTGGGATTGATGGAATTTGAAAGATGCGATTTGAATTTCCGGACTCAGAAGAGTTATCTCCCTACATGATCGCTTTTAAGGAATGGGACGTCGTTTGTGAGGCACTCGAGGAAGGACGACAGTCGTTGATTCTACGGAAGGGGGGGATTCACGAGGGGCGTGAGGGGTTTTCGTTTGCTCATGAGGAATTTGTGCTCTTTCCGACGAGGTTTCACGCGCAGGGCGAGTTTGTGACGGTGCCCGGGGTAGTGGCGAAGCCCGAGTGGGAAGTGGGAGAAGAAGTCGTGATCACGAGCAAGGTGAAAGTCGTGAAGGCGGTGACTCTGACTGACTGGGACGAGGTCGCGGCGCTGTCCGGTCAACACATTTGGAAGGAAGACGTGATCCGCGATCGTTTTTTCTGGGAAGGCAAAGGAATGGCCTCCGGGAGTATCCACCTCGCCTATGTCGAAGTGGAGAAGCTGCCCGAGCCGATCAAGTTTGCTTATTCCAAGAAATACGGCGGCTGCCGGAGCTGGGTGGAGCTTTGAGGACACCTCCGGTAAGCTCATTCCAAGAAAGCAGGTTGCCGGAGGTGACCTTAAGATCAATCGTCGACATTGTAGCCGGCTTCCTCGAGAGCGAGGGTGGCGGCGCCAATGATGCCGGCTTCGTTGCCGAAGCGGGCGGGAAGGATCTGGAGATCGTCCTTGAACGGTCCGCTAAGTTGGTTGCGGAGGTAGCTGTTGAGAGGATCAAAGAGGAGTGGGCCGGCTTTGGCGACACCGCCTCCGATGATGATGGCCTCTGGATTGAGGAGCCAGCAGCAGTTCATGAGAGCAGAGGCCAGCTTCTCGGCGATGTCGTCCCAGACTGCGATTGCGACCTTGTCGCCCTTGGTTGCGGCCTTGGTGAGGTCGGCTGGTTCGCAGTCGGAAAGGGCCACTTCTTTTCCGGCCTCGGCGTAGGCTTTGACCGCCATTTCAGCAATCTGGTGATTGCCGATATAGTCCTCGAGGGATCCTCGGTTACCGTAGGCTCCAGCGGGACCACGATAATCGATGGAGGTCTGGCCAAGTTCGCCGGCGGCGTAGTTGGAACCTCGAACCATGCGTCCGTCGATGATGATGCCGCCTCCGACTCCCGTGCCCAAAGTGAGGGCGACGAGATGGTTGATACCACGTCCGGCACCGCGCTTCCACTCGGCGTAGGCCATGCAGTTGGCGTCATTTTCAACGGTGACAGGGAGGGCGCAGAGGCCTCCGAGTTGGCGTTTGAGGTGAATGTTCACCCAGCCTTTGACGTTGGTGAGGCGATGAACCATGCCGGATGGAAAATCAACAAAACCAGGCATGCCAACGCCGATGGCTCTGATCTTGGGGTGACGGGAACGCAGTTCCTCGATGGTCTGGTGAATCTTTTCGATCAGCGGGGTCGCCTCTTCAAATTCCTGGGTGTCAATGCGGGGGGCTTCGTCGATGATATTGCTACGATAAAGGACTCCGGTTTTGACCGAAGTTCCTCCAAAGTCGATCCCGATAGCTAATGGAACGTCACTCATGAATGAGGAAAGGGTAGGGGAGGATGAGGGTTGAGGCGACGCTTGATTTAAAAATTATGATTCAAGAGTCCGATCGCCTGGATTCCCCGGAAGGTAAGATCTGGGTCTAAAATCTCGATGATATCGAGTTTGGCGCTGATCAGCGAGGCGTCACCACCGGTGGCGATGATGGTAGGATTCCCCCCCAGTTCGGCGCTTACGGCTGTGAGAATCTCTCGAACGAGCCCGCGGTAGCCAATAACGGCGCCGACTTGCATGGCGTGCTCGGTGCTCCGGCCGATGGCGGATTCGGGCTCTTCGAGTTGGATCGCAGGGAGGAGCGCAGTGCGACGGTGGAGGTAGTCGCGGAGGGAAGCTGTGCCCGGGGCGATAACGCCTCCGAGGTACGCTCCTGCTTCGGAAATCACGTCGAAGGTGACGGCGGTTCCAAAATCAATGACGATGGCAGGGCCTTTGTATTCGAGGAAGGCGGAGGCGGAGTTTGCGAGCCGATCCGCGCCGATTTGAGCGGGCTTGGGGTAATCAATCGTGATCGGCATCTTCGATTGATAGGTGATGCGATGGAGTCGCTTGTTGAAGAATGATACGATGATTTCTGCGGCCTTGGGAACGACAGAGCAGAGGGTCACGTGCTCGAACGCTATCCCTTCCAAAGTCTCCTGCAATGTTTCAAGCGAGACCTCTCCGGTTGGGATGACGGCCCGCCACTCGAAGAGTGAGGTGCTATCGTGAAGCGCAAACTTCGTGCGGGTGTTTGAGTTGTCGATGAGCAGGTGCACGATATTAACCTACGGGCGCTCGAGAATCTCGACTTCGTATCCGTCGGGATCGGTGATGAAGGCCATTTTCCGCTCCCCGGAGGAGAATTTTTCGCGCCAACCGCCGGGCCAGATTTCAATGCCGTTGTTTTCGAGTTTATCGCAATAGGCGATGATGTCAGGGACTCCAACGCAGGTGTGCATGAGGTCTTCAGGAACGGCGACCTTGTAGTCAGGCGAGTAAGTGAGTTCGAGAAAGTGGTCGTTACCGGGAAGATGGAGGAAGGCGAGTTGGTTTCCCTGCGGAGATCTTTTCTGCTCCCCGAGGTCGAAGCCGACTTTCTGGTAGAATGCGATGGAGGTGGCGGGGTCTGAGACTCGGATTCGGGTGTGTAGGAAATGAATCATGGGCGAAAGTTTGCAGGGAACGGGCCATCTGTGAAGTGTGGAGTTGCCGGAGGGGTATTGCCGGAGTAGAGATCCCTTGTCTTGAAATCATTTAGTTGGACTCTTGCGCTGAGGTACCTCAATCCTTTGCGGACTTTTGTGTCGATTATCACCCTGATTTCGTTGCTGGGAGTAGCGTTCGGAGTGATGGTGCTGATCGTTGTGCTTTCGGTGCACAATGGCTTCGAGCGGAATCTCAAGGAGATGCTCCTGGGATTCTCCCCGCACATTACCGTGGTGCGTTCCGATGGTGGCGCGATTGAGAACTGGGAAGAGTTGGAAGGATCTCTCGCGAAAAAGAAGAACTGTGTCGGGGCCTATGCGGTCATTGAAGGCTATGCCTTGCTGGATTCCAAGGTTTGGCAGCGTCCAGTAGGATTTCGAGCCGTCCATTCCGGGAATAAAGATCAAATAGATGCTCTCACGGAGTTGTTGGATCCTGACTATCCCGGGAGTCGGGCGGATATGGGGATGGAGCTGAATGCGGTGGTTTCCAAGCAACTAGCGGTTGCGATGGGGCTCTCGCTGGGCGATGAAATCAGGCTGCTGGCGGCCAGTAATCTCGAGGCGGTGATGGCGGTTTACAATGTGCCCAAGGAGCGTGCGATGGATCTTTACAGCGAGGTTTTCTCCGGGTTCGAGGAGGTCATGACGAAGGAGTTGATCCCGGCGAATGGATTGGAGTCCGTGGAGACGGAAACCATTATTAAAGCATACCGGAAGCTGAACGCGCTTTTGCCTTCCGAGGGGATGGACGGGCTGCCGATGAGGAATTTTGAGAAGGATGAGATTATCGAAATCCTCATCAAATTGGAGGCCACGGTTGAGCAGAAGGATGGTCGCGATTATTACGCTGAAGGGACCCGGGAGGGGGTTTTACAGATTCTCACCAGCTTGCGTGAATTCGATCTCAAGGAGGCGGACAACAAGGCATTCCGCGAGATCGAGGAGTTTGTGACGCCTAAGACCTTCAAAATATGGGGAGTATATTCCGATACCCAGCGTTCCCAGGGTCCTGCGCTCTTTATTCCTCTTGAAATCGGGATGGAGCTGAAAGGGCTGAAGGGAGAAGCCGAAGCGATCGGCGTGATCACTGATGATCCCTACAAAGCCGAGGAGACGGCTAGAGCGTTGCAGGACGATCTGGGTGATGAGTGGTTTGTGCAGAGTTGGATGAAGACTCACTCGGGACAGTTTCAGCTGGTGAAGACGGAGAAGATCATGATGAGTTTCGCGCTCTCGTTTATTACCGTGCTTTCGGCCTTCAGTATTATGGCGGTCATGTACACCGTGACGGTTCAGAAGAGGCAGGAGATCGGGGTAATGAAGGCGCTCGGGGCCCGTCCTTCCCAGATCGTGAAAGTCTTTGTTTACCAGGGAGTCATTGTGGGGGTCGGCGGGGCCATCCTGGGCCTGGGTTTGGGATTATTGGCAATCAAGAATCGCGAGCATATCGTCAGTCTTTTACGTTCGATTGGGATTGATCCGTTTCCGCCGGACTTTCACGGGATGAGCGAAATGCCCGCGCGGGTGATTCCGGCCCAGTTGGAAATCATCTGCGTCGTGGCGGTGATCCTTTGTATTTTAGCGGCACTTGTTCCGGCGCTGATGGCAGCGTTTCGAGATCCTGCCAAATCCCTGCGCAATCTTTAATCATTCATGAAGTTCTGGATAAACCAAGACGGGGAAAAGAAAGGCCCCATTGAAGACTACGAACTCCGCGAGATGATTCGTGACGGAGAAGTGAACGCCGACACCTTGGTTTGGTATGAAGATGCTGATGGCTGGGGAAAGGCATCGGAGGTGGCTTTGTTGAGCAGCGAATTCTCGGTGAAGGAGACTGAGCCACCACCCGTTCCGGTATCCCCGGCCCCGTTTCTGATGTGGCGCCGGGTGGGAGCGCGCTGGTTTGATTTTTTGCTCTACCAACTGCTGATCTTGATCGCGTTTAGAGTGGGAGGAATGGCGTTCCTTCCGAATCCGGAGGTTCCGCAGAGTGGAACGGGGATCATTGGTCTCCTGCTTCCCGTCATTATCATGGAGGGAGCACTCCTGAGTTCGCTGGGATACACTCCGGGGAAGTGGCTCATGGGGCTCAAGGTGACAGATCGTGAGGGTAAGATTCTGAGCACCGGGCAGGCTACGATGCGCTCGCTGCGGGTCTGGGTCTTAGGAATGGGGATGCGGAATGGTTTACTGATCATTTTCGGGCATCTTTTTAATCTTTGGGTCGTTAAAAAGCGCGGCGCTCCTCTTTGGGATGTCGCGAGTGGATTTCGAGTCCCTGGAACGGAGCTCTCGACCCAGCGGATTCTGACCTATTGGATTCTTGCCGCGGCCTTGTTTTTGATTTTTTGGATTCTGCTTTGGCCCGAACTTCAGCCATTTGTGGAGGCTGAGATGGCGCGGCAAGGGAAGTGATTCTTGCCCCCGGGCGTGGCATTGCATAACACTCTTGCGTGCCCGGAATAGTTTACTTTGATCTCGAAACACAACGGAGCTTTGGCGATGTGGGAGGATCAGCCCACAAGGATAAAATGGGGATGTCGGTGGGCGTGACCTACTCGACCGATACCGGAGAATATCGCATCTACGGCGAAGATCAGGTCGAGGATCTCATCGATCAATTGGTCAAAGCTGATTTGGTGGTGGGCTACAACCATGTCCAATTTGATTACCCGGTCTTGCAAGGCTACACGATTTACGACCTGCCGTCACAAACGATCAACTGTGACATGATGTTGGATTTGGAGAAGGTCCTCGGACATCGCCTGAAGTTGGATTCAGTCGCCAAGGCCTCCCTGAAAATTGGCAAGACGGCCGACGGACTGGATGCCTTGAAGTGGTGGCAACTTTACAAGAAGACGGGGGAGTCGGAGCACATGATGAATATCGCCGAGTATTGTTGCTACGACGTCAAAGTGACCAAGGAAGTTCACGAATATGGCCTCAAGCACGGCGTGGTGAAATATGCCGACCGGAACGGAAACGTTCAGGAGGTCGAGGCTCCCTGGAAAAAGTAAATCACCTGTCCTTCTCGATCGAATAGACCCTGGCAGCGGGCTTGTCGAAGAGGTAGGCGAAGGTCCACGAGAGGAGGACTGCGAGCTTGTTCCGGAAACCGATGAGTAAGGCTCGACCTCGATTCTTCCTCCGCGGTCGCGGGGGTAGTCGGGGGCTTCGGTCAGCGGAGAGGCTGCCACCCCGGCGGCCCAGATGATGGTTTTAGCTTCGATGCCGCGATAGTCGACCTTGAGGGCGCGACGCACGAGATCTGCGAAGGCTCCGGCCAGCTCAACTCCGGTGGGGCCGCCACCAACAATCGCGACGGTCATGAGTCTCCTTCGGAGATCGGGATCGTCACTGCGTTCAGCTTCCTCCAGAGCATTAAGAACCTAGTGACGAATGGCGCGGGAATCTTCGAGGGTCTTGAGTCCAAAAGTGTGTTGAGCCCCTTCGTCTTTTCCGAAATAGGAGGTGCGGGCACCGGTCGCGAGGACGAGTGAATCGTATTCATCGGTCTTCTCGGGTGTGGTCACCGACTTCTCTGCGGAATTGATTTTTTCCACCTTGCCCAGAATGACCCTGACGTTGCGGGCTTTCGAGAGGACAGCACGGAGCAAGCGGGCGATGTCCGGAGCGGAGAGGGAAGCGGCTGAAAGAGGTGGTGATTTTATTGATCGAGAAGAGTGACCTCGAATCGATCATCCTTGGCGAGCGATTTTGCACAATTGAGTCCGGCGAAACCACCGCCAATGATGAGAACCCGATGGGCTGATGTCATCGAAGTAAGTTAGAGCAATGTCACCGAGTCGCCACTTTGAATTTTCAGGACAGGGCGATCGATGCGGGATTGAGATTCGTCTCTCGAAAAAAGCGAAGAGATTTGTAACCTTTGGGCAGCGAGGATCGAACTTCCTCATAGAGACCTGGTCATAGTCGCCGGAATACCCTGCATAAAATCATGAATACGAAACAAATTCTCTATATCGGAGGCGGAACCGCCTTTGGAGCTATCGCCGCCGTGCTTCTTTTGAAGGCTCAGCCTTCAGGAGATGATAATGCTGCTGACCAGGACTCTGGCAAGGATGCCAAGGTTGCTTCAGTGGCTCCTGCCAAGGATGCGGAAGCTGAGAAATCGGACCGCGTTCCGGGATCTGGCACTGTCTTGGAGCAGTTCGCCGAGGCCAATCCTGACGTCAACCTCGAGGAACTTGAGGGCCGTCGTGATGAATTTCGCGACTCCATGAAGGAGCGGCAGATGGAGCGCTTGAGCAGCAAGATGGCACAATGGAGTGCCGCTTTGGGGCTGGATAAGGATCAGCAGGAAAAGTTGGTGGAGATCTCCAGTGACCAGTTTGATGAGCTCGATGCCCTCGCAACCGCTGCTTCAGAGAGTGGTGATCCGGCTGCCATTTCGGAGTCCGCAAAACGGGCCATGGCGATCATTAACGGAAGCGCCCTTGAGGAATCGATGGCCGGGTTGCTCACTCCGGAGCAACAGGAATTGCATAAGCAATTCGGGGAACGTCAGGACCAAAGTCGCGCCGAAGCCCGGACCCTTCGCCAATTGGCAGGCCTTCAGGAAGATCTCATGCTGACTCCGACGCAAAGGAATGACGTTTACGCCGTTCTTTACGAGAACTCGCTCGCTTCGGCGCAGGATGACTCCGGTGTTGGTTCGATGATCGAGACTTTCGCTTCCCAGTCTGGAATGAGCATTGATCCGTCATTGCAGGGAGTGCTTTCGAAAATCGCGAGCGAGGGTTTGGATGGTCTGGCCTCCGGTCAAAAATTGGACCGTGATTCGATTCAAGAAATGGCCAAGAGCGCCGCAACTAAATCTATCGAAAAACAGGTCGAACAACTCCGCCCCGTTCTCAGTGCAGGGCAACTTGAACTCTATCGCAGCCAACTGGAAAGCCGCGTCGGCAATCTCATGAAGCTCGGTGGTTCCCGTGACTAAGTTTAGGGTCGGGTATCTCTTACAGGCCGGAAAATCCTGAACGATTTTCCGGGTCCTTCCAATTCGCACTCAAGATGAATCCGGGCACTACGATCGCGTTCTTGCTGATATTTTCAGGCTGGCTTCCCTGTCTTGCGGAGCCCATCCAGCATCGTGATGTGAGTCAGGATTCTCCTTGGTCTGCTCATCTTGATTTCAATAGGTTGAGCGACGCGCCTTTGGAGGGATTTCTTCTTCAGGTCGCCGGGTTTGATCGCATCCTGCAACTGCAAACAGTCTTTAAACAAAAACTTGCGGTTGACTGGAGATCAGTGGGCGGGGTGACCCTTTTTGGCGTTGGTGACCGGGCGGGTGAGACGGCGATGATTTTGCGGGGGGACTTTGGCGGAGTCGATGTGACAATTCTTCCGGAAGATCGGGAGCATTCGAGCTATCGAGGGCTTAAGCTCAGACGGGGGCCGGATTGGCAAAAAAGCCCGCTCATTATGGCGAGACACTCGGATCAGGAATGGGTTGCAGGGACTTCACTTCAGGCGGTCAAGGAGTCCTTGGATTTATTGGCGGGGCAAGGGCATTCCCGAAGTTTGGATGGTCTTGATGATGAGGCTGCCAAAGAGTTGAAATCAGCCGCAGCGATGTTCTCGCTGGATATGAAGAAGCTCAATGGGGAACTCCAGTTTGAGGCTGACTTCACCCGTGCGATTCAACGAGCCTGGTTTTTAATCGGATCGCGTGGAACATTGGTTGAAGCGACATTGATGGTTGAGAGCACCGATAGCGAAGGTCTTGTTTTTCTGCAGAAACAGCTCCAAGTGCTCACCACTCTTTTGAAATCCCGCCCGGATTCACCCGCAGTCTGGCCTGAGTTGGCAGGAGCCATCGATGTGAAAACCCGGGGCAATTGGATGACGATGAAGATAGCCACCACCCCCGAACAGTCAGCGGTGTTTCTAAAATCTCTCGGACCACTTTTCATCAAAGCTCCGGATCCATCCAAGCAGGGAAATTAAAGCCGATATCGAAGTGATGGATGAATCGGACGAAGACCTTCTGGCCCGATGCCAAACAGGGTCGATTCGTGCCTTCGAAACCCTCCTTCATCGTTACCAGCCACGAGTCCAGCGCTTCCTTGAGAGGCAAATAGGAAGCCTTGAAGATGCTAAGGACATCACGCAACGGACCTTCCTTCAGGTGCACTCCAGCCTTTCGCGTTTTCAAGCGGGGAGCCGTTTTTCACCCTGGCTGTTTACGATTGCCCGGCGGCAGGGAATCGATTTCCTGCGTCAGGCGGGTTCACGACGTCGGGTTCACGAGCAGTTGGTCAAGGAACCGGGGCTGGATGGCGGGGCCGATCCCCATGAGTTGCTCACCCAACAGGAAGAGGTTGAGGCAATTTGGCAGTGGATTCGCGAGCACTTGGATGAGCGTTCTACTGAAATTCTCTGGTTGCGAATTCAGGAGGATCTCGACCTTTGGGGGATCGCCAAGGTCACAAATCTGAGCCAATCAAACGTGAAGGTTCTCCTGCATCGCGCCCGCAAATCCCTTCTCAAAAATTTTTCGGTGGATGGCCCTGGGTCCTCTAAAAATAGCTCCGGCACTTTTGCGAGTGTCGCCTTCCAACGTTTAATCTGAATTTCCCAATGAAACATCTCCTCTGTCATCTCGCTCAAAGAAATCCAAGTTCCACCGGGCCTTTGGCGAAACATGTTTCTCGATGCAAGGAGTGCGAAGAATTTTTTGCGCAGGTCTCGGCTCTTGAATCCCGTCTCGTAGTTCCTGCGGGAGACTCGGATCTTGATCTCTGCGCGGGAATCCTAGCCGGGATTTCATCAGGAAAACGGACTCCTGTCATTGAACCGGCCCGCCCTTGGCTGTTTTCTCCGATGGCGCTTTCGACATTCGTGGCGTTGTTGATGCTGATCATGGGGCTTTTGGCAGCTCACAATTTTAAGAAGCCGGCCGAGCTGGCAAAGGCACCGGCTGAAGCAGTCGTCCCAGTTCAGTCTGCCACTCCCGAGCGACCCCGGGAGATGACCCTCGCCTATGCCATGCAACAGCAGGAGCTTCTCCAGAGGGACGCCATGAAGCTGGGAGCGCACCTCCGTGAGAATCTCATTCTCTTCCAGGTCGCCGAGAAATAGCAGGGAATTGGGGCCATTTTGGCTCAGATCGCCCTTTCGCTTGCAGGGCCGGAAATGCGCTGCCATGCTGCCAACATGAAATCGTATCCCAAGTTGATCCAGTTCTGGGTCCTGATGGCCGTTCTCGGTGCATCGGCCCGGGCCGAGGAGGGCGTGCCGCCCTTGTTTTACCCGTTCACCGTGAAAATCGGTGAACAGGAGGCCGAAATGAATGACCGCAACGATCTCTTCACCATTGCGGATCCAAAGGATACGATGAAACTGCCGAAACTTGGGGAGATTATCAAATTCCTCAAAGGCGACTCCTAAAAGCCTTGAGTCAGAAGGAAAAAAAGGTGCAGTGGATTATCAGCGAGGCACCGGATGGCTGGGAGGATCTCGTTCCCGAAGGCATGCCCAAGATTCTGGGACGATTGCTCGCCCAGCGGGGAATCGCGCGCGAGGATGTTGAAGTTTTCCTGCGTCCGCAGTTGAATCGTCTCTCGGATCCTTTTGAGATCGCCGAAATGGATCTCGCTGTTGCACGGGTTTTTGAGGCAATCGATCGAGGTGAAAAAATCTGCATTTACGGTGACTATGATGTCGATGGGGTGAGCTCGATTGCCGTGTTGCGAACTACCTTGGAAGCCTACGGGATGTTGCCGTGGTCGTTTATCCCGCGCCGCAGTAGCGAAGGCTATGGTTTGAGCGAGGGTGGACTCGCCCGCTGCCTGGAGGAGTGTGGTGAGATTGATTTGATGATCACGGTGGATTGCGGAACTGTTTCGAACGATGCCATCAAAATGCTGTCCGAGCGCGGAATCGATACCGTGGTGGTCGATCACCACGAGATGGGACCGGACGGACGGCCCGACTGTATCGCATTGGTGAACCCCAAAGCCTCGGGTGATCCCCGGCAGTATTTGTGCGCGGCGGGCGTGGTTTTTAAACTGGCTCACGCTTTACTGAAGACTCGGAATCTTGAGGGCTTTGATCTTAAATCTGTTCTCGACCTGGTCGCGGTCGCCACGATTTCAGATATTGTTCCCTTGATCGAGGAGAATCGGCTTCTGGTGAGGCATGGCCTCCGGACTTTAGAGAACTCGAATCGTCCCGGACTGAGGGCGCTTCTAAAACTCACGGGCGTCGAAGGCCGATTGAGTAGTGCTGACATCGGTTTTCGGATCGGGCCGCGACTCAATGCCGCCGGTCGCATGGACATGCCTGAGCAGGCTCTGGCGACTTTGACGACGGAGTGCTCCAAGGAAGCAACAATCCTTGCGGATGAGCTGGAATGTTTCAACCGGTCCCGGCAGGCGCTCGAGCAAACGATTTTTGCGGAGGCGCTTAAGATGCTCCAGGAAAGCGAGGATCTCCCTGTGATTGTGGTGGGCTCACGTGCGTGGCACGCCGGAGTTGTCGGGATTGTCGCATCGAGATTGATGCGGATGTATCACAAGCCGTCCTTCGTGATTTCCATTGATGACAATGGTGTGGGCAAGGGGAGTGGTCGTAGCATTGCCGGAATTTCCTTGGTCGAAGCAATTGGCGTTTGTCGTGACGACTTGTTGGCAGGTGGTGGTCACCACATGGCGGCAGGGTTGAGTATCCATGAGGATTCCATCGATACCTTCCGTAAAAAATTTGCCGGGTTCGTGACCGAGGTGACGGGCGGTGAGGAATCTCCTGCCCGGGTGCATGTTGATGCCGAAGTTGAGCTGGGTGATCTCTCGTTGGATTTTTTATCGAGCTATGAGCTTCTGCAGCCATTCGGGAGTTGCAATCAGCAGCCGATTTTCATGGCCAAGGGAGTTTGGTTAACCGAGCCCCCGCGGCGGTTAAAGAACAGCCACCTCCGCTTGTTTCTCCGACAGGGATACGATGAACGGGATGCCATTTTCTTCGGAGGCGGAGCCCGCCCGCTTCCGGATCCGCCCTGGGACATTGCGTTTACGGTCGACCGGAATGTCTTCCGGGGACGGGTGAATGTGCAGATCAGTATTCAAAACGTGCGTGCATCGACGGCTGAGTGTGATGAAGGCCGCAGATAGTCTGAGCGAAATCCCCGGCATCAGAGGGCGCGACCAGGAGGCTCTCCAACTTGCGGGGGTGACGACGGTGGGAGATCTGTTAGATTGGTTTCCCAAGAGATACGAAGATCGTCGACGGTTCGATGCCTTTCCGGCGCAGGAGGGCGGGCCTCCGGTGTGTATTCGCGGGATGGTGATCGACTCGCAGCGGAAGGGATTTGGAGGGAAGGGTTTCTATGAGGCCATTGTGGAGGACCTTGCAGGTGGTGGGTTTTCCAGGGTGACCTGCCGCTGGTTTAGCATGCCCTTTCTTCACAAGATCATTGCGACAGGGCAGGAGGTCGTGATGTATGGTCGCCCGAAGGAGAACAATGGGCGGGTGGTGATTGATCATCCGGAGTTTGAAGTGGTAGGAGGCGAGGGACTTGGAATTCATCTCGAGCGGATCGTGCCCATTTACAAAAACATTAGCGGAATTCCACAACGTCGTCTTCGTGAATTAGTTTTTCAGGCTCTGGAAGTTGTCGATGGTGAGAGCCTGGCGCCTCTCCATGATGTCGATCCGACCTTTCCCCGCAGCGATGCCTTTCGCGAAGTTCACTTCCCGGAAGAATTGGAGCAAGCGGATGCTGCTCGACGCTATTTTGCGAAGGAGGAATTCTTCCTCCAACAACTTCGGGTGGTTTGGCGACGAGCCCGGCATCAGGATCTCACCGGGCGGGTGCTCGGGAAGAAGACGACCTTGTTAAAGGAATTCTATCAGTCTCTTCCCTTTGATCTCACCGGGGCGCAGAAACGGAGTGTGAAAGAAGTTCTCGCTGACATGCGCTTGCCGCGACCCATGAATCGCCTTCTTCAAGGAGATGTCGGCAGCGGTAAAACCTTCGTGGCAATATGTGCCATGCTGCTTGCGGTGGATTCCGGTTGCCAGGCGGCTTTGATGGCTCCCACCCAGATTCTTGCGGAACAGCATTTCCTGACCTTTTCCAAATGGCTGGAACCTCTGGGAGTGCACGTGGGGCTGGCAACTGCGGATCGAAAGGAAGACCTCAAGGATGCGCAAATCATCATCGGCACCCACGCTTTGCTTTTCGATAAGGTGGCCTTCGATGACCTGGGGTTGGTGGTGATTGACGAACAACACAAGTTCGGGGTGGCCCAGAGGGGGAAGCTCATTCAACGGGGAATCATGCCGGATGTTCTCGTGATGACGGCGACGCCCATTCCAAGGACGCTCACTTTGACTATTTACGGAGATCTCGATGTCTCGGTTCTCGACGAGCTTCCCAGTGGTCGCGGAAAAATTATTTCAGGTGTGAGGATCAAGCCGAAGGTTGCGGAAATGACAAATTTCTTGAAGGCTCAACTTGAAGAAGGGCGTCAGATTTATCTCGTCTATCCGCTGGTGGAGGAGAGTGATTCCGTCAAAGCCGGATCGGTGATGGAAGAACATCCGAAGTGGCAAAAACGCTTCAAGCATTTTGAGGTCGGCTTGTTGCACGGGAAACTTCCTCCCGTGGAGAAGGAAGCGGTGATGACTAGATTTCGGGATGGGAAATCGCAAGTTCTTGTTTCGACGACGGTGATTGAAGTTGGGGTCGATGTTCCCAATGCCAACGTAATGGTGATCTTTAACGCAGAGCGATTTGGCCTGGCCCAGCTTCATCAGCTGCGAGGTCGAATCGGACGGGGCGAGCACAAGAGCTACTGTGTGCTGGTGACTGACGGAAAGACTCCGGGAGGAATTGAGAAACTCAATGTTCTGGCAGGAACTCTCGATGGGTTCAAAATTGCCGAAGAGGATCTCCGGCTTCGCGGACCGGGAGAGGTGATGGGGACGCAGCAAAGTGGCGCAGGGAGTATTCGTTTTGCTGAGTTTTTGGCTGATGCTTCACTCATTCGTGAATCGCGGGAGGTGGCAGAAGGCGTGCTCCGGGATGATCCATTTCTGAAAGGAAATGCCAAGCTGAGGGCGATGATTGAGCAGGCGATCGAAATCGAGCCGAGTTGACGGGCGGAAATTGATTTCTACTGATTTTGAATCAGTTGGCGTAATTCGAGGTTCAGTGTTAACCCCGATAGAATCATTCGTATTTACTGAAATTTCATTTCAGGGTCCCTCCGGTAAATGAAATGATTATTTTATGAGTGTTGAAAATTTTATCGTTTGGGTGAGTCGTGTTTTTTAGGAAAATCAGTTTTCTCGGCGCATCATTGATGCTAACGGTGGCCCTGTCTTCGTGCGGGGAGGAAGACGCTCCATCCACATCGGCTCAAGACCCTGATCACGAGGTGGCCGGGAAAAAAGCCTGAGAAGCGACTTCCGTTCTACCGCGCGATGGAAAGATTCGACGATGCAGACGGGCAGATCAAAGTAAACCAACCTTTCAAGGGATTTCAGGTCGCTTGGAGCAAGCTGAATACCGGGGCCGCGACCGTGAAGGATGGAATCGCGACAATCATGGCTCCGACCCGGCTCTCGTGCTCACTCGACACGGCAAAGAGTGGGGTCTTTCAGGACTATCTCGATGACGATGGCTTCATCGGGAAAGATGGGACGGTGATTTATCTCAGTTATTATCAGCAACTGCTGCAGGTAGATCCGAATCGGGTGAATCTGTTAGATGTTGCCAAAGGATCTGAAAATATCCATGAGTCGACCCAGTTTAATGCCGGAAACGATACCGATCCGAAGCCCGTTGGTCCCTTTGGATTACGGGCGAAGCGTGATTCCTCCCTGGTAATTTCAGCTCCGAAGGAAATTAATCGCCGGGAAAACTTGATCGTTTTACGGGTTAACTTTGGAGCGGGGAGTTTCGATGATATTTCGTATTGCGACAACCCTCTTCCAAGTGACGAGGAGAGCCCACAGGACACGATCTCGACGGATGATTGATCCTTTGATTGAATTGGGATCGCTTGTTTTAGAGGGGGCTCGATGAGGCTTCGCCATTTTGTCATTGCTAACAATTTTGAAGACGCCGCGATGGAGCGTTTTGCGGATTAATTACCTTTGCGGCTTTGGAAGATGAAGACGCCCTTTTTGTTTCCAATTCCGATATCGGTGACGCCATCGCCATTCAAGTCCGCAACGGCAAGCTGGGTTCCGACTCCGGAGTCTGAGTCCACGAGACGGGGAATGAACTCCACTTTACCCTCATTTCGTTGCTGTTCGAAGATGTAGAGCACGGCTGGTCCTGCTGATCCCGGGTCATTCCCGTTGTGGGCGAAGTAGCGCTTTCCAGTGGCGAAATCAGTCAGTCCGTCACCATTGAAATCACCAAGAGCAAGGGCGTGCGCTTGGGTGAACTTGACGCCACCGATCCCGGGTTTGTCTTCTTCAGGAAGCAGGATGTGTTTTTTGAAATCAACCTTTCCATCGGTCGGCTGGTTCTCGAACCAAGCAAGGCCCCAGGCGTGAGCTGCCAGACTTGTTATGACATCATTATCTCCGTCCCCGTCGACGTCAAAGACGAGCATCTGCGCACCTCCTGGCTCGGAAAAGTGGTAGGGATGAAATTTCCAATCACCGGGAGCGAGTGGGTCTGCGGGTGCTTCATACCAACCTTCTTTCTCTAACAAATCCACGTGTTTATCGCCATTGAGGTCGCCGAAACCCAGTCCATGATAGTAGGGGGACTTCGTGCGTGATGCTGAAATGGGATGAAAGGTCCATGGCTTTTCCGCAGCGTCGGCTTGTGGTCTAAAGAAGCCGAAACGACCTTCCTGCATGGCGACGAGTTCCAGCTTTCCATCGCCGGTGAGATCGGTCATTTCGGGAGATTCATTTCCAATGCGGGCGGCGACGCGATGGCTGGGCCATTCTTCAGAAGCGGTTGCGGGTTGCAGGTAGAGGTCAAGATGGAAGACGCCATCGTGAGCGACTTGGAAGATGTCAGCGCGTCCATCTCCATTCACGTCAAAGACCCAGCTTTGGAATGAATTGTGAGCGTATCCTTCGGCTGGAACAGCTTCACCTTTGCGATAGCGATGGGATTTTTCGAAGGTCGGACCTTCGTGCCAGAGTGGTCCGGCGAGGAGATCGATTTTTCCGTCACCATTGACGTCACCAAAGGACGCACCTTCAGTATAGACTCCGGTACTGAGAGTCATCTTGCTGTGGCTGCCGGGTTCGGGTGTGTCACTGGCGGCGATGAGAAGAGCGATTGTTCCCAGCGGGAATAAGATGAGAGGAATTTTCATGAGTGGCGAAACTTAGGGTTGGGTGACTTCGACGAGGACTGGCGTTGGGCGGTAGGCTGAGTTGACGGCGAGGGTGAATCGATCGGGATCGCCACCGGCCTGGATCTTGATGGTGGCGGCTCCTTTTTCGGGAAGGGGGATTTCCTTTTCCCCGTCGAAGAGATGCATGCGATGGGTGTCGTTGATTTTGAGTTCAAGTTCTCCTTGTGTGGCTTGATCAAGTCCGAAGCGGACGACACCCCAGCGGTTTTCCCCGCGGCCCACCACTTGAGGAAGCTCATCCGGAGGGAGCTCGCCGTTGACCCTGCTTACGATCGGAACCCATTGGTAGCCGTCGAATTTCTCGGCAAAGATTTTGGGTCCGTAGTGGCCGATGATGTCCTTGGTTCGCTCGTGAGGTTGGAGGGCAGACCAATTTCGGATCAAGGGGCGGGCTTCCGTTTTGAAGGCGCCTTCTTTGCCGAGTTCCGAGAGGAAGCGGACGAGGTCGACGAATTCGTCTTCCCGCAGGCTCGCGGTGAGACCAGGCGGCATCAGCGAGACCGGGCTGATGGTCGTGGCTGCAATTTCTGATTTGGCAAGGGTGAGCGGAGCGCCGGAGTAGTCGCGGAGAGTGACGTCGCGGTCTCCATCGCTGACGATGCTTCCGGTATGCGTGTTGCCATCCTTCAAAGTGATCAGAGTGGTGTGATAGCCTTCCTTAATCTTGTCGTTGGGATTGAGAAGGGAGGTCACGAGGTAGTCGACTGGAGCACTCGCGCCGATGCTGATGAGGTCCGGACCGATGGGCGCGCCCACTCCTCCGATGGCGTGGCAGGCGACACATTGCAGGCTGCTCCGGCGATAAACTGATTCCCCGCGTTGGGCATCCCCCTCGCGCTGAATCCTGGCAACCATCGCGGACATTTGGTCAGCGGTGAGCGATTGGTTCATCGGCTTGAGTTCGCCCGCTTTTTGAAGTGCCGCGATGAGATCTTCGGGTGGTTTTCCGGAAGTGCCTGCCCGTTGAAGTCCGGTGGAGGCGACCTTGGGTGGAAGGGTTTGGTTGGCGAGAGCCTTCGCCAGGGCGGTGGATGCTGCCGGGTTCCTTAGGAAGATTCCAAAGAGTCCGAGGGCGTCGTTGCCGTCGTCTTTTTGCAACAAAGAGACTGCCGCCTTGGCCGCTCGATTGGGATCAAGAGTTGCGAGTTCCCTCACGGCCAATGAACGGATCGCCTCGTTCGACTGATCCGCGGTATGGGATTCGAAGAAGCTGATGGCTTGGGCGCCACCAAAAATCCTGAGTCCCTCTGCGGCTGATTGACGTAAGGTGGCTGGTGTCTCCGGAGATTCGAAGATCGACGCAAGATGCTCTCTCGCTGGTTCGAATTTCCACAAGCCGGAAAGCCGGGCCGATTTTTGGAAGGTCGCGGGGTCCTTTGGGTCCAGATATTTCAGGAGGGTGGAAAGATCTTTCGAGGGTTTGAGTTGCCTCAATTCGGCAGCGCTGATGAGGGCGTCAAAAATCGGAGATCTCAATTCCACCTGGATTTCCATGAGCGAAAAGAGGCGATGCAATTCATCGGGTGAGGCAATTTTCGCAATGACGGCGATCGCGGATTGTTTTTGGGTATCGTTGAGGGTGCCCTTGGTGAGGGCGGTGAAAATGGGATCGAGGGCGAGGGGTTTTTCCAGTGCCGCGATGGCGAAGAGAGCCCGGTCGAGTTTTCCGTCGAAGTCCTGTTCTCCTTTTTGGAATGCTGGAGCCCAGTGTTCTTCGTGTTCGCGGACGATGGACCAGAGGGCAAAGTCGAGGGTCGAATCCATCGGGTGATCGAGAGCCTTGAGTGCAGTAGGAACGGATTTGGGGCCGGGGTTTTGCGCGAGGCAACTGATGGCCCAGAGACGCACCTGGGCGTTTTCGTCATGAATGGCTCTATCGATCCATGAGGTGGAATATGCGATCTCTCCCGCGCGGTGGTAAAGAACGCGAAGGGCTGCGGCGCGGTAGCGGGGGTCCTTCGAACTCAACAACGTTTCGATAACCTTCGGGTCGGTTGTGTTCAGGGCCTGGAGGGTCCAGAGGCCTTCGAGGAGGGCGTTGTCGTTTGACTGCTTGGCGATCCAAGTTTGCAAATTGGGGAGAACATCCGTGGCTCCGCGTTCACGGAGTTCCCGGCGGGCGGCTTCGCGAATGAATCGTTCGGATGAAATCTGAAGTTCTAACAACTCCTCTGTTTTTGAGGCTTGAAGATCGGGAAGCTTTGCGAGCGGATGGTCCTTGAAGGTGACTCGCCAAATGCGGCCGCGGGAGTGGTCACGTCGCTCGTCGCGAAAATCGACCTCTCCGTGTTGGATGATGGGGTTATACCAATCGGCAATATAGACCGCTCCATCAGGGCCCATTTTGACATCGATGGGACGGAAGGCGCGATGGGACGAACTCAGGAAATCGGGAAGCTGGGTGGAGGTATAGGAGCTTCCGTTGGGTGTCAGGCGATAGGCGTTGATGCGGTGCCCTCGGAAGTCTGGTGCGATCATCACGCCCCGGAGGGATTCGGGGACGTGGGATCCGGAGAGGATTTCAAGCCCGCAGAGTTTCGGTTGCCCGGGATTGAGGCCGGAAACGACACGATTGGCACCGGGTGAGGTCACGAAGACGGAGCGGGGGAAGATGTAGTTGATTCCCTGACCGCCGGCTCCATCGGTGGCGAAAGTTTGCCCGAAGTCGTCGAAGACAAAGCCCCAGGGGTTGACGAGGCCTTTCGAGAGAATTTCGGCCCGCTGCGTTTCCGGGCGGAGGTGCCAAATGCCGCCTCCCATGAGTCGGCGGACGCCGTAGGGCGTTTCGAGATGGCTGTGGATGTAGATTGACTGCAGGAAGTAAAGCATGCCATCGGGGCCCTGCTCAAAGGTGTGAACGAGATGGTGGGTGTCTTCAGTTCCGAAGCCGGAGAGGACGACCTTCCGTTCATCGGCGACGCCATCGCCATCGGTGTCTTTGAGGAAAAGAATTTCCGTGGAGTTGGCAACATAAGCGCCTCCATCGGCAGGCATGACGGCGGTGGGAATGTGGAGATCGTCGGCGAAAACGGTGCGCTTATCGGCGACGCCATCACCGTCGGTATCTTCGAGAATGAGCACGCGGTCATTTTCTTCGGCTCCGGGCACGATGTGGGGATACATGCCACTGGAAACGAGCCAGAGTCTGCCCTGCGTGTCCCAGTTCATCTGGACTGGTTTGGCGATCATGGGATCCGAGGCGAAGAGATTGATCTCCATACCTTCGGGGAGATTGAAGGCGGCAGCTTGCTGAGCGGGATCGGGGTCCGGAATATCGCGGAGGCCTTGTTGAGCGTGGACGCAGGTCAAGGTAGCGCCGATAAAGAGAAGAGGTTTGGCGATCATTAGTTGAGCTGGAGAGTGGTTTTACGAAGGGCTTCGATCTTCACTTCGGCCTCTTTGATGAGGGGATCGAATTGGGCGAGTTCCTTGGCGTTCTGTCCCTGTTCGTGCTTTCGGAATAGGCGCAGGTAGGTTTCGTTGGATGGTCGCCATTTGAAGAAGAAGAGTTTGTTTTTCGCGATGATGGCTTTGCGGAGTTGTTCGCCCGGTTCGCTTTCCAGGCCGATGATGGAGGGCGGAGGAAGTTTGAGCTCCCGGACAAGAAGCCTCGCAAGAATCAAATTACCCTGCTCGGTGTAATGGATCCCATTGTCAGTGAGTCCGGTTGTTCCGGTTCCGATGGCTTCGAAAAGATCGGCGAACTGGAGCTTCTTCTTGAATGCGAGATCACGAATGGCATCGCGGTAGATCGTGAGGTTCTTGTTGTGACCGGTCATTTCAGGCATGGGCGCGTCGAGGGACTCGGCGGGCGGCGGGGAGATCAGAACAATCTCACGGGGGGCGGCAGATGTGGCGATCATTTCGAGAAGCCGGTCGTAGCCCTTTACGAAATTTTCGAGTCCGGCGGGCCCATCGAACGCGGCGATGGCTCCGTAGCAGATGAAGACGACGTTGGGTTTGAATTCAGTGAAGTTCTCTTTGAGACGATCAAAGCCTTCCTGCGGCGGTCCGAAGTAGCTGCGGGCATCACCATTAACGGTGTCACCACTCCAGCCGAGATTACGGAATTGCAGGTTGGCCCTGCCGGAGGAAAGAGTGAGAGCGGTTTCGAGGTGGCCGTATTTCTGAGCTCTCTCGATCACGGTGTTCCCGAGGAGAACCACCCGGTCGTTGTCCTGAAATTCGACGGACCATGCCCGGGTGAGCGAGATGACGAAGATGAAGAGGAGGCGGTGTTTCATGATAATGATTCAACATATTCCTCAAGATTGGAGGACGTGGCAAGAAGCCTTTCCGTACGAAATAAATGAAAGATTCCTCGATTGTCCCCGGTCCGCGATCTTGTGATTGTTCCTTGCGTGATCCTTGAATCCTGAAACGGTTCGATGGCGGTGGATCGGCTTCCGAAGCGATGAAGGAATCCAAGAGCAAGGATCAGAATGAGGATTCCGTAGGGACCGCTCCCTTGGTGGGAGGTGCGCTGATTGCGGTCATCGGCTTGAAGCTTCACTTCAATATTTTGATCAGGGCGTTTGGCGAACTGTCTTTTCGTGAGGAGTCTGGCGAGGGGCTTGCGGAGGATGGCCAGGTAGAGTCCGAGGCCGACAAAGTAGATAGAGACGAAAGTGAGCGGGTGCTTCCAAAGAAGGATGCCCACAATGATGAGGCCGATCCCGAGGGGGCGGATGAGGCAACGTAGAGAGGTGCGGGCTTGTTGATCGGCTGCATGCGCGGTGGATTTCAACATTTCGGTGAGGTTGAAAATGTAAGTGCCTTCAATCATGCTGCTAAAGAGTGCGGGAAAGGGGGGGAGTGCGGAATCGGCAAGGAAGAGAATTTCAAGTTTCCGTCAGTGCAAAGAAAAACCCCTTCGATCAACGGACCGAAGAGGTTTTAAAAAGTGGTGGCTCATCTCGGATTCGAACCAAGGACACGCGGATTTTCAATCCGCTGCTCTACCAACTGAGCTAATGAGCCATACAGGTTTTAACGCTGCGGGCGGGTGATAAAGTCCGCTGAGATCTTTGGCAATAGAAAACGGGATTTTTTCGCCGGAATCTTGCTCGATTAGGGGCTCTGGCGTTCCATGACCCAGTTGTTGCTGTCGAGACGGTAGCGGAGGCGGTCGTGGAGGCGTCCTTGGCGGCCTTGCCAGAATTCGAGGTAGCTGGGCGTGAGTTGGTATCCGCCCCAGAAATCGGGGCAGGGGACGCCTGCTGCTGCGGGGAATTTTTCACGATATTCACGGTCGCGTTTTTCAAGGAGGGCCCGATCGGGGATGACTTCGGACTGACGTTCCGAGACCCAGGCTCCGATTTGGGAGTCGTAGGGGCGGATTTTAAAATAATTTTCCGAAGCTTCGCGGGTGGTTTTGGCAACGATGCCGCGAATGCAGACCTGGCGCTCCATTTCTTTCCAGAGGAAGGTCATGGATGCGTAAGGATTCTCGGCAAGGTCTTGTGCCTTGCTGGAGCGGTAATTGGTGAAAAATTGGAGGCTCCGTCCTTCGATTCCTTTTAAAAGGAGAGTGCGGGAGCTGACTTGGCCGCTTGCATTCGCGGTCGCGACGGTCATGGCGTTGGCATCGGGGATTCCGACATCGCGCGCAGTTTTGATCCAGTCCGCCAATTGGTCGACGGGGTTGGGGAGCATCTCCGATTCGTGAATGCCTCCTTTGGTGTAGTTTTCGCGGAGATCGGCGAGGTTCATAGTTTGGGATCTTCGGGTTCGTCTTCGATTTCCATGGCGACGTAGTCGTCACCTTCCCGTTGGAGGCGAATGTTGTTGATACAAAGAACGGCGATGAGGCCGATGAAGGCAAAGCTGGCTTCCAGAAAGAAGGGCGTGAACATGATGCCGCCGATTTTCCGGAAGACCTCGCCCACAAATCCGGGGAGGCTGCCAAGTAGGAAGACGACAAGAATCACCCCTCCCACGAGAAAGATGGGGATGAATCCACTGAGGATGCTGCGCGTTTTTTTCTCCACGCGGAGAGCATGACAGATTTCGAGATACTTGCAATGGCTGGGGCGGGCGGTTAATGCTGCGCCTGTGAGGTTGTTTGATACCCTAAAACGCGAAGTCGTCCCCCTGGAACCAGTCGATGGTCAATCCTTTCGATTCTATTGCTGTGGTCCCACGGTCTATGGTCCCGCACACATTGGAAACTTTCGAACCTTCGTGATGCAGGATGTGCTGCGTCGTGTCCTGGAAGTGGGCGGAATGAGGACCAAGCACGTCCGTAATATCACGGACGTGGATGATAAAACGATTCGAGATTCAGTGGCATCCGGGCGGACCTTGAGTGATTTCACCTCCGAGTGGCGGGACAAATATCATGAGGATTGCGAGGCCCTTAATTGCTTGCAGCCGCATGTCGAACCGAGTGCGGTGGAGCATGTTCCCGAGCAGATTGCGATGATTTCCGAGTTGGTGGAGAAGGGGCACGCCTATCGATCGGACGATGGCTCGGTGTATTTTAAGATTTCTTCGTTCCCCGGATACGGTGAGCTTTCGAGACTCGATACCCGTGAGCTGGATCTTGGGAAGACCCAGAATGAGCGGGCAAACTCGGACGAATATGACAAGGACAATGCGGCGGACTTTGTGTTGTGGAAGGCTCGTCGGGAGGAGGATGGTGAAAATTTCTGGGAAAGTCCCTGGGGGCAGGGGCGTCCGGGGTGGCATCTGGAGTGCTCGGCGATGATTCGGAAGTATCTTGGCGAGACCTTTGATCTCCACAGTGGTGGCGAGGATTTGGTGTTCCCACACCACGAGAATGAAATTGCGCAATCCAAGTGCTCTTGCGGCGGCGAGTTCGCCCGTCATTGGTTTCACTCGGCCCACCTTCTGGTAAACGGGAAGAAGATGTCGAAGTCCAGCGGGACGCTCTACACTCTTGCCGATCTGGCGGAGGAGGGCTGGTCGGCGATGGAAGTTCGCTATGTCTTGATCGGGTCGAACTATCGCAAGCAGCTGAACTTTACCAAGGAGTCACTTCATGCGGCGCGGGAGGCGCTTGGTAAATTGGCAAAAGCTGCCACTGGTCATAAAGCCCCGGGATACCGTTCGCTTTTGAAAGGTGGTAACCCGGGGGTGTTCGCTGGGGCGCTCGATAAGCTCAATGAGGATTTGAATACGGCTGGAGCGCTCGGTGAGGTTTTTGCGAATTTGAAGTCCGCGAAAAGCGGCGATGATTGGCGGGGATTCTTTATGGTTCTGGCTGCGCTTGGTTTGACGCTGCCTGAGCCCGCGGCAGTAAAAGTGCCGGATGACATTTCTGAGATTGCCGCGAAACGTTGGGAAGCAAGACAGGCGAAAGACTGGGCGGCGTCTGATATTTTCCGGGACGAGCTGGCGGCCAAGGGCTGGGTGGTGAAAGACGGTCGGGAAGGTTACGAAGTCGTGCCACTATGACTGTTTGCGTGGCATCGCCCTATCCGTTAACTACGTTGAAGGGCAATTCGGTGACGACTCATCGGATTGTTGAAATTCTGAGAGAAGAGGGAATCGATGCGCGGGGAAGTCACGGGTTCGACGGTGAACCGGCGGATGTCTTGATCATTCTGCATGCGGTCAAGGGGGCAAAGGCGGTGTTCGATTACCGGAGGGCTTGTCCCAAAGGGAAGGTGATCGTGCTGACCACCGGAACTGACATTTACCAGTTTTTACGCGAGGGATCGGCTGAAGGTGACCGCGCTCTCGAAACAGCAGACGCGGTAGTCGTGGTCTTTGAGCGCGCGGTGCAGAGTCTGGATGCTCGCTGGCGGGAGAAGACATTCGTCGTTCCTTCCAGTCTTGCTCCCGTGAATGTGTTGGCGAATCCCGAGTGTCCGCCGTTTGCAATTTCAGTGGTGGGGCATCTTCGTCCGGTAAAGCAGCCCTTTCTCACGATCGAGGCAGTCGCGAGACATCCGGAATGGAAGAAGGTGGAGGTTTGGCAAATTGGCGAAGCTCTTGACGACTCTTGTGCTGCGGAAGCGCGCGAATGGGAAAGGCGGGATCCCCGCTATCGGTGGTTTGGCGGGATTCCCCGCGAGGAGTCATTGGCGTTGTGTGCGCGGAGTTCCCTAACAGTCAATAGTTCTATTTTGGAAGGGGGTGCCAATGCGGTGCTTGAGGCGATGACGATGGGAGTTCCTGTTCTCGCGAGCCGAATTGAGGGGAATATCGGGCTGTTAGGTAACGATTACCCCGGATATTTTGAGGGGCCGATGGATGAGGCTCTCACAGCGGTGATCGAAGGTAGGGCTGGGATTTCCGCTTGGAGCAGGCATTCAAAGGCGAGACTTCCCCGGTTCTCACGGGAGCACGAAGCCGCATGCTGGCTTGATCTCCTCTCAAAACTTCACTATTTCCCCTCTTCTTAATGAGCGACCTGGAAAAACACATATCTGAGATTGGGGCGCGATTCGCGATCGATGGCAATTTTGCCGGCGGTCAGGAGATCGAAAGCGGCCACATCAACACCACCTACCTGGCAGCCTACACCGACCAGGATGGGGACCAGTCGCGGTATATTTTTCAACGAATTAACGAACACGTTTTTCCCGAGCCGCTAACGGTGATGAAAAATGTGGCCCGGGTCACCAAACACATCAACGAGAAGGTTCTTCGCCAGAAGCGTGACTTTGGTGGTCAGACCTTGAGTCTCTACCCCGGTCGGGATGGCAAGGATTGTGTCGAGGGGCCGAGAGGCGGGGTTTGGCGATGCTACAATTATATCGAAGGTTGCCGCACTTATGACGTGGTTGAGAATACCCGTCAGGCTTATCAAGCGGCCAAGGCCTTCGGGGCCTTTCAGGACTTGGTGAGTGACCTTCCCATCGAGAAAGTTGCCGTCACGATCCCGGGTTTTCACGATACCCGGGCAAGATTTGCCCGCTTGATGACTGCCATTGAGAATGATTCGCGGGGCCTTGCCGAGAGCGTTGCTGATGAAATCGCCTTTATAAAGGAACGTGAATCCATCACCGGGCGGTTACTTGATCTGCTCGCTAGCGGGGAGTTGATCGAGCGGGTCACGCACAATGACACCAAGTTGAACAACGTGATGATCGATGCGCAAACCGACGAAGCGGTCTGCGTGATTGATTTGGACACGGTCATGCCTGGTCTGCCTCTTTACGATTTTGGCGATATGGTCAGGGCCGCCACCAGTCCGGTCTCGGAAGATGAACGGGATGTCTCAAAAGTGGAGATGCGAATGTCCATGTTCGAGGCATTGCTGGAAGGCTATCTTGAAACTGCCCACAATTTTCTGACCCCACTGGAGATTGAGCTCCTCCCGTTTTCGGCAAAGCTGATCTCATTGGAGACCGGAATCCGTTTCCTCACGGACCATCTTGAAGGCGATCTTTATTTCAAGATCCAGCGCGAAGGGCATAATCTCGATCGGTGCCGGACCCAGCTCGCTTTGGTGAAATCGATTGAAGCTCAAGAGGCTCAAATGATGACCTTCGTCAAGAAGTGGCGGGCCAGCTGAAATGGGGCTTTTGTTTACCCATGGACCCCGATAGGTCTGGAGTATGTTGAGCGTGAGCGATCTTAATAAGGAGCAAATTCAGGAAATTAAGAACTGGGTTTCCGGAGGGGCGCAGATGGCCGATGTGCAAAAGCGTCTCAAAGAAGATTTTGACTTGAACGCGACCTACATGGATACGCGTTTCCTGGCGCTCGATCTTGGTTTGGATTTCATCAAGGAGGAGG
This sequence comes from uncultured Verrucomicrobiales bacterium, assembly GCA_963925135.1. Taxonomy (GTDB): domain Bacteria; phylum Verrucomicrobiota; class Verrucomicrobiia; order Verrucomicrobiales; family Akkermansiaceae; genus SW10. The sequence goes on along the minus strand of CAWUTG010000021.1, from coordinate 26,144 downwards.
AAGACGAGGAACCGGCAGATGCAGTGATCAATACGGTTGTCGATGCTGTTCAGGACGAAGCTCCCCCTGCAGAAGTAGAGGTCATGCCGACGCCAGAAGGAGGACCTTCGGTGTCAGTCGGGATCGATCAGATTGCCATTCCCGGCTCCATGGTCAGCGGGACCGTGACTTTTAGCGATGGCGAGAAGGGGACTTGGATGATCGATGTGGACGGTCGTCCTTCGATCGACCCGGATGCGACCGACTACCGGCCATGCCAGGAGGATCTCGCCGATTTCCAGGCAAAGCTTCAGCACATTTTCGAGACGCAGATGTAGCGGGTCTCTTGCAGGTGCCGCTTACTTGGTTCCGTAAACCTGATCTGGATCGAAGGTCCGCTCGCCGTCGACGAACTTGAGATCAACTGGATTGTTTTGTGGAAAACTCACGGCCCGGTAGAAGCAGGATCGTCGACCGGTGTGGCAGGCTCCGGCTCCTTGTTGAGTCACGTAAAGAATGAGGGCATCCTGGTCACAGTCGGTTCTGATTTCATGAACCTTTTGGGTGTGACCTGAGGTCGCGCCCTTGTGCCAGATTTCCTGACGGGATCTCGAATAATAGACTGCTTCGCCCTCCTCAATCGTCATCTTGAGAGAGTCCGCATTCATGTAGGCGAGCATCAGGGGCTCCCTGGTTTCGTGGTCAATGGCCATGGCAGCGATGAGGCCGTCGGAGTCAAATTTCGGACTGAAGGCGAGGGACTCGTCGAGTTCCTTTTTGTCGGGTCGTGGGGAGAACTGAAGCTCACTCATGGCGGGTGAGACTTGTCAGTATCCAGGGAATGGTCGAGACAATACTGGTTCTGATTGCTGATGAAATTAGGAACGAGAGGTGGGGTTGACAAGGTGCGATTCGGCTCACACAGTCCGAGTGTGAGCGATATTCTCAGGCTTTCTCCCCTCGATCAAGAGCACCGCGATCTGGGAGCTCGATTAGTGCCTTTTGCCGGATGGGAGATGCCCGTCATGTATGATTCCATCATCCGCGAACATCTTGCGGTCAGAAGTGCCTGCGGAATTTTCGACATTTCCCACATGGGCCAGATCTTTGTCGAAGGCGGGGTAGCGGCGAAGTGGTTGGACCGGCATCTGACCAATAATGTGTCGGAACTTGAATCCGGGATGGCGCACTACACCTTTTTGCTGAATGAAGAGGGCGGGGTGATTGACGATCTTATTCTTTACCGTCTTGGAGAAGACCGCTTCCTCATGTTGGTTAATGCTTCCTGTATCCACAAGGATTGGGCTTGGCTTGAGGAGCGTTTGGAGAAGGGGATTTCGATCCAGAATGAGAGTAGTGAGTGGGCCGGGATGGCTGTGCAGGGACCCAAGGCTCCTGAGATTTATACCGCAGTCACCGAAGGACGCACTTTGCCCTTCAGAAACTCGGTGGACCAAATCACCTTTCAAGGAAGCCGGATGTTAGTCTGTCGCACAGGATATACCGGAGAGGATGGCTTCGAACTTTTCTGCCCGTCCGGCGATGCTGTTCGGTGGTGGAAGGGCTTCATTGAAGCTGGAGTGAAACCGTGTGGTCTGGGTTCTAGAGACAGCCTCCGTCTGGAGATGTGCTACCCGCTGAATGGTCAGGATCTTTCCCCCTGTCGAACTCCGCTCGAGGCGGGGTTGGGGATGTTTGTCGACCTTGAGAAGGGAGATTTTGTGGGAAGTGAGGTTCTTAAGGTGCAAAAGGAGGAAAGGTGTCGTGAGCGGTTAATGGCTCTGCGTCTGACTGAGCGCGCTGCACCACCCCGGCCGGGCTATCCAGTGTTATCTGAAGATGGCGTGGCTCTGAGTGTTCTGACTTCCGGGGGCTTGTCCCCGTCTCTGGGTGATGGGATTGGACTCGCATATCTTCCGGTTAAAAAAGCCAAAATCGGAACCAGAGTCTTCATCGAGATGCGCGGACGGAAGATTCCTGCGCTTGTGTCGAAAAAGCCTTTATTTCGGAAATAGAACATATTTAATCCTCTTTGTCATGATAGTACCCTTGGATCTTCACTACACCCGGGACCACGAGTGGGTCCGCTTCGACGGCGACGTCGTCACTATTGGAATTACCGATCACGCCCAGGAAGAACTGAGCGATGTCGTCTTCGTCGAGTTGCCGGACCTTGGAGAGGTTGCCTCCGCGGATGCCGTAGCGGTCGTCGAAAGCGTCAAGGCCGCGAGCGATATTTATGCGCCGCTCAGTGGAGAGATCATCGAGATCAATATCGATCTTGTCGCTGATCCTTCCAAGGTGAATACGGAGCCCTATGAGGGAGGTTGGATCTTTAAGATGCGCCTGAGCGATCTTTCACAGATCGATTCTCTGATGAACGCAGATTCCTACACCTCTATCGTCTCCTGACGCTGTTATGAGCGCACCCTTCGCAAGGCGTCATATTGGCTCCTCAAGTTCGTCGTGTCAGGATCTCTTAGATGCCATCGGTTATGCAACAATCGAGGACCTTGTGACGAAAGTCATTCCAGGTGCCATCCAGTGGGAAGAGGGTCCCGATCTTCCCACCGCACTTTCAGAGAGTGAGGCGTTGTCCCATCTTCAAACAATTTTTTCAAAAAACCGGCTGCTGAAGTCTATGATCGGCCAGGGCTATTCGGGCACGATCGTCCCTCCAGTGATTCAAAGGAATATTCTCGAGAATCCCGGTTGGTATACCGCTTACACTCCATACCAGCCCGAGATTTCACAGGGACGTCTGGAGGCACTGCTGAACTTCCAAACCATGGTGGTTGATCTCACTGGATTGGATATCGCCAATGCATCACTTCTTGATGAAGCGACGGCAGCGGCCGAAGCGATGAGTCTGTCCCTGACGGCCAACCCAAAGGGGCGGGTCTTTTGGGTCGATGAGGAATGCCATCCGCAGACCATCGATGTCGTCCGCACCCGGGCCGAGCCATTGGGAGTGACGGTCGTCGTCGGAGCAATCGAAGCCTTTGAAGTTGTCGAAGGCTTCTTCGGAGCTCTGGTGCAGTATCCGTCGACCTTGGGGAACGTCCGTGATTTCACAGACTTTGCGGCCAAAGTTCATGATACCAAGGGCTTGTTGACTGTTGCGGCAGATCTTCTTGCACTGACGATTCTTAAGGAGCCTGGAGCGATGGGAGCTGATATCTGTATCGGATCGAGCCAGCGCTTTGGCGTTCCACTTGGCTTTGGTGGGCCACACGCGGCCTTCATGGCCTGTGCCGACAATTTGAAAAGAAAGATGCCCGGCAGACTGGTGGGACTATCGCTGGATTCCCAGGGAGATCCGGCATACCGGCTTTCGCTCCAAACCCGCGAGCAACATATTCGCAGGGACAAGGCGACTTCTAACATTTGCACGGCCCAGGTTCTACTTGCAGTGATGGCCTCGATGTATGCCGTTTGGCATGGACCGGAGGGCCTCATCAATATTGCAAAACGAATTCACAAATTGACTGCCATACTCGCGGCATCGCTGGATGATGTCGTGAATTCTTCGTACTTTGACACGATCACAGCCCGGGCTTCCAAGGAGATCCTGGAAGCCGCACGTGAGGCGGGATATAACTTCCGTGATTTCGGGGATGGTTGGGTCGGGATTTCGTTCGATGAGACAACGACTGATGAGGACCTTGATGCCGTTTTAAAGCTCTTCGGGAGAAGACGGGTAGAAGGAGATCCCGTTTTTCTTCCCGGTCGTGAGAGTGATTTTCTAACCCAGGAAGCGTTCCATCTTTATCGAAGCGAGACAGAAATGATGCGTTATCTGCATCGGCTTGAAGCCCGGGATCTCGCCTTAAATGAGTCGATGATTCCCCTGGGTTCCTGCACCATGAAGCTGAATTCAGCGGCTGAAATGATGCCGGTGAGCTGGAAAGAGGTTGCTAATCTTCATCCTTTCGTTCCTGAAGACCAAAGCATTGGTTATCGGGAGATGCTGAATCAATTGTCTGATTGGTTGGCACGGATTACCGGTTTTGCGGCGGTCTCCTTGCAGCCCAATGCTGGCTCACAAGGTGAGTATGCCGGACTGCTGGCCATTCGCTCATTCCATCTGGAGAATGGCGACGCCAATCGTAAGGTGTGTCTCATTCCAACCTCGGCACACGGCACGAACCCGGCTTCGGCAGTGATGTCAGGCTTTAAGGTGGTGCCGATCAAGTGTGATAGTGAGGGCAATATTGATCGCTCCGATTTGAGCGGGAAGATTGAGTTGTATCGCGAAAATCTGGGCGCCCTGATGGTGACTTACCCTTCAACCCACGGAGTCTTTGAGGAAGGAATTGAGGAGATCTGCCGCGAGATTCATGAGGCCGGAGGTCAGGTTTACATGGATGGCGCAAATATGAACGCGCAGGTTTGTTTCACAAATCCGGGGCTCATTGGGGCTGACGTTTGCCATCTCAATTTACACAAAACTTTCTGTATTCCACACGGTGGCGGAGGTCCGGGAGTTGGGCCGATTGGAGTTGCCGAACACCTGGTGAAGTTTCTTCCCGGGCATGGTGTCTTGGATTCTTTGGTGAATACCGTTTGTTCAGCACCCTATGGAAGCGCGTCAATTAACGTCATCTCATGGATGTATATTGCCATGATGGGGTCGGGCGGGCTTCGAGAGGCCACCGGAGTCGCGATTTTGAATGCGAACTATATCGCATCACGACTACGTAAGGCCTATCCCATCCTCTATTCGGGACGGGATGGCTTGGTGGCGCATGAGTGTATTATCGACCTTCGACCTTTGGCCTCCAAAAGCGGCATCACTGTTGAAGATGTTGCCAAGCGTCTCATCGATTACGGATTCCATGCCCCGACGATGAGTTGGCCGGTCGCAGGAACGCTCATGATCGAGCCCACGGAATCTGAATCCAAGGATGAGCTTGATCGATTCTGCGAAGCCATGCTTTTGATTCATGCTGAAATCGAAGAGGTGGTGAATGGTCAGGTTGATGGCTCTGACAATCTCCTTAAAAATGCCCCGCATACCGCCGCGATGGTGATGGCGGATGAATGGCTTCATCCCTATGGCCGCGAACGTGCGGCCTTCCCGGTGGCCCGTCTTCGGAAACACAAATTTTGGCCGGTGGTGGGAAGAGTCGACAATGTTCATGGAGATCGTAACCTCGTGTGCACCTGTGACACGGTGGAAGCATATGCCCGGGACTAACGATTTAAAGATTCCTAAATGGAACGAGTGGAAGCCAGAGATTGAGGCGACCCTGATGTTTGTGCATCAAGGGTCGCGGGTTCTTTTAATTGAGAAACTCAGAGGGATTGGCGAAGGCAAGATCAACGGTCCCGGTGGTAAGATTGATCCCGGCGAAACGCCGGAGGAATGCGTTGTGCGGGAATGCCAAGAGGAACTGCACATCACGTGTCTCGATCCGGTGAAGCGGGGAGAATTATGGTTCGCGATGTCGGATCTCCCGGACATTCATTGCCACGTTTACACCAGCACCGAATTTGAGGGGGTGCCCACCGCTACTGATGAGGCGATTCCTCTTTGGTGTGAGATTAGTGAAATCCCTTTCGAGCGGATGTGGGAGGATGATTCCTATTGGCTCAGGCAGGCATTGGAAGGACAGACCTTTGATGGAAAGTTTCTCTTCAAGGAAGAAAAGATCCTCTGGGATGAGGTCGTGTTTGGAGAAGCCAGTAGAGAACTTTGGCGCAGCTAGTTTTTAGGCGCGGCAGTGAGGAGATTACTGGAATCGAGGATGATCGATTTTCCGTCCGGTCCGTTGAGGGTGAAATTCAAGAGCGGTTTTCCGTCCTTGTGGCGGTAGAAGAGTCGGATGGGATGCCAGCCTGACTTCAGCAAGATGATCCCCTTTGCGTCTTCGGCTGCGGGAATCTTTTCTCCGAGACGAGACGGCAGCCGTGAAAATAGCAGCAAGAGCAGGAATACGAATCATGAGGGCGGTTTGGAGAAGTCGTTACTTCGCTGCTTGATACTCAGCCTGCAAGGCTTGGGTCGTCTGGGTCGTTGCTGCGATTTTTTGTTCGAGGGCTGGAACGTCGGCCGGCTTTTCTTCCTTGAGGGCAGAGAGTTCGAATTGGAGATCTTCCAATTCGGAGCGGGCTTTGATGAGTCGTGAGTTAATGGAAGCAGCTTTCCACTTTTCCACCTTGGCATCGTGGGCTGAGAGGAGGCCATCCGACTGGGAGAAGTCGTCCATGGCGGTCTTGGCGAGAGCGGATTTTTCCTCGATCGCTTTCTTCAATGGGGCAATCTGCGCCATGAGCTGGGGGATCATTGTTTTCTGATTGTTCAGGTCACCCTCCTTGGTGGCTTTAAGTTTTACGGTCTGATCCTGGAGGGCTGTCATCCCTGCCATTTCTTTCTGGAGCGCCTCGACCCTTGCGTCTTCGACGGCCATCCCGGCCTGCAGAGTTTTCATCTGTTCGGCATGTTCAGCGAGTCGCTTTTTCTGATCGTCGAGGCGTGGACGAATTTGCTGAATGATTTGCCTCTGTTGATGCTCGTTCTGTTCGGCTGCGATCAGAGCAGCTTTCTTTTCGGCGTTTTCGGGATCTTTGCCATAAGCATCGCGTTTGATTTCTGTATCGGGAGTTGCAGCGACGAGAGCTTGAACCGCGGTATCTTCCTGCAGCAAGAGGGCCTGATGTTCGGCGGCAAGTTGGCGATGTTGATTGGCGAGTGCCTTGTGTTGTTGATCCGTTTTTTGGGCCTCGGCCATGACGGATTTGACTTGCTGGTCCTTCTGGTTGATCTCGTCTTTGAGTTGATTCAGCTTTTCGCCCAGGTCTGAGATTTCTTTGCCAAGAGCCGCTTCCTTCTCCTTAGCTTGTGCGATGGAACCCTCGGTGACTTTGAGTTTGTCCATTGCCGCTTTCTGCTCAGCAGCTGCCTGCTCGGCTTTCTGTTTCTTTTCCTGAATTCCGGCTTCCATGGCTGTCCGGGCTTGCGTCAAGGAGGCGAGGCGGGCTTCGATGGAAGAAGGGTTGGAGCTCAGTTCCCCGATTTTTTCCATGGTGGTGGAATCCCAAGCTTCAATTTTTCCGTTCCAATCTGCCGTGAAATAGCGGTTGCTATCGTGAGAGAATTCAACTTCGGTGACGAGTAGCGGGAAGGGCTCGCTTTGCTTCTCCATTGACAGGTCAGGTTTCCAGACCTTTACCCGTTGATCACGCCCGACTGAGACGAGCCTGCCATTGGCATTATAGTCCATGGCGAGAACGCCACCCGGGTGGGCATTGGCCTTTTTAATCTCCTTACCCTGATTCATATCCCAGAAGATGATGAAGCCATCTTCCGAGGCTGATGCGACGAGGTTTGAATCAGCCCGCCATTTGATGTCGACGATGGCATCCTGGTGACCCTGGAGGGAGTGGAATTCGTTTCCGGTGGAGGATTCCCAAATTTGAACACCGTTGCTCCGGTCACCGGTAGCGAGGAGAACACCATCGTATGAGTAGGCAAGGGCCGTGACCCAATCGGTATGTTTTTTAATGCTTTTGATTTGTTCAACAGCCTGGGTGTCCCAGATTTTCACGAGGCGGGAGGGGCCGCCAAGGGCGACGCCCGCAAGGTCAGCACGGAGGTCGGCCGCAAGAATAGAGTCAAACTCCTTGCCCATTGACATCATTTCCTTACCGGTGGTGATGTCCCAGGTGATTGTCGTTCCTGATTTTCCAGCGACACCTCCGGCGGCGAGGAGATACTTGCCACTGGGGTGAAAGGAGACGGTTTCAGGTTGCCCCTTGGGGAACGGAAGGACTCCAACGAGTTCTAATAAATCGCTGTCATAAAGAAGAATCTGACGCTGTCCGGTGACGGCAATGAGCGGGGCCCAAGGGCTGGCATCGATGTCGGCGACGACGGTTGAGCGTTTCGCGACGATGACCGGTTCTAGAAGGAGGTCTTGGGGCATTGGCGGCGGGCCTTCGGGGCGCTTGCCTGTGGGTGCTGCGGAAAGGTCGAAAGCCGGCTTCTCTTTTTTGCGTGCTTTGGAGCCCTTGTTTTCGAGAAGTCCTCCGTCGATCCATGCCCGGATAAGATCTGCATCTTTCTTGGGAATCTTGTCCCCCTCGGGAGGCATGACCGGTTCCTCGGTGTGGACGGTGACCGTGAAGAGTTTGGAGCTACCGCCATCGCCTGCGAGAGCCACCTTGCCGCCGGAGCTTCCGGCCATGGCACCGAGATAATTCGAGAGATCGAGATCTCCCTTTTTCTTATCAGGGTTGTGACAGTTCAGGCACTTGGATTCAAAGATCGGGAAAATGTGATCGTCGAAAGTGATCTTGTCTTGAGCGTTGATCGAAGACAGGGCGAGGGGAGCGAGGATGAGTCGACGCATGGAACCTAGTGGTTAAAAAGGTATTCTTTGGAATTCAGGAGGGCCCAGAAAATGTCTTCAAGAATCAAGCCGGTCTCGTTGTCATCTTTGGCACCGGCAATAGCGGCATTCAGTTTGGAAAGCTCAGCGGTATTGGGTTCCCGCGAGAGCGTGCGAAGGTAGAGGGTCTTTACGATTTCTTCGGGAGTCTGTTCGTCCTTAAGCAAGTTTTGCACAACGCGCCCCTGGGTGATGCGGCTACTGACGGCATCGCCATTCAGGAGGTGGAGCGCCTGGGACAGGTTGGGCTCCATCTTCACTTCACACGAGCAGACGGTCTTACGGGTGGCCCGTCCGAAGGTGGTCAGGAAGTATGTCGAGGTGTTCCCGTCAGCGATATTGACGGCACGCGATCCAATTGGAAGTCCCCGGAACTTGTTTGGGGTTTCGGTGACTTGAGCCAGGGTATCGAGGAGGACCTCGGCACGCATTCGGCGAATCTGTCCGTGCGAGAAGTTGGTGAGGTCGGTCTCGTTCGTGGCATTGGTCTGGGTCGACAGTTGGTAGGTTCTCGAGGTACAGATGTCGCGAACGAGCTTCTTCATGTCGAAGTTGTATTCCGTGAACTTGGTGCCGAGGGCTTCGAGGAGGTCAGGGTTGGTCGCGGGATTGGAAATGCGAACGTCATCGACAGGATCAACGATTCCGATTCCGAAAAAGTGCGACCACATGATATTGGCGGCGTTGCGTGCAAACCAGGGGTTGCCAGGTTCTGTGAGCCATTCAGCGACGGATTCCCGGCGGGTCTTGCCCTCGGTCTTGGCAGCTCCGGCTCCGAGGTAAGTGGGAGAGGCATTTTGGTTGGTGACTGGATGTTTGATGTCTCCGCCACCGTCAAAGATGATTTGCTCGGTAGGATCCTCGCCGGGCTTTCTCTTCACCTGCGTGAAAAAGGACGCAAAGCCGTAGTAGTCGTCCATCGTCCAGCGGTCGAAGGGATGATTATGACATTGGGCACATTGGATGCGCGTGCCCATGAAGACCTGGGCAACGTTCTCGGTGAGTTTTTTAATATCGGTCTCGCCTTTGAAGAAGTTGGTGGCGGGGCTGTCATAGGAGCCTCCGGTCGCGGAGAGGAGGTCGTAAACGATTTGATTTAGGGGGCGGTTCGCGGCGATTTGGCCTCGAAGCCACTCATACCACAAAAGAGCGGATTTGTAGGTAACGTCGTTGCTGTTGTTACCGGTCGTGCGAATTTGCAGGAGTTCAGCCCACTTCATTACCCAGAGCTCGGTGAAGTCCTTTTTTTCGAGGAGTTGATCGACGAGTGCTTCGCGTTTCTTGGGATTCGTATCGACGCGGAACGTCGAGAGTTCCTGTTCCGTTGGCAGAAGACCAATGATGTCAATATAGACGCGGCGCGCGAAGACTTCGTCCGAGCAAACTTCTGAAGGAATGATGCGGAGCTTGTGCAGCTTTTCGTGAACGTATTTGTCGATGTAGTTGTTCTCTGGAAGTTGGGGCCGGGTGTAGTTCAGGTTGTCGGGAATGACGATGGCCTGGGATCCCTCGGTAAAGGTATGGAACCGGCCCATGAGGAAAGCTTCGCCCCGTGATTTGGAGGTGGTCGTTCCTGTCGCCTCGTCAATGCCGACAGAGTTGTCGTTCGACGAGGTGAAATGAGTGAGGGTGGTGACATCACGATCAGTGCCGTCGGAGTAGGTGGCCTTTACGGTGAGTGGAATCATTTTGCCACTGCCTTCAAGAAGGAACTGCTTGGGCCCAATTTCGATCTTCACGGGAAGAGCAATTTCGGCAGGGTCATAGTTGGCTCCGTCTTGGACCCATTCGAGCAAGGTGTTGTAGAAGGGATGTTCTTTGTCGAAGAGCTTACCTCCGGTGTGCGGGACCGAGCCGATGGCCTTGGTGAGAAGGAGGGAATCTTCAGGGATGGCGAGATTGAGGCGACGCCCGGCTTGTTCCCGGGTAAGCCGATAGTAGTCACCCTGGGGATCGTATCCAAAGAGTGAGATCATAAAGCCATCCTGACCGCGGGCAGATCCGTGACATGAGCCGGTGTTACATCCTGAGGCGGTGAAGACCGGGACGATATCCTGTTGGAAGCTGATACGGCGGTCTTCCGTTGCTCCTTTGACGGTAATTGGAACGGTGAGCTCCTTACCCCGAAAGGTGATTTTGAGGTCGGTCTGGCCATCTACTAGCGGGAAAAGGGTCGTTTGATCCAAACGGGTAATTACGGGGTCCGCGACCGTCAATTTAGCCGAAGCGGTGACATCCCGGGTGACGGCATTTTTATCGGTAGCCAGAATAATGAGGCGGTGGAAATCCCGCTTGGTTTCCAAGGTGATCGATGTTGGATAGACTGCAATGGATTCCAGGTCGGGATCCGGTTGATTGGGGTCTTCGAGTGAAGCCGTTCTCTCGCGCTGTTTAAGCGCGGGACCGTCGGGCCAGGGCGCGCCAAGGGCAACCCAGGCTTTCAGTTGATTCACCTCGGTAGGTGAAAGGGGTGGGCGTTCAACCTTCTTGCTGGAAGGAGGCATGAATTCGTCATCGTCGTGATCGAGGGTCACCCGGCGAAGGATTTCCGATTTCTCGGGCGCCTTGAGGTCGACGGCATCGGCCGATTCACCGCCTTTGAAAAATTCGGCTTTGAGGTCCATCCGCAATCCACCTTTCGACTTATCGGCGTTGTGGCACTCGACGCAGGAAAATTCAAAGATGTCCTTTACGGCCGCAAACTCCGGGGAGGCGGCGAGGGGAAGTGAGAGGAGGGTGGAGACGGACGCGATTTTAGAGAAGGTCTTCATTTTGCGTTCTGCAGTCGGAGTTGTTCAAGTCGGGAGAGGGGTTTTTCGGTTGCGGGAGCGGCAACCACTTGTGGAGCTTCTTTAGCTTCCTCTTTCTTTTCGGGGGCTGGTGGCGGGGGATCGATGCGGAGGGTGCCTCCGTGACCGAGATTGTGAGGAATGGGATGGCCATCTTTCGTGATGATGACCTGACAGAAAAGGTTGGCGTGTTTTCCTTTTGTGGCTTCACCGGAAACCGTTAGCGGGAACGTGATATCGGAAGATTTCGAGTTGATTGAGCGCTCTTCACTCGTCACTCCGTGAGGGAGGGCAAGGAGGATTATTTGGGCATCACCCGGGAATTCCTGAAGTTGTTCGACCTTGACGATGACACTGGTATCGACGCCGGGATTCGTGGCGGCCATTTCGATGGCAACATTGAGAAAGGGCTCAGAGACTTTTAGGTTTACGAAGCCGGAGGAGACTCTCACGAGGCCTGTGTCCGAGGGTGATTCGCCAGTCACGAGGAGCTGCCAATCACCGACAGGAGCATCACCATTGGCATTGAGGGTCAGGATCACCTCGTTTTGGCCTTCGGGAATATCAACCTCGTTGGGTGCCCCGATGCCGGGTGGTTTCCATGGAAGAGTGACCTTGATCTTTTTGGTGAAGCCTTCAGCACGTCGGGCGGTGATTTTGAGATTCATGGTGCCATTGCGGACAATTGGGACCGGCGGCGCGAAGAGGTCGAGATGAAATGGGGCTTCCTCGATTACTGCGATGGATAGATTCTTGGTATTCGTGACCTGATAATCGCCTTGGTTGTTGACGTAAACGTGGGAGATCGTTTCGGTGAATGGTCCTCGCAGCTTTGTCGCGGGGTCTTCGATTTCGAGGGGGTAGAGTCCGCCGGCAATGGGAGCATCAGCCTTGGCTTCGAAGAGGATGGGGAAATTACCTTGGCTTCGTGGAACCGGAGATGAACTTACACTGACTCCGTTTGGAAGATTGGGAGCAAGGAAAGCGATGTCGCACCCAATGTTGGAGCGGGTGATGTTCGGGGCAATGGCAAGACGGTTTCCGCGAGGGATTTCGATCATCTTGTTCTTCTGCGTGTCGTTCCGATCTGCAGATGGAAGGGTGAGAAATATTTCAGGAGAGCGTTCAAGGATCTCGATTCGGTAAACGAAATTTTCACCACTGCGGTAGAGTTGGTCGCGAATGTTGATAAGGTATTCACCGTCTTCCGGTGCCACGAAATCGATGCGGCTATCGGGAATGCCGTTAGTTTGATCATCGTTGGTGCCGAGTTGACTGCCATCCTTGGCGTTACGAAGGATGATAACGCTATCGAGTGGCGAACGGATCGAGCGGGCGATGACTTCAATTCGTAAATCCTGGTCTTTCTTGGCCGTGAAGCGGAACCAATCCTTATCCTCTTTCTTGGAAAGAATTCCGTGAAAAGCGCAAGGGGCGGCCGGTGGATTACTTGTCGGAATGGCCTCCTTGCTGCCCTCGTTGGGCTCGCTTTCGTTGAGGTAATTCAGGGGAGAGATGTGAACGGGATTTCCCGAAGGTGAGAAGGATCCACCGGCGCTTGCGAAGGCTGAAAAGCTTTCGGCGGGTGTCTTGATGGTGGTTTTAATTTCGCCGCCGGGATCTCCGATGAACGTGAATTCCACATCTTCGTTTGGCTTTGCGGCTGGTGGATAAATCCCAGTGGGGCGCGGGAATGAGCCCACGTGGAGACGGTATTGGCAAGAGGGCGACCCTTCGTAGGCAGATTCACGAACAAGGATGGTGTAGGGACCATCTTCGGGCACGATGATGGAGGTTGCGCAGTCTCTTTTTAAAAGGGCTGAGTCATCGCTTACTGCGAGCTCGAATCGATTCTTATCGAGGATCGCAACGTATGGGTCGAACATGACGCGACCGAGACGCATTCCTTCGACTTCGACAGAGAGCCGGTCGCCTTTTTTGGCTTCGACCTGATAGTAGTCGGCATCCTCCCGATCAGCGAAGCCTTGAACGGTGACGTTGAGAGCGATTTTTTGCGGCTCGTTGAATTCGTTATTGAGATCCCGTTTGTTGTCTTCGCTCCGGGCTTCCATGACCGTTTCAAATTGCCCGACCCAGAAGGTCCGCATGTAGGTGAGTCCGCTTTTACAACGAAGACGTATCGGGTGCTCGCCGAGTTCGGCATCAGGGGCGATGACGAGGATGGCTTTTGCGGATTTGGGATCTGAACCCTTTTCGAGGGATTTGACGGTGATGCCTTCTTTGTAAAGCAGGAGTTCCTGCGGCTCAAAGAGTTGGTCGCCGATCAGCTGGATCTCAATCTCAGTTCCACGCTTACCACCACGTGGTTCGATGAGGTTTAGAACGGGGCTGAAACCTGCCGCACAGAGTGCGGAGGCTATCAAGATGGCGAACGCACGAATCATGATTGCAATGTTGGTTAGGCTTTCTTGGCGAGGATCTCGTCCAGGACGCGGCCTCCGTCCACAATCTCGATCGGTCGATCTCCGGGAGACATGAGTTCTTTGTCTGCGGTGATTCCAAGCTGGTTGTAGACGGTCTTGGCGAGATCTTCGACGCCGACCTTATCTTCTTCCGGTTCTCCGCCGAGGGCGTCCGAGCTTCCGTGAACCAAGCCACGATGGACTCCGCCGCCGGCCAGGGCGACCGAGAATACGCGTGGCCAGTGATCGCGACCACCGGTTCCATTGATCTTGGGCGTGCGTCCAAATTCGGAAGTGACCATGACGAGAGTCGAGTCGAGGAGTCCGCGCTGATCGAGGTCTTCAAGAAGAGTTGCGATGGCTTTATCAACCGGGGGAAGTTCCTGCTCAATCGCGTTCTTGATGTTGTCGTGGTGGTCCCAGCCACCCGCGGTGAGGGACACGAAGCGGGTTCCAGCTTCGACAAGGCGGCGGGCGAGAAGCATACGTGATCCGGCTTGGTTCATGCCATATTTTTCGCGAAGTTCCATGGGTTCGGCATTCAAGTTGAATGCCTCACGGGCTTCTTGGGATGAAATCAATTTGTAGGCATGCTGGTAGAAGGCATCCATGGAATCCAAGGCATCCGATTTTTCGAGCTGACGGAAGTGGTTGTCGACCGTGTCGAGGATGTTGCGACGGCGTTCGAAGCGGTTGTCGTCGACGCCATTTGGCATATTGAGGTCGCGGACCTTGAAATCTTTGTTGTTGGGGTCTGCTCCAATGGCAAAGGGGCCATAAGCGGAAGAAAGGTATCCTGAATTGGCAAACTCGTTGGGAACGCTGGGAACACAAACGTAGGGAGGGAGATTATTCCGTGTTCCCAGTTCGTGGGCGACCACTGATCCCATCGATGGGAAAATCAGGGCGGGCGACGGGCGGTAGCCGGTGAACATGTTGTGGGTGCCGCGTTCGTGAGCTGCTTCGCCATGAGTCATGGAGCGAATGATCGTCATCTTGTCAGCGACCTTCGCGGTGTGAGCGAGATTTTGGCTGAATTTGATGCCTTTAATCGCCGTGTCGATCGCGCCGTGAGGACCACGGTATTCCGAGGGTGCGTAGGGTTTGGGATCCCAGGATTCGTGCTGGGCCATTCCTCCGGGAAGGAAGATCTGGATCACCGATTTCGCGACACCTTCACGGGTCTGGTAATTCTTTTGGGCGGCTTGTGCCTCCATACGGAGGAGTTGGGGGAGGGAGAGGCCGAGACCTCCAAGGAGGCCAACGTGGAGGAATCCACGTCGGGAAAAGTCGTTGGCGAATGGGTTTCCGGGGCAGGGCTTGTTCATGGAATTGGATAAATTACCTCAACATTACGCGGAACTTTTGGATGTTTAATCATTATTATTTAAAAAGTGACTCGCCAGACAAGCTGGACATTTGAGGTGATTTGGGCAGGATTTCCTTTCCCCCAATAAGCCATGGAACCTCCTAAAATCAAAGGGCACACAATTCTTGCCGAGATCGGCGAGGGCTCGACTGGTGTCGTCTATGAAGCTCGTCGAGATGACGGCACGCTCTGCGCGATCAAGGTCTTCGAAAGTATGGCCTCGAATCCGGGACTTTTGGATAGTCGGATCTCCCGGGTCATTGAGGGCGGAGCCCAGGATATTACGGTGCCAATTCAGGCAAAGGCGCTCGAAATCAGACCGGCCTGTATTGTCATGCCATTCATGGCTGAAAGGCTGGATGACAGCCATATTGAGAACTACAAACCCCGGACCCTGCAGACCTATTTTGAGGATTATCAGGGGAATGAATTTACTTGGCCGTTTCTCATCAAACTGGCCAACCGTTTAGGCACCTTGCACACGATTAAAGTTGCCCATGGAAATCTGAAGCCGGGCAATATTTTTCTGGGAGCAAACGGGGGGCCTTTGTTGGCGGACTACGCCAGTGGTCTGATTCCGGGAGTGCACCGTTTGAGTTACAGCGATGCCTTGCTCTATGCGCCTCCGGAGCAGCTGCGGTATCCTGACGGCTATCTTGAGGAAGCCGGCTATCGGTGGGATGTCTATGCCTTCGGGGTTTTGGCCTTCAGACTCTTGACGGGGATCTTTCCAAGGTGCGAGGAGATCTTTGCAACCGTGTCTCCGGCTGTCGGGACGCAGCAACGGTTCAGCATTGATGCCGATTACGAAGGCATCATCGCAGGGTTGGAGGAAAATCCCGATTTTCAATGGCCTGATGAGCCTGCGGATGACCGGGATGCCCGGCATCGGGAAATGGTGAACTTCTGTCTCGCTTTGGACCCCATGG
The DNA here is from genome assembly GCA_963925135.1 of uncultured Verrucomicrobiales bacterium. Taxonomy (GTDB): domain Bacteria; phylum Verrucomicrobiota; class Verrucomicrobiia; order Verrucomicrobiales; family Akkermansiaceae; genus SW10. Next base: position 10,262 of record CAWUTG010000021.1, on the reverse strand, counting down.
GGCGTCCCGGGGATATGCGGGAGGTCGCGAGATACTTTGGCTCCATTGAGGTCGACTTAGCGGCTGATGCCGAGAGGAAGCGGCTTGATGAACTTCGAATTGCAGCAGAAAAGAAACGGAAGCGTATTTCCCGCTATGCGACTTTTACGACCTTGGTGGCTGGAGGTCTGGGGGCAGGATGGGCGGTAACGCAAGGTCTTCGATGGAAGGAGGCGACGGCGGCTGATGACAAGTTCGACGGCTATCGGGTAGGTGCCGAGGAAACGATCGTGCAGCTCGAGGGGGCGCGGGATCAGGCCAGGGTTTTGGAAACAGAAGCACTCGCACGACAAGGTGAGCTTGAGGCCGCGCTCGCAGATGAGCAGGGAAAAGCGGTGAGCGAGATTCTCTCGGCGCGCATGACCAATGAGACTCTTTTTCAGTGGGTATTGGAAAATGGAATCTCCGGACTTCCGGTCCTGGAAGGGCGAAAAGCAAGGCTCGGGTATCTCGCTGATAAAATTGAGGAACAATTAAAAGGGATTGAAGTTCGTCCCGGACTGGAGGGGCAGATTGCGCTGTTGAAGCTACGTAAGGCGGAAGTGATTTTGGCCTCGGGCGATGCTGCCAAGGGCGCAACAGCGCTGCAGGATGCCCTGGCAAGTGGCGGGTTAAGTGATGATGAGAGCGCTCATGCCAGGCTCAGATTGTTGTTGCTTCAATCGAAGCGGAATCGCGCAGCTTTGGAAGGGGGGATTGCGGAAGCGGAGGCTTCGATCCGGAAGGCCTGGAGTGATGATGAAGCCCGTCGTCTTCGCGCTGAAGCGGCCCTAGATTTGGTGAAGGCCCGCATGTGGGAGTTTAAGGATGACGGGGCCAAAGCTCTCGAAAGCTCCTTGGCGAGTCTCCAAGGATACCAAAAATTGGCAGCAATGTATCCTGAGAGCCCGGCGATTTCCTTGACGGTGGGGCGTTCCTATTTGTCGTCAGCTCTGGCGGCGGAAGGTGAAGGTGCTGTCAGTGATGCCGCACGTTTGCGGCAGGAAGCCGTCGAGGTGTTCACTGCAGTGGCCGGGAAGCAGGAAAATCCCGACCCTGAATTGGAATATCAGATTGCCTCGGCGAATGCGGCAAAGGCGGTGACGCTTTGGCAGCAGGGTAAGACCTTTGATGCGGATAAGATGGCCCGTAAAGGGGTCACTATTTTGACCGAGTTATCGCGCAAGATGCCCGATGACTTTCGGGTGGTTGTCGATCTGGTTTCGCAGAAGGGAATTATCGCAACGGCTCTTCGGGACGAAGGTCATCCCGAGGAAGCGACGAACGTTCTCTTAACTGGAATTCAGTTATTGGAGGATGGCGTCGAATATGAGCCTAAAAACTGGAACGCGAAATATCTTCTGGCCTCACTGAGGTGGCAAATGGCCGGTATTCTGGGACAGAGAGGGAAGAGCGAGGAAGAACTCAAGATGGGTGGGCAGGCTCACGACGACCTGAAAGCACTTCTGGCGTCGGAGATGAGAAATCCCAATCCATCGGCAGTTCGGAAATCCCTGGCCTATCTTTGTGGTGATCTTGGTCACTCCGCGAGTCTTCGTGATCAACGGGACACCGCGATTCAATACCTGCAGGAATCGAAGAGATATTGGCAAGAGTTGGCTCGTGATGAAGGGAATCAAATCGAGATCCGGGAAGGTTACCATTGGGCCGTCAATCGGCTCGCCGAGTTGGGCGTGAAGTAGGATTTGTCAGGCGAGCAATCTGTGGAGTTTTCGGAACATTAAGGCTCCGAAAAATGCCCCAAGGGTGTCAGCCAACCAGTCTCCGGGGTCATTGCCGGTGCGATTTTCGAAAAAGGACTGATGGAATTCATCCATGATCCCGACAAGAGAGAGCATGACCGTGACTGTGAGGATCAGCCTCTTCCAGGGCAGCCTCTTCCGGAAATAAAGTGAGGCCGCGAGGAGTCCACCGCCGCCCAAAAAGGATCCGAAATGGACGACCTTATCAAAATGCGGGATGTCGAACATGAAGCCTCCCGGCGGGTGAAACCTGTCACCGTGTGAAAGCATATTTAGGATAATGAACCACAAGATAAAGCAGGCACCCCAGAAGCGGGAGTCTTGTTTGAGCGGGCTCATCGCTTAGTCCTGATCACCGCTGCGGCGCATTTCCTCCTCCATCCGTTCTGCAAGCCATTGCTTCATCATGGACTGGTAGTTGAGGAAACGGGACCGTGCAATCCGCTTAATGCGGGAGAGCATCCGTGGATCAAAGCGCAGAGTAATGGTGGTGGACTCCCGGGAATCCGGCGAATGGATCGAACTATTGATGAGTCGCGGGTTCAGGCTGTTTTTGAGCCAGAACTCATGTTCCTCCTCGTCCGTCTCAAAGTCGGGGACTTCGTTCCAATTTGAAATGACATTCATAGAGCTGGGAGATTATTTGAATTCGGCAAGTTTGCGGTCGTAGTAGGACGATTCATCATCGACCAATTCGCGAGCGGAAACGACCCGGGCCTTCTTACCATCGGACCAGAAGGCCAGAAAAAGTCCCCGGTTTCCAATTGTGCGCCCCACCATGTAGTAGCGAACCTCGCCGTCGGCGCGTTCGGTATCGGGAAGTAGCCGGATCGAAAATGGGTCTTCGAAGACTTCTTCAATCTCATGGGGCTTGAACACCTTGGTGTTAAAGGGGGTGTCTGTAAAATCGAGTTCCATGAATGCTTACTTAAGAGAACCACAAGGTGGCCGTTGTGGAAAGGCTGGAGTTGTTAGGCCGTGATCTCTCCGTCGAAGACGAAGTCGGCAGGTCCGGTCAGGGTCACTTCGGTGAATTCTTGATTCTCGCCAGGCTCAAAGCCGATCGAGAGAGTATCGCCTCCTTGGACATCGATCTTGATAGGCGATGCCGCTCCGGTCAGGAGGTGGTGAATGAGAGCGCAGGCGGTGATTCCGGTGCCGCAAGCGAGGGTTTCGCCTTCCACACCACGCTCGTAGGTCCGGACCGCGAGATGATCGGGAGCGAGAATCCCGACGAAGTTGGCATTGGTGCCCTTTGGTTGGTAGTGGGAATGGTCGCGAATCGCGGCCCCATTTTTGACGACATCCAGGCTGGTCAAGTCAGAGACGAAGGAGACGGCGTGCGGGACCCCGGTGTTCAGGTTGTGGACGGGGGCACCGAGGGATTCAATTTCCACGGGAGAGTTCATCTCAAGTCCGAAGGGCTCGGACATGTCGATGCAGACCTCGTCGCCAATCAGCTGGGCGGTGAGGGTGCCTGCGATGGTCTCAAAGGTGAGAGAATCACGATCACCACCGAGAAGGCGGGCGGTGTAGCGGCCGAAGCAGCGGGCCCCGTTGCCACACATTTCCGCTTCGCCGCCATCGGCATTGTAGTAGCGGAATCTGACGTCGGCACCCTTTTCGGCAGGCTCCACGGCGAGGAGTCCATCGGCTCCAACCCCGCGATGTCGGTCGCAAAGACGAGCGATCTGTTCACGCGTGAGGTTCTTGTCGAGGGCACGGTTGTCGATGACAACGAAATCGTTGCCGGCTCCATTCATTTTGGTGAAAGAGAGAGTCATGGGGAAAATGATTTAGACTGAGTGGGTGGCTTCAATGAGCGGGGTGACGAACTCTTTGAGCTTTTGGGCAACATCTGGAGCGTCCGGATTGTCCTGCACGGTGCGCACGATCGCCGAGCCCACAATAACGCCATCGGCCTGACTTGCAACCATCGCGGCTTGCTCGGGCGTCGTGATTCCAAAGCCGACGCAGATGGGCGTATCGGTGATCTCACGAATCCCGGCGACCTGGGCGCCGATACTTTCGGAAGGTGCCGAATGACCGCCAGTGACCCCGGTGCGGGAAAGTGCGTAAATGAAGCCCTGGGAGGACTTTGCGAGAGTTTCCTTGCGACCTTGGGGAGTGGTGGGGGCGATGAGGTGGATGTGGTGGAGGGCTTCCGCATGCCCGAAATCGGGGTTCGTCAGAGCTTCCGAGGGCGGGAGGTCGAGGAGGAGAATACCATCGGCACCAGCGGCGGCAGCGTCGTTGTGGAAAGCTTCGAACCCGTAGGCGTAAACGGGATTGAGATAGGTAAAGAGAACCAGGGGCGTTTCGTGGGTTTTACGAAAGGCGCGAATCAGGTCCAGAATGCGATGGGTATTCATCCCGGACTTGAGTGCCCGGTCGGCCGCCAGCTGATTGACGATGCCGTCGGCCATGGGGTCGGAGAAGGGGATCCCCAGCTCAATAATGTCCGAGCCCGCATCGGCGAGCGCGTGCAGGATTTCCAGGGAGCGGTCGAAGTCGGGATCTCCTCCAGCGACGTAGGCGACAAAGGCCTTGCGGGATTGCTCGCGGAGGCGGGCGAATGTGGTATCGATGCGGTTAGCCATGAACGGAGGGAACTTGGCGATGGACGACGGGTGAGACAAGTCTATCCTGCGGCCAACCCAAGTTCCCATGCGCGCACGAGTCATCAAGGATTTCCGCTTTGAAGCGGCCCACACCCTTCCCAGCCTGCCAGACGACCATAAATGCCGTCAAATGCACGGTCATAGTTTTAAGGTCGAGATCCACATCGAAGGCGAAGTGAATCCGGAAATCGGCTGGGTTTATGATCACAAATGTATTTCCGAGGCGATGAAACCCCTCCTTGAGCAAATGGATCACTCTTATCTCAACGATATCGAAGGCCTTGAAAGCCCGACCATTGAAATCATGGCGGCTTGGTTTTGGCGGAAGCTGGAAAAGGATCTTCCGGGGCTGTGTGAGATCGTCATTTATGAAACTCCGACGGCGCGTTGTTCGTTCCGGGGAGAGTTTTAGAATTCGCGATCAGTGTTCCGCTAAAGCTCCCGAAATGCCGAATCGGCCAGCCCATTTATCGGGACGATCTGAAATTTTAGGCCCTGCTCCCCGGTTAAAAACCTCGGCCGGAAGCTTGGACCTGGTCGAGAGCGGTTGGGATGCAGCCCATCGAGTTGTAAACGGCCTTACCCTTTTCTTCGAGGGCGCTGCGATGAGGTGGTCGCTCTTCTCCTGTTACAGGATCATGACCGGCTTGTAAGTCACCGATAGTGATGATGGGCATGAGGACCAGCCCAATCCACGAGGAGAGAAAAGTCGCAAAAAAGCCGAGGGTGATCAGACAGAATTTATTCATGGCCGGAGGATTGGGGGAAGACTTCTTCAGGGGTCTTACCAAGGAGGGTGGCAGCGGTTTCGGTGTTCCGTTTTTTAAGGAGCATCCATCCGAAGGAGATGGCGAAGAAGAGATGTCCCATTGTCATCAGGGAACCCTCCCCAACTGCGTGCTTTGAGCTAGGGAAGCATGTATTCCTCGATTTCGAGAATCGGCGTGGTCTCGCGGTTGAGCATGATTCCTTGAAACCATCCGCCCCAGGTGAGACTCCATTTCCAAGCGCTGAAATGCCCAGCCATCGTCAGGTGTTGGTTGATCGCTACCGCGATGACGGGAACAAACATCATGACACTGGCCACGACACTCGCACTGATCAGCCATGCTGGAAAAGGACCGCCAATCAAGTGATGCATTCCCGCCCAAGCATAGAAGAAGGCAAGCGACCAAAAGCCAATCATCGAAAGATAATAACGATGAATCGGTTTTCCAATGACCTCGGGGATAAGGTAGTAAATCGAGGCGAGGGCTATTGGAATGTTCCATGGCCCTTTCCTCTACGCTTGCAAAAGTGGAAGGCGCGTCGGATCCGGAATTGCCCGGAAAATCCGAGCAATCCGCTTATTGAGAATGTAAGCTTCTGATCAGCTGGGTGAACCAGGCCGCTCCGGCTTCGAGGTCGGAGATGTTGATGAATTCATCGGCAGTGTGGGCCTGGTCGATGGAGCCGGGGCCCAGGCAGATCGACGGGAGGCCAGCTGCGGAGAGGTGGGCGGCGTCGGAGAACCAGGGAGCGCCAGTCAGGACGAGGTCAGGATGGGCGTTTTTGAGTTTGGTGAGCCAAGGGTGGTCGGGCTTCATTTCCATCGGCGGGGATTCGGCGATTTGGGTGACTTCGACTCCTTTGAGATACTCTTTGAGCTGCGTGGCAGCGGTTTGATCTTTGATGAACAAGGGGACGGTACGGATGTCAATTTGGGCGCTGGCGTGGGAGGGGACGATATTGGGGCGGGTTCCTCCGGAGATCATGCCAATATTGATGGTGGAGGATCCGAGGATGGGGTGGCTGGCTTTCGCAATCTGGTTGCGGAAATCTTTGTCGAGTCGTGCCAGTTCCCTGTTGAGCTTCATGATGGCGTTTTCACCAAGATGAGGTTGCGAGGCGTGGGTCGACTTGCCTTTGGCCTCGATAGTTGCCCAAAGGCAACCCTTGGTGCAATAGACGGCTTGGAGGGAGGTGGGTTCGCCGACGATGGCAAACTCGTATTCGTGAGCGCGATGTTCGGCAAAGTGACGTGAGCCCGGCTGGCTGGACTCTTCGCCCATAAAGCCGATGAAATCGACGGCGACGGGGAGTTCGGAGAGGAGGTGGGCATTGTTCTTGAGTCCCCAGATCATGGCGGCCATCGGCCCCTTGGTATCCGAGGTGCCCCGACCATGGACTTTTCCATCGGCGACTTCGGCGGAGTAGGGCTCGATGGTCATACCCGCGACGCCTACGGTATCGAGGTGCGGGCCGAGAAGGATCCGCGGGCGGTCATCCGACCCTGGAGCTCGGGCAATGAGGTTGGGCCGACCGGGCAGAGCTTCATCCAGAGTGATTTGGAATCCCAGCGAGCCAAGGTAGTCCGCCAAAAAATCCGCCATGGCCTTTTCGCCCCCTGGAGAAACGTGGGGATCTCCTTCAGGATTGACCGAAGGGATTCGCACCAGTTTTTGCAGGAGTTCGAGGACTGAGTTCACGGAGGAAGAGTAGTGCGATGGATTGAAATTGCGAATCTCGAATCCGGCGCGGAGCTGTTTCCCTATATTTTCGTCTTGGCAATCAGAGGGATCCTCGACGAGACTGTCGGGCATGAAGAACCGTCTAACTCTCGGCATCTCGATGATGCTTCTCGCCTGCCTCGCTTTTGTTGGTTTCGCTCAAAACAACAAAGAGGATTCTAAGACGCTCAAAGTCCTCATTCTTGATGGGCAGAACAATCACAACTGGGAATCGACGACTCCTGTTTTGAAGGACATTTACGAGAGTAACACCCGGTTTACGGTGGATGTTAGCACCAGTCCTCCCCAAAAGGCGAGTGCCGAGGAGTGGGCCAAATGGCGCCCCGATTTTTCAAAGTATGATGTTGTTGTGACCAACTATAACGGCGAAATGTGGCCTGGTGAGGTTCGTGATTCGTTTGTGAATTTCGTCAAGAGTGGTGGTGGGCTTGTGGTCGTCCATGCTGCTGACAATGCCTTCGCAATGTGGCCTGAGTATAACGAGATGATCGGTCTTGGCGGCTGGGGTGGACGCAATGAAAAGAGCGGTCCCTATGTCTACTACAAGGACGGCAAGATGGTGCGTGACGTGTCAGCAGGCGCGGGTGGAAACCACGGTCCCCAGCATGAGTTTGTCATCACCAACCGTAATGATGCTCATCCAATCACGAAGGATATGCCTGCTGAGTGGCTTCATACCAAGGACGAGCTTTACGATATGCTTCGCGGACCCGCTAAGAACATGACCGTTCTTGCAACGGCACCGAGTGAGAAGACCAGTCGCGACGAGCCCATGCTCATGACGACGACGTACGGAAAAGGCCGGGTCTTCCACACCACTCTTGGGCACGCTGATTATTCCATGCTCTGCCGTGGATTCTATGACACCCTCAAGCGTGGCACTGAGTGGGCCGCTACCAACGAAGTGACCATCGATTGGTCCAAGGATTTTCCGGGTAAGGAAAAAGTGGTTCCGGTCACTCTTTCCAAGTAGATCCCCCTGAATGGATTTTTTGACAGGGGCAGTCGCGCTGCCCCTGCTGGGAGCGGCTCTTCATCCGCTTTTAGGATACTGCGTTCAACGGGGAACCTCTGCCGGGGCCCGTTTAACGGTGATTGTTTGTGTGGCAAACCTTGTCACAGGTCTGATCTTCTTTCTCTGCCTCAAGCCCACCGGTGGCTGGGTTCTTCAAGGCCGGGATTGGTGGGCCATTGGCAATGGGATCCTCTTTTTTATTGGGCAGTGGTTTTCGACGCAGTCGGTGCGGGCAGGAGATCTGGCGGTGCATTCATCGGCCCTGGGGATGAAAGTGGTGGTGGTTGGGTTTTTCTCGATGTTGGTGGGGCTTGAGCCAAGTTCGATCAATCTGGTGACCGGGGTGATCCTCGCTGTCATCGCGGTTTTCCTGGTCTCAGGCGGAAGCTCGGAAGGTTGGAGAAATCATAAAACCACGGTAGGGCTAACCCTTTTGGCCTGTGTATTCTTTGGACTCAATGACTTCCTGACCGGTTGGCAAAGTCGAGGGATCGGTGCGGCGCGCTGGCTCACCTTGATGATGGCCAGCAGTGGTTTGATCTCAGCGGGTCTGCTGGTGACCAGGCGACAGCAGCTGTGCCTCATCGTTAAGGAATGGCACGTTTCCCGTTGGGTCTTTGCTACAGGAATCTTGCTGGGAGTGCAGGCCCTCGTCGTGAACCTAGCTTTCAGTGCCTACGGGAAACCAACGCTGAGCAATGTCGTTTACAGCTCACGAGGCCTCATGGCCGTCGCTTTCCTCTACCTGATTGGCCGGAGGAGCGATCCCCGCTTTGTGAAAAAGCAGATGGCAGGCGCAATCTTGATGATGATTGCGCTAGGTGTCGTTCTGGCGGCCTAGTGCTCCATCAACCTTAAGCTGATGAGCATCTGCTGGAATCTTTTTTTGATTGCGGCGTTGAAACGCTTGGCGGAATGCCGATTCATCAAAGTGGTTTTGCCTTGCACTCCACTCTCCACGAGGAAAATTGAGGTGAGCTGTTTGGAATTCAGCCAGTCATCGAAATCCAAGAGATTGGGATGGGCAGGGTTGGAGCCGGTCCATGGAGCAACGAGGGCGAGAATGCTTTCGAGCCCAAGTCGGAAGAGCTTTTGCGATGGCTTGCCGCTGAAGTTTTAATCTTCTGTTCGCGGAGATGAGAGCCCCCGGCAAGGCTGAAAAGGAAGGCTAGGACGACAAGAGCGAAGAGCTTCTCACGCTTCACTCCCTTCGTGATGTGGGTCCCTTCAAGGTCGAAGCCATTTTTCTTGAGATGCCCGAAGAGGCGCTCAATCCCCCAGCGTTTTTGATCGATCGCGAGTGCTTCTTTTTCTCCAAAGCGAGTGCTGATCACGATGAGGTGGCAGCCAATGTTTTGTGATTCCAACCATTGGAGCCACTTTTTCGCAATGAACTCCCGGTCCATGGTGAGGGCTTTGATCTCGCTGGCGGGGAGGTAACCGTCTTTTTGCGTTGGAATTCGGGTGAGAATGATTCTCGCGACCGAGGGCACGCAGAGGCTGAATCGTAAAAAGAAGTCCTGAAACCGGCGGTATCGACTTTCATTGGAACAGGTTTTTCCGTCCGCCGTGGTGGCGTGCACGACGAGGTTGATGGTGGCTGACGGATGATGGCCCTGACGATCAAACAAAGAATCTGGAGTCGGGCGGCATTGCATTTTAAGGTCGGGGCAGTGGCCTGGATCTGTGTTTTCAACGTTGCCCCGCGGAATGTCCCCATGGATACCGCCGAGAATGCCGACTTCAGAACCTTCGCCCTTAATTGGTGGGGCAAGCAGCCGAGCATCAATGGGATACCGAGGAACTCTTTGGATCGGGCGCTCCAAATGCGGACCTCGATGGCGAGGGACGGAGCAATTTTGATGAACGCGCCTTTGGCACGGATCCAACCAAAGCTTTTCGTGCAAGTACGAGCTGAGTAGAATGAACCAGTAACCTTTTCCGAATTTGTGATGAGAGATCTTACTATCCGTTTCCGTGTTCCTGTTTCGACGACTGTTCGATTCGGGCTCTTGGCGTTCTTTGCCGCTTTGGGGGCGGCCCCTGTTTCAGCTATGGACGCTGGTAAAGCCCGGGAGCTCTTGGGCAACCATTGCTTCGCATGCCATGACGAGTGGGAGCAGAAAGGGGACCTTCGCTTTGACCAACTGGAGACCCTGCCCCTTCAGGAGAGACTCGATTTTCTCAATCGGATGCAGGAGCAATTGTTCATCGGCGAGATGCCGCCGAAGAAAAAGAAGAAGCAACCCACGGAGGGTGAGCGGGCGGAGTTGATCGCTTGGATATCCGGGGAACTTGGAAAGCACAACGCTTCGGTGCTCGAGGATAAGCTTCG
>CAWUTG010000020.1:0-294674 GCA_963925135.1 uncultured Verrucomicrobiales bacterium | reverse complement strand
TCGGCTACTCATTCTAGACCATTGTCGACCCAAGTCACAATTCATCATCTTCTGTCATACCGACAACATTCTCGGTATAAGGGGGGAGAAAACGATGGATCAGGACTATGACAGCTGCTTTGTAACCGAAATTACGGATTGCCAGGCAAAGATGCGTGCCTATCTCGCCAAGCTCTTGGCGAACTCCAGCTCGACCGACGACGTCCTTCAAGAAAGCAACAAGATCCTCTGGCTGAAGCGACAGAACTGGGATCCCGAAACCCCCTTCCTGAAGTGGGCCTATCGGATCTGCTACTTCCAGGCCAAGGCATACCTCCGCGACATGAGCCGGGATCGGCTCGTCTTTCGGGAAGAATTGATCGACCTCCTCGCCGAGGATCACCCGAATGATACCTCGATGAATCAGCGAGAAGGGGCCCTCAAAGTGTGCCTTCAAAAGCTCTCCTCCAAACAACGAACCCTTATTCTCCAACACTACGAATCAGGGTCATCACTCCAGGAAATTGCTGACAAACTGGGAATCACGTCCAACTCGCTCTCCCAGCGCCTCTGCCGCCTTCGCCACCGTCTCCATCTCTGCATTCAACAGAACATTCCATCCCAATCGCCATGAGCACCTCCCACGAATTGATCTGGAAGCTGATCGACAGAACGATCACCGCGCAGGAATTCAACGAACTCCAGCAGCTTCTTCTGGAGAATGCCGAACTCCGTAAAACCTATCAGGACTGCCTGGAGACAGACTTTTCCCTCCAGCAACTCACCGATCACACAGCAATGTCGGACAATGCTGGCTCCTTCCCACAAAAGAAGTCCAGCTTCCTGCGTATGAGCTGGCTGGCGGCAGGACTCATCGCGGCCTGCTTGCTCCTCTTTACCATCCTCCGGGATCACTCCGGCGGTGAAGAACCTCCTAAAGCCAATCAGGTAGCCCTGACCAGTGGCCCTTTCACATTTACCCCGTGGGTCAGCGGGCTCACCGCCTCCCGGGAAATCGGACTCGCAGGTGAAATCCGTAATCGAGCCCTCCAGTCGGTTACCATCACAGCGACAGGTGCAGAAGCCGCCGACTGCCTTGCTCCGCCCCACCCGCTTCCATGCGGCGTCTTGGAGCTGGCAGCGGGTTGGATGGAACTCTCGTTTGAAGGCAGCGCCATCGTGAGACTGAATGGACCGGTCACTTTTGAAATCCTATCCAACTCCTCCGGCTACCTCTACAACGGCAGCCTCACGGTCACAGATGATGGTCCGGGTGATCACTTTACCGTCTTTCATGACCAGGGAAAAGTCGTGGATATTGGCACCGCTTTCGCGATGAGAGTCGAGAAGGGGAAAGACCTCAACGTCTATGTTCAAGAAGGTCTCGTCGATCTCTACGATGGCGTCGAACTCTCTCTGGACCGACTCAAGGAAGGGGATTATTTCTCCTCCCGGGGCAAAGGCCTGCCCGCCATCACCCGTCTCCCCGCCCCCCCGAAATGGGTCGGACAGGCCTCACGGGAGCCCCACAACGAAGTTCCGGCATCACAGACCACCCAGGGTCAATCGACACTCCAAACCACCACCTGGCTCCGCGGAATCAAAGGATCCGGCCAGGCCGCCGGGAACCTCGCGGGAATCGGGGCCGAGGTCACCTCCGACCCCTGCCACAACTCCGGAGAACTCATCCCCATGAATTGGTCCCAGGCTCTCGATCAATTGTCACCCGCCAGAGTTTGGTATCATCCCGAATCAGCCTCCATCGGCGCTATCAACGCGATGAATTCCGATCCCCGACGCTGTCCGGTGACGGTCAAACTCCAGGGCAAGGTTCGCGATCCCATCCTCCTCTTCGGTTGGGGCGAAAAAGACCTCCAGGTCGATCTATCCGGGAACACAATTCGCGAGAAATCAACTTTAGTCGCCCACCACTCCATTACCCTTCAGAAAAACCTCCTCGATTTCGGAGACGATCCATCACGGGACAACATCCCCCGGCAAGCAGCAGCAGTTCAACTCGAAGGCCTCTACGGCCCCGAAAATCCGATCCGCTTTCATCTCATCAACAGGAGCGACATCCCCAAGACCCTCACCTTCAGCCTGGGGATCGAAGGAGACTAACCAACGATTGCCCGGACCTTTGTCATGTTTTTTGAAAAAGTTCCGTCATTTTGTCATAATCGACTCTCAAGTGGTATAACTCAACATGCAGGGATCGTTCCTTCCTGCTTTTTTGAAAACTACAGACCAAGATATGAAGACTAAAAATAACCTTTCTTCGGAAATTTTCCGGGCCGCCCGCCTCCCGCTCGCTGCCAGCATCGCCCTGATCTCACTTCCCGCAACCAGTCACGGTGCCACCATCGTGGACAACAACACGGGCTCCCTAGCCTCAAGCATCATGATCGTCGACAACGGAGGGCCCGGATTCACCAACAATCTCGCTGGAACCAACGGCTCAGACGTAGCCGCCTTCACCTACGGCAATGACGGACTCTGGGCAGATGCCGGGAGTGTCACCTACTCATTCTCCGGATTGGCAGACGGGGTCTATAACATCTACGGAACCTGGTATGCCAATGGAGACACCTCCGGCAATGGCTACAGCGTCAATGGAAGCAGCCTCGCCACAATTTCCATCACCGCCGATCCCGATTTTTCCGCCGGATTCACCGCATTTGATGAAGCCGTCGAAACCGCTGCCAATGCCGAGCCATTTCAACTCATCGGACAAGCCACCGTTTCCGGCACCGGACTCATCGAAGTCATCGTCACCCCCCAGGGAGCCAACGGCTTTGGACGCTTCGATGCCGTCGGCATTGTCAATACAGTCCCCGAACCCGGGTCAACAATTCTGGCCGCCTTCGCAGGCTTGGGCCTCATGCTCAGGCGCCGCCGATAGCCTCTATCTTTTTCCCACTCTGCTTTGTCGGGTCGCATGAATCTGAGGGATCATTGTGCACTTTACCGGACTCCACATGATCCCTCGCCGCCAACCTTCTATATCGAATCACCTTTATGCACTCGCTGACTAAAAACATCTCCTGGTTTTCGCTCCTTGCCTGCCTCACCGCCCATGCCCAGGTCATCAGCATCGACAACGGAGACCCCGGCTATTCCACGACCGGTTCCTGGACCAGTCAAAACATTGGCGGACGCTATCAAGGAAACTGGCAATATCAAAACTCCGCCAGCGGCAACGATACTGCAACCTATCGGTTCACCGGACTACTCGCGGGACGTTATACCGCCTCCCGCGCCTCTTGGTCACAGGCGAATCTCAGCACCAATGCCACCTGGACCTTCTCAGACGATGCCGGAGCATTCACGCAAAGCCTCGTCAACCAAGTCAACGATTTCGATGCAGAAGGGGTCGCCGTCTATCAGCGCTTCCAGGATCTCAACGGCAATCCCGCCATCATCGAAGTAGTCGATGGCGAACTCGAGGTCGTGCTGAACGACAATGATCCTACCGCCTTCCTGGTCGCCGACGCCCTCAGGCTGGAACTACTCCGGAGCGATGTGAAGTCCGTCCATCTCATCGGAAACAACGATCCCGGATACACCGAAACAGGTGGCATTTGGAATAGTGATGAAAGCAATATCAGCGAACACGGCATCGATACCCGCGTCAGCACGGGCTCCATCGATGACTCTGTTGAAGTCGCATTCTCCAATCTCGAACCGGACGACTACCGGATCTCTCTCACCTGGCCCGCAGGAGCAAACCTCTCTACGAACGTCCGCTTGAGCTACCAAACCACCGGCTCCAGTGGCTCAGTCACCTTCAGTCAAATCCCCGGAGCCACCGCCGACAACTCATTCGATGAAGTCGCATGGCAAGACATGTTCGCCACCGTCCCCGTCAATGATGGCTCCCTCTCTCTCTCTCTCGAAAATATCGCCGGCGACGGCCCCATGATCGCCGATGCTTTCCGCCTCGAACTGCTCGACGCCACCTCGGCCTTTGATCTTGATAATGACGGCATGCCCAACGACTTCGAGGATACCTATGGTCTCAATCGCAATGACCCCGGCGATGCCGCACTCGACCCGGATTCAGATCAGCTCACCAGCTTGGAAGAGTTCCTCGCCGGAACCTTCCCAAACGATGATGACTCGGACGACGATGGCTTGAAAGACGGAGAAGAACTCTCCACAACCCTCACCAACCCCCGCCTCGCCGATACCGATGGCGACGGACTCAGCGATGGCGAGGAAGCCGGCACGGGAGGCACCGGAACATCCCCCCTCTTGATTGATACCGACGACGACGCCCAGAGCGACTTTGAAGAAATCCTCGCTGGAAGCGACCCACTCGTTGCCGCCCCCCAAAAGGTCACCAACGACGCTGGCAAGGAATTCCTCGTCATCGACAATGGCATCACCGTGAATAGCGCAGTTCCCGATTTGAAAATCGCGCTCTACGAGGAAACCGCGACCTTCTCAGGTCAGGACACCACAATTCTCACCGCCTGGAAGGGCGACCGCCGCTGGGGAAACAATGGCGCCTCCACCTCTGCCACCTGGTCCTTCAACTCCATCGCCAACGGCTCCTACCTCGTTTATGCCTCTTGGAACAATCTCCCCCAAGCCAATCTCGGCGCCGCCCGCTACTACTTCTCCACCACCGGCTCGGCCTTTGATATCGAGCAAAGCGGCGGCACGGACGCATCACCTGGCAGCATCGCTCTCAATGACGGAACCAACCTCATCTCCTTCGCCCCCATCGGAACCGCCCTCGTCACCAACGGCAACCTGGAAGTCACCGTCGACGATACCGTGACCGATGTCGGAGACCTCGAAGGATTCATCTTTGCAGACGCAATCGCGATTTGTCTCGATGGAGCTCAAACCCCGCCCGACGGCGTGACAGTGACCTTGCAAAACGAAAACGCGGAGGCCCATCTCACCTGGAATTCCTACCCGAACAACACCTACGCGATCGACTTCAGCCCTGATCTCAAAAACTGGAATGAGGTCGCCAACGCAATCCCCTCCCAGGGTGAGTCCACCAACACCACCCTGAATCTCCCGGGCATTTCCGGCCCCGGCCCTGCCCCGTCCTCAGGCTACTTCCGGGTGCGCCTCATCCCCATACCATGATTTCCCGCCTCCTCATCGCAGCCCTTGGTTTCGCCCCATTTGCTTCTGCTCAAATCACCGTCAGCGACAGCTCCGGTGATGACTACCTCCTCATTGACAACTCGGATGGGGGACTCCTCTACACCGAAACCTCGGGAACATTTGGACAAGACTCCAACCAACCTGATTCGTGGAATGGCGACCGCCGCTGGAGCAACAATGGAGGCACCGGCACGGAAGCAAGGTGGGATTTCACCAATATCCCTAATGGAGAATGGACAGTCTTTGCCTCGTGGCGCAATGGCCCACAGGCGAATCTCACCACCGCCGCACCTTTCACCATCAGCGATGGCCTGGGAACGGTCATCCAAAATCTCCGCGCCGGAAATCCGGGCGACCTCATCCTGACCGATAGCGGAGGCCGTAACGTCAATTTTGCCCGTCTGGGCACCGTGATCGTCAGCGATGGCAATCTCCGCATCATCCTCAATGATGATGCCTCCACCAGCGGCACCACCTACATTTTCACCGATGCCATCGCCATCGGCCCCCTCAGCACGGATGCCGACGGTGACGGCATACCCGACGACTGGGAAACCGAAAACGGTCTCGACGATCCTGATGCCGACCCTGATGCCGACAGCCTCAGCAACCTCATGGAATTTCAGAGGGGCACCAACCCCAACCTCTCTGATACCGACGGCGACGGCTTGTCAGATGGCATCGAGAATAATTCCGGCACCTTCATCAACGCCGCCAATCCCGGAACAGACCCCCTCAAACGGGACACCGACGGCGATGGCTTACACGACGGCCTCGAAAACCCCGCCCTCCCCTTCATCGATGCCTCCCAACCAGGCACCAATCCCAACCTCGCGGATAGCGACAGCGACGGGTTTGGCGACGGCGCAGAAATCTTCGGCGGCAGCAACCCCACTTCCTCTGTCAGCACTCCACCCGTCGTCTCAACCACCTCGCAACTCGCGATCAATGAAATCCACTACGACCCTGCCGTCGAGACCAGCAAGACCGAGTTTCTCGAATTCATCAACTACGGATTTCAAGTCGTTGACCTCCAGGGTTGGGTCATCGAAGGTGCCGTCGATTTCACCTTTCCATCCTTGATCCTTGGCCCCGGCGAAATGGTCATCGTGAGCCAGGACCCCGCCGCTCTCACCGCTCAATACGGCGTCAGCTCGTTCGGCCCGTGGACTGGCAAACTCTCTAACGAAGGCGAAAAAATCATCCTTCGTGATGGTGCCCGCACAAAAATCGACGAGGTCGATTTCGCCGTCGGATTCCCCTGGCCCACCCGCGCCAAAGGAGGCGGTGCCTCCATGGAACTCCTCTCACCGACACTCGACAACGACCTCGGCGGATCCTGGCGATCCTCCTCCCCGGGAACCGAAGGCACTCCCGGCCTTCCCAACTCCGTCGCTGGCCGGGAACTCCCGCCCGTCATCCGCCAAGTCGACCATTCCCCCCAATCGCCGACCTCGGGAACCCCGGTCATCATCACCGCAAAAGTCACCGATTCCGATGGCCTTTCATCCGTGATCATGAGCTATCAAGCCGTCGCCCCCGGGAACTACCTCCGGCTCACCGATCCCGGCTACGCCACCACTTGGACAAACCTCGCCATGCACGACGATGGCCTGCAAGGAGACGCCATTGCCGGTGACGACATTTTCACCGCCACCGTCCCCGAGAATGTCCAACAACATCGCCACTTGATCCGCTACCGCATCACCGCGCAGGACCAGTCAAATGCCGAAATCACCGTGCCCTATCACGATGATCCCCAGCCCAACTTCGCCTACTTTTGCTACGACAACTTCCCCGCCTGGCAAGCGGCCAACCAACCCGGCACCACCTCCGCGGAAACCTTTTCTCCGGCCATCATCGCAGAAATGCCCGCCTACCATCTCATCGCCAACCCCACAGATATCGAGCGATGCCAATATCAAGGATCATACCGTAACACCCGCTTTAAAGGCACCATGGTTTACGATGGTGTCGTTTACGACCACATCGAATTCAACATCCGGGGCGAAGGCTCCACCTACCGCACCGGTAAAAACAAATGGAGCTTCCATTTCAACCGCGGCCACGACTTCGCCGCACGCGACAACTTCGGAAAAAAATACGCCAGCAAATGGACCGACATGAAGGTCAACGGCGGCACCGCACCCTGGACATACGTCAACCGTGGTATGGCTGGAATCGATGAATGCCTCACCTACCGCATGTTCGAACTCGCCGGTGTGCCCGCAAGCCGGACCAACTACTTCCAACTTCGCGTCATCGACGACGCCAGCGAATCTGGGAACTCCCAATACACCGGCGACCTCTGGGGACTCTACCACGCCATCGAAATCCCCAATGGCGACTTCCTCAACGACCGCAGCCTCCCCAATGGCAATATCTACAAACTCGAATCCCCCATCTCACAAGAACACCAGGGTGCCGATGACAACCCCGGACCCGCTGACATCGATACCCTCCGCTCCCAGATGACCACCGCCCGCCCCCAACAATGGTGGCGCGACAATGTCGATCACCTCAACTACGCCCGCTACAAAGCTGTCGCAGAGGGCGTCACCCACTACGACCAACGCGACGGCATGCAAGGCTATTACTATCACAATCCCGGATCCGGAAAATGGATGATGCTCCCCTGGGACTGCGACACCATGTTTCAGCTCACTGGCAAATACTACACTTGGGACCGCTTCCGCCTCTGCCTCGATCCCAGCTACTCTATCAACTCCCTCGAAGGCCGAAACGAACAACGTGAAATCCTCGACCTCCTCTTCAACGAAAAAGCCATCGACACCGTCCTCGCCGAATTTGTCGATCAGGTGAACCCCTCGGCAGCACCCCTCACCTGGTCTGACATCGACCAGTTCGTCTGGAACTATCACCCCAAAACCCCCTCACAATTCAAGGGCTCCTTCAACGTCCTCACAGGGAGCTCCAACCCCGCCAACAGCTGGTACACCCGAACCCTCACCTCCGCCGACCACGAAGGGCAAATGGACTACCTTAAAAAATTCATGCAACCCGGCGGACACGGATACGACAAGCTCGTTATTGAAGCCTCGGACTCCGCCATTCCCCAAACACCCCTCATCACTTACACCGGAGCTCCAGACTTCCCGGCCGACTCCCTCGCCTTCTCTACCTCCAACTTCAGCGACCCCAACGGCGCAGCCACCTTTTCCGCCATCGAGTGGCGCATCGCGGAAGTCTCAGATCCCCTCGCTCCCAACTTCCAACCCGACAACCGGCAGCCCTACGAAATCGACCCCATCTGGCAAAGCGGCAGCATCAACACCCCGACCCTCGAACAGGAAATCCCCCCCGGCATCCTCCGCCCCGGCAGCAGCTACCGCGCCCGCGTCCGCTATCAGGATAACACCGGCCGTTGGAGCCACTGGTCCGCCCCTCTTTCCTTCATCGCCGGTCAACCAAACCTCACCCCCTACCTCACCGGATTGGTCATCAGCGAAATCATGTACCACCCGCTCGATAGCGCCGACTTGGAATTCATCGAACTCCTCAACATCGGCACCGTCGCACTCTCCCTTGACCCCCTCCGCTTTACCGATGGCATCGAATTTGATCTCTCAACAGGATCCATTCGCTCACTCGAACCAGGTCAACGCGTTCTACTCGTCGGGAACCTCCCCGCCTTCGAAGCCGCCTACGGTCCCGGCCTTCCCGTCACCGGACAATTCCTTTCCGGCAACCTCGCCAACAGCGGCGAAACACTCACCCTCTCCTTCGGCGAAGACCTCGTCCTCCGCTCCCTTGTTTACGATGACGAACACCCATGGCCTCTCAACGCGGATGGCATCGGCAGAAGCCTCGTCCTCATCAACCCCGCCGGCCTCCCCGATCATGCTGATGCTCTCAACTGGCGCAGCAGCGTCGACCCCGGAGGAAACCCCGGAGAAAGCGATAGCATCCCCTACCAAGGTGGAGACCTCCTCGCCTACGCCCTCGATGGAAACCCCGCCTTCAATGCCCTCGCTTTGACTCTCACCACCCCCTTAATTCCCGGAGCCGATGCAGCGGAACTCACCCCCGAATGGAGCACCGACCTCACCACCTGGCACACCAGTGACTTCGTCCTGAGTAGTCGTGAACCCCGCGTCTGGCAATTCACCGCCACAGCCAAGGATCGCATGTTCGTTCGGATCAGAGCAACCCAACGCCCCTAGCCAAGCCTCAGAAATCCTCTGCGAAACTCCGCGTTCTCCGGGCCTCTGTGTGAAATAGCCTCTGCCTCTCCCTAAAAATCCCCTTCCTCCTGACCGCTCAAACTGATACTTCATCAGGAATGCGATCATTCCTACTTCTACTCTTCACCCTCCTGCCACTCGCAGCTCAAATCACTTACGAGGGTGCCTCCGGCCCCGGGAAAGGAAAACACATCGTTTTCGTCGCCTCCGACCACGAATACCGCACCGAGGAAACCTGCCCCGCTCTCGCGCGTATCCTCGCCCAGCACCACGGCTTCAAAACCACCGTCTGCTTCGGAGTCGATGACCAAGGCTTCATCAAAGCAGGCGCATCCAACGTCAAGGGACTCGAAGCCCTCAAGGACGCCGACCTCATGGTCATCTTCGCCCGCTTCCTTGATCTCCCCGATGACCAAATGAAGCACATCGCCGACTACATCGACCGTGGCGGCCCCGTCGTCGGACTCCGCACCTCAAGCCACGCTTTCCAAATTCCCGCCGGAAAAACTTACTCCCACTACGACTTCCAATACAAAGGCAAGGAATTCGAAAAAGGCTTCGGGCACCAAATTCTCGGAAACACCTGGGTCGGTCACTACGGCCAGAACCATAAGCAGGCTACCCGCATCCAGATCATCCCCGCCCAAAAGGACAACCTCATCCTCACCGGAGTCGCCGATAACGCCCTCACCATGGCCGGAGCCTACGTCGGCATCCCGGACGACACCTTCACCGTCCTCACCGAAAGCCAGCCGCTCAACGGCATGACCGCCGACTCCCCCGCCGACGAAAAGAAAAAGCCCAGCCCCTCCACCTGGACCCGTGAATACACCTCCAAATCCGGGGAAAAAGGCCGCGTCTTCCACTCCACCCAGGGCGCTTCCCAGGACCTTCTCGATCCCAACTACCGCCGCCTCATCCTCAACGGCATCTACTGGGCCGCCGGCATGGAAGCCGACATCAAAGCCGATTCCAAAGTCGACTTCGTTGGCGACTACCAGCCCAGCAGCTTCAGCTTCGGCGGCGAAGTCAAAGGCGTGAAGCCCGTAGACCTTGCTGACATCAGCTCGCCTATCATGCCCAAAAAAAAAGCGAGCCAGTAAAAGACGCTAAAAATACCAAGGCTGACAAAGCAGCTCCGGACCAAGACCCGGAGCTCGCCAAATACTACCTCAACCTCAAGACCTCTCCGCGGCCCAAACCCGCGGAGCCGGTCGTCAGCACCCTGCCGCTCGATATCGAGCCTGGCACCCGCATTGCCCTCATCGGCAATCTCCTCCTTGATGCCGAACGCCGCTACGGCCACCTCGAAACCCTGCTGCATCAGCACCATCCGGACCACAAACTCGTCGTCCGCAACCTCGCCTGGCCCGCCGACGAAGTGGACCTCATGCCGCGTCCCGACAACTTCGCCGACCTCGACCAACACCTCACTTACGTCAAGGCCGACCTCATCATCGCAGCCTACGGCTACAACGAATCCTTTGCCGGCGAAGAAGGCCTCCCCGCCTTCAAAGAACGCCTCGACAAATTCCTGACCCACCTCAAATCCCAAGCCTACAACGGCAAGACCGCGCCTCGGGTCGTCCTAGTTTCACCCACAGGTAACCCTGGGCAGGTTGAACCTCGCAATCCATCTCTCAATAATCAGGCCCTCTACACCCAGGCCATGGAAGAAGTCGCCAAGAAACATCAAATTGGATTCATCGACACTTTTGGGAAATTTATCGAAGGTGCCCTCTACCCCGAGGCCATGACCATCGACGGCCATCAACTAACGTCATCTGGACACAGCAACTTCTCCATGATCGTTGCCCGGAACTTATTCGGGCAAACAACCGGACACGAAAGTAAAGAGCTTAGAATTGGGAGCGCCCCCCTCAACAAACTCGTCGTCGACAAGGCCACCCAATTCTTCCACCGCTATCGCCCGCTCAACACCTTCTACTACACCGGCGGTCGCAACAAATCCTACGGCTACCTCGACTTCCTTCCCGCCATGCGAAACTTCGACCTCATGGTCGAGAACCGCGACAAAGCGATCCACGCCACCGCCTCCACCGGCAAGCTCGTCCAACCCGACGACTCCAATCTCCCCAAACTCGACGACGTCCTCCTCTCCCGTGGAGCCAATGAATTCCTCTCCGTCGCCGGCGAACAAGCGGCCTTCAAAGTCGACCCTCGCTTCGAGGTCAACTGCTTCGCCTCCGAAGAAGACTTCCCCGAAATGGCCTGCCCCATCGCGATGCGTTGGGACAATCGCGGTCGCCTCTGGGTCTCGACCTCCGTCACCTACCCCCACATCTACCCCGGCCAAAAACCTTGCGACAAAATCATCATCCTCGAAGACACCGACCAGGACGGCAAAGCCGACAAATGCACCACTTGGGCCGATGACCTCCACATCCCCCTCTCCTTCGTCCTCGATGGCTCCGGCGGCGTCTACTGCTCCGAGCAACCCCACCTCACCCATCTCACCGACACCGATGGCGACGGAAAAATGGACAAGCGCGAGATCGTCTTCACCGGCTTCGGCTGCGAAGACTCCCACCATTCCCTCCACGACTTCACCTGGACCCCCGGCGGCGACCTCCTCTTCCGCGAATCCATCTTCCACCACACCCAGGTCGAAACCGTTTACGGCCCCGTCCGCGCCAAAAACTCCTCCTGGTTCCTCTACCATCCTTCTCACAGAAAGCTCACCGCCTTCGGTGCTTACCCCAACACCAACCCCTGGGGAGTCACCTTCGACAAATGGGGAAACCACGTCGCCTCCCACCCCGTCTTCGCCTCCACCTTCCACGCCACCAACCCCGCCTACCCCACCCAACACCCCGCCGTAGGCAAAGACTTCCAGGCCTACTCCGGCACCTGCGGACACGAATTCGTCGACCAGGAATTCTGGCCCGCCGAAATGCAAGGCGGCTTCATCAAAGCCCGCTACAAACCGACCAACAAAATCGAGTTCCACACCTGGACCGAAAAGGACGATCACTTCGCCGAAGAGTTCCAATTCGATCTCATCTTCTCCACCAACCTCTCCTTCATCCCCGTCGATCTCAACTTCGGCCCGCGTGGCGACCTCTACATCTGCGACTGGTATAACCCCGTCAAAGGCCACGCCCAATACTCCCTCCGCGACCCCCGCCGCGACCGCAAAGCCGGCCGCATCTGGCGCGTCATTCCGAAGGGAGCCAAACTCCCCCCCGCTCCAAAAATCGCCGAAGCCACCATCCCCGAACTGTTAGAACATCTCAAATCCCCCAGCTACCGCGCCCGCTCTCTCGCCAAGCTCGAAATACGAAGCCGTAAATATTCCAAAGAGGCACCTACGCCAGGAGATCAATCAACAATGCCCCTTCGGCTTCTCCTTGATCTTGCTCACGAGTTCTCGGAATCCACCAACCCTTTTCATCAACTTGAAGTCCTCCGCATTCATCAAGCATTCGATAGCTCCGACCCTGACATTCTCGAAAGCCTTCTCTACTCCGACGATCACCTCATCGCCGCCGCCGCCTTCAAACTTCTTCGATTCTCCGGAGTCTCCAATCCAGACGATATTGAAAAACTTCTCAACTACGGAGCCAGCCATCCTTCCCAACATGTTCGCCGCGAAACCGCAATCTGCGCCTCCTACCTTGGCCTGAATTTTAAAGATCCAGCCGTTCTCCTTAAGGCTATCGCCCCCCTCCTCGACCAACCCGCAGGCTCCCACCTCGCCTACGCCATCCGGACCGCCTTCAACTCCGCAGCCCTCAAACCCCACTGGCTCCCCGATACTGCCGAGAAACTGAAAGCCCTCGCCAAGCCCGTTGCTGAAATTAAGGTCAAACTCACCAAAGCAGAGCAAAATTTCGACCGTCAGAAGAACCTGCAAACGATCAAAATCGGGACCATCCCCGAACGCCTCCTCTTCACCAAGGACACCCTCAAGGCCAAAGCCGGTCAACCCGTGAAGCTCATCTTCAGCAACCCCGACGCCACCGAGCACAACTTCCTCATCCTCGCCAAAGGCACCCCCATCCAGGAAATCGGCGAAGCCGCCAACGCCATGGCCACCGACCCCGAAGCGGCCAAGAAGCACTACATCCCCGACGACAAGCGCATCCTCCACGCCACCAAAATGCTCAAGCAAGGCGAGACCCAAGCCCTCCGCTTCCAAGCTCCCACCGAGCCCGGAGACTACCCCTACCTCTGCACCTTCCCCGGCCACTGGACCATCATGAAAGGAATCCTTGTGGTCAGCGAATGAACCCCGGGGCCTCCGGCAATCGTCTCTCGTGCTTTCCTCTTGGTCTTGGCCAAAAGGGGCCGTCTCGCTATTCCTGAGCGTCGCGACTTTTCTACTTGGATTGAAACAATATTCCTATTTTCGAAGTAGTCCCTCTACGATCCTTAAGGTATCCTCTCGTCCATCACGAGAGTGATTTCCCTGATTCCGGGTCACCAAATTCCAACGTCATGTCAGAAAAGAAGAAAAAGAATCCGCTGCTCCGACTCCTCATTGGCTTCGTGATGTGGCTCATGCCCATCCGAAGTGAAGGAAAGGGAGCGGACCGTGTCTTAATTTACACCTGCGTTTTAAAAGAGTTTTACCTCTATCTCTTCTGGTTGCCTGCCTACGTCATGCTCGGCCTGAACAAATACGAAGTCATTTCCGACACTTCTACCGTCTGGCTAGCGATGGGCTTTGCCGCACTCACCGGGTTGGTGATCATTCATGACTTGCGATGGAAGCCGTTTTTCATGTGGGTGGCGATTATCGTGTCCCTCCTCGTTCTCTCCAGTGCCGGGCGGCTGAGTTTCTGGCCATTGAGCAAGGTCACGGAATTCATCGCTGCGATTCGCGTAGCCCTCCCCCTGGAGACTCTGGCCCTCGCCGCTCATACCTCTTTCTTGATCTGGGCCATCTTCTATCTGTGGAGCGTCACGTTCCGCAAGGCCGAACTCGGCTCCAACCGTCGAACACTGCTCAAGCCTTTTGGGGGCAGAACCCCGGTCTCAATTGTTGGAATGACCCCCAACAATGACCCCAGAGATGTCATGGAGCTGCTTTTCGGAGCGAGCTATGACCTCAATTTGGAAAACAGGGCTGGAAGAATCATGCACTCCGACGAGGGCGTGATTGGTATGTGGTTTTACCGGAGAATGATTCACGACATCATCAGCCGTGTTGATAACGCCACTGAAATGGCAAACGCTGCGGTGGATGATGATGACGAGGAAGGTCCTGACGCCCAAGGCGACGAGGGGCCGCCCTTCCCCCGCATGGACTAAAGGGATTCACAAAGGATCCCGGACATCTCGGATCCGAAGAACGAGGCTGCCGCGGGTCAGCAGTTGATACCCCGCCGCACGACAACCCCTTGGCACAAAGAAGAACCGGAACCCCTTGCAGGATTCCGGTTCTTGAAAAAAGTCACAGTCTGTGAAAATTGCCTCTATCGGCGGCGGCGGAACATACCTGCGCCAGCCAGAACGAGGAGGGCCAATGCCGAAGGCTCGGGAACTGCAGGGCTCACATCGAGCTGGACATAGTCCACGTTTGCCCAGCGGGCTGTGCTTCCACCGGTGCTCGAACGGAGCTCAACATAATTGTCATCGGCCGCCCCGCCAGTGCCGTTCAGCGTGCTGATCGCGATGGGAAACGTGCTGAACGATTTATCTGGAGTTTCGATAGTCGGAATCGAGCCTGCATTGTGCTCAAAAGTTCCGATCGGGACGCCGTTCATGAAGGCATCGATGTTGAAAATTCCGGTGCCGGTATTGTTGTCGTCCAGATCAAGCATCTGGAATGTCAGGGTCACGAGATCCGTTCCCGCGGTGGCCGCATCCAGATTGAAGTGGTAGCGAAGATTGCCATCTCCACTGGTGATGGCGCGTTCGACCGCGACCTCACTGGTGCCGACCGGGCCAACCGTCGTGTAAGCGGGACCGCCATCGACCTGGTTGCTATAGACGCCTGCGAAGTAGTAGTCGTCATCGGCCTGCTGATTCACGGCCGGGCTGTTAGGATCGCCGGGTAAGGGATTCACGGCCGACTCTTGGACGAAATCGACCGTGTAGGCGGCTCCGTAGAGTGAGGCCGGCTCCGTGACGACACGGCCAAAGTTGGCGTCTCCGAGATTCCAGATGACCGCAGCGTTGCCAGAGGCAGCACAGAGGGCGAGGATGCTAAGGGTAGTATGGTTTACTTTCATAGGGGAGCTGTTGTGTGGTGCAAGATGTTCGGGCAACAGCCCGACACAGTTGTCATTATGCATTCGGTCCCCACGCTGTCGATCTCTAATGTAGCCTATTTCCGACCGAACGTGATCCCTCGGTCTTTGTCCCGGGGCTCGTGGACTCCGCGAGGCCGGCCGGTGCACTTACTGAAAATGCCCGCTCACGGACGAGGTCATCTTGCCCTACCCAGAAATTTTCTCCCTTATTTGAGTGCCCGGCATGACCTACCCTTGCTTCCTGCCAGTTGTCGCGCACGATTTCTTTCACGACAAATCCCTCCTCATGAACTGCTATTTTGAAACGCTTGGCCGCACCGTCCTCAATCGGTGGCGGCAGCAAAATTTCTCGCTCGAGGCATTTCCGGAGCTTGCCCGGGCCGCCCTCGAGGAAGCTCCGCCGTCTGAACACGTAGACCTCGAGGAGCTCATGCAGGAGTTCCTCTTCAACGACGAACAACCATTTCAAAGTCAATCCGGCTTCGGTCAACCCGAGTTGGTGGCCTTTAATGATCCCCGCTTTTACATTCAGATTCTTTTCTGGCTGGAGGGCACCACCGAGATCCATCAACACGAATTCTCCGGAGCCTTCCATGTCATGCAGGGTTCCAGTGTGCATTCCGAATTCGATTTTATGGATGCCCGCTCAGTCACGCCCCATATCCGCGTGGGCGACCTTCGTTTGAAGGAGATCGAGCTGCTGGAAACCGGATGCACCGTGCCCATCACCTCCGGGCGGGAGTGTATTCACTCCCTCTTCCACCTCGATACGCCCTCCGTCACGGTGGTGATCCGCACCCATCACGACCCCGGCACCGGACCGCAGTATAACTACCTGCCACCCCACATCGCGATCGACCCGATTCACGCCGATGCCCTGACGACACGGCGCAAGCAACTCTTCGACGTCCTCGAAACTCTCGACCACCCCGGATACGCCTCATTCGTGGGCGAAATGCTGGCCAATCTGGATTTTGAACGGGGTTTCAGCATCCTGAATCACACCATGGAGCGCCTCCAAAATCTCGGCGAATGGGAACCCGCCCTGGCGACGTTCCTCGAAAAACACGGTAACCTCGCGAAGGGAGTGCCGGAGACCCTCGCCGAATGCCTTCGACGGGAATCCATCTCGCGGATGCGTTACCATATCGATCATCCGGACCATCGCTTTTTTCTCGCGCTCCTCATGAACGTTCAAAATCGCGCCGATATTCACGCGCTTATTACCCGGCGATTCCCCACGCAATCACCGAACGAAACCATCATTGGATGGGCGGAAGAACTTCTGGTGCCCACTGATTTTGGCATGACTCTTCTCGATGCCGCCTTCCCGGAAACTCTCGACCTACCCATCGAAGCACAGTCCGCCTTATTCATCACCGCGCTGAAACACGCCCTCGAAGAAGGCCCGGAAGGCCAGGGACTCACCGCAGAGCTCACCCTGATACATGCAGCCCTCACCGATTCATGCCTGCGGCCTCTCTTTTCGTAAAAGGGACATCATTTTCACCAACCTGCCGCAATCACGCTTCGACCTTGCCCGGTTGATCTCGTGAAAGTAGCTTTCAAGCGATGTCGATCCTTCGCTTTTTACTCATTGTTCCTGTTTTCTTCCTCATCGCGTCTTGCAACACGGCCCTCCCTCCTTCCGGCTTTCTCGGTAAGGACGACGCCCGGCTTGCCGAAAACAAAAATCTTCCCTTCAGCCGGTCATGGAAAGACGCCGACGCCGATCTCAGCAAATATCAAAAGATCGCAGTGAAGCCCATGATGACAGACCGGGTTCGCTCTCTTGGAAGAGGGCTCTCGGCCGCCAGCGAGCAAAACCTGGGCGAGATCCGAGAGAAGGCCGTGGCGGAGTTCTCGGAGTTCGCGAGTGGTGAATTTCAAACTAAACTCCATGAAAGCCCGGGCCGGGAAACGGTGCTCACCCCTTCCAATTCTAAGTCTCAAAAAGCCAAAGGCTTGATGATCCTCGAAACCAACCTCGTCGAATACATCCCCGGTAAGCCTGCGGCCCAAGTGGCCAGTTTATTCATCCCCTTCACCGGACTTTTTAACCGTCCTTCCGTCGGGGTGGAAGGACGTCTCGTTGATGCCCGAAGCGGAAAAACCCTCTTCGCATTTTCCGACCGAGAAACTCCAGAGGCCGGCTTCTTCGATCGCCAAAAATTTAGTTACTACGGAACGCAGCGTCGCGAAGCGACCCGCTGGGCAGGCCAACTGCGCCAGGTCGTCGAGGGCAACGCGACCACCAAGGTGAAGGACCCCTTCTTCTTCCAGCCCATCGCATGGTAAGGACCAACGAGCCCTGACCCATCCCGCCGCTTCGAAGCGGCATTATCGCCAAACATGCCCGGGGAATTTCTTCGCGAGAATGGGGCGGTGCTTGTGCCATTCACGGGCGAGGAAGTGTGACCAATCGGTCGTGGTCGCAATTTTTTTTCCGTTGGGATCACAGAGCTTGAGGGTGACCGGGAGGCGGCCCTCACAGAGGCTGGGGTGCTCCTCGATCGCCCAGCAATCTTTCAATTTCACCTGGGCTTCCGGGGTGCCGGTGAGATAAGAGACTTTGGTGGTGCCCTTGTCCAACCAGGGAATGGAAGGCGGCAACAATTCATTGAGCCAACTGATTTGTCCATCTTCCAAATGCCGGTGAAACGCGTTGAGGAGAGGCGCAGCCTGGGCCTCCTTGGCGAGCGAAAGACCCTTAAAAGCACGGGTCAGACAGGCCGTGACAGCAGCAGCATTGAAGGGCTTAAACTCCAGCTCAGGCATGGTGGCGTGGAGGAGATCAACCCGGGCCATGAATTGCTTCACGCGGTGATCCATCAACGGCAAATCGAAGGCTCCGCTGCACCGGGCCTCGGCAAGACAGCGTCCGCTGGCAACGGGATCGAGGTCGTTCTGCTGCGCTTTTTGCTCAATGACGAGATCGTGGTAGCGCACGAGCTTCATGGCGGCGACGCGCTTGTTTCTGGCGTCGAAGAGATGCTCGACAGTGGTGGTTAAGTGTTGGGGAAACATCCCAGCGATCCACTCCGGTTTCACGGCGGTGGCAAGGCTGAGCAAGGTCAAGGGAAGCGTTCCACGCGTGGGCACTTGATGCAGATTGGCGGCGACGAAGTAGGGCGCGTCTTGCACTACGCTTTCGCGCACGAGTTGGCCTTCCCTTTGCTCGGTGAGATCGCACGCGGGCTTGCCAGGTTCCCGTCGTTTCGCAAGTTGATCAATGAAGCCCGCCATGAGGCAACGAAGGAGGGCTTCGTCATTTTTCACGGACCCAGCAGTGCGGTCGTAGAGCTTTTGCTGGTGGGCGGCGTGCAGGATTTGCTTGTAGGTCTCATCCACCTGGCGGGCGACCTGGGCGTTGATGCCATGACTGCGACAACGGTCGAAGCTGAAGCGGTTCGATTTGGCGAAATCGAAAGCGCACATTAACGTGATGAAATCGGAGTCATCGCTCTCCTCGAACATCTCGCGCGTGTTGTGGGCGCCGTTTCCATCCACGCGGGTGAGCAGATCACGACCGCTGACGAGGGCGGCGCACAAGGCGGCATCGGGCACACAGTCACGCTGGCTGGCCTCGATCAACATGCGGGAGTAGCGCGGGTGCATCGGCAGACGCAACATTTGGCGGCCAATCTCACTGAGGTCGGCATCAAGCAAGGCCCCGAGCATGGTGAGGAGGCCTTCGGCGCGTTCGACAGCTTGCGTGTCGGGCTTGTCGAGCCAGTCAAAGGTGGTGGCTTCCCGGATCCCAAGCGAGTGAAGGAGCAACACGACTTCGGCAAGGTCGCTGCGCTGGATCTCCGGAGTGTTGCGTTCCTCGCGGCCCTTGTGCCCGCCCTCGGTCCACAAACGATGGCAGGTTCCCGAAGCCGTTCGGCCGGCCCGACCTTTGCGTTGATCCGCACTGGCCCGGCTGATGGGCTCTAACAGAAGGGTGCCGATCCCACGCTCAGCATCATATCGGGCCACGCGCGCGACGCCGCTATCCACAACGTGGCGAATGCCATCGATGGTGATACTGGTTTCGGCGACGTTTGTCGCAACGATCACTTTACGCAGCGCGTTCGGGGCGAAGGCACGGTCCTGCTCCTGCGGCTCGAGGGCTCCGTGCAAGGGAATGCACGCCACCCGCTCCTCTGTTCTTAAACCACGTAAGGCCTCAAGAGTGCCATTGATTTCGCCCCGTCCTGGCATGAAGACGAGAATGTCGCCCTCTTGACCATCGTTGATGATGCGCTCGACCGCTTCAGCGGCTTGGAAAGTGAAGGGACGTTGATCGGGGACCTGAAGATATTCAACGTCCACCGGATAGCTCTGCCCTTCGGAGACGAGAGTGGGACACTGGCCCAGATACTCCGCGATGGGTTCCGCATCGAGGGTGGCGGACATCACGAGCATCGCCAAATCGGGCCGCTGATTTTGCTGCAAATTTTTCACCAAGGCGAGGGCGACATCGCTGAGGAGATTGCGCTCGTGGAATTCATCGAAGACCACCGCCCCGACTTTGGAAAGCATGCGGTCGTCCTGGAGCCAGCGTAGCAAGATGCCTTCGGTGATAAAGGCGATGCGGGTGCCCGGGCTGGTGTGATCATCGAAACGAATTTGATAACCCACTTCGGCCCCAAGCTTCCCCTTCCGCTCTGAGGCGACCCGAGTGGCCACGGTGCGAGCGGCGACGCGGCGGGGTTGCAGCACCACAATCATTTTGTCCTGCGCGATCCCGGCATCAAGGAGCATCTGCGGCACCTGCGTGGTCTTTCCCGAGCCCGTAGGCGCGACGAGCACCAATCGGTTGCCAACTTCCAGCGTGCGCAGGATGTCGGTGTGAATCTTCCAAATGGGAAGCGAGGCGGGGTCAGGCATGGGATGGGACACGCACCCTATGACTCGGCGTGGAGGATGGAAAGGAGGATGCGCATTTCAGGAAGGGAGATCCGCTTCCTTGATGTCGCTATAGGGAAAGGCGTTGTCCCAATGGAAATCCATAATCTCTCTCGCTTCGTAAAGCGTCGGGATCGACAAGATGCCATCGGCATTCTCCACGATCAGCGATTTTCTGATTCCGTCGTTGGTGACACCTTCAAATTTTTTGAGCTTATCGATCGGTCCATCGATATCAAAATCGATCACCGTTCCGTGCTTCTCCTTCATCCAATCCTGGATCGTTTCATCGAGAGATTGACGGGTCATCTTTTTGCCCGGACTCACCAGCATGTGGTAGTAAACAAGCATTGCCTCCTTGGCATCCTCGTCTTCGCCGTCATCGATGACCCTGTCAAAGACCGCCTTGTTCATCGCGAGATTGCGGAAGAACAAATGCTCGGAAACCTCCTTGAGGAATCCGATCCGCTTGTTTTTCACAACATTATACTGCTTGAAGCCAAAGACCCCGATCGCCACGAGCACCGTCAAGAAAGTTGTCACCAACTTCATGATGTCATTGGTCTGATGCTCATCGACCCCGAACATTTTGATGCCAAAGACGGTGAAGGCGATCACTCCGATCACCAGACCGATTTTCAAACCAATCTTGGCAATGGTCCCGATCCCCACCGCAATGGCCGGCACTCCAATGAGAAACCGGTCCTTGATGTTCATCGAGACCCGGACATTGGGAAAGAGGATCTCCAAATCCGGCTTAGGAACGTCCTTGTAGAGGTAAACGTAAACCTTCCCCTGCACATATGGCAGCGCGGCTTTCTTTCTACGTGTAAGTTGTTCTTCAGTGAGTTCGCTGTCTCCCTTGAACTCCATCAGGAGCAGAACCCGGCGCCAAATCTCCAGCGGCTCCTCGTATTTCTTGAGCTTCCAATTCCGCTTCGAGGCGGTGGTCACATCACTCCCTCGAACATAGCATTCGACGTATCCAAACTCATCGAGATCGACATCGGTATTCAAGCTGAAGAGCCCGGATTCTCGAAAGGACTTTTCGATTTCATCATTTGAGAGCTTCCGGTAATTGGCGTTTTCAGCCGCAGTCTGGAAAGCTCCGATGACGCGTTGTTGCGCCTTGCCGAGTTCTTCCTTGCTGCAGTCCCGGAGGGTCAGTTCGGAATCGGGATTAAAGTAGGCATAATCCTTGTCGAGGCTTCCCATCGCTTGGTGGGAAAGGAAATTCCCGACCGCCGCGAGAAAGGAACCAAACTCCCGGAAATCCTGGTGTTGGGATTGAGGGAGACGATCCTCCTCAAGACACATTTCCACCAGATCATCGTAGAGATACGGAATAAAAGCTTCCGGCTCTGGTGATCGTTTTTCGATGTCCTCCATGGAGAGGGCGAGCTTCATGTTGAGAGTTCAAAAAACATGGCATCTTTCAGATTGCTCTTCGAAAGAAAAACGAGCCGACGAGGATCCGATCGCGCCGTGAGAGAACGGCAGCCGAAAGCTTCGCTTTTGGTGCGGATCGAGGGCCAGGAAAACTGGTCGCCGGCTCCTTAGTCGGTCGTAAACGGTGACGCCGGGAGGCCTTCCTTGTTGTAGAGGTTGATCCCCACAGGATTTGACTCGTAGCCAAAGCGGACGTGTTGGGGATCTTTCACCTCATCATGCCACACCGCGATGGTTTCACCGTCAATCTTGGCCTGGGCCCAGTGCCATTTCCCGGCGTCATCCTGGATGGAGAAGCGGGCCAGCTCGGCACCTTTGGTTTCCTTCACAGGATCGAGGCCCGTCTTCTCACCGATGATGAGTCCGGAGCCGACGTGATCGAAGGAGATCCGAATCTTCGAACCTTCCTTTTTCATGCCCTTGTAGAGCGGACCGGAGGGGACGACGTCTTTTTTATAATCCTTGGCAAGAGCGAGGAGCGCGAGGCGCTTGCCAACATCCTGCTTGTTCTTGGGATGAATGTCCTTGTCGTTCCCAATGTCGATCGTGACCGCCATGCCGGTATGCGGAAGCCGCAAAGCGCGACGCTGTCCTTCGCGAACCGGACCCCAACCACCGCCTTCGGGATGATCATTCGGAGCCTCGAAATTCGCAAGCTGGACCCAGTAAAAGGAGAGCTCGTCGTTCTCGAATACAGAGCGCCAGCCCTTGACGAGACCTTCCTTGAGAAAGTCGTAACGCAAGCCGTCTCCGGCGTTTGACTCACCTTGATACCAGATCGCACCACGTGCACTGAGCGGAGTGAGGGCATGCACCATGCCGTTGTAGATCTGCACCGCGCCACCCTTTGGTCCGGGAGGCTTACCGCCTTCCTCACGCGCCTTCGCGATCGCCTCGAGATTCTCAACGTAGTCCTTCAAATCCGGAACCGCCTTGAAGCCCACCGGCGGAGTCCACGGCTCGATGCGGGTCCCGCCCCAGTTCGTGCCGACCAGTCCGATGGGCACCTTGAGTTCCTTCTGTAACTCGCGTCCGAAGAAGTATCCCACGGCGGTAAAACCTGGAATGGTCTCCGGCGAGCAGATCTGCCATTGGCCGCGGGGATCATTCCCGGGGTCAGGCTGGGCAACATGGCCCGGCACGTTGAAGAGTCGAATCTGAGGGTGGTCCGCCGCTGCGATCTCTTCCTTCGCATTGAGCGAACCATTGACGGCCCACTCCATATTCGATTGGCCGGAGCAGATCCAAACTTCGCCGAGGAGGATATCCTTGAGCTCAATGGTGTTCTTGCCCTTCACCATCATGGTGTGCGCTTTGCCGTCTGCGCTCAGAGCAGGGAGTTCCGCGCGCCACGTCCCTTCCTGGGCGGTGGTGGTGGTGACACTCTTGCCACCGAGCGAGACGGTGACTCCTTCTCCCGGATCGCCCGTTCCCCAAACCCTGATCGGGGCCCCTTGTTGGAGAACCATGTGGTCACCGAACACCTTCGAAACGGCGACGTCCGCGAAGGTGGCCGGGATTGAGGATAGTGTGGCGGCGAGGAATACGGCGGCGGTGAGTGGGCGTTTTTGAGTCATAAGTAAGATCTGGTTTGATGAATGAAAGAT
Source organism: uncultured Verrucomicrobiales bacterium (assembly GCA_963925135.1). GTDB lineage: Bacteria > Verrucomicrobiota > Verrucomicrobiia > Verrucomicrobiales > Akkermansiaceae > SW10. Next base: position 271,193 of record CAWUTG010000020.1, on the reverse strand, counting down.
GAGCCCTCCACTGGAACGAGACGGGACGGCAAGTTACAATAATCTCCCGAAACCTGTTCTCTTTCACTCCGTTCCTTGAATCGTCAATCCATCCAAGTCATTGCGCCTTCACAAATTCCGAAAGATCAATCGACTTTCCTTCAAACTGAAGGCTCCCGGGGAAGAGAGTCTCGATCAAAACATGAGTGATCAGAACTCCGGTTTCCCATTCCTCGGACTTCTGTAAAATCGAAAAAGGAAATCCAATCGAAACCATTGGGAGGATAGAACCCGCCTAACAACTGAACCTCGCCCTCTTTCGGCCTCATCCCGTCCTCCCCTTTCATGGCCCGGACATCGGACAACACCCCCTTTAGAAAGCCCTCCCAATCCTTCCCTCCTAACCGCTCACAGCTCTCGCCGCAATCACTCCTGATGCAATAAGCCAATCACCCTGCAAGGCCCTTAACGAAGCCAGTCAGGGATTTCCTCCCCGGCCTTCCATTCTTCAACCCGCTGGTCGAGCTGGTCGCCCTTCCACTCCTTGCTGCCCGTAGGAAGCGCGTCGGTCTTGGGTAATGACTGACGGGGTTGGGCGATGATCTCGAGGGATCCTTGAGGAGCGGCAACAGATTGTGACCCTCCAGCTTGGAAGCCTTTTCCCACAGCCAGGGTTTCATACCCGTGATCCCGCAGATGTTCAGGGAGCATCTTGTGAGTTCCCATGACGCGGTCGTAGCTCTTTCGCATGGAAGTCGTTGAACGATACCACCCGGAGCTCGCCGGATGAATGCCACTCAACACCAAGTTTCGCGAGGCCGTGCAAACCGCCTGCGAGCAATGGGCATTGGTAAAGAGCACGCCCTTCCCAAAGAGCTTGTCCATGTGCGGTGTCTTGGCCTGCGGATGACCGGCAAGCGCACCCTCCCAGTCATTCAGATCATCCACGGAAATAAAAAGGACATTCGCTTCCGCCGCCGCGAACATCGACGACCAGACAAACAAGGAAGCAAGGAAAAGGCAGGAGAATTTCATGGGAAAAGAGAAGGCGGCACCTTGCTGTGGCGAAAACCATACCGGGCGTCCTCCGAGGCAAGACGAAGAACTGAAAGCGACGGCCTCACTCAACGTAGTCATGAGGGGTCAAACGACCCCTCACGCTGATTCCAACATTCCACTCCAACGATGAACTACCGTCCCTTCCTCACCACCACGCTCTTTATCAGTCTCACCCCGCTCCATGCCGAAGATCCGGTTGCCCTTCCCAATGCCGGCCGATGGAGCAACGAACAGATTCAAAACGAACGTCCTGCCGTCATCACCCCTCCGGGAGAGACCACGGAGGCCAAGCCCGGCGCCGCCCCTTCCGACGCCCTTGTCTTCTTCGATGGCACGAACCTTTCCCAGTGGAAGGGCAACGGCGATGAAGCTGCCAAGTGGCTTGTCAAAGAGGGACACTTCGAGGTGGCACGGGGAACCGGGACCATTCAAACCCGCGACCAGGTGGAAGGCGATTGCCAGTGGCATATCGAATGGTGCACCCCTGCAGAGGTCAAAGGAAACAGCCAGGGCCGCGGAAACAGCGGAGTCTTCATCGGCGGCTATCCCGAAGTCCAGGTCCTCGATTCTTTTCAAAACGACACCTATCCCGACGGACAAGCTTCCTCGCTTTACAAAAAGAGTGTCGCCCTCGTGAATGCCAGTCGCGGTCCCGGCCAGTGGCAGACCTACGACATCATTTGCATCCGGGAGAAGAAGGACTCTAACGGAAAGGTCCTTCAACCAGGCTCGATCACCGTTCTCCACAACGGCATCGTCACCCAATTCTCGGTTCAAGAAGGCGGGAAGCAAAATGCCGGCGGCCTCCAACTCCAGGACCACGGCAACCCCGTCCGCTTCCGCAACATCTGGGCCCGCAAGCTGGTCGTGCCCGCCGTGGCAGCTCCAGGAAAGTGACCTCCGGGATTTGAGCCAAAACAAAGTTCGCGGGACCTGTGAGCGTCATGCCGACCGATACGGTCCCATCGCCCGTGATCCAAGCTTCAGCGTTTGTGTAGAGACCTGAGGAACCTCTGTGTAAGTTCCGGTGCCGGACAAATCGAGAGACAATTTACCTTCTCTAATATTTTCATTTACGCCAGCCTCGATGGTCAGAAGACCTTGGGCACCGATGAAGACGGAGATCGCATCATCGTCGATCGCATCATCGCCGCCCATGGTATTCGACGTGATGATCAGCGTCGTAACTCCGGTCGCGCCCGGATTTCCTTCAAGCATCAAAGTCGGGGCCGGACCGAAGGCCCCCACCTTGTCCGCAACCCAGTTACTGATCTGAACGGGGCTGGAATTCCATAGGCGGACCGAGCCCGTGATCGTATTTCGCGACGACCCCGTGATGGTAATAAAATCATCCGCTTCGGGAGTCGAAAAACCGCCGGCGCGTGAAAGCAGCAGATCGCCAGGCCCACTGATCACCCCATCAATGATGAGATTTGCTGCTCTCTCTTCCTCAATATGAAACACGCTTGCTGAAGCCCGGACTGTCAGGTCCCCGATTGTCACCGGGTCAGCCGTGTGCTTGAGAATAATGTCACGGCCCGGGGCGCCGGGCGCAGTGATCCTTGCGATGCTGTGAATCGGCAACCCTTCGTTGGAAAGATCCATATTGTTTGCGGGGAAAGCACCTGTATTGCGATCGATCGTGAAAGTGTCAGTTCCGTTTGGAATTCCGTCCGCACCGTCATCAACACCTTCAACAAGTTGCCAAATCGCCCCCACTCCATCCAACAGCCTCAGCAGCCGCAAAAAAACCGCCTCTCCGCCCACGCTCAAAAGAAAACTCTCCTGCTCCTCCATCCATTTCGAATCAGCGATCAATGTCCATTTTTTAATAGAAGATGTCCAAGTCAGCTTGCCATCCCCCCTCACGCCTCTCTAAGCTCACCTTCACTCTGGACCACAGAAAACCCGAGGTCACCATCATCGATACCGGGTTCATCCCATCCAACATCGCCACCCCAACATCGGCGAGCTCATCCACCTCTCCGAATAGTCCTTCCGCGATTAAGTTCAAACCCAGAAACAATGACCCGACTTCTCTTGTCCCTCCTCCTGACCACCGCGACCTCCCTTGTCGCTGCTGACAAGCTTCGTCTCGAAAGAGACAAGAGCACCGGGACCATCTCAGTCCACCGCGATGCCTCCCCAAAAGCCATTCTCACCCAGGTCGCAGGCCCCACCACGCGACCCTACCTCCACCCCATCGTCGCCCCCGATGGAAAAGGAACCCTGACCGAATTCAGCCCCGGTCACCACAAACACCAAACCGGTCTCTACTGGGGCTTCACTCGCGTGAACGAACGCGACTACTTCCACAATCTCCAGAGCGATTACTGGAAACGCAACACCTCCCAAATCCTCGAACAATCGGGCCCCTCGGTCTCCTGGAAAACCTCCTACGACCTGCTCGACGCTAAAGGGGAAACCGTCCTCACCCAGACCCAGACCTGGACCATGTCCTCCTCAAACCAGGAGCACATCCTTGATCTCACCTGGCAAGGCACCGCCAAGTCCGATGTCACTATCGGCAATTGGCAATATGGAGGACTCTTCCTCCGCATGCCTTGGCACAATGAAAAAACGAAAGGGGAAGTCATCAACTCCGCTCTTCAAAAAAATGGTCAGGCCACCGAAAAACGGGCCGTCTGGGTCGATGTCGGAATGGACATTGAAGGCCGCAACGACTGGGGACACATCGCCATCTTCGACCATCCTGAAAACAGCGACTTCCCCCAACCTTGGCGAGTCGACACACAACTAGGAATCGGCCCCTCCCGCGCCATCCTCGGCGACTGGAAAATCCCAAAAGGCCAAACTGAAACCATCCGCCACCGCCTCCTCATCCACACCGGAAAACTCGACCCCGAAGCACTCACGGAAAAGTGGGAAGCCTACAGCAACCTCCCCTACCGCGACGTCGCCTTCGCTCCCGCCCCCGCCGAACCCGTCCCTCTCATCGGACTCAACGAAGCGCGCCTCGAAAAAATTGTCGAGATGGACCGCGACCGCGCCTTCTCCCTCCTCTTCGATCAACTTACGAAAACGGAAAACCCCGTCACCCGGAGAACCCTCCTCAATGGCATCCTCCTCGGACTCGAGGGCCAACGCAACCTAACTCCGCCTCCCGGCTGGTTCCGTCTCCGCGCCAATCTCCTCGACCAAAAAGATCCCGAACTCACCAAGCTCGTCGAACGACTCAGCCAGGTCTTCGGTGACAAAGATGCTGCTGAACGCGCCCTCGCCACCCTCCAAGACAAAGCCGCCTCCATCCCCGATCGCAAGCAAGCGCTCGCCTCCCTCCTCACCCAACGCCACCCCGGACTCGCGCCCATTCTCAAATCAATCATCGACGAGCCCGCCCTGCGCATCGACGCCATCCGCGCCTTCACCTCTGCTCCCACTCCCGACGCTCCCAAGCTCCTCCTCGATCGCTATTCCAATTTCGATCCCGAAGCCCAAAAAGCCATCATCGAAACCCTCGCCACTCGCAAAGCATACGCTGAAGCACTCCATCTTGCCCTGAAGGAAAAGAGAGTCTCCCGTGAGGCCCTCCCCGCTTACGTCGCTCGCTCCCTTTCCCTCCTCCTCGGACCCGATTTCACCAAGGAGTTCGGCCTCAAAAAACTGCCCGCTGACAAAGAAGCAGAGATCGCCAAATACAAATCCCTTGCGACCCCCGCCGCCCTCGATCGAGCCAGTGCTTCTTCCGGACAAAAAATCTACCAGAACCTCTGCTCCGCCTGCCACGTCATGTATGGCGAAGGAGGACACATCGGCCCCGAACTTACCGGATCCAACCGCGCCGATCTCAACTACCTCCTCCTCAACATCCTCTACCCCAGCGACGACATCGCCGACAGCTACAAGATGGTCACCATTAACACCAAGGACGGCCGGGCCCTCTCCGGAAACATCAGTGAAGAAGACGGGCAAAAAGTCATCCTCAACATGATCGGCCAAAAATCAACCCTCCCCAAATCCGACATCAAATCCCGCACTGTCTCCGACTTCTCCATGATGCCCGCCGGCCTCCTCCAATCGCTCAAAAACGAAGACGTCGTCGCCCTCTTCAAATACATGCAGACCAAGCAACAAGTCCCCCTCGCCAAATAAATGAAAACACTCATCTCACTCCTCTGCATTTCCACTCTGGCGATCACTTCCTTGCTCGCCCAAAACCGAGGCAAGCAACACCGCATCAGCGACGCTCCCTTCCTCACGCCCAAGGAAGCCGTCGCCAAGATGTCCATCCCCGAGAACTTCGAAGTCTCCATCTACACTGCCGAGCCCGACATCGGCGAACCCATCGCTTTCACCTACGATGGCCGCGGCCGTATCTGGGTCGTCGAAAACTACAACTACGTCAACCGGCACTCACACAAAAATGAGCAACTCAGCCGCATCCAGATTTTCGAAGACACCGACAGCGACGGCACCTTCGACACCAAGAAACTTTTCCACGACAAAATCACCTTCGCCTCAGGCATCGCCATCGGACACGGCGGAGTCTACCTCGGTGCCCCGCCCAACCTCATCTTCATTCCCGATGCCAATGGCGACGATATCCCCGACGCCGAACCTGAAGTCCTCCTCGACGGCTGGGGCATCCAAGATCGACACGAAACCCTCAACTCCTTCATCTGGGGACCCGACGGCTGGCTCTATGGTTGCCAGGGCGTCTTTACCCACTCTCTCATCGGTAAACCCGGCGCACCGAAAGAAGACCGCCTCTATCTCGATGCCGGCATTTGGCGCTTCCACCCGGAAACGAAGGCGTTCGAAATCTTCGCCCGCGGTCTCTCCAATCCCTGGGGCTTCGACTTCAATGATGTCGGCCATGGCTTCGCCACCTGCTGCGTTATCCCCCATCTCTTCCACATCGTCCAAGGCGGAATTTATGACAAACAATCCCGACCCAACCTCAACCCCTACACCTATGCCCCCATCCAGACGATCCGCGACCACACCCACCTCTCGGCTCATGGCGGTGCTCGCTTCTATTTAGCCGACACCTTCCCGGCCGAATATCGCGACCAACTCTTCATGTGCAATATCCACGAGCATGCCGTCCTCGTCGATTACATGGAACCCAGCGGCTCAACCTACATTGGTCGACACGGCAGCGACTTCATGCCCACCAACGACCTCGCCTGGGTCGGATTCAGCATGGAAATTGGACCCGATGGTGGCGTCTACATTCTCGATTGGCACGACACCGACATCTGCGGAAATACCATCAACTTCCCCAAGAGCGGACGCATCTACCGCATCATGCCCAAGGGCGCCAAAAAGATCACCCGCCCTAACATCCCCGCTCTTTCCGATCTCGAACTTTGCGCCCTGCAAGACCATGCCAACGATTGGTATGTCCGCCAGGCTCGCACCGAACTTCACCACCGCACCCTCACCGGTAAGCTCGACAAAAATGCCGTCCACCAAGCCCTCGACGACTTCTTTAAAAAATCGACCACCTCTCCCAAACGCCTCCGCGCCCTCTGGGCCCAACACGTCACCAAGCGCTTCGCGGGCCAAGCTAAAGAACAACTTGTCAAACTCCTCAAGCACTCCGACCAACACGTCCGCGCCTGGACCATCCAACTCCTGAGCGAGGATCAAAAACCACCCGCATCCGCCCATCCCATTTTCCTGGATCTCGCCAAAAACGACCCCTCACCCACCGTCCGCCTCTACCTCGCTGCCGCCGTCCCGCGCCTCGATCAGGAGCACCGTTTCCCCCTTCTCAATGCCCTCGCCCAGCATCGCGAAGACATCGAGGATCCCAAAATCCCCCGCATGCTCTGGTTCGCCCTCGAACCCCTTGTCACCGAACATCCCGAAAAAGCCCTCGCTCTCGCGGCCAACACTCCCATCCCCTTCCTCACCGAATCGGTCGCCCGACGCATGATCAGCGGCTCTCCTCAGAACCACAAAAAACCGGATCAAAACCTCCGCTCCAAGTGGAATAAAGCCATCCAATCCGTCGCCCCCGGCTTCAGCGTCGAAAACGTCGGTGAAGGGGGCGTCGTCCCGCTCTCCAGTTTCCGAAACGAAAAAGCGGTTCAAACCCACCCCCTCGACAAAAAAACGGCCTGCCGCCTGGTCCGTCGCGTCGATCTCGGAACTGGTAAAAAACACTCTCTCAAGATCCGCTGCAGCTACCACCCCCACGGCGACTGGCAACTCCGCGTCCTCGCTAACGGCAAAGTCCTCCACGACCAAATCGTGTCCTACAAAACCGTCAAATCCGAATGGCTCGAACTCGAGATCGACCTCTCCGACTTCGCTGGAAAAACCGTCAACCTTGCCCTCGAAAATCACGCCAATGACTGGTCCTGGGAATTTGGCTTCTGGCACTCCGTCCGCATCCTCCAAAAATAACCATGACCATCGTCCGCCTCCTTCTTGCAAGAGACGGGATATCGAGGGGACCTGCTTGCGGGATCCTCAGATGGCGAAATCAAGGATGTCGCACATTGGAATGACAAACTCTTCGTGGTCGAAAAATTTTCCCATTGGGACGAGGAACCGAGATTTGGAGTAGCCATCCTGAATGCCACGGCAGACTGACATCCTCCTCGAATACGCTTATGATCTCGATTCTTCTGAGCGCTCCCTTCTGCCCATGCCAGATCTCACGGAGAGCTCTTTAATCTTCGACGCACCCGCCTCACCGCGGCCCGATATCATCTACTCGGTGGAGTATTCGAGCACGATGAAAGCCTGGTCAAAGTCATCCTTCGAACAAGCCAATCTCTCGACACAACGAAGCGAACCTTTCTCCATTTCAAAGGGTTCTACCGAAAAGCGATTCTTTAGGTTGAGTGGCCAACTGAGGCCTCCATCGCGCTAACTCTCCCTCGTTTTTCTTGCCCGGCTTTGCCCACCCGACGGAACCAGGTTCGTCGGGCTTTCCTGACATGGCTCGCGAATTGGTCACGCTCAAGGTGAAGTGCTTTGAAGCAGCTCCGATGATCAAGCCACACCACCCGCCAAGCGACTTCGGTTAGTGCATGGAGACTGATTTTCCATGCACAACGAATAGGCTGCGACCAACTAAGATTACGATAGCCAAAGAAAGCGGCATGAAATCCCGTGTGGCCCACTTCATCTTTCATGATGCGAGCGCAAGCTTGTTGAATCGGCTGATCGTCCACGGTGCGCCGAAGAAGCTCGTAGTAGGCTTCCGCGATCAACTCCGCCGTGAGGAGGGTTTGTAATTCAAACTCGAGGTTCACGAGCTTCCGCACGGATCGAAAGACCCGGTCAGACCACTGCTTGGTCAGGAGCGTTCCACCCACCCGCTGGACCATGTCTTTTAGAATTTCGGCATGACGATTCTCTTCCAAGACAAAAGCCCGCAAGGCCTCTTCATATCTCTCCAATCCCGGAACACCACGACATGATCTGGCGAGGCGGAAGAGAGCATTTCCTTCACCAGTTTCACCCAGCTGGAAAATTGCAAGTGATCTGGCGAGAGGCACACGGATCTCCCCAGGAAGGTTACACGCTTGCTCCCAAGCAATTTTCTCGGCAGCCGTATTACCCGCGAAGTGATCGAGCCACTTTTGCACATTCATCGGGCCAAGGTCAGTGTTGCCAGCTCCTGAAGCCTCGCCACAACGGCTTCAAGGCTTTCATCCAAAGTGGAGGTCCCGGCGGTCAGGCCGACCTTCTCGACCCCCTCAAGCCACTCTTCGCGAATGTCGTCCGGGCCTTCGATGTGGTGCGCCTTGCCGCCATATTGACGGGCGGTGCGGGCGAGTTGGGCCGTGTTGTTGGAGTTCTTGCCGCCGATGGCAAAAACCAATTGGGACGCCTTGCAAAGTTCATCGAGCGCTTTCTGCCGATCCTTCGTCGGCTGGCAAACGGTGTCGTAGAAAACCACCTCGACATCAGGGCGCTGCTTGCGGACTTCATTCACGAGCGCGCGAACCCGGTCAATCGGCTGGGTCGTCTGCGAGATGATGCCGATGCGTTTGACTGAGGGAATTCCGGGAATGTCTTCACGATTTAAGATCACGCGGGTGGTCGGAAAATCACCGATCAAGCCACGAACTTCGACATGGCCCTTCTTGCCAATGATTACCGGGAGATAGCCATCGTTGACCAGCCGTTCGAGTTTCCGATGCGCCACATGCACCAGGGGGCAAGTGGTATCGACGACGCGGAAACCTTGCTCGCGCCAACGGTCACGATCGCGGTTGGAGGCACCGTGAGCGGTGATGATGACATCGGGAGTCGGTGCCGAGGAACCTTCCAGGGAGCCCTTGTGCGCCCCTTGGTTCGAGAGGCGGGATTGCACCACGGGATTGTGGGCCAGTTCACCCAGGATGGTAGCCGGGCGCTTGGCGAGGAGGGTTTCAGAAGCTTCGATTGCCTGGCGAACGCCAAAGCACATTCCGGAATGTTCCGCGATGAGGATTTGGAAGGAGGGAGTTTGGATGGTTTTCATTTCGAGCCGGATCCTCGGCGGGAAATGTGGAGACTTGATGAAGTGAGTAAGAAGATTTTGTGAAATGAGATTTCGTGCAGTAGCTTCAACGTCAAATGAAAGAAGATCTTTTAAAAGACCCCGTGTTCGCGATGGCCGCCGAGCAGTTCGACCTTGTCGCTGACTTTTTAGAGCTGGAGGAAAGGGTACGCGAACGCTGCAAATGGCCAAAGCGAATCATCACTGTCAGTTTACCAGTCACGATGGACGATGGCCGCACCGAGGTCTTCTTTGGCCACCGCGTCCAGCACCACCTCTCCCGCGGACCCGTCAAAGGCGGCCTGCGCTACCACCCCAGTGTGAAGGTCGGCGAAGTGGCGGCTCTGGCAATGTGGATGAACTGGAAATGCGCCCTCATGGGCCTTCCCTACGGTGGCGGTAAAGGGGGCATCGCCTGCAACCCAAGCGAGATGAGCATGGGCGAACAAGAGCGCCTGACACGTCGCTTTGCTCAGGAAATTTGTCCCTTTATCGGGCCGGAAGTCGATGTCATGGCTCCGGATGTCGGCACCAATGCCCAACACATGGCCTGGATTCTCGATACCTATTCAACACGCGAAGGGCGCTTTGTCCCCGAAGTCGTCACCGGAAAACCCCTTGAACTTCAAGGCAGTGAAGGCCGTACCCAGGCCACCGGTCACGGCGTCGCCTTCCTCGTTTCTCGGGCCCTTAACAAGCTCGACATCCTCACCACGGAAGCCACCGCCATCGTGCAAGGCTTCGGAAACGTCGGCTCCTACGCCGTCGAGACCATGTCGAGCTATGGCATGAAAGTGATGGGCGTCTCCGATATTTCGGGCGCGATTTGGAATCCCAAGGGACTCGACCCCACGGCCCTTCTGGAACACGTCAAACAGACCGGCGGGGTGGCCGGCTTCCCCGGAGGGGAAGCGATCGACCCAGATGAGATGCTCATCCAAGAATGCCACGTCCTCGTCCCAGCCGCCATGGAACGCGTCATCACTGCGAAGAATGCCGGGCAACTCAAGTGCAAGATCCTTGCCGAAGCAGCCAACGGTCCGACCACTCCCGATGCCGATGCCATCATCGAAGCCCGGGGCGACATTTTCCTCATTCCCGATGTCCTCTGCAACGCCGGCGGGGTCACCGTCAGTTACTTTGAATGGGTGCAAAACCTCCAACGCTTCAGTTGGACCAAATCCGAGGTGCTCAGTAAGCTGGAAACCAAACTCAACGAAGCCTTTGAGAATCTCCTCACTTTTTGTCAAAATCGTGGCTGCGGCCACCGCATGGGAGCCCTCGCTACCGGGATCGATCTGGTCGCGCGGGTCAAGAAAACCCGCGGTCTCTTTCCTTAATTATTCGCGAGCTCATACTCGCGCAATATTTCCTGGAGGCTCTTGTTAGTAAGAGTTCTCCAGGTTGCTTCGCGGTATCCTCCGTGGCTGCAATCCTGCGAAATTGCCTGGAAAACAGCTCCGCCATACTTCTGGCCTCCCCAGTATAGAAAGGCCGCCGTCTGGGCACCTCCCGCAAATGCTTGTGCTGGATCGCCCTTGGCGGGCACGGATTTTGACCAGGTAGATTGCTCGACGAGGCGGTGTCGGATCAGACCTGCATATCCGGTCCGAAACCACTCCGGAGTATCGGGCCGGTAGGGCTGCAAATGGCGAACCAGTTGGGCCAAAAGCTCGTCGGCAGCATCGGGCACGGAAAGATCTCCAAACTTCGAGGGATCGAGCTCAAACCGCTTTTCCGTCCGGGGGTCATCGATGACCCCGAGGAGATCGACAACGGACAACCATCGTTCGAAATAAACGCGACGCATCACCGCAATCTCATCCCTCCGCCCGGGAAATTCCTCAAAGTTAACCACGAAGGTCACCGGTATCTGAACCGGGACAGCCTCGCCCCCCTCCCGCTTGGTGATGGTGATCTCTCGGGTATCAATGAGATTTGGGATGAGAAGAGGTTCCACCAATTCAACCTCGTGAATGATGAGGGCGTGGGGCTGATCATCCGTCACCCGCATCCGAAGATAAAGCGTGCCCTTCGGGGCAAAAGCGACGGCAAGACCATCGACAAAGCGAGCCTCTCCACCCCATGTCTCACCATCTGAGGAGACTTCCAAAACCCCCTCGGCAAGAATCGAGGGAAGGTCCCCATTCTCCCCACCGGTTTTCACCCCGATCTCTCCCTCGACCGTGCAAGGAAATGCGAGGGTGAGAAAATCCCCCTTCTTTGCCGAAACCGCGCGAAAAGAAGTCTTCTCGTCACCATCGAAGGCCAGCTCCGGCCAACGGGTTTCGACAAACTCCAGCGTCGTCGTGATCTGAGTCCCATGCAAGGCCACCCGGTCGGGCACTGCGTAGATTTCCGATGGCTTCAGCCCCGCGGCACGGTATCGCACCAGCATCACGTCAGCTCTCGTACGAAAGTCCTCGTACTTTCGCTTTTCCATGGGCAGCCAGGCCGCTTCCGCAAAGGCCGCAATCCGGGGAAAGATCTGGTAGTGGAGCTTTTCCAAATCGTGAACCAGGGGCGTAAAGAGAGTCGCCTCCACCGAATCAGCCGTTGCGAGAGCATAGACATCCTTCAGAGAATTCAGACCCGGCATCGCCTCGCGGGCGCGATCAGCAAGCAGTTCATTCTGAGACGGAAGTCCGTAAATTGACAAATCCGTCACGGCCGCACCTCCGCCCACCAGTTGACTCCCCTTCCCTTCGAGAAAGGCTTTCCAGGAATTACCCTTTTCCATCACCCTCACTCCATGGGGAAAGAGAGTCGTCACTTCCCCGAGAAGCTTCTCCACAAAGTCCCTCTGCTCATTCCCCTCAGAGAGACCCACCATTCGCTCCTCCCAGGTCGCCTTCACCGATTCCGGCTCCGTCCCAAGCCCGGGATACCCCGCCAAAATCGCCGAAGCCCCGCTAGCGAGTCGGAACGCCGGGACAATCTTCACCTGCTTCAACTGACCATGGGCCACGAGCTCCCTGAGGTTCTCCTGCGTGTAGTAGCCGCCGTATTCCTGACCGTCACTTCCGGTAGGATCTCCATAGGGAGGGGTCGAGGGACGAACGCTCCCAATTTCGTGCAGCTTTGGAAACACCGCGCTTTCCATACGCCACCCGGCGTCTCCATTGAGGAGGAGGTGAAACTCATTGATCTTGTGGATCGAAAGCCAGTCCACCAGCACCTTGAGCTCGGCCGTTGGAAAAAGATGCGCGCTGGTATCGAGGAGGAAAATGCGCCGCGCTGCTTCCGGGCGATCCTCGATCGTCTGACAAGGAAGCTCCGTCCGCTGGATCGGCTTGGCGGGATAGGGCATCATTTGATTGAAGGTTTGCACGCCGTGTATAAGACCTGCGACGTCGCCCGCAGTGATCGTAAGGCCATTGGGAGTAATCTCCACCCGGTAGGATTCCGCGACCTCCGAAGGCTCGACCAATAGCCGGATTGCACGGGGAAACTGCATTCTCCCCACCTGTTGCAAGGTCAGGGTCCGGTGCATGAAGCCAGACATGCGGGTCAGGACTTCCGTCACCATTTTGGCATACGCAGCGTGTTCAGCCGAGGCAATCACCGTCGTCTGGGCATCCACCACCAATCTCCCTTCTCGGGCCACCACCTCGCGAGGTTGGGGGATCAAGGCCGCCGACATGGCCACGGGCATGAGAAGGATCCAAAAAATCAATAAACGCATCGCCAGAAGATGCCGCTCATATTTCCGGAACGCAAGGCGGCAAAAGGTAAGGACCACCCCAACCTCACCGTATCATTCTGGCTACCACACTATGAAGACCGTCCTCAGCATCCTCACTCTCGCAAGCCTCCCGGCTCTCGGTGACTTGAAAATCCCCGCCTTCTTCTCCGACGGCATGGTCCTGCAACGCGACTCCTCGGCTCCCGTCTGGGGCTGGTCCGATGCCAACTCTGCCGTCAAAGTCTCCTTCGCCGGCAAGGATTACACCACCAAGGCCGATCAAAACGGCGATTGGAAAGTCGATTTAAAGGGCCTCGCCACCAGTGACAAAGGCCGCGAACTCCTGATCGAAGCAGACGGAACCACCCAGAAAATCCAGAACGTCCTCGTGGGCGAAGTCTGGCTCGCCTCCGGCCAATCCAACATGGAATGGAATGTCGAGAACAGCGACGGCGGCAAAGAAGAGGTCGCCTCCGCCAAGGATCCCCTCCTCCGCGTCTATGTTTCCAGCAACGTCACCTCCGAAGAGCCCGCCAAGGACTTCGCCGGCACCTGGCTCCCGACCGAGCCCGCCAACACCGCCCGCTTCACCGCCGTCGGTTATTTCTTTGCCAAAAAGCTCCGTGCTGAAGTCGGCGTGCCCGTCGGAGTCATCGAGTGCTCCTGGGGAGGAAAGTCCATACAAGCCTTTACCAGCAAGGACGCCCTTCAAGCCCTTCCTGAAGCCAAGGCCTTGATCGAGCAAAAGGCCATGGCCCTTGCCGCTTGGGATCCTGAAAAAGCCAAGGCCAACTTCGAGAAAGCCAAAGCCGCTCACGCCAAAAAGATGGAAAAGTGGAAGAAGACCAAACAAGGCCGCGCTCCCCGTGGACCCGGAATGCCGACCAGCCCGGCATTAAATCCCGGCATGCACTCCACCATCTTCAATGGCATGATCGCTCCCATCGTCGGCTACGGCGTGCGCGGCGCCATCTGGTATCAAGGTGAATCCAATGCCAACGGCGGCACTGCCGAGCATTACGAAGAACTCCTCGGCTGCATGGTCTCCGACTGGCGCGCCCGTTGGGGATCCGAAATGTCCTTCTATTGGGTGCAACTTGCCAACTTCCGCAAGCCCACTGACAAGCCCGGCGTCGAAAGCGACTGGGTCACCGTTCAGGATGAAATGCGACGCGCCTTGAAATCCATCCCCAGCAGCGGCATGGCCGTCATCAACGAAATCGGAGCCGCCAACGACATTCACCCGAAGAACAAGCTCGACGTCGGCAACCGCCTCGCACGCTGGGCCCTCGCCAAAGACTACGGCAAGGAAGGCATCGTGATCTCAGGACCGCTCTACACCGGCGTTGAGAAAAAAGGCGACAAGCTCGTCATCTCCTTCGACCACGCTAAAGGCCTGAAGTCGCGCGACGGCAAGGACCTCCAGCGTTTCGAGATCGCCGCCGAAGACGGCTCGTGGGAATGGGCCAAAGCCCAGATCGAAGGCGACAAAGTCATCCTGACTTCCGACAAGATCAAAGCGCCCGCCAAAGCCCGCTACGCCTGGGCCGAGAACCCCGAAGGCGCCAACCTCGTCAACGGCGAAGGCCTCCCCGCCAGCTGCTTCACCACGAAGTAAGCTTCCCTCCGTCTTCTCCAACCGCCGATGGCTTCTCTTCAAAACGCTCGATCCCCTCGTTCAGCAAGAGCCTGCGATACCTCTCACCCGCCTCCTTATTCCACCCATCAAGCGCAGACTCCATCACCCGGAAAATCCCCACCCGCGCCCGCTTACTTCCGGCTACCGCCTCCGCATAACCGCACCAGCGGTAATTCTTGGGACCATCTACCAACCCTGCCCGCAGCGGGTTGAGATCAAGATACGCCGCCATCATCTGGAGAGCCTCCCCATCTTGTCCCAGCACGCTCTTTGAGCGATCCTGCCAAAGCGTCCCCCGACGCCCGTGGCACTTGTTAAACCAACGACAAAAGCGCTCTTTGAGCTCCGGGGCAAATCCGCGGATTGTATGATCATGAGCGACAATCCATACGTTGATGTGAGCCGAAGGGTCATCCTTTGCATCCACAAACTTTTGCCCTTTGGCACCAGGGGCTCCATCGCCCAAGTTTAGTGCTCCCACCAAATCAATGTAAGAATTCCCACTCCTGGGATCACCAGCAGGAAAAGCTGGGCGGTTAAAAACCCGCGCTCCTTATTCACCGTCGCTATGCCAGGGGCTTTAGGAGATCCCGAAGGGCAGCGGCATCGGGAGTGGCCTTGACCGCGCCGGAGAGGAGGGAGTCGGCAATGTGGGATTTCTTCTGCTGAAGCTGGTGAATGCGGTCCTCGACGGTTCCGTTACAGATGAGCTTGTGGACGAAGACGGGCTTGTCCTGACCGATGCGGTAGGCTCGGTCGGTGGCTTGGTTTTCGGCAGCGGGATTCCACCACGGATCGTAGTGGATGACGCTGTCAGCGGCGGTGAGGTTAAGGCCGGTTCCGCCGGCTTTGAGGGAAATAAGGAAGATGGGGATGTTCTCGTTCTGGAATCGATCAACAAGGCCGCCTCGATCCTTGGATTCGCCGGTGAGTTTTAAGTACGCGACTCGTCGTACTTTGAGCTCGCTCTCGATGATACTGAGCATGGAAGTGAATTGGGAAAAGAGAAGCACGCGGCGTCCCTCGGCGAAGAGGGTTTCGAGAAGCTCGAAGAGGTATTCGAGTTTGGCGGAACGTTTGACCTTCTTTGCTTCGCTGGAAGGAAGTTTCAGCAGGGAGGGATGACAGCAGATTTGCCGAAGTTTGAGGAGAGCATCGAGGATCGCGAATTGCGACTGCTCGATTCCCTTGGCGGCGATGGCTTCGCGCACTTGCTTGTCCATGGTCGCACGGACGGTTTCGTAAAGATCCCGCTGGCCGGACGCGAGGTCGACGGAGTGGACGAGAATCGTTTTCGGTGGAAGCTCGGTCGCGACCTGATCCTTGGTCCGGCGAAGAATGAGCGGGCCCAGTCGGGCGCGAAGAAGTTCGGCGCGTTCCTCGTCCTGCTCCTTTTCAATGGGGTTCTGGTAGTTTTTGCGAAAGCGATCCAGCGATCCCAGGAAACCGGGAATGAGAAAGCGGAAGAGCGACCAGAGTTCGCCAAGGCTGTTCTCGACGGGAGTGCCCGAGAGGCAGAGGCGCTGCTTCGAACGGAGTTGGCAGGCCGCCTGGCTGACCTTGGCGGAAGGGTTTTTGATGTGCTGGGCTTCATCGAGCACGATGAGCTGGAACTCGTGCTTCTTCAGTTCTTCAACATCGCGTTGCAGGAGGGCAAAGGAGGTCAGGACGATATCGGCGTGGGGAATATGCGAGAAGAGCCGGCGACGCTGCGGGCCATGCAGAATGATGGCCTTCAATGAGGGCGTGAACTTCTTCGCTTCCGCAAACCAGTTGGGAACCACCGAGGTTGGCGCGACGACAAGGACGGGAGCGGTGTTGCCTTGGTCCTTCAGTCGCAGAATGTGGGTGAGGGTTTGGATGGTTTTTCCGAGGCCCATGTCATCGGCGAGGATGCCGTTGAGTTCGTGAGCCGAAAGAAAGTCCATCCACTCGGCCCCGGTTTTTTGGTAGTCACGAAGATCTGCTTTTAAGCCCACGGGCGGGACAAAAGCCACGGGGCTTTGATTGCGTTCCTCGAGCTTCTTGCGGAGGGTGAGGAGCTGGGCCGGTGGGTCGATGGGGAGCGCGCCTTCTTCCACGAGGGCGGCGGCATCGAGCGGATGAAGGGTCGGGATCTTGGGGTTGGTGAGAGTGGCGAGATGATTGAGGATGGTCCGGAGACGACCCGCCGGCACTTGCAAGGCTCCGCCGTTGGGAAGGTAGATGAGGTGGGTGTCGTCGTCCTGTAACTCGTGGAGTTGGTCGAGCGTGTCGCTATCGAGAAGGCCGGTCAGGATGGGAAGGAGATCCAAACGTTCGCCATTGAGATCAATCCCGACCGAGAGGGTAAACCAACCGCCGGGAGCGAGCTCGAGCGAGGCTTTAAAATCGTCGCCGCTGAGGTCGTGAATGTCGTGGCCAAAATCTGAGTCGATGGTCACTTCCCAGCCTTTTTCGACGAGCTTGCGCGAGGCCTTGGCCCGGAACCACGGCCAATACATGGCCGGAGTGGAGAGATGGGGGTCGGGAAACCAGCAGCCTTCGACCGAGAGTTCGGACGCTTGTTTCTTGGCGAGGGAGAGAAGAAAGCGATAGGTGGGATTGGTGGAGAGATTGGTAAGGCCCAACTCGGTGAGCTGCTCGATGGCTCGAAATTCGGCCGCTTTATCACGCTCGATGGAGGACTCGGTGCTGGTTTTGATGAGAGGCAATTCGTGCGGTCCGTATCGCACGACGGGCCGGGCAACGAGCCAGGTTTCCCGGCGTTTGGTTTTCAGAACTTGCAGGAGAAGCTGGACAACGCGCGTGCTGGCAGGTTCCTCGGAGACCTCGATGTGGAAGGTGGGCTCGAATTTCTCCGATGATACCGGCTGGGCCAGGACGGGGGATTTCGTCCTCACCGGGGCCACGCTTCCACCTCCGCGTAGAAGCCGGGCGAGGGTGTTGGGTCGAGCGGCCCTTAAGAGAGCGGCGGCAGAATGAGGGCAATAGGTTCCAAAATCGCAGGTGCACGCGGTATCGAACTCCCAGTGGGTCTCTGATTCAGGCCAGAGATTGATCTCGGCATCGTGGCCATCGACCTGGCCGGTGAGGAGGTAACCGTCTTCGATCGGCTCGAGATTGAGGGCCGTCAGGAATCGGGGTGAGGAAAGCTTCTGGCCGTGAGCGAGGATGTGTTCATCAAAACGATGGTGCCAGTCCGGGTCTGCAAAGAAGGGTTTGAGATTGAGGGGCACCGGGGAAGTCTAAGGAATTTCGCGCCGCACGCAAGGCGGGGGCTATTTTGCAGACACCACCTTTTTGAATTGAACAACGCTATCTGCCAGGGCCTGAGCAAGAATCTCCCCATCTTTAGCAATTGCGGACTCTGATCCTTCTGCGGCTCCGCGAGCTGGAGTCTAATATAGAGGGAATTCTCCGTTTCATTGGCGAGCTTGAGACGTTGCTATCGTGACTTCTCCTTTCTCCTCCCGGGTCAGCACTGACTTGAGCCCATGATTTTGGAGGTTTTCTCTCAACTTCAGAGCCACCTTAAGAGTCAGATCTGTCTGGTCATCTCCCCCTGCACCAGGATCAATTACCACGGTTGTATGGGCTCCACGCACTTTGATTTTTGCGGGGCGGAGAACGGGATCGAGAATGAGGGATAGAATCAGCAGGGTGATGAATTTAATTTGTAAATATTATATATTATGTTTATAATATTTTAAATATCTCTCTCAATCTCCTGACGCCAAAAAAAACGGCATTCCCTCGAGGAATGCCGCTTTTAAAAAGAAGGACCGCTTAGCGCCTGCGACGCAGGAGGGCCAAACCGGCCAGAACTCCGAGAAGGGAGGTCGAGGGCTCGGGGACAGGGCTGGCATCCAGACGAATGTTATCGAAGTGGGAACGACCAACTCCATCGGCACCCAAGAAGATGACGACATTCTCAGCTGGCACGACAGCACCGGTAGTGAAGACCAAGGAAGGTGCATCCGCAAAGGTGCCCTCAGCAGCGAGGGTCGTTGCGTTGACAGTTTGAGTCGCGAGGGTCAAACCGTTGTCAGCGACCACGTCAGCGGCGGTTGCATAGGTGGCGACACCCAAATTGGTGGCTCCTGCAAGAATGCTGTAAGTCGTGACGTTTCCGACGTTTGATTGTCCTGCACGGTTTCCGGCGGCGAGGGAAAGTGTGTAGGTGGTGTTGGGCTGAAGGGCGACTCCAGTGTCCTGCCAGATATAGCCACCGAGGTTGACTCCAACGTGGTCGGTCCCCTCTGCAGAAAATCCTGGTATGAATTCTTCGAAGGCGTCTCCATTATCAACACCGCCACGCTCTTCCCACTCAGGAGAGAGGTTATTTGACCAACCTCCAGCGGCCATATCACCGCCGACATTGCTTTCAAAACTAGGATCAGCTACGGTGATCGATGCTCCCTGGGAGAGCAGCGCGGTCGCCCCGACAAGGCACAAATTAAGCAAAATATTTTTCATGTTGTTGTGTGTTAGAAAGTTACGAAGAGAGCGGATAGCAGAAATCCACCAGCACTTCAAGCAGTTTTATGGGGTTTTTACGTCATAGGCAATTCCGATTTATTGACCACGATTTGGCAGGTTCTTTGCATAGAGCTTCCGGGCTTGCAGGAAGCCGGGAAGAAGAGCCTTTTCGCCTGAACGGGTGGCGAGATCGATTCCCTTCTCAACGAAGTTCAAAGCTTCCTGAAAGCGCCCTTGCTCCGCATACGCTGCGGCAAGGGTGTCGTAATAGGTCGCCTGTTTGCCCTGGGTCACTTGCATCGCTTTCTCCGCCCACTCAACGGCAAGCTGGCCATTGCGAACTTTGGGGTCGGGATGGGTTGCGAGTTGCCAGGCGACGTTGTTCATGACGACAGGATCTTTGGTCCCGTTCTTGAGCGCGTTGAGGTAAAATTTCAAGCCCTCGGGGGCATTTCCACTCTTGATGTAGCCATCGCCGATCCAGACGAGGAGGAGATCGATATCGCGATGAGATGCGAGGTGTGACCAGGCGCGACGGACGTAGGCAGCGGCGAGGTCGAGTTGCTTTTCCTTCAAGAGATCCAGGGGGACGAAGAGGAGGTCGATGCGCTCGACGGGATCAAGCCAGAAGCCCTGGCGGCCAAAGCTCCGGGCAAGGGGCAGCGGGTCCCCGGAATCAACACTGGCAACTTCAGAGACGATCTGCGCGACCGTCACCTTCCCGATGGAGAAGGAAGCGAGTTCCCCTTTGGAGTTGATCAGGAAAGAAGCCGGAGCGGCAAACTGGTCTCTTGTTTGGTAGAGATTTCTGAGGAGTTGCGCCAGAAGCCGGGTCGAGGCGGGATCCATGCGGCCGTGGGCAAAAGGAATCTGGTTCGCCTCGATGAACGCGCGGCTTTCGGCGGGTGTCGTCGTGGGGTTGGCCAGCAGGGTGATGACCTGGAGGTCGGCCGGGAGGTCGGCGCGCCCGGCCTTCCATTCTTGAAGCTCAGTGAGGCAGTCTTCACAGGTGGGATCCCAGAGGTTGATCAGAAGGGGTTTGCCGGTGGGTGCGGGAATCGCCGCTCTCTTTTGATCGGACTGGGTGATGACAAGCGGAGGCATGGGAAGAGCGACGGGCAGACGGACCCATGGCGAGGTGACGTTTTCCCCGAGCTCCAAAGGGCCTTCGGTTAGGCTCTGCATGGGGCGGGGAGGAATCACGGTGAGGTCCGTTTGCCCCTTGCGGATGAGATACCGCTGGCCTGTTGCTACGATGTCGAGATCCTGCCAGGTGCCGTCAGGCCAACGAACGCGGAGGGATTTGATCTTCTGAGCACCGAGGCCGAAGTGGAGCATCTGCGAGGACTGGCCGAGGAAGCCCTCACCCGCCCGGAGAGTGCGCAGCAGTTTCCGACCGTCGTCCAAACCGACTTCAATCCGGGCCCCGATGGGGTCGAGCAGTTCATCAGTCTGCAGGACGAACTGGACCCAGTTTCCCAAGGAGGCGAGTTCATTTTTAAGGAAGCGAATTCGCGGCGCGGTGCGATTGGAGCCCCAGACGTCCATGCGCCCGTCGCCATCCCAATCGACCAGTGCAAGGGAGCGGGCGTCATCGGGGAAATCAAATCCACTCAGACTCGAAACGGTCGCGAAGTGGCTGCCATCAAGATTAAGAAAGGCGCAATTCCGCTCCCGCCCGCTGAGCGATCCTCCTTTCCGAAGACGGTCGGACATTTCCGCCCAATGGCGGCTGTAATCGGACTCGGGGCTTACGATTTCTTCGAGATCGTCTCCATCCACCGGTATGTTCGACAAGACCTGTCGCCACCAGAAACTTCACAAATCGTCCGGATCTTTTCCGGTCACGAAGCCATTGGCGACGAGAAGGTCCTCAAAGGAATCGTTGTTCAGATCCACGGCCAGGGAAGCCCAGCTCCACCGGCCCATTGCAATTCCGCTGGGCTCCGAGGTATCGGAAAAGGCACTCCCGCCAAGGTTCTTGAGCAGGGTGTTGCCGCGGGCGAGGCTGAGAAGAGTCTCCCTCACTTTCGCATCTTGGTCGGCATGAAACCAATCCTGCCGGGCAATACGGTTCCCAGCTCCGGAATACATGTTGCTGATGTGGAGATCGTATCGGCCATCATGATCAAAATCAGCCGCCGTTAGCCCCATTCCAAAGCCACCATCACGCACTCCCGGAGCGCCTGACTGATCGACGAAACGACCTTTCCCGTCGTTCTCAAAATAGTTGTTGGGCCCAAAGTCATTCACGATGAAGAGGTCCTGGTCACCATCGTTATCAAAGTCCTCCCAGAGACAGCCATAGCTCAACCGGACATTCCCGACATCGAGACCCGATTCTCCGGTAACATCCTTGAACACCCACTCACCATCATTACGCAGCAGGAAATTTTTCCCACCATTGGTGGCGTCGTAGATTGGATAAGGTTGGGGAAAGAGGCCCCGGGAGGTTTCCTCACCCACGCCAGTGGCCCCGTAATACTGACAGATGTAGAGGTCGAGATCACCATCCTGATCGTAGTCCGAGGCAGCCATGCCAAAGCCACGGTCGATTAGGTCGAGGCGCTCCTTCTCTCTGAAAATGCCCTGGCCATCGTTCACGAAAAAAACCACGCCAATGGAAGTGGTGAGCACAGCGTCACGATCGCCATCGCCATCGAAGTCCAAAAAGAGGGCCGCGCAGGTATTGTCACGAATTTCCAACCCACAAGGGGGAGACTCCTTCAACAAGCCATCCGCAGATTGCAACCAGAGCCGGTTCCGCAGCCCCCCAATCTGGCAGAGGTAAACGTCCTCCAGTCCGTCGCCATTGACGTCGGCCACCGAGACTCCGGTTTCGCCAAACTGGTCAGGTTCAAAAGCCGAGGGCACGCGTTCCCGCCAGTAGAAATTCTCTTCCGTGAGCTCCGGATCCCCGCCCGTCCCTGCGGGTAAAATCGCGGCCGTCACTTCCTTAAAAATCGTTTCCTGCTCCAAGGTGGCCACCCGCCCACTGAGTGCCTTCGCGCTTTGGAAGGTTAACTCATCCCCCTTGATCTGCCATTTCGTCTCCCAGGAGCCGTTGTATTCCGCCATCTCTTTCCCCTTCACCAACACGGAGACCAACTCGGTCGTCGTCAATTCGTCGCCGGTCACCTTAACGCCCACCACTTTAAACTTGGATCGCTCCACTTCTCCTTCCGCCCAGGTCAACGGCCACTTGCGGAAGGCCTCAAGCACCGCCGCCCGCCCGGAGACCTGAACCGTCGATGGCATGCGGTCCGCCACCCTGAGACGGCCCGGCATGGCAAGAGGGCCCGCCTTGGCTGCATCAAGAGTCAAAGAACTTTGCTCAGCCAGATAGGACTGCACGTCTTCGTCTGTCATCGAGCCATCCCAGACGTGCGACCATTCCTTCCAAAAGTGTCCGGCCTCTTCAGCAAGCTGCTCTTCCCGAACTCCCTTCTCGGCAAACGCCGACTCGGCAAAAATAAAATACAACAAGAGAGAAACGCGAATCATACAATGGGGCTCATACTAAAAAAGAAGCCCGGGCCAAAAACAAAAAGCGCGAAGATCTCTCGGAATTCGCCATTCCGCAGCCCGAAGAGAGATGCCAGAATTTTTGCGATTGTGACAAAAATTAAGGAATGTTATCTGAAACGATTCATCTTTCCAAAATGTCCAAATTTTTAACCTCTACAGTTTTCACCCTCCTTCTCGCATGCTTTTGTCAGGGCGCACCAGTTCCAATCGCTGACCAGAGCTTCGAGTCCAACCCGAACGGTGACCTCTCAGGAGGAGGAACATCTTGGTCGAACGACCTTACGCCGGACTGGGAAGAAACAGGCGGACCTTCCAACGGAAGTGGCTTCGAGGAATACATCGCGGGATTCTCGGCAGCAGGATCTGATCACCTGGGCATGAATGTCGGGCATGAGGTTTGGCAGAATCTTGGCGAGACCTATCAAGCCAATACCATCTACACCCTCACCGTGGGCATCGGTAATCGTGCCGGTCAAACTGGCGGAGGTAACCAATCCACCTACTCGCTCCGGGCGAGCGACGGCACCAACTACGTCACGGAATCTTACGACGCCTCACTCCTGACCGCCGGTTCCTTTGCCGATGGCCCCACCAATGCCGTCCTAGATACCTCGCTAGTGCCTGCTGCCGTGGGCAAAACCATGCGCATCCATCTCCTGGCGGGTGGATCAGGGCGGTCCCACTTCGACAACATCCGGCTCGATGCCACCGCCATCGAACCCAATGGAACCGCCATTCTCAACAACTCCGGGGCCACCTCGGTCACCAATGCAACGGCGACTCTCAACGGAACCGTGACCGCCATCGGCGATGCCGCTCCGGCCATGACCTTGTTCTACGGCACGACCGACGGCGGAACCAACCCCGGCTCCTGGGATTCCTCGATCAACCTTCCCGGCACTCATAGCGGGAACTACTCGACGAGTATCTCCAGTCTTCAGCCATCCCAATCCTACTTCTTCACCGCTCGCGCCATCAATTCCGCCGGGACTTCCTGGGCCACGCCCTCACTCTCATTCGATACCCTCGCCAACCCGCCTTCGATCACGCAGGGCAGCGCAACCGCCATCACCGCCGTCTCGGCATCCCTTCCTGTGACCATCACCGACAACGGGGGTGAAAACCCCACCGTCACCATTTACTACGGAACCTCCGATGGCGGAACCCTGGTCGGGAACTGGACCTCCTCGGTCTCACTCGGAACCGTTACCGGTTCTGCATCCGCATCCATCAGTGGCCTCTCCCCTTCAACTCCCTACTTCTTCCGCGCTCTTGCGACCAACGAAGGAGGCTCAACCTGGACTACCGCCTCCGGATCATTCAGCACGACGGTGGTCATGGCTCCCACCATTGAGAACCGTTCCGTCGGAAGCCTCACCGCGGTCAGCGCCGCTCTCCGCGGAGAAGTCACCGAGAACGGATCGCAAGATCCCACCGTCACCATTTTTTACGGAACCAGCGATGGAGGAAATACTCCCGGCTCCTGGGATTCCTCCGTAGTCGTCGGCACCGAAAGCGGCAACTTCAGCCGCTTCGTCACCAGCCTCACACCGGCCACCGCCTACTACTACACCGCCCGCGCCGTCAATTCCGCAGGCACCGGTTGGGCTCCTACATCAGAAACCTTCACCACGCCCGATGCCCTCGCTTCGCAGGTCATCATCAACGAAATTCACTACGATCCCACCGACGAAACGAGCCCCGCTGAGTTCATCGAACTCTACAACCCCGGCACTTCCTCGATTGATCTCTCCGGATGGATGCTCACCGATGCCGTCGAATTCACCTTCCCTCAAGGCACCGTCATCGCAGCCAATGGCTCCCTCGTCATCGGCGAGGATCCCGCCACGCTCAGCACCGTCTTCGGCGTGACCGCTCTCGGCCCCTGGGTCGGAGGCCTCCGCAACGACGGCGAAGAAATCGACCTTCGCGATGCCTCCGGCACCCTACAAGACCAGGTCAACTACGACGCCGGATTCCCTTGGCCTTCCGGTGCCCGCGGCGGCGGCGGATCCATGGAACTGATCAACCCCGCCCTCGACAACGACCTCGGCTCGTCATGGCGAACCTCGGGCACCACCATCAACACCGGACCCGGACCCGTCGCAACCTACATCAGTGCCGCCGACTCCAACTGGCGTTATCGCAAAGGCACCTCGGAAGCCTCCTCGCCCACCACCGCGTGGCGTGAGATTGCCTTCAGCGAAGACGACTCATGGCTCACCGGCCAAACCCCCGTCGGCTATGGCGATGGCGACGACAACACCGTCCTCAATGACATGCAGAACAATTACTCCACGGTTTACCTGCGTCACGAATTCACCGTCAACGCTCTCGAAATCCCCCAGCAACTCAAGCTCCGCATCTACGCCGACGATGGCGCCGCCGTCTGGATCAACGGCCAGGAAGTCCAACGCATTCACGCCCCCGCCGGCAACCTCGCCTTCAATGCCAACGGACAAAACCACGAAGCCGCCTGGGAGGAATTCATCCTCACCGGAGCCAATACCTACCTCGTCGGCGGCACCAACGTCATCGCCGTTCACGGACTCAATACCGGAACCGGTAGCAGCGATTTCTCCATCGACATCAGTCTCGAAGCCACCAACGACACCTCCTCCGGCGGAGACCCTACCCCGGGCGCTACCAACTCCGCCTCCTCCTCACTCACGCCTCCGGCCATCCGCCAGGTCGATCACTTCCCCGAGACCCCCACCTCCTCCGACCCCGTCACCATCACCGCCAAGATTACTGATCCGAACGGCATGGGCGCCGTGACTCTCGACTACCAAATCGTCAATCCCGGCTCCTACATCCGCCTCACCGATGCCGCCTACGACACCTCCTGGACCACCGTCACTATGATCGATGACGGCACCAACGGCGACCTCATCAGTGGCGACTCCATTTACACCGTCGTCGTCCCAGCCTCGGTCCAAAGCCATCGCCGCCTCATTCGCTACCGTGTCGATTTTGAAGACAGCGCCGGCACTTCTGACACGGCACCTTACTCCGATGACAAGCAACCCAACTTCGCCTACTTCGTTTACGATGGCATTCCCGCGTGGGCCGGTTCCTTTACCCCCGGCGGCACCGTCGAAAACTTCCCCAACACCTTGATGGACGACCTCCCCGTCTATCATCTCATCGCCAACAACACCGACGTCATCAACTCCCAATACAGCGGCGGCTCCGACGGCATCCACATGCCCGGAACCCTCGTCTACAATGGAAAGGTCTACGACCACGTCGAATTCGAAAACCGCGGCGAAGCCTCCACCTACGTCTCCGGCAAAAACAAATGGCGCTTCCACTTTAACCGCGCGCGCCGCTTCGCCCCCATCGACAACTGGGGAGTCCCCTACGAAAGCAAATGGAGCAAACTGAACCTCCAATCCATTTCCTCACCATGGGCTGCCGTCAACCGGGGCATGGCAGGGCTCGACGAATCCCTCACCATGCGCCTCTACGCGCTCGCCGGCCTCCCCAGCCCGCGCACCCACTACTTCTCCTTCCGCGTCATCGACAACGCCTCTGAAGCCAGCCCCTCCGATCAGTATGAAGGCGACGTCTGGGGTCTCTACCTCGCCATGGAACAACCCAACGGATCCTTCCTCGACGACCGAAATCTCGCCGATGGAAACATCTATAAAATCGAAGGCGGGGCGGGTGACAAAAAAGAACAAGGCAACACCCAGGTCACCTCCTCCGCCGACTGGAACACCTTCTACTCCGCATCTAACAGCGGCCAAAATCCACAGTGGTGGCGCGACAACATGAACATGCCTGGGTACTACTCCATGCGCTCACTCAACCGCTTCCTTGGCAACGTCGACATCCGCATCGGCTACAACCACTACTTCTACCACGAGCCCACCCAGGACCAATGGCACGTCATGCCCTGGGACCTCGACATGATGTACATCGCCGAAACCCACCAGGCCGGAGTCATTCGCCAACAAAATTCCATTCTCCAAAACCCCGAACTCATGCTCGAGTTCCGCAACCGCGCCCGCGAAATCCTCGACCTCGTTGGCTCGGACGCAAGTCCCACCGGAGGACAAATTGGACAGCTCGTCGATGAATACACCGACATCGTCAACCCCCAGGGCCAGGCTCTCACTTGGGCCGACCTCGACGCCTTCATGTGGAACTACCACCCCCGCACCAACGGTGCTGCCGGCAACGCCAGTGGCCAAACCAACCACAAGGGAAACTTCTATGCCTCCCCCTTCAACGACTCCCGCATCGGCGGCTCTTACACCCGCACCCTCATTTCCCAGGACCACGAAGGCCTCGTGAACCACATCATCGCTTACACCACCGACAACTACCCCGGCGGAACCTGGGCCCCCGGCAACGGTATTCCAGCCGGATACGGATACGAGTACCTCAACTACGAGGCCGCCGATAACAACATCCCTAACAAACCCTCCCTCGCCTACAACGGGCCCGCCGGATACCCCGTCAACCAACTCTTCTTCACCAGCGGCTCCTTCAGCGATCCCAACGGCAACGGCTCCTTCGGTAAAATGCGCTGGCGCATCGCCAAAATCCTCGCCCCCGGCCTCACCGGCTACGTCGCCAACACCCCCCGCACCTACGAAATCGAATCCATCCTCACCTCGGCGGACATCAATTCCTTCGATGCCAACTACCTCTTCCCCGCCGATGCCTCCGAACCCGGCGTGACCTACCGCGTCCGCGTCCAACACGAAGACGCCACCGGTCGTACCAGCCACTGGTCCGACCCCATCGAATTCGTCCCTGGCGTTCCAAGCATCGACCTCTGGCAGAACAACCTCGTCATCAGCGAGATCATGTACAACCCGCCCCAACCCAATGCCACCGAAGCCCTCATCTCGGCCGACACCGATGACTTCGAATTCATCGAAATCACCAACATTTCCGACAGCCTCACCCTTGATCTCAGCGATCTCGACTTCACGGCCGGCATCACCTTCGACTTCGCCACGGGCAACAACACCTCCCTCGCCCCCGGAGCCTCGGTGCTCCTTGTGAGAAACCAGGCCGCCTTCGAGGCCCGCTACGGGAACTCCCTTCCGGTCATCGGCGTTTACCCTAACTCCCTCTCCAACGGAGGGGAACAAATCACCCTCTCTTTCGCCGTCAACACCCCCATCATTGACTTCATCTACGATGACGCCGCCCCCTGGCCCACCAGCCCGGACGGCGCCGGCTACTCCCTCGTCCTCATTGATCCCGACTCGACTCCCGACCACGCCCTCGCCGCCAGCTGGACCGCAGGTTCTGTCATCGGAGGCACCCCCGGTCAACCCGAGCCCGACCTCACCGGCTTTGAGGAATTCCTTTCCGGCTTCCTCTCCCCTTCCGAGATGGCTGATCCTGCCATCGCCGGTCCTCTTGCAGATCCGGATGGAGACGGATTCTCCAATCTTCTCGAATACGCCTTCCTCGGAAACCCGCTAATCAACGCCTCACTCATCACCCACTCCACCGTCGACAGCGGTGGCTTGACCTACCCTTCCGTCACCTACCTCCAAAGGATTCCCTCCACCGACCTCACCTACACCTCGCAGCTCAGCGGAGACCTCGCCGGCTGGGATGAAGGCAGCTCTTTCCTGATTGAGGAATCGAGCATCGATCAGGGCAACGGCTCCGCCCTCGTCACTGTCCGCTCCCTCACCCCCGTCTCCGGAAGCAACCGGCAATTCCTCCGTGTGAAAATCATCCACACCACTCCATAAAAGAGTTTGGAGACCTCACATCGAGCGACCGCTCGTGAGGAAGCATAGCCTTGCAAGGGCCTCGGCAATCGACCCTTTCAAGACCTCCTCAACAGCCACGCCCGTCACTTCCGTGGATTTTGCCTCTTCCTGGCCACAGGCAAGTGTGGCCCTACCGCTAAAGCCGTGAACGTTAACAACGATTTCTTCATAGGACTCTAAACCTAACACCAAGCACTGGATGGAAAAGAAAATCATTTTCCACCCTTCCTCAGTCCTTTTTACATCGCCGACAGGCGGCACCATCATGCAGGGTAACGTCATGAATTTTTCAAGACGTCGTTTTACCAAGCTCACCTCTCTCGCCGCCCTCGCACCCGGCATTTCCTCTGCCCGCGAAAAAGGACGCAACCCCATCGGTGTTTCCACCTATAGCTACTGGGGATTCCAACGCGATGAATTCCGCGACATCGGCAAGTGCATCGACCTCGCCGCCGCCACCGGCTTCGACGGCGTCGAAATCCTCCAAGTGCAAATGGAAGACTTCTCCCCCGCCGCCCTCCAAACCATCAAACGCCAGGCCCTTCATGCCGGCATCGACCTTATGGGCTTCTCCACCCACCAAGATTTCGTCGATCCCGAAGAACGCGTTCGCCGCCGTAATGTCGAACAAACCATCTGCTACATCGAGCAAGCCTACGCCCTCGGCATTCCCACCATCCGCATCAACACCGGCGGCTGGGGAACGCGGAAAGATTTCGATGATCTCATGGCCCATCGCGGTATCGAAGACGTCCTCGAAGGACACACCGAAAAGGAAGGCTTTGAGTGGGTCATCAAAGCCATGGAACAACTCATTCCCATCGCCGAGAAATGCGGCGTCGTCCTCGGCATGGAAAACCACTGGGGCCTCGGCCTCACCCCGGAAGGCGTCATGAAAATCGTCGACACCGTGAAATCACCCTGGCTCCAAGTCACCCTCGACACCGGCAACTTCCTCGAAGACCCCTACGATCGTCTGGAGCAACTCGCGCCCAAAGCCGTCCTCCTCCAAGCCAAAACCTACTACGGCAAAGGGCGCTGGTACACCCTCGATCTCGACTACGCCCGCATCGCCGCCATCATGAAGAAAGCAAACTACCGCGGTTACGTCTCCCTCGAATTCGAAGGCCTCGAAGACCCCCTCACCGGTGTCCCCAAAAGCCTGGAAATGTTGCGGAAGCACTTTTAGCACCTTTGTTCGTGGATCCAAAAAAAGAGCTCCGATAAACCGGAGCTCTGAAGTTTTTTGAACAACCCGGCAGTCTATCGACGGCGGCGGATCAGTGCAGCCAAGCCAGCAAGGCCAAGGAGAGCTGAACCGGTAGGCTCAGGAATTGTCGTGATCACGAGATCGTCGATGAGAGTGGTTTGGTTGGCACCCCCAACACGTGCAGAAAGCCCGAAGAGAAGTGCGTCACTCGCAGCGAAAGTCGTTGGGAGATTGCTAAAATTCGCGTTGGTGTTCAGGCCAGTCGTCGTAAAGGAAGCACCGTTGACAGGATCCCAACTCATCGTTGCTACCCCACTGACGGTAGCACCGTCATTGAGAATAGAACCATTATTGAAGGCAATACTCAAATCAGTTCCACCCGCGACCTCAGAGATATTCACACCTTGCTCGGCATCGAAGTTCTCCCAGGAATCAACCTCGAAGGAAAGATTGTCGGTGACGCCAAGGATCCCTGCCATTCCCTCTTCAGATGCTCCCAGCTCTCCCAAGCCAAAATTTCCGTAGTTGAAGGAGAAACCGTCAGCAGGGTTATTGTTACCAACACTATCGAAAAGACTTATGTTGAAAGTCGCGGTCCAGCCCGCGGACGATCCGGCAAGGGCCGGAATGTTGAAGCTCGCTTGGCCGCCTGCTCCCATATCTTCTGTGAGACGAAGAGCTCCGCCCTGAATGGAAGCCGTGCCATTCATCTGCGAGCCGTCTCCCAGATCAGTCGCTCCATCGGCGAACCCGTCAAAATTCTGGGAATATGTGGCCGCAGTAGCTGCGCTGCCAAGTGCTACAAGTGCACTGAGTGATTGAATTAATTTTTTCATGGTCTCTGTAGTTGGTTGTTTTTCCTAAGCTCTAGGGGCCAACAAGCTAACCTTAAAGCGATTAAAGAGAAAATAAAAAAAATTATCTCGATGTCAATAACCCAATTAGAATATTTGTAATTTGAGGGGTTTCCAAAGGATTCCATTGATCCTGAGGCTGGTTT
Organism: uncultured Verrucomicrobiales bacterium; assembly: GCA_963925135.1. GTDB lineage: Bacteria > Verrucomicrobiota > Verrucomicrobiia > Verrucomicrobiales > Akkermansiaceae > SW10. Next base: position 240,412 of record CAWUTG010000020.1, on the reverse strand, counting down.
CCCTATCTTCCAGCTTCCCTCTGGGCTTTCATTCCCCAGCCAATCAAACGTGCCATGAAGACTTCCACAGGATCCCGATTCTCCGCCTTCGCCGCTTTGTTATTGGCAGCGTGCCCGGTTTTTTTAAAAGCCGAGACCTACGAACAGGATTTTGACAACTTCGCGAACGGCGCCACCACTTTGGCCGATGGCTCGACCATGTCCGGCAGTGCCAAGGTGAACGGCCTCGCCCTCGAACTCACTGCCGATGGCGGCACCGGCGGCTACGGGAGCTTCACCATCCCGGCCCTTGCCGGATCTTCCGCGGGCTGGACCGCGACCTTTGACCTCACCATCATCGACAGTGCCGGCAACAACAACCCGGCCGACGGTTTCTCCTTCAACTACGGAAACTTCTCCCCGGGCGAACCGGGATCCGGCGAAGAAGGCATGGAAAGCGTCGCCTCCGTGACCTCCAATCTCTCCTTCGAAATGGATTCCTGGGAGAACTTTGACGCGGAGCAAGGTGTGAACATCGCCGAAAAGAACGGAGGCACCACCACCGACCTCGCCTTCAACAATGGCCCCATTCTCAACGACGGAACCAGCGTGGGCGGGCAGGTCACCATCACCTATGATCCTGCCAACGGAGTTTCCTTCACCACCAACGGCCTCCTCACCAATGCCAACTTTACCAACATCGCCCTGAATTCGTTCGTAGGAGATGACGCCTTCATTTTTGGCTTCTCCGGGCGCATCGGAGGAGCCAACCAGACCGTCCTCATCGACAACCTCACCGTCATCACCGACGGAAATACCGATACCGACAACGACGGCCTTCCCAATTCCTGGGAGGTCGACAACGGGCTCGACCCCGACAGTGACGCGGGAGATGACGGAGCACACGGCGATCCTGATTCCGATCTCCTCACCAACTTGCAGGAATTCCAACTCGGCACTGATCCACAAGACGTGGACACCGACGACGACTCTCTCAACGACAATGTCGAAACGATGACCGGCATCTGGGTCAGCGTTTCCGACACCGGGACCCACCCTCTCATTGCCGACACCGACAACGACGGCCTCCCGGATGGTCTTGAAAACCCCTCGCTCCCCTCTACCGGCCCCACCCAGCCGGGAACCGATCCCAACTCCGCCGATTCCGATTCCGACGGAGTGAGCGATGGCAACGAAATCGCCGTCGGCCGTGACCCGACCGTCCCCGAGCCCGTCGGCGACATTCTCATCAGCGAGTTCATGGCTTCTAACACCTCAAGCCTCCTCGACTTCCAGGGAGAAGCCTCCGACTGGATCGAGATCCACAACGCCGGCCTCGTCCCAGTGGATCTCGTCGGCTGGCACCTGACTGATGACTCCGCCGACCCTACCAAATGGATCTTCCCTTCGCGAACCATCGAACCCGGCGGATTTCTCGTGGTCTTCGCCTCCGGAAAAGACCTCACCGGTTCCGAACTGCACACCAATTTCAGGCTCTCCGCCGGAGGCGAATACCTCGGCCTCATCAAACCCGATGGGATCGCCGTCTCCCACGAATTTGCCCCCGTATTTCCCTCCCAACTCAGCGATGTTTCCTACGGCCTCGAGATGTCCTCCAACGAATCTCCGCTCATCGATGAAAACTCTGTAGCGAGCTACTTTGTCCCCACAAACGGAACCCTCGGCACCACCTGGACCACGAGCGGATTCGACGATTCCTCCTGGAGCACCGGCACCAACGGACTGGGATACGACACCACCGGCGGCCTCTCAACTCTGATCAACACCGACCTTCGAGCCTCACTTCAAGGCAACAACTCCGGAGCCTATTTCCGCCTCCCCTTCGAAATCACCGGCACGCCTGACTTCGATTCCTTATCGATCCAGATGACTTACGACGATGGTTTTTCCCTCTACCTGAACGGGTCTCCCCTGGACGCCTTCAACGCACCCGCCAATCCCTCCTGGAACTCAACCGCCCTCTCCGAAAATGCCGGCGGCCTCGCCATCAGCGACTTCTCGCCCTCGGAAACCAACTTCGCTCTCACCAACCACAGCGCCACCCCCGCTTCCATCATCGCCGGAGCCAACCCCTACCTCCGTCTCATCTACAATGGTGCTACCGGAAACCATAACAGTATCCACTTCGACCGCACCGACATCGGCCCCTTTAGCACCGTCACAGCGGAGTTCGATTTTCGCATGAACGGACAGGCCGACGGATTTTCCTTCCTCCTTCTCCCCACCGGGACCTACGGCACCACCACCGCAAGTGCAGGTGCCATCGTCGACCCTGCCGAGGAACCCAACCTCCCCGGGATCTTTGCAGTCGGATTCGATATCTACAACAACATCGATGAAATCTCCCTCCACTACGGCTCCACCCGCGCCGAGCAGAACCTCTCCGGGTCCATCAACCTCAACTCCAACGTCTGGCACCGCGCCCTCATCACCCTCACGCCCAACGGCAACGGGAGCAATGTCAGCGTCAGTGTCATTCCCAACGTTCGTGGAGCCGCCGGAGCTCCCGTGGTCTTTCACAACAACGTCCTAATCCCCAACCTCACCCCTTACGAATACCGCGTGCAGTTCAGCGCACGCACCGGAGGGGCCACCACCAACGTCGACCTCGACTCCATCAACGTCACCCGCGGAAACTCCGCTGGCGGTGCCCTCGTGACGAATCTTAATCTTTCACAAGACCTCTCTCTTCTCCAAAGCGGAACCAATATCCTCGCCATTCACGGACTGAATTTCAATTCCAGCGACACTGACTTCCTCGTTCTGCCGAAGCTCAATGCCATCAAAATTACCGACATCGACCCTTCCTCCATTCTCTATTTTCCATCGCCCACCCCCGGTGCCCCCAACATTGCAGGCACCAACAACATCGGAGGCCCCGTCACCATCTCCCCTCCCGGCGGAACCTTCAACACTGCCCAATCCGTCACCCTGACAAGCTCCACACCCGCCAGCCAGATTCGCTACACCACCGACGGAACCGTTCCCGCCGTGAGCTCTCCGCTCTACTCCGCACCCCTGAATCTCAGTGCCAGCACCCGCATCCGTGCCCGCACCTTCACCGCCGATTCCTCCCCCGGACCCGTCTCCAGCGAAAGCTACTTCCGCCTTGAAGCCGACCTCCAATCCTTCACCTCCGACCTCCCCATCGTGGTGCTCGACAACTTCGGGTCCGGCGGTTTCCCCGGCCCCGGCAGCTCTTTCCAACCCATGGTCATGGCCGTCTTCGACCCACAAACCAATGGACGCAGCGCTCTCACCAACGCTCCGCAACTCATCACCAGGGGAGGATCCCATACGCGGGGATCATCCACCGCCGGACAATCCAAGCCCAACCTCCGCATCGAGACCTGGGGAGAAATTGACAACGAAGACAAAGCCGTCGACCTCCTCGACTTCCCCAAAGAATCCGACTTCATCCTCTACGCACCCTACGACTTCGACCGCGCCTTCATGCGCAACGCCTTCATGTATCATCTGAGCAATCAGGTGGGCCAATACGCCGTCCGCACCCGCTTCGTCGAAGTCTTCGCCAATACCGGCGGCGGTAACCTCTCCTACGCCAGCGACTACCACGGCGTCTATGTCCTCATGGAATCGATCAAGATCGACAATGACCGCGTCGACATCACCAAACTCGATCCCGGCGACAACACCGGGCCGGATGTCTCCGGAGGATACCTTTGGAAGGTCGACCGTGGAAGCCCCGCTTTCTTCACCATTGGCCAGGGAGACCAACAAGTCATCGAAGACCCCGATCCCACCTCCATTACCCCCGCCCAAACGTCCTACCTGCGCGGCCACCTCAATGACTTCGGCTCCGCCCTGACCGGAGGGAATTTCACCGACCCCGTCTTAGGCTATGCGCCTTACATCAACCAGGACTCCTGGATTGATCACCATCTTCTCAACGTCCTCGCCTTCAATGTCGATGCCCTTCGCTTGAGCACCTTCCTCCACAAGGATCGCAACAAGTCCATCGTCGCCGGCCCCATCTGGGACTTCGACCGGTCCTTGGAATCCTACGATGGCAGGGACAACAACCCTCAGGTCTGGTCGGACAGCGGCGGCACCAGCTTCTTCGAGCACGGATGGTATGACCGACTCTTCGATGATCCCGACTTCGCCCAAGACTGGATCGATCGTTGGTGCCAGCTCCGCCTCCCCGGAGGCACCTTCACCAATGCCTCCCTCTTCAGCGTACTCGACGCCATGGAGGCCGAGGTCACCGAAGCCGCTCCCAGAAACTACGCGCGCTGGACTGCGGTCCCTCCCAACAACGGCGGCAGCGTGGCCGGGGAAGTTCAGAACATCAAAAACTGGCTCGCCACCCGCACCGCGTGGATCGACTCACAATTGGCAGGCAAGGTCACCCTCAGCCAAAACGGCGGTGTTGAAGCTTCCGGATTCCAGGTCACCCTCAGTGGACCGGCCGGGTCCGCCATTTACTACACCCTCGATGGCCGTGACCCCCGCGGTGACGGAGGGACCTTCTCCGGCTCCCTCTACACCGGACCCATCACCCTCAATTCCTCGGCTCACATCGTTACCCGCGCCTACGAGGCCAGTAACCCGACCACCCTCTTCGACTCCCGCTGGGGCGGCTCCGCACAAGCCACCTTCGTCGTCGGCGGAACCCTCGCCGCCAACGCCTCCAACCTCGTCATCACCGAGGTGCACTACAATCCCTCGCCACCGAGTAACGCCGAAATGACCGCCGGTTTCCTCGATGCCGACGACTTCGAATTTCTCGAACTCTTCAACCCCGGCGTGCAGGAAATTGATCTCGTCGACAGCCAATTCGACGACGGCATCACCTTTACCTTCCCCCTGAATGCCATCATCCTCCCCGGTGAGCGGCTCATCCTCGCCAAAAACCCCGATGCCTTCACCTTCCGCTACGGCGCGGGTTTCAACGTCACCGGCGGCTATTCCGGGACCAGCCTCAGCAACGATGGCGAACATCTTCGCCTCCTGGATCGCGACGGAGTTCTCATCACTGAATTCACCTACAACGATGTTTGGTACAAACCCACCGATGGCGGCGGATATTCCCTGGAACTTCGAGATCCCGCAACACCTCTCGCCCAACTCGGTATTGCCGCAAGCTGGGGCATTAGCTGTGAATTCGGAGGGACCCCCGGTGTTGCCGGAACCGGCTTCAGCCAGGAATACAGCATCTGGGGACAGGACTACTTCTCCACCCTCGAACTCGACGATTCCAAGATCAGCGGCCCGCTTGTCGACCTCGATGGGGACGGCCTCGACAACCTCATGGAATACGCCCTCAACCTCAATCCCCGAGTGGGATCGAGCGCGCAAGGACCTGCTGCCATCATCACTGACAACAAGCTCGCCATCACCTTCACCCGCTGGAAAAAGGCCCTCGACCTCTCCTACCACGCCGAAGTCTCCGACAATCTCACAGACTGGGCCGAAGTCACCAAAGTGGTCGGAACGCCCCTCGACAACGAAGATGGCACTGAAACCGTCACCATCGCAGATTCGCAAATCCTCCCTGACAACAACCGCCGCTTCATCCGTATCCGGGTCATCCAAAACTAGTGCACCGGCTATTTCGGCAACAGCGAAAAGACCCTCATCTGGCCACGATTCACGCCCAAAATCAGCTCCTTCTGGCCATCGCCATTGAGATCCACTGACTTGACCGACATCACCGCTCCGGGAACTTGAATCCCGCTCACTCTCGGCAACACCGGCTCGAAGGTTCCATCCCCCTTGCCTTTCAAGAGCAACGACGAACCCATGTCGAAGTGCCCGATCTCTGGCTGCGGTCCGTAGAAATTCTGACCCAAAAGACAATCAATCTTTCCATCCCCATCGAGATCCTCAAGCAGGGCACAATTGGAACGCGAAAGCTGGGCCCATCGCGGCAGGGGTTTCATCTCGAACCCGCCCTTTCCATCATTGATCAAAATGGAAGTCTCCAAATAATTCGCTTCAAAGCGCTGCGCCTTTTCAAGCCGGGTCTCACTGTAGAGATCCTCCAAGGAGGAGGTCGCAAAGTTTTTGAAAGTCCCCAGCTTACCCCGGAGGCTCGGCATAGCACCGCTTGAACAACTGAATCCGCGCCGTGGGTAGAGGGTTTTCCCTTCGAACTTGGCCTCGATAATTTGCGGCCGCCCGCTTTCGTCCATCTCTCCGTAGTAAAGTAACTCGGGCTTCAAAACACTGGCCTTGTAGGGCGTGTTCAAGCCCTGGTTGGTCACGACATAGTCGGTGTCACCGTCGCCATCGACATCCGCTCCCGCAATCCCGTTCCACCAACCAAGACGATCCAAAATTCCGGTATCCTCTTTCTCTAACAGCTTCCCTTCGCGATTCAGAAACAAGCGCACCGGGCCCCATTCGCAGGTGAGCAAAAGATCCACCCGTCCATCACCGTCCGCGTCACTCCACAAAGCCCCTGTCACCAAGCCCGCCTTCTCAAGACCAGGCATCGTGGCGGTGATTTCGACAAATTTCGGTGCCCCGGGCTTTGAATCATTCCTCAACAACCGACTCGAGGGCGTCTCCGGGTAGCGCCCTGGAATGACCCGCGCCCCCACAAAAAGATCCACGTCCCCATCTCCGTCGAAATCCCCTTCCGCGACACAACTTCCGCTGTCCCGCAAATCCGGCAGCGCCCCCTCCGGAGCATTCACAAAGGTCCCGTCACCCTTTCCGAGATAAAGGCGATCGCGCAAGCCGGCATCTCCGGGCTCGCATTCCACGCCCCCGTTCACCACGAAGAGATCCATACTGCCGTCACCATCGGCATCGAAAAAGAGCGGCGCGAGTTCCTCCGACTCCGCATGGGCATCAAATGGTTTCTCTGCTTTCGAAGCAAAATTTCCCGGTGTTTCGGTAAGATAAACCTGCCCCGCCTCACCCGCCGGCCGGGACAAATAGAAATCCTGGTCGCCGTCACGATCCACATCCGCCCAGGCCATCCCCGGCCCAAACAAGGAATGCTGGTAAGGCAACAAGGGCTGGCGCGCATAATCGTCATAATGTTGCTCCTTCGGAACAACCGCACCGAGACTCGGTGATCTCAACTCCACAAACATCGGCCTCTGCGGCCCTTTCGGCTGCCACTTCGGAGGCTCGGAGCGCGGCTCACTGATGGTATAAATCTGCCCGGATTTCAGGCCAGAGAATCTCTGCACCGTCCCCCGTTGCCACTTCACCGTGAGCGATTCCAGCTCATCCGCTTCCCCGAGTCCGAAGCACAACTCCGGCGCATTCGTGGACACAAATCCCGTCGCGGGACGCAAGGTCCGCACCTGCTCCAGCCCACCAGCTTTCAGCGTCACCGTCGCCCCATACCCCCCCGGGTTCCCCCCGGCCCCCACCAGCCTCACCACCACCCGTCCCCGGGTCGCCGTCGCATCATTCCGATAAATCTTCACCGGCTCATCCAATCCCGCGACGACCAAATCAACATCACCATCGCCATCCAAATCCCCCGTCGCCGCGGAATAACTCATCCCAAAATGAGCCAAACCCCAGGCCTCGCTCACATTCTCAAACGACAACCCGCCTCGATTCGCAAAGGCCAGATTGGTCTCCTTGCGGGGCTCCCGCGATTCATAAAAATCCCACTCCGTCTTGCCAATGTAATCATCCATCGTCCGCTGCACATCCGAATCATTAAAACTCCGCGAAACCCCGTTCGTAAAATAGACATCCGGTAAACCATCCAGGTCAAAATCATTAATCTTCACCGCCCAGCTCCAGTCAGACTTTGCCAGGCCCGCCAGGAACGATCCGTCCACGAGCAAACCTGAATCCTGATTCAGATAGAGCACGTTGTGCATATACTGACGGGGCACCGCGGACACGAGGAAGGGCCGGATTGAGCCAATCTCGCCCATCGTCGTTTTAGAACGAAAGTGATTGGTCCCCGCCATATCGGCCAACAACAAATCCTCCCGCCCGTCACCATCCAGATCTCCAAGATCCGCACCCATCGAGAACCACGGCGTATGCGGAGCCACCGACGCAATGACATCCTTGAAGGTGCCATCGCCATTGTTCCGGTACAGCCGGTCCGCATCCTTGAAATCATTGCCTACATAGAGATCCGGAAGCCCGTCGTTATCGTAATCCCACCACGTCGATGAGTTGCCACGGTCACGACCCGAAATCCCCGCCTCCTTGCTGACATCAACAAACTTTCCGCCCTCATTCCGAAGCAGAAAATCCTCACGTCCCGCATTGATGTAAACCCACTTCCCACCGGCCTGCTCTTCAAGCTTGTAGAACTTCTCAGCGCCTTCCTCCAATTCGTAACCGCTCGCCGTCTTGACAATGGGATGCTTCTCCGGCCTCCCGCCCGCCCGCTTGAAATCCCGAGTCAAGAGGAAGCAGTCAAGATCTCCATCCAAGTCATAATCACAAAACGACGCCATCAAACTGGCATCCGAAATCGCCAAACCGAACTCCCCCGCTTTCTCCGTGAAGCGCCCCTTCCCGTCGTTTATAAAAAGCGCATTCGGCGCATCATAGTTGCACACATAGATATCCAGATCACCATCGGCATCGACATCCACCAGGCTCGCACCCGCCGTCCATTCATCGCCTCCGGCAACACCGGCCGCCTCCGTGACGTCCTCGAACTTCATCCCGCCAATCCCGCGATACAGCCGATTCTTCCTCGGGCCGCTCGTCAAAAAAACGTCCGAAATCCCATCCCCGTCGAAATCACCAATCGCAACCCCGCCGCAGGCAAACGCCCCCAGATACAATCGCTTGGTCGGGTGCTCCTTATCGATGGGATTCACAAAATCCACCCCACTCACACCCGCCTCCATCTCTGTAAACAAAGTAGATCCACCCGCCGAAGCCTTCCCCAACGGACGGCTCTCAATTCCAACTACCTCGCCAACGCACACCCCACGTGCACACAGCCACCCAAGCACGAGAGCTAACCAATATTTTTGAAGAACAATTACCATATCACGGATCATGACGGATCTCTTAGATTCAATCAGAAACCTCCGCAAGCAGGATCCTAAACAAGACCACCTTCCCCTCACCGAAAAAGCCCCTGACGAAGCACTCGCAGACGTTATTTAAAAGGCCTCCCAATCTTCCTCGTGATGTTCCGCAGATCTGGGTTCCAAGTGGGAGATCACCCGACCTCCCGGATGCACAAGGTTCGCGACCAGTGACTCCAATTCGGTGGCTTCGTGGTGTGCCGCTCCAACCGAGAGCGTATCGGGAAAGACGAGATGGAATTCAATCCAGTGAATCCTCCCGGAATGCCGGTAACTAGTTCATCACTCGCTTTTGTTCCCGGAAGGCATCTGGCACGTAGGAAGCTACGCGGAACAAGGGAGGATTTGCACGACCAATCGGAGCGTAGGAAATCCTGTCGGGCAGGGCTCAAGCGACCTCCTTCCGATTCAATCACCTACCGGGTGAGCATATAACCGATGAGTCCCAACAGAAATCCAGCCACGGCACCAAGCGCAGGAAGGTGGTGGTTCCTAAGTTGCGCTTGCGGCGCAATGTCTTGAATCACGAGATAGAGAATCCCTCCCGCAGCAAAGAGTTGAATACCTCCTACGAGCGCATCTTGCTCCCGGAGAAAAAAGTGGCCCACCAAGGCACAAAAAGGCCCCAGCAGAGCCATGAGGCAAAAGACCCCGATGAGCTGCCAGGGCCTGGACGAATCCTCTTCCTGCAACTCACGAAAAGCGTTGAAGCCCTCGGGGATGTTTTGCAGCGCGATGAGCGAGGCGAGAAGAATGGCCACCTGGGGCGAAGCCACAAAAACCGTGCCCAGCACGAGAGCTTCCGGCACAAAGTCCGACAACATCGCCACCAGCTGCCCGGCCTTGCTCTTCTTTCGGGCCTGATAGATGTCGAAAAGCGCAAAAATCACTCCGCCTCCCCCAAAACACAGAGCCGTCACCAGGATGGAGTTACTCTCCGCGCCCTTCGGAACCAGCACCAAAGCCACCGCAGAAAGGAGTGCCCCTCCCCCAAAGGCGATGACGGCATGGCGAAACTCATCCTCCAGCCAACCGGGACCAATTCGCTCAAACCGCGCAAGAACAGCTCCCAATGGCATGGAAAGCCCCGCCATCAGGCTCAATAAAACAATGGCGATCCACTCCGGTAAATTTTCCATAGCCAATTATGATTGAGAAATCCGTGCTCAATTCCAGTCGAACCTTACGATCCGAAAAACCAGAGGGCAACGTGGATCCGGAGGAAGTATGAGCCCCCTTGAGAGATACTCACAATATTTCCAATTCCGCCACCGACCCGATATTCGGACTAAACCGGTGATTTACAGTTGGGACAATGACCCGAATTCTCCGGAACAAAATATCCGCAAGTCGGACAGTCATGGGCTGGCTTGCTACTTTTGTCCGGCAAGTGTGAATCAAGAAACCATTCGATATGACCACAGCTCTGACCCAAATACAGATCAGCGGATTTGTTCAGCCAAGCCCGTCGACGAAAAAGTGGAAGCCCTCCGCCCCGTCCTCAACGAAACCCAGCTCGATGCCTACCGCTAAAACCTCGAATCCAAATCCGGAGGCATCCTCGGCGGAATGCTCGGTGGATTTGAGGTCGAAGGTTCCGAATAGGACACTTTCTCCCCTTCGGGATTGGCGAGCGGGAAGGTTCGTTGCAAACTCCCGCCATGCGCCTCAAGGTTCACGGCAAACACTTCCATCTCGATGGGAAGCCGCACTTTTTGCGCACCGTCACCTACGGGCCCTTCCCTCCCGAAAGCGACCACCGTCCCGAAAAGGATTTCCCCCTCATTAGAGACGCGGGCTTCGACTCCATTCGCATCTATTTCCTCCCGGATAAGGAGTTCCTCGACGCCGCCGCGCGGCACGACCTCATCGTCATCGCCACCCACGCCTGGGCCCACGGTTGTGACTTCATCAACGACAACCCCGGCATTTTCTACCGCGCCAAGGAATCACTCGTCACCTGGCTTTCCGCTCATCACTGGCACCCCGGCCTCGGAGCCGTCCTCGTCGGCAACGAAATCCCACCCGACATGGCGCACTGGATGGACGCCCACCTCGTCAACCAGCACCTCGACGAACTCATCCGCGCAGCCCAGAAAATCGCCTTCGGCCTCCCCATCGCCTACGCCAGTTATCCCAGCACGGAATTTCTCGAACCTCCGTCCGCTGACTTCACCGCCTTCAACATCTACCTCGAAGACCCTGAAGCCTTCGCCTCCTACCTTCCCCGACTCCATCATCTCGCCGGAGATCGCCCCGTCTTTCTCACCGAGTTTGGAATGGATACTCAATCGAACTCCGAGGAAGCCCAGGCCGAACTCCTCCCCCAAGCTCTCAAAATCGCCCGCGCCGCCGGGCTCGCCGGAGCCACCCTCTACGCCTGGTCCGATGACTGGTTCAACAACGGCACCACCATCACCGACTGGTCCTTCGGCCTCACCCGTCGCGACGGCTCCGCCAAGCCCGTCCTTGAGGCGGTCAAAAAGACCGCCCTCCCCATCCCTCTCCCTTCTCCCCTTCCCAAGTTTTCCGTCATCGTCTGCACCCGCAACGGAGCCTCCCGCCTCGCTGCCTGCATCGCCGCATGCCGCGCCATCGACTACCCCGACTTCGAAATCATCGTCGTCAACGACGGCTCCGACGACGACACCGCTTGCCTCCTCGACCGACTCCACGGAGTCCACGTCTTCCACCTCGACCCCTGCGGACTCTCAGCCGCGCGTAACTACGGCGCCGCCCAGGCCACCGGCGAAATCCTCGCCTACACCGACGACGACTGCCTCCCCGATGTCCACTGGCTTTCCTGGCTCGCCTACACCTACGCCACCACCGATCACCAGGCCATTGGCGGGCCCAATCTCCCTCCCCTCCCCGACTCCCTCGGGCTTGCCCTCACCACTTCGGCCCCCGGCGCACCCACTCACGTCATGCTCAGCGACACTCTCGCCGAGCACCTCCCCGGTTGCCACCTCTCGGTTCGCAAGAAGGCCTTCGATGACATCAACGGCTTCGATCCCATCTTCGAAACCGCCGGCGACGACGTTGACTTCTGCTGGCGGCTTCGCGACGCTGGACACACCCTCGGATTCTCCGGCGGCTCCTTTGTTTGGCACCACCGCCGCGCGACTCCGTGGCGTTACCTCAAGCAGCAAATGGGCTACGGTCAGGCCGAAGCCCTCCTCTTCCGCAAACACCCCGACCGCTTCTCCGACGGCGGCATCCGCTGGGAAGGTTTCGTTTATCAGGGCAGTCCCATCAGCGTGCAATTAGGCGACGTCATCTACTCCGGACCCACCGGCGAAGCGGGCTACCAATCCATCGCCCACACCCGATGGCGCCTCACCCGCGAGCTCGCCCCCGCATTCAACTCCTCCTTCAACCGGCTCCTCCTCCGCTTCCTTTCCACCGCCCAAAAACACCTCCGCGTCTGGGCCCGCAAAAAACACGGCGGCCCCGGAATCAATCACTTCACCTGGCCCGATTCCGCCCCCCTCTTGCTAATTCGCAACAAGCTCACCCTCATCAACTCCGACGGCCTCACCCGGCACCACCTCTACCGCCACCTTCTTGCCCACGGCTGGGAACCCTCGTCACAAGACAACTGGGATCTCCACCAAAAGGGCATCCACCTTCGCGCCGCCACCGAACAGACCGGCAGCCCTTGCAACCGGACCTTCGTGGCCTTCACTCACTCCCATCCCCCCAGCGACTTCCTCAAGCTTGCCTCCGAGGCCGGATTCGCCTTGCACGACCGCTGACATGCGCACCACTGACTTCCACTACGATCTCCCCCATGAATTGATCGCCTCCCGTCCGCTCACCGACCGGGCCAGCTCGCGCATGATGCTCGTCAATCGCGCCACCGGAGAAATTTCCCACCACCACTTCCGCGACTTCAAAGACCTCCTCCCCCCCGATCACCTCCTCGTCCTCAACGACACCAAAGTCATCCCCGCCCGCCTCTTCTCCAACGATGGCACCATCGAACTCGTCCGCACCAACGCCAGCGACCCCCACCACTGGTGGTGCCTCGTCCGCCCCGGCAAAAAAATGAAACCCGGCCGCACCGTCGAAGTCGGCGAAAGTACGGGTACCGTCGTGCAAACCAACGAAAAAGGCGAACGCCTCATTCACTGGGACTCCCCGCCTGATCTCGAAAAACACGGCCACCTCGCCCTCCCCCACTACATGGAACGCGAGGCCGACAAATCAGACCGCGACCGCTACCAAACCGTTTACGCCCGCGAAGAAGGAGCCATCGCCGCCCCCACCGCCGGCCTCCACTTCACCCCCGAAATCCTCGCCACCCTCGACCACACCTTCCTCACCCTCCACGTCGGCGTCGGCACCTTCCGCCCCGTCAAAGCCGAGGACCCGCGCGATCACGAGATGCACTCCGAGCGCTATTCGCTCGATGCCGAAGCCGCCGCGAAAATCAAGGCCTCCCCCAAAGTCGCCGCCGTCGGCACCACCGTCACCCGCGTCCTCGAACACCTCGCCCGCGACCGCGAGATCGCCGAGTGCCACGGCGAAACCGACATCTTCATCTACCCGCCCTACGAGTTCAAAGCCGTCGACGCCCTCCTCACCAACTTCCACCTCCCCTGCAGCACCCTCATGATGCTCGTCTCCGCCATCGCCTCACGCGAACTCATCCTCGAAGCCTACGCCAAAGCCGTCGAAGAAAAATACCGCTTTTACTCCTACGGCGATTGCATGTTCATCGTCTGAGCGACTGCTACCCCATCCGCTTCTTCGCGACTCGGCGTTTCATCATCTCATCCAGCACCACGGCAGCCAGTAAGACCAGCCCCACAATCAAAAACTCCATGTGAGTTTCCAGCCAGGTCACGAGGTTGATCATGTTCTTGAGGACCTGCATCACCGCCGTCCCGATCAACACTCCCAAGATCGTCCCCTCACCTCCGCGTAAACTACAGCCGCCCAGCACAGCTGCCGCAATGGCGTAGAGTTCAAAAAAGTTCCCGTAGTCACTCGGCTGCGCGCTGTTCCCATTCAAGATAAAAAGCAGGCCTCCCAAGGCTGCCAGCATCGAACAAATGACGTACGAGAGAATCACCATCCGGTCCGTATTGATGCCACTCAACCTCGCTGCTTCCTCGTTATTCCCCAGCGCAAACAAGTAGCGCCCCCAAATTGTCTTCCGCAAAAAGATCCACGCCACGATCGCTAGGACCACCAGAATCAAAAAGGGATAGGCCAAACTAAACCTCCCGGCGATCTCGATCTGACCCGTTCCCCACTCTCGAAATTCCGTGTAACCATTCCCAAAGCCCTGGCTCTGATCGTCCACCAAACCCCTCGTCGCTCCGCGATAAATCAACAAGCCGCAAAGCGTCACCACAAAGGGCTGCAACTTCAACTTCGTGATCAACAAGCCATGCGCCATCCCGATTCCAAAGGAGACCAAAAAGGCCATCGCCACCGCGCTTCCCGGCGACCAACCTTGCCGCACCACCAACCACGGCACGCCGCACCCGATCAGACACACCACCGAGCCAATCGACAAATCAATCCCACCCGTGATAATCACGAAGGCCACGCCCAAACTCAAGATTCCATAAAGCCCCGTCCTCTCCAGTTGCTTCCCCTGATTATACCCGCCCAGGAAATTATCGTTCAGCAAAGCCGTGATGACGTAGACCGCCACCAGCGCAAAAAGGATTCCCCTGATATTTTTGATCTGATTCATCTCATTCAATGTACGTTCAATAAACTCCGTCCCGTCGCCAATTCCATAATGGCCTTCTCTGAAAAATCTTCCCGCGCCAGCTCCCCTGAAATCCGTCCCTCGTGCATCACGAGCGCCCGGTCAGCGACCCCCATAATCTCCTCCATCTCACTGGAGACAAACAAAACCGCCATCCCCTCCTTCGCGAACCGCTCCATGAGCAAATAAATTTCCTCCTTCGCCCCGATATCAATCCCGCGCGTCGGCTCATCCAAAAGAAGAACCTTGGGCGTCAACGCCAACCACTTCGCCAGGACAACCTTCTGCTGGTTCCCACCCGACAAATACCGCGCCAACTGCCACGACCCCGGTGCCTTCACACTCAAGGCCTCCATCATCTCCGTCGTCAATGCCTCCTCCTTTTCCTTATCCACAAACGGCCCCCTCGCATCGCGACGCAAAGCCGCCAAATTCATATTCTCTTTCACCGACATCTCAAGGATCACTCCCTGCCGCTTGCGATCCTCCGGGACCAGCGCCAAGCCATGGCTCATCGCCTCCTGCGGCGAACGGGGCAAGCCGCTCCATCCTCCCGCTGTCACCTCACCGCCTAAGGCTGGCCGCGCCCCAAAGAGAGCCGCCATCATTTCGCTCCGACCCGCCCCCACCAGACCGGCCACGCCCACCACTTCTCCGGCACGTACCTCAAAATTTAACTCATGCTCCGGATGTTCAACCGTTCGCAGCCCTCTCACCGACAGGGCCACTTCTCCCAAGTCATGCGCCGTCCGTTGATAAAACTGCGAAACATCACGCCCCACCATCAACTTCACCATCGCATCATGCTCAATCTCCTCGCGCTCCAGCGAACCCGCATTCTCGCCATCTCGAAAGACCACCACCCGGTCCGCCAATTCCTTCACCTCACCGAGCCGGTGCGAAATATAAATCACACTCACCCCCCGCTTCCGCAAATCCCGGATCACCTCAAAAAGCCTCTCCGACTCGCTCATCGATAAACTCGACGTCGGCTCATCCATGATGATCACCTTGGCATTCGTCGAGAGCGCCTTCGCAATCTCCACCAGCTGCTGCCTCCCCAAAGTTAATTCACTCAAAAGCGTATCCGCCGGCACCTCCAGGCCCACCACTTTCAAGACCCGCTCCGCCTCCTTCCGAATCGCGGCCTGATCAATCCACCCGAATCTCTGCGGCTCCCGCCCCAGAAATAGATTCGCCTCAACCGTCAGATTATCGGCAAGATTCAACTCCTGATGAATCAACGCCACTCCCGCCTTCTGCGCCTCCTGCACTCCTACGAAACGCCTCACTTTTCCCTCGATCAACAACTCACCTCCATCCGCCGCTTGCACCCCGGCGAGAATCTTCATCAGGGTGCTCTTCCCCGCCCCATTCTCGCCAATGAGCGCCACCACTTCGCCAGCGCGAACCTGTAAGTCCACGCCCGAAAGCGCCACCACGCCCGGAAAGCGCTTTGTCACTCCCCTGACTTCCAGGAGATATTCCGCCATCATTTCCCAAGCTTGGAATTCAAGTCCTTCCAAAAGGTCTCGACGTTACCCTTACGAATCTGGCGCGCCGGAATATCGATAAATTCACTCTCAGGAATGACCGAGTCATCACCCTGCGACAAGGCATACAAAACCTTGATCGACCGGTTGCCATACTCATAGGGATCCTGAACGACCGTCCCGTGAATCTCACCATCCTTGATCGCCTGTAACGTGTTCGGATTCTCGTCAAAGCCCACGATCTTCACTTTACCAAGATCGCCACGCTCCCTGAGCACATCCAGAATGATGGGAGGATTATACTCAAACAAACCCACCATCGCCGCGATATCCGGGTTCTTCGTCAACTCGTCTTCGACAAACTCCTTCGCCTTGTTCCGGTCAAACAGATCCGTCCGCGTCGCCAATACGGTATACTTCTCGCCCGTGATCACCTCACCCGGCGCATCAAAGCGACTCGAATCCTTCTCCCGGCCCATCAACTGATCGATCAACCCCTGCCGACGACGCTTGGCATTGTCCTGCTCCAGACGACCGATAAATAAAACCACCTTCCCGCCATCGGGAATCGCCTCCTTCACCAACTCGCCGCACATCCAGCCGGCATCGTAATTGTCCATCCCGATATACACCTTCCGCTTCGAATCGGGCGCATCCGTATCCATCGTGATCAAGAGCGCGTTCCCGGCAACATCGTCAAAAATGTCCGCCTGGTTCTCGGGATCGATTGCCGCCACCGACATTCCGTCCACGCCCTTCGAGAGCAAATCCTCAAGCGCCTTGCGCTGCTCGGTGCTCCCATTCGGCATCAAGACCTCCACCTGCACGCCCAGCTCGGCCCCAGCGTCTTCGCCGCCTTTTTTACAAATGTCCCAAAATCCCGCGACTCCGGTCGTCACCAGAGCAAAGGACTTTTTCTCCTCTTCCTTCTTGTCTCCGCAGCTCGACAAGAAAACTCCCAATCCCAACAAACCCAAAAGCAAAGCTCCAAAACGCATCTTCTTCATCTCGCCATACAAAGCCACCAGAGCTCACCAGACCAGCGAAAAATCGGGGATTCACGATGTTTCACATCCTACGACTTCATTCTAAAAACCAACGAAAAGTCCCATGCACTACAGACGGGCACCTGATCTCACAGATCAATTTTCGATGACTTTCAGGCGTAGAAGTTTCCTTCCGCCATCGATCGGAAGATCGAACCGAAATCCGGCCACCTCTTCATCCTGATCGGGAAGCGTTTGCCAACCGTTCTGATTGAGAGAAGAGTTCCATTCCACGCTGTAGTGGACCCCTTCAACATTTGCGGACAGTGTGAATTCAAAACCCAGCTTATCGCTCGTGATGATCACTTGCGGTAGATCAGAAAGACGCACGGTGGCTGGATCCCTCTCGGCGCCAAAGAAGCCATAGGTCAGGAAATTTGAAACACCAGCGCCGCAGGGATCGGCATCCAGATCAAGGTGACTCCTCCTCCTCGTGATCCTGCAAATGTCCACCACCCTCCGGCCTCTCATCGGACGCTCCGATTCCTTCTTCACCTCCGGAAAGCGCTTTTTCCTGGAGCACTGGGGCCTGACATTCTCCGACGCTCCCATCACTGAATCCAAGGACTCGAAGGGGCAGCCGACCACTCCAACGAACCCTCAAACAAAGCCCCAGGGCGCTTCACAAACCAATCCCTTTCTCGACGAATAATACCGATACACAAAACCAATGGCCCTCGCTCAGGAGTTTCCCCTACGGCGATTGCAGCCCGGGTTTCTGGGCCTCAAGGAGGAGCCGCTGTTTTTCTTCCTCAAGTCGTAGCTTCTCCTCCTCCGCGAGTTCACGCTCTTGATCTTTGATCACCGAAAGCTCCTCCCGTTTTTTATCGGAAAGGTCACGATACATCACGGTGAGCCTGATTTCATTTTTGAGGACCCGATTGATCGAGATTTGACTCACCTCGATCAAATATTCGTCAGCGATCTGCCTCTTCAAAAATTCATGATCCAGCGCCCGCTCTTTTTCAGAGATACGATAATCGACTTCGATCTTATGATATCCGTCCTGCCAGACCGAGGGCTTATCGGCGATGTAGGCCGTCAGGAGAATGATGAAGGCAGAGGGGATCTCCACCAAAGTAGGCATCATCGTGTTCACAAAAGTCAAAGAAATGGCACCGAGGAGGTAGGCAATTTCCGCTTTATCGAAGGCCTCGCTTCGCAGTCGGACAAGGGCAAGAAGGGCGAAAATCGTAAAGCCAAACCCGGCCGTCACCAGCGAACTTGAAAGGAAAATGGGGAAAAGGAAGAGGTTGAATGCCAGAAGGAGAAACAGCATCTTGTGATCGTGGTGCCTGCGATAGTAGATCAGGTAGGCGTAGATGAAGATCGTCAGGAAGTTAAAGAGGGTTTTGGCAACCAGAGCCCAGCCGGTCTTCGAGAGCTCGGCATCTGATTTTGTTTCGTTGACCCAATACTGAAAGAAGCCTCCCTCAGTGGGCGGATTGATTGGATCCAGAACCTTACCTTCCAAACTAAACATGACGTCCTTTTTCTCCGCGCCTTGTTGGAATTCGACATCATAAAACTTCCCGTGAGTGGGGCTATCGACCGCCTCAATATCCCGAATTTCGTGCGCCTTGTACTTGATCTCGATGGCAGAACGGACTTCGGGAGGAAGTTGATCGATGGTGACATCGTGTTCAGTTTCAACCCAGTTGCCATCGGAATCAAAGTCGACCCGGAATTCGACACCATCTCGCTTAAAGGTGGCTTCCCACGATCCATTGGACTCCTTCTCCCATTCCGGCTCTACGACTTCAGGAAACTTTTTCTCGAAAGCTTTCTCAATGTCCGAAGGCACTCCGAAGACCGGTAGAATGAAAAGGCTGATCAGGAGGAGGTAAGCGAAAAGAGATTTCATGAATGCTTTAAAATAAGAGAACTGAAACGGTGCGCTGTGTGCAACGCGCCTACCGCTGGCGCAGTCTGACATGTCCTCGAGAGCGAGAGAAGCCAGTTTGGCGGGAATTTAAGAGCGCCCATCTCCCCTGGCCGGAAACAACAATCACCCTCCGAAATTTCGCCGGGGCCGTCAACTCCGCCAAAGTGTTAGAATTCATCGATGGCACCCCTCGTCACATGTGATTTTGGTCGCTGACGATCACGGGGCGCACCTTCCTCACCAGTGAATGCTTGGTGACAGGGCCACCGCCTGGTCGACATCACTCGATGACATACCAACGAAATCCATCGGCCGGAATGGTGACCTGAAACCTGGCCGTGCTGCGACCGTCCAATCAGCTGACCTCCGAGGTCCCCTCGCCTTCGCGAATCCGGGCCGTCCTGGTGAGACCGGTATAGTAGAGCGGCAGGTCGATCTCCCGTGTCCCATCTTCCTGCAGAGGATTAAAAACCAGGAGCATGCCCTTCTGCGCTCCCTTGGGATTGACGTGAAGGAAGTAGTCGATGTCGCGACCATCGGGACGTCTCAGGTGGATGATGTCTCCCTGAATGATCTCACGATACTTGCGATACCAGTTCATCCACTTCAACAACATCGCCTTCGATTTCGGACCATCGTAGAGCCGGTGACCCCGCACCCAGACTTGCGCTCCCGACGAAAGCAGGCTGAAGAAGTGCCGCTCGTATTTCTCGAGATTCTTCTCCATCCGCCCGGCAACACTTCGGTATTGAGATTGATCCATCCCATCCCCGCCGTCTTGTGCCAGGTCGCGTCGAAAATATACTGGCGCAGAATCACAGTCTGGAGGCCAACGTCGATATTGTCCGGCGCCTCGCGATACCCCATGCCGTTATTCTCCGCACTCCAACCACCCTGTGACGCCATCATTAGTTGATAAGCGCCCACGCGGATGTCGTTTTTGCGGGCATCGTCGCAGATGCCCTTCATCGCTTGAATGTTCTCCGGGAAACAATCTGCGTAGTTGAAACTCCCCGGATGCTCGAGCGCTTGCAAGATCTCAAAGCCGATCTCATGCATCCATACCGAGTTGCCCAACTGGACCGCAAGATGCTCGCCCTCGAACTTCGTCACCACCAACTCCTTGCCGCTTTCGTTCTGGAGCGTGCAGGTTTTCATCATCACCGGGAGGCCTTCATAGACCTCGTAGTGCAGCTCCACCGTCACCCCCCGCAACGAGTCGTCACCCGCCGGCGGAGCAAAATGAAAAGGAACACGCCGCCCGTTGGCAGGCCAGGCGATGTCGACAGGGGCATGACACTTCGGCTCCCAATGGCAGGGCTTCACACAAGGTCCGATCGTCATCCCGGCGATTTGAAAACTGTTAGGGATCGACGACAGGAGAGGATACCAGGCCGGGGTAATGAAAGCCTGGTCAGGGGCACCCGTAAAACCTCCGATGTCGCACCATCGTCCGTTGAGACAAATTCTCGCCTCCGGTTTGATTGCGCGGACGAATTCGAGATTCTCATCCGTGCGCCGAAAACTTGGGCATCCGATGTTGCCATCCGTCACCAAAAACTCCCGACCAATCAAGACGTTCGTCAGCAGGATTTGCGCGCTTTGCAATTCATCACCTGGCAGGATCTGAACGGATGAAGCCGTCTTCAGAGCTTTAAGCAGCCAGTCTCCTTCATAAGCCATCGCATCAAAAGTCTTCACCGCCCGGATCCCCTTCGTGCGCCCCAGTGAGCGGATGAACCCGGCCCTCTTTTCTTTCTCGGCGGCCTTGATAAGCTTCGCTTTGGCAACATCAATCAAGAAATCCGTCGCCCGATCGAAGGCCCCGGGTTCGAAGGTGGAGACACGCGCCTCGGCGATCCAGCCGTGGAAAGGTTCCTTGCCTGGCTCCGAGGCTGAAGTTCGCCGCGCCTCCACCCGCTGTCGGCAATCCGTCGGCAACCTTTCTTCCGTCAATCCACGCCGAAGTCCTCCCCCGTTCACGCACCACCGCGAGGTGGGTCCAGGTCTCCGCCACGACTTTCCCAATCCAACGGGCACCGACTCCTCCAATAAATAGAATCCACTGATTCCCATCCTGAGCGATCAGGAAGCCCAAGCCGCCATTCCCAGTGGCGAGCACCGTGTGGAGACCCTTGTCTGTCCCATTGGTGAGATACGCCCAAACCTCTGCCATCCAATTGTCGCCGCTCGCCAGGTTCCGGTCTGTCGAATAGCACTAGTCGGCGACCTCAAACTTGATCGAGCCCGTGTAATCCCGCGAACGGATTGCCGGTCCGTTCGACATCACTTTCGGCGAACCGTTCGCCTTTAGCCCGGAATCGCCCGCAACAAAACTCGCGAGAACCTTAGGAGCCGCTGTCTCGCGCATGGCTCCCTCGTTCACTTTTAAATGATAATGTGCCCGAGGCGTGACTTCGGCGTTCACAAGGCAAAGAGAAAGCGTACTAAATAGCAGCAAGAGTGATTGAAATCGGTGAAACATCATCAGTGAAGGAGTGAGCTTCGCTAAAATTCCCTGGAATTTACTGTCGGGTTCGCCAATTTCGAGACTGCAATGCTTCCAGTCATCTAGCCCAAAGCAGCCCTCGTCCGTGCCACCAAGTCGGTATCCTTTCGCCCGGATCCCTGCAGCCAATAGACACTCGCCGCCAAAAAGCGATCCCGTATGACCGGTGAAATTCGATGGTAATCTTCCAGCACGGCCGAGCTGAACTTGTAGTCATGGGAACCCGTTCCCTTAAGATAAATCAAGCGCTGCGCTTCATCGATGAAGGGCTTGGGATCTTTCGTTGATTTCAAATAAGCAAGAGCCTTCCGGGCCGCCACCTCCCTGTTACCGCTCACTTCAGCAAAGATTTCCTCCACTGACGGAACTCCCTCGACCGGCTCAAATTGATCAATGGCAATCCCGCCCTTCACTGCGCCCCGGTCGCGAAACATGGTCAGGAAGGCGGCATTCTGAAGGAGGAGAAAACGACGCGTCTCGTCATTGAAAGTTTCCCGGTGGGCGTAGTGCATCGCATTGGTGGTCGTGCTGGCATGCAGGGAAATGATCCCCGGCTGCCGCATCAACATCTCAGCGGCATGTTGGAAAAGGGCGTCCCAAATGGACTGCGGCGCAATCCCCTGGTTGAGAAGCTCCACCACCTTCTTGCTGGCATCCTTCCACGATCCATCACGCAAGACCGCAAGCATCGCACTCGTCGCGTCTGCCTTCACCTCGCCTTGCGCCCACCCTTCACGGATGGTTTTGAGATGCTCTTCATTGAACCTCCCAGGAAGGTCGGCCTCGAAACTGCCACCAGCCGGATTCTTTCCGTCGTGCTGCAACAGGGCATACCCGAGAGATCTCAATACAGGTTCGCTGTGCCGCCAGCCAATCGCCTGCAAGGTCCGCCAGCTATTGGCGACGTAAATCGCCTTGTGCCCGATGTCGCGGAAGTCCCGCGCGCCGTATCGCGCAAAGAGATCAAAAACCTCCTGCGCCCCCACCGTTCGGGCAAGTCCCGCAGTCGCCGCATCGACTTTCGCTTCATCCCATTGCTCCATCCCCTCGGCAAACATCTTGCGCGCCTTTTCCGCCGAAGGAACCTCGCTTTCCTTCACCGGAGGCAGGGACCAATCACCCTCCTTCGCATCCTGGTCTTGGGACGACTTGAATTGATCAAGCGCCCAGAAAATTGGCAACCAACGATCCGAATCAGGCGAATTCAAACTCGCCAAATGCGCTGAGTTCACCACCAGAACCGCATGAAATTTGAACCCCACGGGTCGCGGTTGAATGTTCCGCACTCCCGCCAACATGAGCGCACTCAAGACTTCCCGGTAAGTTGTCCCCTTCTTGATTCGCGCTCCGACTTCTTCCAGGAGCCGTGCTCGTGATGTCTCCTCTAACAAACGGATCAAAGGCTCAATCTCAGGGCTGAACTGCACCTGTTCATGATCCAATTTCGCTTCCTCTGCCCGCACCATGGGCATCTTGGACAGAAACCCAAATGCTCCGGCAGCAGCTCCGGCTTGTAGTAAATGACGACGGGAAGGATGCGCGTTCATTGCAAGACTCTACCTCGATTCAGAAACCAAGTCGCGCACGAAGATAGTCTGCGGCTTGGCAGACACATTCAATGAAGAACAGGCACCCGTCAACTCCCTGAACCAGACCGGGTAAAAAGATTAGTTTTTTTGTCCGGCTCTCGACGGACTTCCCTAAAGAAGGTGAATGATCCGGTCAACCATACCGGCCGGGTTACGCAAAAAAGAATACCAAAATGAACATGACCCCTGCAAAAATGCGAAACGGAGCCCTTGCCATCGGGTTCCTCTCGCCCCTCGGAGCTCCCTCCCTGCTCGTCAACGGGAGCTTTGAAGAAACGGTCCAAACCCGGTGGAGACAATCATGTCGATGCCCTCGTCAGTAACTGGGCCATCGCAAATCGGAGAAATCTTGTCGTCGCCACTCCGAGGTATCCAGTATGAGCTTCACCGGAAAATCCGCCCCGTGGACCGGCGCCCCGGGGATGAAAAGCAGAACGACGAAGATCACTTCCATCCGGAGTATGGTCATTGAGATCAGGATCATGAACACAGTCGCTCAAAACGAATTGAAGAAGAAAATCCTTCCGTGAAATCGCCCGGCCATTGGCCAAAGACCCTCATCGCAAGCCCGCAAAGCCCTCGATTTCACGACCTCAAGCTCGCCAGCCTTTCCCGGGCGGCGACGGTTTGCCTCGACTTCCGAGGCGGAGAAAATCAGACCTTGGGGCCGACACTTGGATCGCCGGGTGCGGGCCTAGGTTGAGGCTCGGGGCTTTTCAGCCACCAATAAAAGAGCGCAACATTGACCCAGAGTGCGAAGCATGATGCAGACAGGCCAAGCAGTCGACCCGCCAGGTGACTTGACTATGCTAAATTTCACCCGATTCAATGCCAGCCAAGATCTTTTCCGTTGAATATGACCTCTCATGAGTGGCCTGACTGTATTCGGCAGCTCCGATGGGGATTGCCTGCGGACCCTTTCCTCCACGGTAATACTCCACAGTACCTGAAACCTCTATTCCTTGGGCCGAACCCTTAAAGGTCCCACCGATGAGCCCAACCTCTCGCACGAGGAGATACTTCAAAGGCAGGATGACTCCTGCAATGCATGCTGGGCGATAATAGTAATACTCTTGAGTGCCGATTTCATTCCCAAGCTCTGATTTCAATCGACAGACCACCACCCTCGCAGGCATCACTGGGTTTCAATTTGATGAGATTTCCCATGTCCACCATCCTCCGGCCAGCTTCCTTGCTCGTCTTCTCACTCATTCTCTGCTCCTGCAGTGCCAATGAAAATACCCTCCTCTTCAACCAACCCGAGCAGGAACTCCCCCGAAGCCTCCCCGTCGATGTCGTCAATCACATCGTCCTCCAAGGCGGTATCATCTCCGCCATCCGCAATCCCTTCTCCACCTTCCAAAAAGGTCTCTCCCTCTCCCACAACCGCGCCCTCCTCCTCGCCAGCCCCCTCACCGACAACATTCCCGCCGCTGGTAAGGCCCCCACCGAATCCATCGAAGCCGCCCTCGATCGCCTCAATATCCCCGAGCCCATTCCCGGTAAAGTCGACTTCCTCATCGATGGCGAAACCTTCTTCCCAGCCCTCCACGACGCCGTTGGCAAAGCCTCCAAGTCCGTCGAAACCCGCATCTACATCTTCGGCAACGACAAGGTCGCCACCCGCTACTCGGACCTTCTCAAAAAAATCTCCCCCACCGTCCACTGCCGCGTCCTCATGGACGAACTCGGCTCGCTCGCTTCCTGGTGGGAAAAAAAGGACCCCAGCCAGCGCACCCTTCGCGGTGGAGATTCCATCATCGACTATCTCGAAGCCGACCAAAGCAAAGTCCGCGTCCGTAAATCCCGCAACCCCTTCTTCACCACCGACCACTCCAAGGTCATCATCGTCGATGGGCAAACCGCTTTCCTCGGCGGCATGAACATCGCCCACGAATACCGCTACGATTGGCACGACCTCATGGCCCGTGTCCAGGGGCCCATCGTCACCGCCCTGCAGAACGACTTTAACCGCGCCTGGCGTCACCAGGGCGGAGGAGGCGACTGGACCATCCCCTTCTTTATCCCGCAGAAATTCCGCAAAGAACTCCGAGACAACGAGATTGGAATCCGCGTTCTCAAAACCGGCCCGCATGTCACCGAAATCGAGGACGCCCTCATCGCCGCCATCCGCCAAAGCCGCAAACGCATCTACCTCCAAAACCCCTATTTTACCTCCGGTATCATCCAACAGGAACTCATCGCCGCCCAAAAACGCGAGGTCGATGTCCGCGTAATCTTCAGCGAAGACAACGACTCCAAACTCATCGGCCTCAACAACCAATCCGTCGCCAAACGCTTCGTCGAAAACGGAATTTCCACCTACCTCTATCCCAAGTTCTCACACGTCAAGGCCATCGTCGTGGACGACTGGACCTGCCTCGGCTCCGCCAATCTCGATGCCCTCAGCCTCCTCATCAACGCCGAGGTCAACATCGCCTTCACCGATCCCAAAGCCACCTCGACGCTCGTCCGGGATCTCTTTCTCACAGATTTCAAGAAGAGCAAAAAACTGGAACGCAAGGACGTGAAGGACTGGGACGACCCACTCTCCGAGACGATCTCAAAACAGCTCTAACAAAAAGAAGGGGACCTACAAAACCTCCACCTCGTTCTCCGGGTGAAACGACCACCCGTAAAATCCATCATCAAAGTTCTTCGCCCGAAAGCCAAGAAGGTGGGCCACCAGAAACGCGATACTCGATCGCCAACCTGTTCCGCAATAAAAGATCAGGGTCGTGGTTCCATTCTCCACCCCCTCATCGACAATCCCCAACTCACGCCAACGTCGCTCCACCGCCTCAAGATGAGGACCCAGACTCCGCGACGTTCCATCCGTAAGATTGTTCCAATCGCCCTGGTGAATCGCCTTCGGAAGGTGCCCCCCTCGCGAAAAAAAGGGATACTTCTTAATCGTCGCGCCACTCCACTCTCCCTCCGTCCGCACATCGACCACCCTCCGGTCACGATCCCCGCCCGCCCGCACAAAATCCTTCATCTCCGCACCCGTTGCCAGAAGCCCGGACCGCACCTTCCAAGGCACATCGCCGCGACCGACTCCCGCCGCTTCCCACACTGATTTGATTTTAAGGTCCGGCCTGCCCCCGTGCTCCACCCAGGCCTCAATCCCCCCGTCCAAAAGCCGGACACATTCCACCCCTGCATACATCAACCCCCAGACCAGCCTCGCCGCCGCCATCACCCCGTCCGGATCACTCCCGTAAACCACCACCCGCGAATCCGGCCCAATCCCCAACTTCTCAAGAACCTGCGTCAGCTCGGAGTGAGGCAGCACATTCGCCTCCGTAGGGTTCTCGTAATTCGGATAATATTTCTCCCGATTGAGCCCCGCCTCGAGATACGAAGGATGAATTTGAATGGCCCCCGGCAAGTGCCGAAAGACCGGCAGCTCACGATCAAGCGGATGATCCACGGACGAAAAGTGAGCCTCTAACACCACCAACTTTTTAGCGACCTTCCTTTGCGCCTGCCAATCCATCAACTCCTCCGGCTCAATCAAAGAAAACCCGGAAACTTCCTCCTCCAAACTGACGGTAATGCTATTGGCTTTCATCGATCAAAAATTCTGTCCCCTCATCACTTCGAAAAAAGGACGCGCTGTAAAGAGTCGTCCGTCGTGAATTTTCAGTGGTCGACGCCAGGCAAATTACCCGCGCTCAGGTCATTTGCAAAGCGGACAATCGATCATGCTGCATCCCCCCATCCTCCAACGCATGCATCCGCCCCACCCCTAAAATCTTCTCACCGTCCACCGCCATGACATGAAAAGACGAATCCTCATCCTCCCCCCTCTCCGACCCCCGCTCATGCCCCCAGGACTTCCGCAACATCTCCCAACGAAGCCTGAAATATCTCTCAGATTCCTCTTCAGTCTGCGGCGATCGATACTCCATAAGCTTTACCAATTCTATCAAACGCCCACTCCCAACACGAACTGATTTCTACAAGCTCCCCGGCCCTGTAAAGGAGCCGTGACGCTCTTGCCACTTGGACGGTCGGACTCCCGGAAGCACGAAGCAAAATCCCAGCTACTCCATCGGACTCAACTCGCTCATCGTCCAATACTCCTCCTCATCAACCAATTCAAAAAACAGATCAACAAAACCATTCGCCGGATACCCTAGATCCTTATCCCAAGCCACCCGAATCTCATCCGCACCATTCGCCCTCAGCGCGAGAATTTTCTCAAACCACGCATCGATCGTCAGTTCCGCCGGCGGCCCAAACTGCTCCGGAAAGCTCGAAATCGTTTCCGTCATCGTGACCACCCCGTTCACCACCGTACATCGCCCCCTCCAACTTGACATCCCCCGTTGATAGCTCAACTCGTAGGTATAACTCGCAATCTCCGCCGACCTCCAAATCGCTCTCGACGCAAGGATCTCTTCGTAAAAATCATCACCTCCCACTCTCTTCTCTACCCGAAACAATGCCTTTCCTTTCTCCCCGTCATCAAGAATTGCCCGATCAAACGACTTTCCGAAGCGGCTCTTGAAATCGATCGAAACCAAAGGCTCCAGAAAAATCAAATCCTCCCATATCACTCCCTCGGTCGCATGCTGGAGCACCCAAGTATCCTTCGTGGATGTTCCTTCCAGTCGAAAATTCAACCAATCACCTGAAACCTCGATCTCTAAAGCAGGCTCCGCCCCAAACGCCCTCACAAGCAAAAAGCAGGAAACAATTCCCAATGTCATTCCTATTCTTAATTGATCAAATCCCATGGCAACTTCTCTACGATGACCTTCCCCGGGTAGCAAATCGATTCTCGCACCCTCGCCACTTGAACAGTCAGGCCCCCGAAACAAACACCCTTCAAATTCGTCTCTCACTCCACTAAGCGATACCCTTTCCCCCGCACCGACTGAATTATCTCCGACCCTTCATTCCCCAACTTCTTCCTCAGCTCTGCGATAAAATTATCGACCGTCCGCGACGTCGGGCTCGCGTGATATCCCCACACCTCATCCAGAAATCGATCCCGGCTCACCACCTCACCCTGGAACTCTAACAGAAGCCGATTCCACGAGCTTCGCTCACAAAACCTCAAACTCGAGGAAGCGGCTTCTGCCCCAAGCGTTTCAACCCGCACCTGAAATAGTATTTGCCCGCTGCATGAATTCCGGCGGAGCGGAGTTCATTGGCGAAAATTGGCGGGGCAGTGGGAACACGATGAGGTTCGAGGAGTTTGGTTGCGAGCGAAGAATGAGCTGAAACAAAATCGAAAGATCCTCTTGGTGTTCGGAGTCGGGTGAATCCAGAGGCTAACTATTGATTCGCTTTCGACGCATTGCGCCCAGAACACTACTGAGCCCGAGTAACATCACCCCCGATGGTTCGGGAATGGCTCCCAAGGTGATTGGCGAAAAGGTCGTAGAACGAAAGGACCATGCTACTATATCTGGGCTTTGGCTCTCATCCTCAAAACTAAAAGTCATTTCTAATGATCCTCCATTGAAATCCCATTCATCCAAGGAACTCGGAAGCCTTCCAGGGTCATCGACAGAGGATTGCGGGAGCTCAAAGTTGAGAGAAAGAACTCTATGTATAAAAGGGGGAACACTTCCCGATCCAAGTGGATCAGCCGCCAGAAATAAGAACGATCGGGAACACTATCCCAAGTCAAGGAAGCGGAATTTGTGCTGAAATTGTAATCAATCTCCAGATCCTGGCAGAATCCGATTGGGACCGTAGCAAAGCAGAGGTAGGAAGAAGCAATCAAATATTTCATCGTGCTTTCTGTTTAGGGCTGAGAGGCCAAAAATTGACCTCGATTTTCTTCACACTCGGATTCTCTGCGTCTTGCTTTTTCTCAATCCGACGACGTTCAGCGGCAATCTCTCTGTTGGCCGCCGCTATTTTGAGGTCCTGCCCCCTCAAGTCATAAATTTCATGAAGCCCTTCGATGAAATCCATCGCCGCATCGTTTTCTTCATCCCCTGCGATGACCATATACCTAGCTCCTTGAGTGATGCCTGGCAAGTTGGGAGGTGTCTCCTCTTTTTTCAAGTTCTGAGAAACCTGATGAAACATCATGAAAGTGAAACTCTGGGAACTTGATTCGAAGCGGTGAAACCCTCCCAAATTTTTCCAATCAACATTGGACCAGCATTCGTAGGCGGTATTTTCGCCCTTGCTTGTCGACCACCAACGAACCTTCGTTCCCTTCCCTGGGTAGGTTATAGAAGACACCACAAATGAATGATTCGACTTCTCCGTTTCAAGTTGTTCGGTTGGAGAACTCCATGCCAAGGACTCACTGATTTTCGGGGCCTCGACCTGACGAAAGGTCACTTCACGAAGTTTTCTAGTTTTCGTGACTGTAGACAAAACGCGATAGGATGGTGAAGGAGCGGAAACTACTGCCTTCTCACTTCCATCATCAATCTTACCGGTGATTTTGTTTGTTTCTTGGCCGTTCGCTGGCAAGAAGATTCCAAGTAGGAACAATGCTTTCATGGTTGAAATTTTCAATAGTGTTAATACTTAAGATACTAAGATAAAATGTCCATAATATATTGATAGAGTCCTACGCAAGGAGTCATCCGAAAAGTAAATTCCAACGTCAAAGTTAAATCGAAATCCCGCCAAGGCCCAATCAGGGCAGCGGCGTCTTCGGCTTCACCGCGTTCGCCGGTCTCGGATTTTCTTCACCAAACACCAAAAGCTGCTCGTAGGTCTCCACCGTCACAAAGGACTCATCAACCTTCCCGTCCTTCATTGGAGCACCATCCAATTTAAGATTCAAATGCTTCGCCAAAAACGGATAGGCCGCCTGACGTTTTGAAGGACCATAGTCATGCACTTCCTCCGGAAAGTGAGCACTCTCCAACTCACTTTGCGCCCCATAAAATCCGTAAACATGCTGCATATAGGGAAACCCAATTTTCGGAATGTGCTTCGTCCAATCGTTCCCGTTCGAGATCACCAACTGCGGACGCGGTGCCGCCAGCGCCGCGATCTCAACATTGTTTGTCTTATGAGCATCACTCCAGTGAATGGGCATCCCGCTTTCACAAACACAGCCTCCGAAAAAGTGCGAGGACACCATGCACACCGGCACCGAAACCGCGATGCGATCATCGAGCGCCGCCAGCACAAAACTCTGCGTGCCCCCACCCGAACAACCCGTGATCCCGATCCGCTTTGGATCCGCTCCCGGCAACTCTAACAGAAAGTCCACCGCCCGCATGCTGTTCCAGGTTTGCAACCGCATCACCTCCGGCGTCTTCTTATGATCCCAGCCCGCCTCCTTCCAATCTCCATAGCCTACCATGTCATATTGAAAGACCGCCGCCCCCATCCTTGCCAAAACCGCACAGCGAATCTGACGCGAATCACGAAACCTCCCACCATGACCATGCGGACACAAAATCAAGGCCAACGACTCAAACTTCTCCGTCGGCCGAAACAAACTCCCCGTGACATAAAACCCCGGTGCACTCTCAAAAGCGACCTGCTCGATCTGATAGCCCTCGTAAACCCGCTTCTTGTAAAACTTCGCATTCAAGGGCGTCTTCTCCGGCAATTTCGTGAGCTTCATTCCTTCCAAAATACCCGCCTTCAAAACCGTCTTCCGTTTCTCCCACGAAGCCAAATCCGGAATCCTCCCCTGAATCTCCGCCAACTCCTTCGCCGCATCCTCCGGCTTCTCCGCCTGACCGACCCGCAGCCTTGGCTCATCGGCATTCAAAACGCCTGCCAAAAGACCCAGCGACCATATCAAAGACCATTTCATCCCTTAATCCCACTCCCTCCCCCCTGCCGCGTCCAGAAAAATGCAGGAAGAAGGCCCAATCATTAACTCCCCCCTTGATAAAACCTCCCACTTCTACCCGTTCTCATTCCCAGCATGAAACACACAATCCGTTCTCTCGCTTTCCTCACCCTCGTCTCCACCGGTTACGCCGACGATGGCTTCACCAATCTCTTCGATGGGGAAACCCTCAATGGCTGGACCAACGCCGCCGGCAAGCCCGTCGAAGAAGGCGGCTGGGTCGCCGAAGGCGGCATCCTCCACCGCGCCGGAAAATCAGGCGACCTCTACTCTGCCAAGGAATACGGCGACTTCGAATTCCGCTGGGATTGGAAAATCTCCGAAAAAGGCAACAGCGGCGTCAAATACCGCGTCACCAAATACGGTAATCAAAACCTCGGCCTCGAATACCAGGTTCTTGATCCCAAGCACGCCGACGGAGCCAAGCCCTCCCACCGTGCCGGCGCTCTCTATGATCTCTTCGCCAGCTCCGACGAAAGCGTCGTCAAGCCCGTCGGCGAGTGGAACTCCTCCCGCATCGTCATCGTAGGCGGCCACTTCCAACACTACCTCAACGACAAACTCGTCGTCGACGTCACCGTCGGTAGCGACGAATGGAAGGCCGCCCACGCCGCCTCCAAGTTCAAAAGCCACTCCGACTTCGCCGCCAACGCCAGCGGCCGCCTCTTCTTCCAGGATCACGGCGACGAGGTCTGGTATCGCAACATCTCCATCAAGGAGCTCGGTTCCGACTCCGGCTGGGCCTCTCTCTTTAATGGCAAAAACCTCGACGGCTGGTCCGTCAAAAGCGGCAAAGCCAAATACACCATCGAGGGTGACACCATCGTCGGCACCACCGAAGAAGGTAGCCCTAACAGCTTCCTCACCACCGAGGCCCAATACGACAATTTCGAACTCGAATTCGATGTCAAGGTGCACGACCAGCTCAACTCCGGCATCATGTTCCGCTCGCTCCTCAAGGATGTCGACGACGACAAATTCGGCGGCCGCATCTACGGACCCCAATGTGAGATCGAAGCCAGCGGAGCCCAAGGCGCCGAGTCCGGCTACATCTACGGCGAGGCCACCGGCCGCGGCTGGCTCACTCCTAAAGAGAAACTCATCCCTCACAAGCTCATGAAGGACGGCGAGTGGAACCACTACCGCATCGTCGCCAACAGCGTGAACATCAAAACCTGGATCAACGGTGAACCCGTCTCAGACCTCTCGGACGAAGAGATTTTCAAGACCCACCCCAAAGGTCACATCGGCCTTCAGGTTCACGGTATCGGCAAAAAACAAGGGCCCTTCACCGCCGCCTGGAAAAACATCAAAATCAAAGAGCTGAAGTAATCCCACTTCTCCTCTCCCCAATCAGCGGTGCCTCTCCTGGCATCGCTGATTTTTTTTGCCCTCCTACTCGGCCTTTTCGTCCAACTCCCAAACCCTCACATAGTCCACCCACCTCGTCGTTGGAAACGCCCCCTTCCCCGCCTCCTCATTCACCACTCACCGATTATTTTCCCACTTCACAAACGGGGCCCGCACCCCGAGCGAGAGCGCCACACTCATCGGCCGATGCCAAAACTTATTCGCCTTCCGACCCACTTCCACCCCGTCGACATACCACACAATCGCCTCCTTCCCGACCCGGCATCCATAGGGAGAGCTTGTCCCAAAAGCGGGAGCCTTTGAGCTATCGGCTTCGTGCGCTTTGAGAAAGGAGACATGAGAGGGATGGACCACCGCGACTTCTGCGTCCGACTTACTGACAGTTACGTCCTTCAATGGTTCCTGCAAATCGGCCGTGTCGAGGGAGTCAAAGCTTTTGCCAAAAGTTCCAGCGATCGCTTCGCCCACATCATCGACTTCGACGATGTCTGCTTCGACAGTATCTGCCTCAAAGCCCCCATTCATTACCCCGTCGACTGGGTCCTCCTGCGTGACTCTACCCGCACCCTCATGAAAGCCACCGTCCTGATTCGGCGGTCCGGTCTGCGTCACCGGATGCCCCAGAAGCCGCTCTCCTTCCTCAGCGAACTCCGCAGCCGGTTGGAGCACGAACCCGGCATGCGCGAAGGACTCAAACGCTAAAAAACCAATACATGCCATGAAGAAACTCGCCGCTCTTGGGACAAGCTCTACCTACCTCGCTGGAGACCAGTTCAATTCCATCGACACGAATGGGTCGGTTCAGATTCCAATCCTTTTGATTCATGGTGAGGCAGATCCCAAGGTCCCTTCTTGCATGTCGAAAGAGCTCCACGAAAAAGCCTCCCATCCGGATGAAAAACACTTCTTCATTTTGGAAAACATGTAAGCTTCAGAAATGTCCGGTGGAGTGTTACTCTCATTCCAGATACCAAGCACTGGCTTGGCGACAAAAACGATTTTCTTCCACCCATGAGATTCACCTTCTTCCTCTTTTTAATTCTATCAGCCCTCACCTGGAGTCACGCCCAGGTCATCTTCCCCGCTGTCGAATCCACCCAACTCGAACCCGCCCTCAAAGGCCGTGTCCTGCTGGAGGAAATGAACTGCGTTGCCTGCCACAGCGCCGACGAATCTCTCACTTCCGCCTCACGCCAATCACCCCGCCTCGCCTCAGTCGGCTCCCGCGTGAATCCCGACTACCTCCGGGCCTTCATCGCCTCGCCCCACGCCGTCAAACCCGGCACCCCCATGCCCGGCCTGCCCACCCATCTCAGCGCCGAAGAAAAACAAACCATCGCCCGCGAAATCACCCACTACCTCGTTTCTCTCAATAAAGGCCCCGACTTCAAACAGGAAGCCCCAGACACCGTCGCCGCCGAGCAAGGAAACAAACTCTTCCACTCCGTCGGCTGTGTCGCCTGCCACTCACCCAAAGATCCTGAAGGCACCGAGCTCCTTCGCGAGGCCTCCGTTCCCCTCGGCGACCTCTCCCTGAAATACTCCCACAAAACGCTCCGCGAATTCCTGCAACGCCCTCATACCGTCCGTCCCTCCGGGCGCATGCCCGACCTCGGCCTCCCCGGCCAGGACATCGAGCGCATCACCCACTACCTTCTCAAGGACACTCGCATCCCCGGCAACCTCGCCTTCACCACTTGGCGCGGAAAAGTCTGGGAAGGACTCACCGGCGACGTCACTCCCGAAAAGGCCGGCCAGGTCGCTGACTTCTCACTCACCCCCTTTTCCTCCGGAGGCGGCAAGGTCCCTCAACACACCGCCATCCAATTCACCGGATTTCTCAACATCAAAACCGCCGGCGCATATCAGTTCCATCTCGAAATGAACGGCGGCGACCTTCACCTCAACGAAGTCCCCATCATCCACGAAGCCCCCAGTGACCGTCGCGGCACCAAAAAATTCTCGGCTATCGCCAACCTCAAACTAGGCCTCAACGCCATCGAGTTCACCTACTTCCACACCGGCCGCGAAGCCAATCTCACCTTGGAAATGGAAGGCCCCGGCTTTGCCCGCAAAGCCATTCCCTCGTCTCTCCTCACCACCTCCAACCAAGCCATTCCCGTCGTCAAACCCCTCAAAGTCGACCCCGTCCTCGCCGCCAAAGGCAAGGCCCACTTCGGAAACTTCGGCTGCGCCCAATGCCACGATGACGTCCAGGCCACCACCTCCGAATATCCGACCCTCGCCTCCCTCAAGGACACCGGCGGTTGCCTCACCAGCAGTCCTAAATCTCCCCACTTCGACCTCACCCCAGCTCAAGCCAAACTCCTCGCCCTCGCCCTCCCCAAGGCGGAATCCATCACCTTCACCGACGAACAAGCCGTCAACAAATCACTCACCGCCCTCAACTGCATCGCCTGTCACGATCGCGAAGGCCTCGGCGGGATCTCCCCCGAGCGCAACCCCTACTTCACCGGCACCGCCGAAGCCCTCGGCGACCAGGGCCGCCTCCCGCCCCCCCTCACCCACGTCGGCGCCAAACTCACCAAATCCTGGCTCACCGAAGTCCTCATCCACGGCGGCCGCCAACGCGAATACCTCAACACCCGCATGCCCCAATTCGGCGAAAAAAATGTCGGCCACCTCATCGACCGATTTCCGAAGATCGACTCGCTCGAAAAAGCGACCTTCCCCGAAATCGTCAACATCCGCGAATCCAAGGATGCCGGTTACGAGATGATCGGATCCACCGGCCTGAGTTGCATCGCCTGTCACGATTTCAACGGCCAAAAATCCGGCGGAGCGGGAGCCCTCGACCTCGTCCACACCACCTCACGGATTCAGAAGAACTGGTTCCACCTCTACATGCGCCAGCCCTCCCGCTTCCACCCCACCGTCATCATGCCCAGCTACTGGCCCGGCGGTCAGGCCACTCGAAAGGAAGTCCTCGACGGCAATACCGACCAACAAATCGAAGCCCTCTGGTCCTACCTCGCCGATGGCCAACGCGCCAAAAGCCCCAAGGGTCTCTCCCGGCAATCCAACGAACTCCGCGTCGCCAGTGAAACTCTCATGTGCCGCGGCCGCGGTCCCGCCAGCTATCGCGGCATTGGCGTCGGCTATCCCGAGCGCATCAGCCTCGTCTTCGACTCCGAAGAGATGAATCTCCGTCACCTTTGGAAGAACGAATTCGTCAATATCAACAACGGCAGCTTTAGCATTCGGGGTGACAACCGCATCGAATTCCCCGTCGGGATCCCCTTCCATCGTCTCACCGACATGGACGCTTCCTGGCCCTACAAAGGTAAAACCGACTACACCTTCCCGCAGGATCACGGTTACCAATACCGCGGCTACCGACTCGATAAAAACAAGCGCCCCACCTTCCTCTACCACTACGGCGATATCGCGATCGAAGACTTCTTTGAAGACGTGCTCGATGAAAACGGCAAAGCCTACTTCAAGCGCACCCTGACCTTCACCGCGCCTTCGCTTCAGGAAAAATTCTACTTCCACGCCGCCTCCGGCAAGAAAATCGCCACCTCCCCGACCGGCTGGCAGATCGACAATCTCGACCTTCGCATCGCCGGAGAAATCAGCGGCACCATTCGCGAAGGCGACCCGCAGGAACTCCTCATCCCGATGACTTTGCAGCCCGGCAAGACAACCCTCAACCTTGAATACCGATGGTAAAAAATCTCCTCAAACTCGTCCTCCTTCTTCCCATCATCTCCAACGCCGAAGACCTCGGCGCGATGTGGGGCACCGCCGAAGCGGAAGCCGAATACTATCCCCTCGTCAACATCCCCATCCCGCCCGAGGTCCCCATGCACCCGGGCAGCTTTGAGGTTCTTCCCGACGACAGGCTCGCCATCGGCACCCGCCGGGGCGATGTCTACATCATCACCGGCGCCTTCGACTCTCCTCCCAATCCTACCTTCAAACTCTTTGCCACCGGACAGGATGAAATCTTTGGCCTCTCTTGGCGGGACGATGCCCTCACCCTCACCCAATTCGGCGAAGTCACCCGCATCAAAGACACCGATGGCGATGGCACCGCCGACCAGTTCGAAGCCCTCACCAACAACTGGGGCTACGCCGAAGGACACGAATTCGCCTTCGGCTCCAAACACGATCCCGACGGCAACATCTGGGTCGCCCTTGGTCTCAGCGGCTCCTACAAATCCCACAACCTCTTCCGGGGTTGGGCCGTCAAAGTCACTCCCGATGGCAAGATGATCCCCGTCTGCTCCGGCCTCCGCAGCCCCGCCGGCGTCGCCGCCAATGCCGAAGGCGTCATGTTCACCATCGAGAGCCAGGGCCCGTGGAATGGCTCCTGCTCGCTCAAACACCTCAAACAGGACCACTTCCTCGGCCATCCCGCCAGCTACAACTGGTATCCCTTCGTCGATGGACTCGACGCCCCCGCCGTCGAACCCAATTCCAACTCCCGCATGCAGGTCGAAAAGAAACGCGTCAAAGAACTCGTCCCTCCCGCCATCCTCTTTCCTTATATCAAAATGGGCCGCTCCATCTCCGGCTTCCAACTCGATCAAACCGGCGGAAAATTCGGCCCCTTCGGAGATCAATTCTTCTTCGGCGACTACACCCTCAGCCTCATCATGCGCGCCACCACCGAGGAGATTAACGGCGTCTGGCAAGGCGCTTGTTATCCCTTTCGCGAAGGACTCGACACCGGCATCATGAACGTCCAGTTCACACCCAAGGGTCAACTCATCGCCGGCGGCTTCACCACCAACACCCAGTGGCCCGTCCGTGGCCAAAAGCCCTTCGCCATCCAGCGCCTCGACTGGTCGGGAAAAACCCCCTTCGAGATCAAAGAGATCAACATCCGCCCCGACGGTTTCCTGCTGAACTTCACCCTCCCCGTCGATCCCGCCACCGCCTCCAAAGTAGAGACCTACACCCTCGGCACCTACACCCACAACTACGCCGCCGGCTACGGCAGCCCCGAAGTCGACCAAACCACCCCCGTCATCAAAAAAGCCACCGTCTCCGACGACGGCCTCAGCGTCCACCTCGTCATCGACGGCCTCCAGGAAAGCCACATCCACGACTTTGACCTCGCCTCAATGAAGAACGCCGATGGCAAACCCCTCCTCCACACCAAGGCCTACTACACCGTCAACGAGATCCCCAAACCGTAACCGAAAACTCCCACTTTTGGTCCCCGATTGCCTGAATGTTGACAGGAGTCTTCAGGTGCATATCATCGGTCTTGGAGTCCAATTTCAGCGGGGCCTGGCGGTCATCAACCTCAACCTGATCCCGGAACCCACCACCCTCGGGTTCCTCGCTCTGACCTCCTTGATTGGTTTGCGGCGACGACGGAACTTGTCGCCATCGAGCTTCGCTAGCCCCCCGAAATCCGAGGAAGAATTTACCATCGCCATGCCCAACTCCACCCAATCCCCCATGACCTCCGTTCCCTTTGGAAACCGCTTGCTGAAGAATCTCGCCTTCATTCCCTTTGCCCTCGCGTGCTCCTGCTTGCAGGCCGGGGAACCTCTCGAATCGGGAGATCTCAAATACGACTACCACACCAACTTCCGGTCAACCCAGGCGAAGATCCGGACGCCTGAAGAAGGGTTCAACTTGTGGATGCCGCGTCACAACGATCTCAAGGAGCGCGTCAGAAAAGGACCTGTGGATCTCTTAATGATCGGCGACTCCATCGTCTTTCGCTGGGAGCGACAGGGCAAAGAAGTCTGGGAGGAGTTCTACGGCAAGCGCCGTGCAGTGCAGATCGGATCCAGTGGCGACTACACCGATCACATCCTGTGGCGCTTGCAAAATGGGGGCGTCGCCGGTGCCCAACCCAAGCTCGCCGTATTGCTGATCGGCACCAACAACACCGGCCTCCGTGGTGACCCGCCGGAGGAAACGGCCTACGGCACCTTTGCCATTCTCCAGGAGCTCAAGAAGCGCCTGCCCGGCAGTAAAATACTGCTGTTAGGAATCTTCCCGCGGGGCAACACCGCCGATGCCAATGAGCAACAAATGAAGCAGTTGGACAAAATCACCCAGGCCAACAAGGCGGTCAACGAAATCATCAAAGGATACGCCGATGAAAAAACCGTCTTCTATCGCGATCTCGGGTCCATCTTCCTCACGCCCGAAGGCCATGTCGATCCGGCCTTGATGCCCGACTACGTCCATCCCGGCGAAGCTGGCTTCCGCGCATGGGGAAAAGCCATGGAACCTTTCATCAAAGAACACCTCGGCGAATAGAAGGCGAGGGCCACCTTGACATGGGTCACCGCCGCATCGATTGGACTGCAAAAAAATCCCGTTCATCAGATTACTGGCGCTAAGGCCGTGCCATTTTTTGACCTTCCTTAAATCGAAAACATGAATTTCACGCCTTGAGTTGAAATCACCGCACCCTGCATGAGACTCGTGGGTGAACCAACCAGCGACACGCAGCGAAGCTCTTGATCAACTTCAAAAATTCGTGGCAGTATCGGGACGCTATTCCCGGGATCGTAACCACGTCATTCCGGGACATGGCAATGTCTCCTGCCTCTCAGCGGCGATCCGTCACCGGCTGGTGACCGAATGGGAAGTCGCAGCCGCTCCCCTCACACGCTACGCCGCTTCGACCGTCGAAAAGTTCACCCAGGAAGTTTACTGGCGGAGCTACTGGAAGGGTTGGCTTTCGCTACGACCGCAGGTGTGGACGGAATACCTCGAGGGGATCGAAGAGCATCCTGATGCCGATGCCATCCGACGAGGCGAGGGTCCGATCGAGGTCATGAACAACTTTGCCCGTGAGCTAACGCAGACCGGCTACTTGCACAATCATGCCCGGATGTGGTTCGCCGCCTATTGGGTTCACGTGGCCCGATTACCCTGGCAATTGGGCGCCCGCTTTTTCCAAGATCACCTCCTCGATTTTGATCCGGCCTCCAACACTCTTTCGTGGCGATGGGTCGCTGGCTTGCAGACTCCCGGGAAGACCTACCTGCCCCGCCGGAGTAACCTGGAGAAATACCTTCACCCCGATTTGCTTCCTTCCAAAGGCCTGGAACTGTTAGAAAGCCCCACCGCCTGTTTCCCCGGGGAAATAGGAACACCTCCAATCACCCGCACTGACTTACCTGAAGGCTCCCTTCCTGAAGGAAATCCCGTCCTCTGGATTCATGGGGAAGATCTCTCTCCGGAGAGCTCGCTCTTGGGAAAGATCAAACCTTCCAGGATCATCGTAACCAGTGATTTCGCCGGGAAATCAGCTCTACAAAGAGAATGGCTGGAACAAGCCCTCGACGATGCGGCACAGAGAGCAGAAGCGCATTTTGGCGTGTCCGCTGAACGGGCGGAGAATCTCCTCACCTGGGCTCACGAAAATGGGGTCTCAGAGGTCGTCGCCTTACAGCCTGAGATTGGCCCGCTCCATGACCTCTTACCGTCAATCGAAGCAGCAGGAATAACTTTGAGGCTGATCACCAGACATGACGATCGCTACTTACGCTCCTTCGCCACCGCCGGATTCTTCGGCTTCTGGAAGAAGTTGCAATCGAGAATGGCGAAGGGAGAGTTCCCCCTGAATGGAAACGGAATGCTTCTCTAACAAAAGGGCAGCCGGGGAGATGAACGTTCCCGGGCTTATCCTCCTCGTCACCAAAAACGGAATCACCTTTCAAACCCTTTCCGTCTCCGCTAGTTCTCCCCTCTCAAGAACATTCTCCCATTCCCCTGTGAAACTTCTGATTTTCCTCACCTTCTGCCTGAACTTCGCCTGCGCAAAGTCACCAAATATTGTGTTCATTTTCGCCGACGATTGGGGCTGGGGTGACCTCTCCTGCCATGGCCACCCCTACGTCAAAACTCCCAACATCGACCGCCTCGCCAGGGAAGGCACCGACTTTACCCGCTTCACCGTCGCCAGCGGAGTCTGCTCTCCCAGCCGCACTGCCGTCATGACCGGACATTTCCCCGCTCGCTACAACATCGACGGCCACTTCGCCTGGGTTCCCAGCAATGCCAAGCGCAACATGCCTGATTGGCTCGACCCCGTTGTCCCCACTCTTCCAAAAATCCTGCAATCCGCAGGCTACGCCACCGCCCATTTCGGCAAGTGGCACCTCGCCAATGACATGATCCCCGACTCACCCTCGCCCGGCGTCTACGGCTACGATCAATACGGCGCCTTCAACTGCTCCGGCGAACAGATGCCCGTCCACGAAGACGCCTTGCACGCCATCTCCTTCATCGAAAAATCCGCCAAGGCCGACAAGCCCTTCTTCATCAATCTCTGGATCCACGAACCCCACACCCCTTTCCACACCGTCCCCAAATACGAATGGCGCTTCCGTGAGATGGAAAGCCGCGAAGACAAAATCTACGCCTCCGTTCTCTCCCACGCCGACGCCCGTATTGGCGAAGTCCTCGACACCCTCGACCGACTCAACCTCACCGAAAACACCCTCGTCATTTTTTCCTCCGACAACGGACCCGCCCGCTCCTCAGGCAAAGCCAAGCTCGAGCTCTCCTACGACACCGCCACCGGAGCCGGATGGGGCATCGCCGCTTCCAAAGGCATCACCGCCGGTCGCAAGGGCTACAAAAGCACTCTCTTCGAAGGTGGCATCAACGTCCCCTTCATCGCACGCTGGCCAGGAAAAACCCCCGCAGGAAAGCTCGACAAAACCTCCCTCATCTCCGCTGTCGATCTCCTCCCCACCTTCTGCGAGATCGCCGGGGCCAAACTCCCCGCAGGCTATCAACCCGATGGCATCAGCCAGGTTTCCGTCCTCAAAGGCAACCCCGCCACCACACGCACCAAACCTCTCTTCTGGAAAATGGCCAACAGCTGGCCGCCCAACAAAAGCGCGCCTTACCATTGGGTCTCCTACACCATCGTCGATGGCCCCTGGAAGCTCCTCACCAACCGCGACGGCAGCCACGCCGAACTCTACAACATCGCCACTGATGCCTTGGAAGAAAACGACCTCGCTAAAACTTCTCCCGAAGTCGTGACAGAACTCACCACCAAACTCGAAGTCTGGAAGACATCCCTCCCCGCCAAACCCACCGGCAACGTCTTCTCTTCCGAACGTTCCAAGTAAGCTTCGTCCTCATGAAATCCCTCTTCATCATCCTCCTGTCCTGTCTTCACCTCTCGGCAAAAAATCCCAACATCGTCTTCATCCTCGCCGACGACCTCGGCTACGGAGACCTCGGAGCCAACAATCCGGAGAGCAAAATCGCGACTCCTCATCTCGACAAACTCGCTGCGAGTGGAGTTCGTTTCACCGATGCGCATGCCGGCGGGAACTACTGTGTCCCCTCCCGCTACGCCCTCCTCACCGGGCGCTTCTCCGTCCGGGCTCCCACCCTGGATGTCAACAGCGGCCCCATCATCGGCGAAAACCTCCCCACCATCGCCACCCTCCTTCGCGATAA
This sequence comes from uncultured Verrucomicrobiales bacterium, assembly GCA_963925135.1. Classification (GTDB taxonomy): domain Bacteria; phylum Verrucomicrobiota; class Verrucomicrobiia; order Verrucomicrobiales; family Akkermansiaceae; genus SW10. The sequence goes on along the minus strand of CAWUTG010000020.1, from coordinate 198,562 downwards.
CGGTTACCAAACCGCCATGGTCGGGAAATGGCACCAGGGATTCGTCAACCAGCCCAAAGGCTCCAAGACCCAATTCGATTATTCCCAACCCTTGCGCGGCGGCCCCCTCGATCGCGGGTTTGATTCCTACTTCGGCATCCACACCTCGCTTGACATCCCGCCCTACTTCTACATTCGCGATCGCAAACCCACCCAGCCCCCTACCGATACCGTCGAGGCCCGCGACAGTGTGAGCGAAGGCGAAGGGTGGAACAAAATCCAGGGATCCTTCTGGCGCAAGGGCCCCATCGCTCCCGACTACAACCACCGCGAAGTGACTCCGCGCTTCATCTCGGAAGCCGTCGATGTCCTCGCCACCTACAGCTCCGGCAAAAAGGAAAAAACCCTCTTCCTCTACCTTGCCCTCCCCTCTCCCCACACCCCCTGGCTTCCACTTGATGAATTTCGCGGCAAGAGCAAGGTCGGGATGTATGGCGATTTCGTGATGCAAGTGGATGCGGCCATCGGCCAGGTCCTTTCCTCACTCGACTCCACCGGACTCGCCGAAGATACCCTCGTCATCTTCTCCAGCGATAACGGTCCGGTTTGGTACGACAAAGACCGTACCAAATTCAATCACGACTCCACCGGCGGACTTCGTGGCATGAAAGCCAGCTCCTGGGAAGGGGCCCACCGCATGCCCTTCGTCGTTCGCTGGCCCGGTAAAACCAAGGCCGGTTCCAGCTGCGCCCAAACCGTCACCTTCTCGGATTTTTTTGCGACCTTTGCCGAGCTCCTCGGCTCTACCAGCAAGACCGAAGACAGCGTGAGCTTCCTCCCCTGGATCCTCGACACCAACAAGACCGCCGCTCCCCGCCCACCCATCGCACACGACGAACGCTCCATCCGCGATGGGGCCTGGAAGCTCATTCTTCCTCACAAAAAAGGAACCCTCGGTGGCGGCCCCTCAACAAACCTCCCCGGCCAGCTCTACAACCTCCGCGAGGACCTCGCCGAGAGAAACAACCTTTACGAAATGCATCCTGAGCTGACCCAAAAAATGGAAGCTGCTCTCAAGCTCATCCTCGCCAAGTAGCTTCTTCCCCCACGATCCATGAAGCTCGTCCACCTTGTCCTTTTTCTGACCATCCCCAGTCTGGCCGCCGAACTTGCGAAGCTCAAGAGGGGAGCAGTCCTCGCACTCGATGAAGACTGGTCCGGCGGTATTGATTCTCAAAAATGGTACGTCATGCGCCGCCATTGGGGGAAAGGGCACCACGGCGTTGTCCCCGAAAACGTCAAGGTCGCACAAGAACCGGATGGCAAGGGAGGGACGCGCTCCATCCTCGTCTGCAAGGCGCACGGCGATCAGTATGATGGCCCCATCAAAGGACTCGGGAACCACAGCGATCGCGTCGGCGGTGTCATTGTCACCAAGGACTTCTTCGCCTCCGGACGTTTTGAAATTTCCATGCGTGTCGGTGGCACCAAGAAAATCGAGGGCGGGCCCGCCGATCCCACCAAGCCCATTGGGGCCATCCCGGCCATCTGGACTTACGCTGGTTGGACCACCCGCGTGAAACCGGAGGATGCCAAAACCTTCAGCAAAGAGAACCCGCTCTATCAACCGGGCCTGCAGGAATATGGACCTGGAAACGCCTTCTACACCTCCGAAATCGACTTTCCCGAACTCGGCAAAAAGGGCGATTTCAGCAAAGGACTCTACAACACCTTCATGCCCAGGAAGGTCGACTCCCAAACCTTTGCGGTCGATATCGCCGATGGGCAGTTCCACACCTACACCACCGAGTGGCGCACCCACCTTGTCGAGATCAAAGATCTCCGCGACGACCAAGTCATTCAACACGCGGGCTACTCGTGGATTCGTGACCTCAAGGTTCCCTTTGGACTCTACGGTGGCAACCCGGTCCAGAAACTCGGCCCCAATCGCTACGCCGTCTGCCACGGACTCCACGCCAAACATTGGGTCGATGGAAAATTCGTCGGCGAAAGCACAAGATTTGTCCCCGCCATCGCCGCCCAACTGAGTCTCGGCGTCTGGCTTCCTCACTGGGGCGGCCCCGCTCCGTGGAAGGAATCAAGCGTGGCCTTTGACCGCATCCGCATCTGGCAATACAGCGACGAGGGCGATGTCAAAGGCATCCTCAAAAACGACCAACCGAATAACATCGGCCCCAAGGGCGCCCTGCTCAAGGCCCCCTAACCAGCCCTTTCCATGAAGGACCTTGTCAAACCCATCACCGGCAAAGGCGCCCTCTTCTTCGACAAGCGAACGCCAGAACAACCCACAGGCAAACCTTCAAAAAGACCCAACACTGGCGCATGCATACCCAAATCATTATTGATTTCGTGAGAGAGATCGGCCTGGCAGTCCACGAACGGGCCATCGAGGAGCCTACCTTTCTCCCTGGAATTGCCGTCGAATGCGGAGAACTTGTCATTGATCGTGAGAAGCTCGCCCACCCGGGAGATGTCCTACACGAAGCCGGGCACCTCGCCATCATCGAGCCCTCAATTCGCCCTACCGTCACCGGCGATTTAATGTCCAATGGCGGAGAAGAATTGGCAGCCGTTGCCTGGTCCTATGCCGCTGTCGTTCATCTTGCGCTCCATCCGTCCGTTGTCTTTCATGAAGAAGGCGACAAAGGAGGAGCGGCTAGCGTGATCGAGAATTTTGAGAGTGGTCCTTGCGTGGGTGTTCCACTCTTGGAGGGGTTCGGCATGACCCGCTATCAACGAGAGGACGTCGCAGGGCCTGACTACCCAAAGATGGCTTCGCTGACTCAGAGCCGAGATTGCAGACTAATCTGAAGATCTCCTATTCTTCAGAAGCAGCGTCGAGGGAAATCTTGAGAGGTGCGGTTTCGAGGATACCGGTCCACCCTCCCTTGGCCGGCCAAGTACGGGAAGTGGGGTCATCAGAGTCTTCCGCTTCGTTGGCAGTGTGGAGACGCCAAGTGATCAAGGTCTCAGTGGGGGGCGAAGTGATGATGGTCCTGGCAGGCTTCTCGTCCGTGCCTTCCCACTCCTCCAACGCTTTCTGATCTTGTATTTTGAGGGCATTGCCTTTGAATGGCCCGATCCCCGTAGTAGGAGAGTTCGAGAATGTTGCGTTGGTCGTGAAAGACCGTGACCATATCGAGTTTCAAACCCAGCTCCCCGGCAGCATCCCGAAGGGAATCAGGAAGAACTACGGCAACCGTTTCTTCGGATACAACAATGGTATTTCGGGATGAAAGCGCACATCGGAACGAACCGTGACAGCGGGATTGTTCACACTGTGATCTCTACTGCGGGCAACATTTCCAACACCTCCCAAACCGATAAACTTCTGCATGGGCAAGAGACTCAGGTGCACGCTGATGCTGGATATACGGGCGTTGAGAAACGGGAAGAAACGGCAGTTGGGCATCCCTTCCATGTCCTCAAAAACCTCTTCCGCCACCGCAAGACCCGCTATCGGGGGCTCGCAAAAAATCATCACCAACTTCAAGTGCACTTTGGCTTGGGCAACCTCGTGGTGGCAGCTCGCAAGCTGGCATATAATGAAGGCGAAGAGGGCCGCGGAGGCCAAAAGAGCCCGCCAAAACCTCGGAATCGTCATTGAAAATGATCGAGGGAGACCGTCTCTGACGCGAATCGGAGACTTGCTGCGGTCCCAAAATTAATCAGAAAAGAATCTTGGGCGTAGGCTTGGAGAATACTCTCCACAATGATCCGGGGGACCTCTTCTTCGTCATGATGAGCAGAGATCGTGAGAAAGTCCGGGCCCTCAATCTGTTGAACCTCCAGAGCCGCCTCAATGGTGCCCGCATGAATCTTGGAGATCTCGGAAGCAGCATCAATCATCGCTTCGTTGGTGAGAATCACGACCTGGTTGGCGAGAAAGTTTTTGGTCCCGGGAAGTGTTGCCGAGGGATGAATCGAGACCATCGCGCTGGATTGATATTTCCCCCGCGCCTTGCTGCTTGCCTCTTTCGAGTCACAAGAGATCAAGACAACAGCGGCGAGGAAGGAGAAGAAGGCAGCGGGCAAATTCATGACGATTCTACTCACTTAGTAGGGGAAAGCTGCAAATCGTTCAATCTTTAAGGGCCGCACGTGGATGTTGACAAGTCCACACCGGGCCCCAGCTTGACAACGACTAAATCCGATAATGACAGACATCACCGAGCGGGGGAACCCAGCCTTTCCCTGGCATAATGAGGATGACAACCCCTGCACTTCGTGCGGGGCTTGTTGCGCAAACTTCCGCGTCTCGTTCTACGGCGGCGAATGTGACGATTCACCGTGGGGAACCGTTCCTGTCGAGCTGACCGAATCCCTCACCCATTCGCGACAGGTCATGAAGGGCACCAATCAGAAGAAGCCCCGCTGCATCGCGCTCGAAGGAGAGGTCGGCAAGTGCGTCAGTTGCACCATCCATAAAGTGCGGGCTTCAGTATGCCGTGAATTTCCACCCTCCTGGGAAAATGGCATTCACAATCCCGATTGCGATCGGGCCCGGGCCAACCACGGTCTCCCGCCACTCGAGAATCCAGACATCGTCCCTCTCGTTCTGGACGACACTCCGAATACTCCACGGAGTCCCAAACGAGCCGCGTAGTCATTTGGCAGAGAATTCCGGGAGGGTTTCTTCCAGAATGGAGAGGATGGACTTCTTCTCGCGACTGCTAAGATAGTCGAATTTTCCAACTCCTTTAGCGCTGAGGGCCTCACGAAGTTTCACCAGGACCCGCTCCTTCACTAACGGAGGGAGGCCCCTGAAAGCCTTCGAATAAATCATATAGGAACACCGGTATTTGAACATCCGGGCATAGAGCCTGAAATCACGAAGGCTCTTCTCCGACTCCGTCTTCACGCCCGCTGCAACAAAGGCTTCCGCAAAGGCCCCGCCACCGGTGACGCCATCACCCGCAAGCTCCACTTCATCTTTGAAGAGCAGGCCCTCGACAATTTCATCTGCAAGTTGGTTCGCTGACTTCCAAGCCATCCCACTTTCATCATCGGATGACAACCTCTCCTGCATCGCCCTTTGAAACCACGCACTGCGTAAGAAGTTCATCTTGGCCTTGGTGAAGAGATTGTGCATCCGGCACTGATGTTCCAAAACCATGAGGGAAACAATATCGCTCGTGGGAACGAGATACCTGTCCGTATTAATGGTCTTACTCAGGTCCTCGAGATCGGTTTGTTTCGCCTCCAACTCATTGCCAGAAGTCGTGGACTGATTCCCGAGGTGTTGATCGTCACTCGCCCCGCTGACGTACCACCCGCCCCACCGTTTTTCAACCGGGGTGCGGTAATCCACCAAGGTCGTCCCGTGGCTTAACAAGGGATGGGAATTCTCATCTGGATTCACGGAACGAATCAACAATCCCGGCACTCCTTCCGTGCGCGAATTGGCATGGCATTGGAGACAGGTATCGGTGTGCCGGGTGATCACGGGCGCCATGTCGCCCACCGGTGGCGAGAGGACATAGAAGATCGGTCCCAGCTTTTCATCCTCCACAATGACCTCGACCTTGCCGCCCGGCACCCACCCGACATAGGCGTCGGGAGAGAAGTAAATGGCGCGGGGATTCCCCTGATTGATCAGGCTATTTTGCAGGCTCGTTTTGGAAAAAACAAGAACCTGGGATTCCTCGGGCACATCAAGACGTTTAAGAACGGCCCGAAGAAATTCTTTCCCGCCTCCTGACGCTACATTCCATTTTCCTGCGGAGATTTCGCTCGCGAAGAGCGTCATTTCATCAGCGCTGGCAGTCTTGGAATACTCAATCGGGGACATCTCGAAGAAGTCAGGGGAGCCCTTGAGGACTCCGGCTGCTAGTACGAGGGAGGTTAGAATTCGCTTCATGGCTGTGGTCGTTTACTCCTAGAAAATCGGGCACCCTTGAAGTTCTTCCTGGGGACCAAAGAACTCGAAATGAACTTTCTCTGCCGGATGCCCGAGCTCGGACAGAACGGAATGAACCAAGGACATCATCGGCTTGGGACCACAGAAATAGACTTCGGTTTCGGGTGTCAATTGGGTCATTTGATTTAAAAAAGTATTTAATTTGCGTATTTACGTTAACGTGGAAATAGGTAAAGTTTTTGCATATTTATGAAAATAAATGCCAACACGGATTTCCTCTACCGCAGTTTGATCTATGTCGCACTGCATCCGGATCGTCTCGTGACGACGCGGGAGATCGCCGAAGCCTACGACCTCTCGATCAACCACATCGCCAAAGTTTGCCAGGACCTCATCCGCCATGGTCTCCTGGAGGGACAACGTGGACGTGGCGGCGGAGTACGCCTCGCCAAACCCGCGGACAAGATCCGCCTGGGTGACGTCATCTATCTCGGCGAGAGCAAGCCCGTTATCATCGACTGCCACACCGGAATTGGCGGGCAATGCAAGATCGCCCCCGCATGCCGCCTCAAGGGTGTCTTTGCCAAAGCACAGCGCGCCTTCTTGAACGAGCTCAACGCCCACACCCTTGCCGACATGGTGGCGCAACCCAAAATGGCGAAGCAGTTGAGATCCCTTTTGGATGCCTCCGATTCCTAAAAACTGACCCCTCGCAGCTGCAAACGACAGACTCTCCCCCATCTGTCAGTAGTAGAAAGGGTGCCCGCTCTCGGGCTTCTTCCAGCCATGCCCAATCATCCAACCATCGCCCGTGGAATCCCGACGATTCTCTTCGGGTTGACCATGGTCCCAAGCGGCGCCGATGACACTCCCGGCCTGGAGTATTTCGAAACCCACATCCGCCCCCTCCTCGCCGAACACTGCTTTCAATGTCACTCGGCCGACGCCGAAAAACTCAAAGCCAACCTCTACCTCGACTCCCGCGCTGGCTGGAAAATCGGAGGCGATTCCGGCCCTGCCATCGTTCCAGGCGATCCGGATCAATCCCTCCTGATCCAAGCGGTCTCCCATACCAATGGAGACCTCAAAATGCCGCCAAAAACGCGCCTCTCGGAGCCAGAAATCGAGAAGCTCAAAACCTGGATCAGCATGGGAGCGCCCGATCCCCGCGAGGGTCAGATCAAGCGTTCAGCCGCCGAGATCGATCTGGCAAAGGGACGTGAATTCTGGGCCTTCAAACCTCCCCTCGTTCACCCCCTTCCCGACGTCAAAAACACCTCCTGGCCTGCGAACGATATCGATCACTTCATCCTCGCCCGCCTCGAAGAAGCAGACCTCACACCTGCTGACGACGCTCCGAAACAAACTCTCCTACGCCGAATTTACTACGACCTCGTCGGGCTTCCTCCTTCGCCTGAAGAGATGCGGGCCTTCCTCGCCGACAACTCCTCCGCCGCCTTCGAAAACGTCATCAATCACCTCCTCGCCCGTCCCGAGTTCGGAGAACGTTGGGGGCGGCATTGGCTCGATGTCACCCGCTACGCGGAATCCAGCGGTGGCGGACGCAGCCTCGTCTTCCCCGATGCCTGGCGCTTCCGCGACTACGTCATCGACTCCTTCAACAAGGACAAGCCCTACAACCAACTCATTCTCGAGCACCTCGCCGGAGACATCCTCGAACACGATTCTGTCGAACAAAGAAACGACCAACTCATTGGCAGCGGCTACCTCGTCCTCGGAGCTCTCAACTACGAACTCCAGGATCACGAACTCCTTCGGATGGAGTTCGTCGATGAACAAATCGACACCATCGGGCGCACCTTTCTCGGCATGACCCTTGGCTGCGCCCGCTGCCACGATCACAAGTTCGACCCCATCCCAACGACCGACTACTACGCCCTCGCCGGCATTTTCCTCAGCACCGAGTCCATGGGCAAAGGCAGCGCCGCCAGCGGAGTCACGTCCTTCGCCACCACACAGCTCGCAGTCAACAACCCCGCAGAAATCGCACAACAGCAAGCATCCCTCAACGCTCTCACCAAAGATATCGCCGCCCTCAAAAAACTCCCCAAGGAAGAACAAGCCCCCCACCTCAAAGAACTCGAAACACAACGCAAAGCTCTCACCGAGAATCTCCAAAACCTGCAGCCCAAAACCATGGCTCCCTCGGAGTCAACATCCCCCGCCGATGACTACGTTCGCATTCGCGGCCAGGTCCGCAACAAAGGAGAGAAAGTGCCCCGTGGCTTCATCTCCGTCGCGATGAAGCCCGGCACCTCTGCCGCCATTGCGGAGCATAGTTCCGGCCGACTCGAACTCGCCCGTTGGATTGCCGACTCAAACAACCCCCTCACCTCCCGCGTCATGGTCAACCGGGTTTGGAAACACCTCCTTGGTGAAGGCCTTGTCCGCACCCCCGATAACTTTGGCGAAACGGGTGAACTCCCCAGCCACCCCGAACTCCTCGACAACCTCGCCCTCAAATTCACCAACAACGTCTGGTCCGTCAAAACCCTCATTCGCGAAATCGTCCTCAGTCGCACCTATCAACTTTCTTCTCTCTCAGAACCAAACGACGACCCCGAAAACCGCCTCCTTAGTCGCGCAAATCGTAAGCGCCTCGAAGCCGAAAGCATTCGCGACACCGCCCTCGTCATCAGCGGAACGCTCAATTCCCAACGCGGGGGCAACACCCTCAGCAATCCCGGCCAGTACGATCTCAACTACAAATTCAACACCCTCCGCCGTAGCATCTACGTCCCCTGGTTCCGCAACTCCATGCTTGATCTCTTCGAGGTTTTCGATGCCGCCAACCCCAATCTCGTCGTCGGCAAACGCCCCGTCACCAACCTCCCCACCCAGGCGCTCTTCCTCATGAACAGCCCCTTCATACACGAACAATCCCAACTCACCGCGAAACGCTTGATTCAAAACCAGGCCACCATCGCCCACGCCTACCAACTCATCCTCTGCCGACCACCCAGCGCCAGCGAACTCGCCTCCACCGAAAATTTCCTCAGCCAATTTGCCCCCTTGGAGCAGAAAGAAGCCTGGACCCAGATTTGCCAGACTCTCTTCGCCTGCGTCGATTTCCGCTTCCTCGACTAACCGACATGATCCCTGACCGCCGCCAATTTCTCAAATCCGCCGGATGCGGTTTCGGCTCCCTTGCGCTTTCCTCCCTCTTGGGCCAGGCCGCCCAAACCAATCCTCTCGCGCCCAAGCCTCCCCCCCTCCCCGGCCGAGCCAAACGAATCATCTTCCTCTTCATGGCCGGCGGTCCCAGCCATGTCGACAGCTTCGATTACAAACCCGAGCTCATCAAACGCGATGGCCAGAGCTACGACTTCGTCGGCGTTCGCAAAAACACCTTCGGCAAAAAGAGCCAGCGCAAGCTCCTCAAGCCGCTCTGGGACTTCAAGCAATACGGCCAATCCGGCCGCCACGTCAGCGAACTCTTTCCACACATCGGGAAGCACGTCGATGACCTCTGCTTCATCCACTCCATGCACACTGAAGGCGTCGCCCACGGACCCTCCACCCTCTTCCTCCACACCGGCGCGACCAATCTTGTCCGACCCTCCATGGGCAGCTGGGTCACCTACGGACTGGGCAGCGAAAACGAGAACCTTCCCGGCTTCATCACCATCATGCCCTCCGCCAGCAAAGGCGGCCCGCGCAACTACTCCAACGCCTTCCTCCCCGCCATCCACCAAGGCACCTGCATCGGCCGCGCCGGCCTCCCCGCGTCCCAGGCCACCATCCGGAATCTCAAAAATTCCACCCTTCCTCTCAACAAGCAAAAGAAGCAGTTCGACTTCCTCCAGGAACTCAACCGCCAACAAGCGCAACCCAAATCCGACCACAACCTCAACGCCGCCATCGAGTCCTTCGACCTCGCCTTTCGCATGCAGATGAATGCTCCTGACGTTCTCGATCTCGCTCACGAAACCGAAGCCACCAAAGAGATGTATGGCATTGGCGAAAAAGCGACCGACGATTACGGCCGCCAATGCCTCATGGCCCGTCGTCTCGCCGAGCAAGGGGTTCGCTTCATTCAGGTCAACTACTCCGACGAATCGGTCAATCCACGCTGGGACCAACACTCCGACATGCCCGCGCACATGAAGCATGCCCGGGCCACCGACAAACCCGTTGCGGCCCTTCTGCAAGATCTCAAACAACGGGGTCTCCTCGAAGACACCCTCGTCTGGTGGGGCGGAGAATTCGGACGCACTCCCTTTTCACAAGGCAAGGATGGCCGCGATCACAACCCGCGTGGCTTCACCACCTGGCTCGCCGGCGGCGGAAGCAAGCCCGGCTACGCCCACGGCGCGACCGATGAAGTGGGCGACACCGCCGTCACCGACCGCGTCCACATGCACGACCTCCACGCCACCATGCTCCATCTCCTCGGCCTCGACCACGAACAACTCACTTACAACTACGCCGGTCGCGACTTCCGCCTCACCGACGTCGCCGGCCGGGTCGAGAAGGGCATCCTCTCGTAGGGAATCCGGGACCCACCGGCGCTCTGACAAATTACATCATTCTAAAAAACTATCCGCCGGAAGTTCAAGCCTTGCAGTTCTTCCGCAACGGAGGCGATGCCCTTTCGGTCGTCCGGATCGATCCCCGTGCTTCTCTCGCCAACGCTCTGGAGGGTTCCTTGACTCTTCCCAATCTCCGAAGGGTTGACGGTCGCTCTCTCCGACCCCGCCAATCCCCGCACCAAACCCATCGTCTTCTGGGGTGTCTGGCTTTACTTCGGTCCCTCCGCCATCTTTGCCATTCACCTCGTTTACACCTACGTGACCTCGCACCTCGAAGACGATTCCTTCTTCGAATTCACCTTCGACACCTTCATGGCCCTCTTCCTTCCCGTGGGATACGGAATTCTCTCAATCTGGGCCCTCTGGTCCGTCACCAAAGGCTACCTCACCGGAAAGCCAAAAGCCTGACCCATCCTTTACCGCCTCACCGCCGTCATCCAACCACGGTGCGAAACACTCTCGTAGTACTCTCCCGCATCAAATCCGAGTGGCTCCATCAACGCGGCATACTCCGCCGCCGAGTAACACTTCCCCTGCGTGATATTCATCAGCAGAGCCGAATACTCCGCCACTTCCACCGGGCCTGATTTATCATCCGCGATGAAGGCATCGTGAATCACCAAAAGCCCACCCGGAGTCAACGCCTCCGCCGCCTTCTTCACGATCATCTCGATCTCCGCGACATCCCAATCGTGCAGCACATTCGACAATAAAACGATCTCCGCCTCCGGCCAGCGATCCTCAAACATATCACCAGTTACCACTTCAACGCACGCGCTCAAGCCATGCCGCGCAATCTCCGCCCGTACGATTTCATCAACTGGCTCCTGCTCCAAAACCACCGCTGAAACCTGCGGATGAGCCGAACACATCGTCGCCGAATAAATCCCCGAGCCACCGCCCACATCTAACAGCCGGGTCCGCTCCCCCAGCAGTGGCCCCAGGCCCTCCGCCAGCTTTTGTCCAAACAGAAGCCCGCGACAGTTCATCAACTGCAAAAACTCCTGCGCGAACCCCGGGTCCTTCATCGACTCATGCCAATCGCCCCCGGAATCTTTCGCCTGCCAATTCGCGGGCTTCCCGGTTTTCAAAACCTTGAGGAAGCTCTCCACAATCGGCGTGTCACGAATGGGCGAAAAATACGGCCCCAAAAACCACGGCGAACTCTTCACCAGATGCTCCCGCCCCAGCTCCGTCAGTCGGACCAACTCCACCCCCTCCACAAAACCATACGCCCGGCAAAGCGTCAGCAAAACATCCAGCGGCCGCTCCGCCACTCCCAACTGCGAAGCGATCTCCTGCGGAGAGATCCCCTCCCTCTCCGAGAGCCACGAAAACAAATCAAAATGCTCCAAAGCTGTCGCAATCAACTCCGCCGCATACTGCCGGTCCCGCAGTTGTAAAATAATTCCCGGATCAGTCGTCGGAAGGTTCTTCGGTATCGTCTTCATGGCCCGAGAATGTCTCAAGAAAACGACCAACGCAAACACCGCCATCCCTCATATTCCTCCTTGGCGGAGTATGGTTTCAACGCCAGTCTATCCCCATCATGTTCCTTCGCAGATTCATTCCCCTCCTTCTCGGCATCGGCCAACTCTCCGCCGACGAACGACCCAACATCCTCTTCCTCTTTTCGGACGACCACGCCCCCAATGCCATCTCGTGCTACCCCGGCGGACTCTTCGATGAAATCTCCCCCACCCCCGGCATCGACCGCATCGCCAAGGAAGGCATGCGCTTCGACCATTCCTTCTGCGCCAACGGCATCTGCGGACCCTCCCGCGCCAACATCCTCACCGGGAAACATTCCCACATGAATGGGTTCATCGATAACAACTCATCCTACTTCGACGGCCTCCAACAAACCTTCCCCGATCTCCTCCGCAACGCCGGCTACACCACCGCCATGATCGGTAAGTGGCACCTCCACTCCAACCCCGTCGGCTTCGACTACTGGGAAGTTCTCCCCGGTCAGGGCAACTACTACAATCCCGACTTCATCCAGATGGACACCAAGCGGAAACGCTTCGAGGGACACTGCAACGACCTCATCACCGAAAAGGGCCTCACCTGGCTCAAGCAAGCCGCCGACACCAAAAAGCCCTTCATGGCCATGGTTCAGTTTAAGGCGCCCCACCGTAACTGGTCCCCCGCCTTCCGCCACCTCGACCTCTTCGATGGCACGGACCTCCCCGAGCCCCCCACCCTCTTCGACGACTACGCGAACCGCTCCTCCGTCCTCGGCGAACACGAGATGGGCATCCAGGACCACATGTATTGGGGACACGACATGAAGTTCGAAGGCCCCAACCTCTTCCCCGACCACTTCATGGGCGGCCTTCCCAACGGCGAATTCAAACGCCTCTCCCCAGCCGATCAAAAAATCCACTACGCCGCCTACGACGACGAGAACCAGAAGTTCATCGCCGACATGAAAGCCGGCAAGCTCGACCAAAAAGCGATCACCAAGTGGAAGTACCAACGCTACATCAAAGACTACCTCCGTGTCATCCGCTCCATGGATGAAGGCATTGCCAAAATCCTCGACCACCTCGAAGAGACCGGCCTCGCGAAAAACACCATCGTCATCTACTCCTCCGATCAGGGCTTCTACCTCGGCGAACACGGTTGGTATGACAAACGCTGGATGTTCGAAGAATCCCTCATGATGCCCTTCGTCGTCCGCTGGCCCGGCACCATCAAGCCCGGCTCCGTCTCCAAGGCCCTTATCCAAAACATCGACTACGCCCCCACCTTCCTCGAACTGGCCGGCGCAAAAGTCCCCGAAGACATGCAGGGCAAATCCCTCGTCCCGCTCTTCAAAGCCTCCGGCGAAAAGCCCGAAGGCTGGCGCGACTCCATCTACTACACCTACTACGGTGAATCCACCCACTCCGTCGCCGCGCACGATGGAATCCGCACCGACGACATGAAACTCTTCTGGGTTCCCAAGACCAAGGAATACCAACTCTTCGATCTCAAAAAAGACCCCGAGGAACTCAAGTCCGTCCACAACGATCCCGAGTATGCCTCCACCCTCGCCGTCCTCAAAACCGAGCTCGAAAAAACGCGCGTCAAATACCGCGCCCACTCCGCCATTCTCCCGCTTCCTCCTAAAGAGGGCGACTGGAAAATGAAGCGCCACCAGGGCATGAACAAACAGGCCAAGGCCCAAAAGCACGACCTCCTCTTCATCGGTGACTCCATCACCCAGGGTTGGGAAGGCTCCGGAAAATCCACTTGGGAGAAATTCTACGCCAAGCGCAAAACCCTCAACCTCGGCACCTCCGGCGACCGCACCGAGGAAGTCATCTGGCGTCTCAACAATGGCAACCTCGCCAACCAAGGAAGTGCCAAAGCCGCCGTCGTCATGATCGGCACCAACAACACCGGCCACTCCCAACAGGATCCCTCCGAAACCGCCGACGGTATTGAGCGCATCGTCTCCACCCTCCGCGCCCGCTGCCCCAACGCCAAAATCCTCCTCCTCGGCGTCTTCCCCCGTGGTGAAAAACCCGATGACAAACTCCGCCTCCTCAACAACCAAATCAACGAGCGCATCTCCAAGCTTCATAATGGCGAACGCATCCACTACCTCGACATCTCTGACAAATTCCTCACCCCCGAAGGAATCCTCACCAAAGAGATCATGCCCGACGCCCTCCACCCCAAGGAAAAGGGCTACCAAATCTGGGCCGAAGCCATCGAACCCAAGCTCAAGGAATTCGGCCTCTAAACGTGGCGGCGCTCGTTGTGCCCCTTGGGTATTCCAAGCGCCAAGTATAGAATCGCTAGAACAGCTCCGACCAACACCGGGCCACAGGTAAGGAAACAGACAACTTTTTGGGATCTTCTACTCATTGTCTTGATCGTTTGTTGGTGAACGATTGAGAACTGGCGACCTTCACCGCGAGTGACCTACCAAGTTCACTTGCCTGAACTTATCGCGACCCAGCCGAAAAATCCAAAACAAACTTTAAGAGCGGTGAGTGGTCGTTGGCTTCAGCTGAAACCTTTCGAGTTTTTGTCCCGCAAGCCCAGCTCCCACAGTGAAGCAGCAATGAACACGATTAGAAAATTTAACCCTGACGCAACTGCCACCAAATCCATCGGATACCAGCCGCCTGCAGAATGCTCGAACTCAAATATCATATCGGGCCACAAAATGACTCTGGAAGGGATCGCGAGGAGCAGCCAAATGAAGTCAGCGTGATCAAGCTGATGGATGGAAGACACCAACTTCATTCCCCAAGGAATCAATCCCACGATCAAGCTCAGAATGATCGGTCGCGCCGCAAAGGTTTTCGTTCTACACCGACCAAAAGACGAGCTGAGTTTTTTGGCAGATCAAATGCCCTTCGTGAGCTTTTTCTTGTCCATTGCGAGCGCACGAAAATCGCACTCCACTTGAATACCATGCCAAAAAGATTCCGACTGCTCGAAGAAAGCACCAAAGCGGATGGACATCGCCGGAGTAATTGCGCGTTTTCCAAGAACAATCTCATTCACCGCCCGGGGAGGAACCCCGATTGCCCGGGCCATGGCATTCTGGGAAATCCCCAAAGGCTTGAGGTATTCCTCCAGCAAGATCTCACCAGGAGTCATCGCCGTGTTCATTTGTGGTGCGGACATTCTGCTACTTCTTCTTCTGCGTAAACAACCACTTCCAGATCTCGTCATTCTTGTAGGTCTGCGTCCAGGAGTCGTGATTCACGCCGGGATATTCAATGAGCTTCACGTCGGCTCCGGCTTTCTTGAGGGCCTTCACCATGACGTGGGAACAGGCGGCAGGCACCACGGAATCCGCGCCACCGTGATAGACCCGGAAGGGAACTTTCTTCATCTTCTCAGCCGTCTCGGGGTCACCTCCTCCACAGATGGGCATGGCCGCCGCAAAGAAATCGGGCCGATGCCCGACCGCGCCAAAACTCCCGAAGCCACCCATGGAAAGTCCGGTGACATAGATCCGGCTTGGATCAACTTTGTGATCCTTCGCGAGCTGATCGACGACTTCAAAAACCATGGTCAACATGTCGGACGGGGTTTCGCTCAGTTTGCCACCTTCGGGCGAACGGAAATCCCCTTTCAGATCGGCCCACCAGACTCCGGGATTGCACTGCGGAGCAACGACCACGGCGTTTTGCTTGTTGGCCTCCAGCCATTTCAAAAGGTCGGGCACGCCATGCTTGAGCTGCGCCTTGTTGTCATTTCCGCGCTCCCCGGCTCCATGCAAAAACAAAACCATCGTGGGTGATTCCCCCTCACCCACCGTGGTCCAACGGTAGGGCAGTGACTTGCCATCTTTTTCGTGAACGACTTCTTTCATCTCTTCAACCGGTCCGGCTACCGCCATCGCAACTGTCGCCAACATCACACCAAGGGTTTGTTTCATCCCGCAATCCTGCGACATTCCTTCCCGCTTTTGAAGGATGATTCGCGGAATTTGAAATTCGACCCAAGTCACTTCGATTGAAGAGGCAGCGAAAACAACCTGAATCCATGAAATTCGAACAACTCCTCGTCGTCGTTGCCCTCAGCTTCACCACCCTCAAAGCCCAGAACGCTCTCCCAAGACGCCCCTAAATCAGAAATCATCACCTCCTCCGCAGTCCGCTATGAGCAGGACTTCGATGGCTTCCCCAACGGAACAAACGGATCCGGCCTCTTCGACGGAAGCGACTTTCACAGTAGCGCAAACAGGCCCTCGATTACGAACGACGAACTCGTCCTTACCCTCGACGGAGATTTTGGAACGGCAACCTCCTTCCGGATTCCGGGCATCACCGGATCATCCTCCGGGTGGACCGCAACCTTCGATGTCATTTTAAGCGACACCCCCGGAGACAATCTCCCTGCTGATGGATTCAGTTTCAGCTATGGAGCGATTCCAGCCTTCAATCCCGGCCAGGTCGACCAAGCTGCTTCGGATGCCAACGGGCAGGCCGAGGAAGGCTGGGGCATCTTAAACCACATCTCCTTTGAGGTGGATACCTGGGAGAACAACCCCGCCGCTCCAGAAGCAGGCTTTAGCATCGGGGCCAACCAGGATGGCGCAGACCTCGTTATCGCCAGCTTGGCCCAGCTTCCTCTCGCGGACGGGGAAACGATCGATACCAGCGTCACCCTGTCTTGGGACCCGGTTGAGGGTGCCAGCATGTCCACCGCTCTGACCGGCCCCATTTTCACCAATGCGCTCAACCTCGGATTCACCGGAGACGACAGCTACGTCTTCACCTTCAGCGCGCGGACCGGAAGTGCCACTCAAACGGTCACCATCGATAACCTCGTCATCAGCTTGAGCAACAAAACCCCGCTCGTCATCACCGAGATCGATGTCAATCGTACGACAAACGCCGTCCTTCTTTCCTGGTCCTCAATCCCTGCAAAAACCTATGCCGTCGATGTCTCTACAACCCTCGAAGAAGGAGACCCCCTCAACGGCAACTGGGGAGAGATCAACGGTAACGTCGCCTCCGGTGGAAACCTCACGACCTTCACGGACAATAACAACCCGAACGGAGCGGCAAAACGCTTTTACCGCGTGCGGGAAGTGACAGCTCCCTAATCAGGGAGATCTCAAACTCATCAACCAACCCGGAACCGGCTACAATCGCTTCCGGGTTTTCTCATCGCCTCTTTCAACGGTTCCATCACACGATGACGCCGGACCATGAATCACTTAAGATTTCGCGATCGCTTCATCAGAGGACTCACCATTTCCAAACCCTCCCGGAAGGGCCGCCTCTTCGCGTTCGCTTTTTCCTCCATGTTTCTCCTTGGCGGAATGTTGGCCGCCTCCCAGTGGATCTTTGCCTTTGGAGACCTCTTCCGCATGCAGGGCTGGGAAGAAGCAGACGGCCTCGTCACCAGTAGTGAATTTGCCACCTCATCATCGAGCGAAAGCAGCAACTCCGGCAAAGTCCTCATCCGCTACGACTACGGATTTCGCGGCCAGCGATATTCCGGCGATCGCTACGACATCGGCTCAACGAACACCAACATGGGCGTCAAGCGCATGAAGGAGGTCATTCGAGCGCACCCGCCGGGCACCCCTCTCATCGTCTGGGTCAATCCCAAGGAGCCCGGGGATGCCATCATCACGCGAAAGCTCGCACCGCAGATCTGGATCATGATTCCTTTCTCAACGCCCTTCCTCCTCGTCGGAATCCTCGGCACCGGCTATGGGCTCTCCGGGGGATGGTTTTACCGTCGGAGCCAGAAGCTCAAAAGCGAACTGGCCCCGAATGCTCCGCCAAAAATCAGTAAGACCCTGGAACAGGAATTTCAAAACCCCAACCAGAAGCTCCTCTTCACCGCGATGGAAGGATCCTACACCGGCATCGCTCTTCTGGCCGTCTCGGTCTTTTGGAATGGCATCGTCACGGTCTTCCTCATCGCAATGACCCAGAAGCTCATGAATGGAGAAAAGCAGGGAGCCTACCTCGCCCTCTTTCTCATTCCATTCGTCATCGTTGGAGGAGTTTTAGTCGTGATGACATATCGGAGCTTCCTGGGCCCAAAACCTCCCTCTTGGCTCATCCTCGCGGAGGGAGTTCTTCCCGGCAACTCAGACGGCCAGGTCGAGCTCACCTGGATCCCGCTCCGGGAAACCCACCCTCAGGATTTCCGATCCTGCACCTGTAAGGTCGAGCGCTGGAAGCAGAGAATGACTTTGAGTAAATGGATGAAAATAAATCCCGGATGGTCAAAAGACCTCGTGACCATGAAGAAGGACACTGCGGGCGAACTCGAAGTGTCCTTTCCGAAACTCCCCGGGAAGGGCTCATTTTTCGAGTCCGAATTCGATCTTCATCTCATTATGGCATGGACCGCCCGCGACGGACGGAAACACTCCGACTCCTGGCAACTCAGTCCATCACGGGATAGTGATTAAATCCTCGCCAATCTAACAGAACTCCACTTCCCCCCATCGAAGAGGCAGGTGCATGTTGACCGCGCCTTGCGGGCTCCAGACCCAGTTGTTTTCCGGATGGTCCTGTTCCTCGGGATTGAGACTCTCGGCGATCGGAGTGCCATGCGGTGGGATACGGACGTATTCTCCTGCCACCACTTCATGCTGCCACTGCACCCGTGAAAAATTGATCTTCCAAACATCGCCCGCCGCCGGAGGGGCAGCCCCGCCCTTGTGATACTTCACGAGCTCCTTCCAAGGAAAGGCGATCTCGACCGACCACCCTTCATCTTCATCGGAGGGATCATTCATGGTGCCGCGGACGTGAATCGCGCTCTTAAGACCTGGCAGATTACACCCCAGAATGGGCACTCCACCTTCACCATACGGCTTCGGCAAACTCAGCTCCCAGATCGTGCCCAGCGCATTGATTTCAAATTCGTAATAGTTCAACCCATCGCAATCGGGATCGATGAACACCTCGAAATCATTGTCCTCGAACATCACTGCATTCTTCTCGGTGATCGTTCCCCAGACATGCGGCTCCTCAAGCTCAGCCCCGACGTAAAAGAAATCATCGTCCCACCCCATCTTGACCCGCGTCCGGTAATACGGGCGCGAGGAATCCTCTCCGGTAATATCGACAAAATCATCGCTCCAAGGGAGATCTTGCCAGGCTGGATCCGTTAACGATCCGTCAATCAACCTGGGCATCGCCATGCGGCGGCATTGGTAACGTCGCGGGTTCATTTCAATTCGTTCCAATAAAGGTCAACGGTCATCCCTTCCGACAACTTCACTTCGCGGGTTTCCCCACTGAAGCTCACACGAACCATCTCGCCGGCCTTCGCCTTGAGCGTCGCCATGTCATTGAGATCCGCCGTGCCCGCCTTCGTCTGCACTCCGTCGTTCAGAGTCGCGACAATCCGCTTCCCGCCTTTGCGATCCCACACCCGGAGATAGATGATGCCATCGACTCCCGCAGCTTTCGCGGTATAGCGAGCCGTCACGTTGACAGCCGGGACGTTTTCATTCCGGATCTCCCAAACCATGGGAAAATGATCTCCCGTCTTCTTCCACGAACTTGCCCAAATCGCGTGCTCCCACTTGTGCGCGATCGCCTTGGAAGCATCGTTCGTGAACCAGCCCCGGTTGAGGCCCTTGGCATCGTATTCGTCAGCTCCGGTATAGAACCACTCGCCACCATCATAAATCTCGGCCCAAGTGTGATTCCCCCGCTTGTTTGACCACAGCGCGGTCCCGGCAATCCGCGCAGGAACCCCCACCGATCGACAGGCATCGACCAGAATCATGGAAAGCCCGGTGCAAGTCGCCATCCCCAGCTTCCGTGATTCCGAAGGACTTTGATTCGGCGCCTTCCTTCCGGTATTATAATGCACGTTGACGATTTTGAAGAACTCACGGTTGATGGCCTGGGCCGCCTCGGTCGTCGTCTTGCAATCCTTCACCAGCGGCCGGCACTTTTCCAAAAACTCCGCCCGCCAGCTTTCCCGCGTCTCATCGAGCGAAGCATACGGGAGGACTTCATTGAAAAAAATCTCCTCCGGCAACTCCTTGGCCCATGGGAATTCCGCCCGCGCCTTCATGGCGAGATCGAGATTCTCTATTAAAAACTCCTTCTTGAGAGCCGCCCGGTCACCCAGAGGCATCCCGGCAACAAGGAAGCCCGCGGCCCTCGCGCCCACCTCGCCAAACTTCTCCTTCGCCGCCACTTGGAAGTCCTCAATCTCGCCCGCCGGACAAAGCAGCGGGATCACAGCGAGCATCGTCATCAGAATTTTCATGCCGCAACGCTAGCCACACCACCCCGGTAAACAAGCCAACTCCCCCAAATCCTCCAATTCATCGAGACAAAATTTCCGAGAACATGTCTCGCTATTTAAAATTTTCCAGTCAAGTTGTTCACACGTGGCTGGTGCGAACTGTCGTTCCGGCTATGTTTTTATCTCAAAGACTATGAAACTGTATCTCGGCAATTTGCCCTTTAGTGCCTCAGATGAGGACATTCGTGAAGCATTCGCAGCTTACGGAACCATCGAAGACCTCTTCATCCCCCTTGATCGTGAGACAAACCGCCCACGCGGATTTGCTTTCATCACCCTGGCTGATGACGACCTTGCCCGCAAGGCAGTCGAAGAAATGGACGGATTCGACCTTCAAGGTCGTAACCTTCGCGTGAACGAGGCTGAAGAGCGTCGTCCCCAGCAAAGCCGCGGTGGTGGTGGTGGTGGTGGCGGCGGTGGTGATCGCCGCGGCGGTGGCGGTGGTGGCGGATACGGCGGCGGCGGTGGCGGCGGCGGTGGTGATCGTCGCGGAGGCGGCGGTGGTGATCGCCGTGGCGGTGGCGGTGGCGGTGGCCGTGATCGCGATCGCGATCGTCGTGGTGGCAATGATAACGGAGGTTGGTAAGCCAACCTTAAGCATCTTTTTTCAAAAAGGCCCGCCTCACCGCGGGCCTTTTTTTATGTTCGCATCAAATAAAAAAAGCCCGCCCGGAAGATCCGGACAGGCTTTCTAAAAATAGATTGAGAGAGCTTACTTAATGGAGATCGTGACCTTCTCCTTGGTCTCGGCTTTCACACCCTTCACCTTGGTTAACGCATCTGCGGCCTTAGCGCGGTCCTTCATATCGAGTTTCTGAAGTGACTTCATCCCGTCAGGATTCTTCATAATCTCGTCGAAGTTCATCTCGAAGAGAGTCACCGTATTTCCATCGCGATGAGTCGCGTTGGTCTCAGCAATCTCAGGAGCCACCGTGACTTTGGCGCTCACCTTCATTCCACGAAACATTTCCAGCATCATGGCAGTCTCGGGATTGTTCGGGTCGAGATCATTGCCCCCACCGGAAGCCTCCTCGCCCGACTCCGGACCCTCATCCAGATCAGGAAGAATGATCGTCAACTTGCCATCAGCAAACTGGAACCTGGCTTCCTCTTCCTTCACCCGCTCCACCGCTTTCGAACCTGGAGCCATGTCACCCAGGGCACCGCTTGGATTGAAGGTCACCTTGTTAATGTCCGTAAACTTGTAAGTGATCCGGATGCCCTTTCCTCCGTTGCGTTTCACTTCCTCAATCTTGTCGAAAGTGACTCCTTCGCCATAGGCCGCTGCCTTGGCTTTGGCCTTGGTTTCGTCTTTCAGATCAGCGAGGGGATTTTTTCCGGCACCGCCACCACCTTGTGCGGCTGCCATTTCCAGCATGCCAATCATTTGCTCACCAAAGACCGTTTCTTCGGTAATGGTTCCGCTTCCGTCCTTATTCACGGTGATTTCCGTCTCAAACTCGAAGCAACTCGCGAGCACGAAGGCCATCGCAAGACCCGTCATTGATGTTAGTAATTTCTTCATAGGTGCCAAGAATGACCTCGAATTTTGCGGGAGCAATCACGAAGTTGAATGACCTCACTTGCACCGCCCGATCAGATCGCTAGAGTGTCTGAAGATGAGTGATGTCGCAGCAGTCGAAGTGCACCGGTTGGTCAAGGATTTCAAAGGTCCTTTCCGCGGGAAAAAAGTGCGGGCCGTCGACGAAATCTCGCTCCGCATCGAACCCGGCGAAGTTTACGGACTCATTGGCCCCAATGGCTCCGGAAAGTCGACCACGATGAAAGCCGTTCTCGGACTCGTGCGCCCCACTTCCGGCAAATGCTCCATCTTCGGGCGCGATTCCCTCAAGGTCGACTCACGCAACGACGTCGGCTTCCTCCCGGAGAATCCCTACTTCTATAAACACCTCACCGCAGCCGAAACCGTCAAATTCTACGGCAAACTCTGCGGCATGCGTGGCCGCGACCTCCGCAACCGCGTCGAGGAAATGCTTGAACTCGTTGGCCTTCAGGACGCCCGTGACCGCCGCCTCCGCGGATTTTCCAAGGGCATGCTCCAACGCATTGGCCTCGCCCAGGCCCTTGTCCAGGACCCCCGCCTCGTCATTCTTGATGAGCCCACCGCCGGCGTCGACCCCTCCGGATCCCGGCAAATTCGCGACCTCATTCTCAATCTCAAGTCCCGGGGCATCACCGTCTTCCTCTGCTCCCACCTCCTTGAACAGGTTCAGGAAATCTGCGACCGCGTTGGCATCATGCATGAAGGATCATTGGTCAACGAAGGCCGCCTCGACGACCTCATCGCCATGAACGATCGCACCGAGATCGTCCTTGAGAATCCCTCCGAGGAACTCCTCGACCAAATCCGCACCCTCGTTGATGTCACCCACGGCGTGAATCTCATCTCCGAACGCAATCCCCGCACCACCCTCGAAAGCCTCTTCCTGAAAGAGACCAGCAACAAACGGGTCCGCAAAGTGCGTAAACCTATTTCCAAATAATCCTCTCCGGCCCCCTCTCAACCTCCACCATGAGCAGTCCCACCAAGACATCCTTCTTCTCACCCCGCCGGGTGTCCATCATCGCCTCCAGCACGATCACCCAGTTGGTGCGTATGAAGGTCTTCTACTTCCTTGCTCCCATTGCCCTTGTCTTTGTTGGGCTCCAGTTCTTCGACAACATCTTTTACGAAGGGCCGGAAAGCATGGTTCCCGAGCAACAGCTCCGCATGCACAAGAACATCTGCCTCGGCACCATGATGTTCTTCACCTCGCTTTTTGCCATCGTCTTCACCGCCCTCCTGATTCCCTCAGACATCGAAGACCGGACCCTCTACACCATCCTCTGCAAACCCGTCCCGCGACTCGACTATCTTGTGGGCAAACTCCTCGGCGTCATCTCCGTCCTCTTCATCGCCATGCTCGTCATGGACCTCCTCCTCGTGGTCACCCTGCACTACCGCACTGCCGCCATCTCCGCCGACCTTGGACACTATCTCACCCAGATGGGGCTCGGCAAAATCGAAGTCGCCCGCGGGCAAGCCGAAGTCGCCAGACACGGCCCCACCATCCTGCTCCAATACGGCGTCCTCGCTCACTTTGGCAAAGCCTGCGTCCTCGCCGCTGTCGCCCTCCTCATCTCCACCTTCTCTACCTCCACCCTCTTCACCATCGCCTCCGGATTCATGATCTGGATCATCGGCTCCTTCCAATCCGTCGCCCGGGACGGCATCTTTAACGCCGCCGAATTTGGGGAAGCCCCCGGCCTCGCCGACCGCATCCTCGGCACCCTCATCTCGCTGGTCTTTCCCGACTTCCAACTCTTCGAGGCCATCGCCGACGCCTCGGCCCGCGCCCAGGAAATCCTCGTCGATGACATGCTGAAGCTCGGCGGGCTCACCCTTCTCTACCTCGGTATCTATACCGTCCTCTCCTGGTTCGTCTTTTCCGATAAGGAATTCTAACAGCCCGCCTCATCATGTCGCTCAAGACCCTTCGCAATCTTACCGTCGTCGCCTGTGGCATCGCAGGCACCGGCTACTTGCGCATGCCCGTAGAGCAGCAACTCACCGAGGACCTCCGCGAACGCAAAGCCATTCCGCCCCCGATTTCAAAGGAAGCCTGGGGACAAATGGGACAAACCAGCCTCGCCGGAGTTCTCGGCGGCCTGCGCACCGTGATGGCCTCCACCATGAGCCTCGCCGCCCAAAAACACTTCGAAGAAAAGGAATGGTACGACCTCCAGAAACAATACGAGCTCATCACCGCCCTCGATCCCTATAGCCGATTCTACTGGGATCACGGTGGCTGGCACCTCGCCTACAATGCCGCCGCCTGGGCCCGCACCAACGACGAACTCAGCCCCATCCGCCGCCAATACCTCGAGCGCGAATTCCTCGAAGCCGGTGACGCCTTCTATCACAAGGGCCTCACCATGCTCCCCGAAAACGCCAGCCTTTGGTCGGAAATCGGAAGACTTTGGTCGAATCCCCACAAGCGTCCCGATCTCAACCGCGCCGCCGAGGCCTACAAGATGGCTGCCAAATACGGGAACTCATTCTACAAACGCAGCTACCTCTATATTCTCGCCCGCATCCCCGGTCGCGAAATCGAAGCTCTGGACGTCGCCACAAAACTCCTGATCGAGAACCGACGCAACCTCGAAATCCAAACCTTTCGCTGCATCCTCTTCTGCCTCTCGACCAATCCCGATCTTCCGGAAAGCGCACTCAAAGTCAAACTGGGCGAAGTCTTCGTCGACAAAGAGCAAGCCTACAAAGACCTCTACAACTACCGCCCCCGAGTTCAGGAAGATGGCTACTACGGCGGCGACCTCGACAACATCCTCAAATCCCTCATCCAGGAACTGCACGTCCCCGACAACCTCAACCCCTTCAAATCCGGAACCAAACCCCGGATCTACGACGACAATTGGCTTCGTGATGTCGATCCTCCAAAGATCCTCCAACCCAAATCCATCCCCGGATTTCCCGGACAACAGTGACTCACTGAAGCCCATTCCCGGGAGCCTGATTCAACCCCGCTATGCCAATCATCCCAATCCCGGCAATCCCTTCACATAGTTGAGATTCAAACGGTAAGGAGTTATAATCTAACCTTTACACTCCCTGCCCCACCCGCAATTCTTTCTCTCATTTATTCCCCGCGTCATGCGTATTGCCCTTTTCGGAGATATCCACGCCAACCTCGAAGCTCTCGAAGCCGTCCTTAAAGACGCGTCCGAGCAGTGCTGTAGCGATCACGTCTGCATGGGAGACATCGTTGGCTACAATGCCGATCCCTACGCCTGTCTTGAAATCGTCCGCTCCAAGAACTGGCCGGTCGTTAAAGGAAACCACGACGAAGACGCCTCCGGTGACCACAGTCTGGACACCATGAACCCTGTTGCCGCCGCCGCCCTGGAGTGGACCCGTCAACAACTCAGCGAAGACCAGCGCGCCTGGCTCCGCAACATCCGCATGGTGCGCCAAGTCGAGAACTTCACCGTTGTCCACTCCACCCTCGATCAGCCCCAATCGTGGAACTACGTCACCAATAAGTTCGATGCCATGTCGAACTTCTCTTATCAATTTACCAAGCTCTGCTTCCACGGACACACCCACGTGCCCCGCATCTTCATTCGCGACAGCCGCGTTGCCGAAGTTGAAGGAGATTCCATCGTCATCGAACCCGGGATGAAATACTTCATCAACACCGGATCCGTCGGCCAGCCACGCGATGGAGACTGGCGTGCCTGCTACGCCATCTATGACATTCCCACCGCCACCGTGAGTTTCCGTCGCGTGGAATATGACCTCGCCACCACCCAGCAGAAAATCCGCGCCGCCGGCCTCCCGGAAGTGCTCGCCGAGCGCCTTGCTGAAGGTCGCTAAACGCGCCCTTCTCCTGCTCTGCCTCCTCAGCACACCCTCGTGCTTTAACACCTCTGTCGACCCGACAGTCGGACTTTCGGTCCCTGTCCGCTCCCGCGAATTCGCGCCAGAGATGGCCAAAGTTGCGCACACTCCCTGGATCCCCGGAAACAAGGTCCACACCCTCCCCAACGGCGATGCCTTCTTCCCGCCCATGCTGGAGGCTGTGAAAAAGGCCAAACACACCATCACCTTCGAAACCTTCGCCTTCGTCGATGCCCCCATCACCCGTGACTTCAGCGATGCCCTCGCCGCCAAAGCCCGCGAAGGAATTGCCGTCCACATGATCCTCGACAAAGTCGGCTCCCGCAAAGCCGGTAAGGACAACGTCAGACTCCTCCGCGAAGCCGGTGTCGATCTCCACTTCTTCCACCCCGTTAACTACTTCTTCCCGCAGAGCTCCAACAACCGCACCCACCGCAAAATCCTCGTCATCGATGGGCACACCGCCTTTACCGGGGGAGCTGGATTTGCCCTCGCCTGGAGTGGCAATGCCCACACCCCAAAACACTGGCGCGATACCCAATACGAAGTCCGCGGCCCCGCCGTCGCCCTCCTCCAGAAATCCTTCACCGAAAACTGGCAGGAACTCACCGGCACCGAACTACGAGGTTCCTCGTACTTTCCCCCGCTCACCCGGGTTGGCACAGACCGCGTCCAGGTTCTCTCCGACGGCCCCTTTGATGACACCCAGGCCATCGCCCATTCCTTCCTCGCCGCCATTAACGGCGCCCGCGAATCGCTTCTCATGGAGCAATCCTACTTCGTTCCGAACTCCGACTTCCGGCAAGCCCTCCTCCGCGCCGCCGCCCGGGGCGTCAAAATCGAAGTTCTGGTGCCCAACCACCTCGTCGATTCCAAACCCACCCGCTACGCCTCCCAAAACCACTGGGCCTCCCTCCTAAAAAGTGGCATCCGCATCTACCAATACGAACCCACCATGATGCACTGCAAGCTCCTCGTCGCCGATGGTCGCTTCAGCATCGTGGGCTCCGCCAATCTCGACAACCGCTCCTTCTTCATCAACGATGAAATCAACCTCCACATCGACTCCCCGGCCTTCGCCCGCGAACAAACCCTCATGTTCCGCCGGGACCTTGGCAAAGCACGCGAGATCACTCTCCAAAACCTCCCCGACGTCCTCGCCCCCGCCTACAAACGCTTCTTCGCCCGCTTCATCGAAATGCAACTCTAACAGCCCCGCCATGAAAACCGCCTTCCTGATCCTCGCCACCTTTATTCTCCCTCTCTCCGCCCGACCCAACGTCCTCTTCATCGCCATGGACGACCTCAATGACTGGATCGGCTGCATGGGGGGAAACAAACAAAGCATCACGCCCAATCTCAATCGCCTCGCCGCCAGCGGACAACTCTTCACCAACGCTCATTGCGCCGCCCCTGCCTGCAATCCTTCCCGCAGTGCCATCATGACCGGCATCTCGCCGCACCGCTCCGGCTTCTACAGCAATCGCCAAAAAATGCGGGAAGTCATGCCCGATGCCGAACTCATCCCCACCCACTTCTCCAACCACGGATACTACACTGCAGGCTCCGGTAAAATCCTGCACTACTTCACCGATGCCCAATCGTGGCACGAATACTTTCCCAAAAAATCCACCGAGAACCCCATCCCTCACACCACTTACCCTCCAACCCGCCCCTTGAACCTCCCCGTCGGCGGCCCCTGGCAATACACCGAGACCGACTGGGGTGGCCTCAACATCACCGACCAGGAATTCGGGGGTGACTACGCCGTCTCCGGATGGATTGGTAAACAACTCCGCAAAGAACACGAGAAACCCTTCTTCCTCGCCTGCGGCATCTATCGCCCGCACGAACCCTGGTTTGTCCCGCAAAAATACTTCGATAAATTCCCACTCGAGAACATCCAACTTCCTCCCGGATACAAAGCCAACGACCTCGACGACCTGCCGTCATCCGGAAAGAGACGGGGGCCCAACCGCTACTTCCCCCACATCCAAGAAAACGGCCAGTGGAAACAAGGAATCCAAGGCTACCTCGCCTCCATCAACTTTGCCGACGCCATGCTCGGGCGCGTCCTTGATGCCCTCGAAAATGGGCCCAATAAGGACAAGACCATCGTCATTCTTTGGTCCGATCACGGCTGGCATCTTGGCGAAAAAGAACACTGGCAAAAGTACACCGCCTGGCGCGCCTGCACCCGTATCCCCCTCATGATCCGCGTCCCCAAAGACTGCTCTCCTGCCCTTCCCTCCGGCACTACGGCAGGCACCGTTTATGACCACCCTGTCAGCCTCCTCTCCCTCTATGCCACAGCTGCCGAACTTTGCGGACTCCCCGCGAAAGATGGCATCGACAGCAAGAGCCTCCTCCCCGCTCTCAGCGACTCCGTGAAGCCCATCCAAAAATCAGCCCTCACCATTCTCGAAGACGGCCGCTCAGTCGGGATCAGCGCCAAGGACTGGCGCTACATCCGCTACAAAAACGGCGAGGAAGAACTCTACCACATCAAAGAAGACCCCTACGAGTGGACCAACCTCGCTCCCCTGCCCGGATCTGCCGAAAAGCTTGCCGAACTCCGTCGTGAAATCCCTTCCACCTTCGCCCCGGTCATTCCCATCAGTTCCGAAGCCCTCCCCGAAGCAAACTTCATCCCCTTCGCCGGTGACTACCCCGCCTCCCCTGATGAGACAGGTACCTACCGCACCGAGTTCTTCAATCAATCCACTGAAGAAGTCGAAATCTTCAAAGTCGGCACTCAAAAAGAACTCACATCCATCGGCAAACTCGGCGCTCGAAAACAACTCACCGGTACGAGCAGGGCAGGACAAATCTGGCTCATCAAAAACGCTGATGGCACTCCCCGAGGACACTTCAAGGTCCTTGATCGCGAGGTAAAAGCCCTCATCAAATAACCTTTACGAAAAACGCTCGGATACCAAAAGCGCGAGCTTCTGAAACTTGTTCAGACGATACCTCCGGTCAAGAACGCGGAAATTGTCCTCACGCATTTTTGCTAAGAGCGTATGGTAGATCCGATGCATGATTCTCGGCGCCAAAAGTGCCTTGTAATCCTTCTCTGGCAGCAACTTTGTCGCCTGCGCATAAAGAGCTTCAGCACGATTCGCTTGATCAGTCATGAAGGCCACGAAGCGCTCATCATGCACCCGGCCGATCAGATCGCTTTCGGTAATTTGGAAGCGCTCCATGTCCTGAACTGGCACATAGATGCGCTCGCCATTGGAGAGATCCTCTCCGATATCACGAAGAATATTCGTGAGCTGGAGGGCATGTCCCAGCGCCACCGCATAGTCATGGGCCCGCTTAGGGTCTGCTCCAAAAAGCGGGAGGCAAACCAGCCCGACTGATGACGCCACCCGATAGGTGTATTTCTGCAAGTCTTCCCACCTTTTAAATCGCTGCGGAACGAGGTCCATCTGGCACCCCTCGATGACATTGGTAAAATACTCCGACGGGATGTCGTAGAGATCTCGTACTTTGAGCGCGTTCTCCTGAAGATCCGGCAGAGCCAAGAATGGATTGACCGTGCTGGTATCGAACACTTCCTTCCACTGTGCCAAGCCTGCCTTCTTCTCTGCGAGTGGCAGCTCAAGGTCATCCGCCAGGTCATC
This sequence comes from uncultured Verrucomicrobiales bacterium, assembly GCA_963925135.1. GTDB lineage: Bacteria > Verrucomicrobiota > Verrucomicrobiia > Verrucomicrobiales > Akkermansiaceae > SW10. The sequence goes on along the minus strand of CAWUTG010000020.1, from coordinate 169,345 downwards.
AATGACCCGGCAAAAGGCGTAAAAAGTCACCAGATGCTCACGACGATCCGCAGGAACACACTGGAGTGCGAAGGCCAAATTCGACTTCGCTTTCTTAGTGATCTCGGCGGCAGTGGGCTCGGCTGGCATCAGGAACGTTACTTGATCAAACCCCAGTGCCCGCTCTTAAAGGGCCAGAGTGCAATGAAGGCGGGCCCAACAAGATTGTGTTGTTTCACGGTGCCCCAGAATCGCGAATCGAGACTGTTGGGCGAGTTGTCACCCATCGCAAAGTATTCGCGATAGTTCGTTTTACCCTCCGGATCCATCAGGGTCTCGGAGTGTTCCGGATCACTAAATTTCGTCGGGAAACCACGGCCCGGTGGATTGGTGTATCCGGGATAGAGATCACCCTTGGCATCCTTTTCACGATCAGCGACCCGACGAATCGTCTCTTCCTTGGCGGGTTCGCCGTTGATCCAGAGATCAGGAGCTTTCACCTGCATGATGTCGCCGGGCACACCCACCAGACGTTTAATATAATGAGTCCCTCCCTGCTGGCTGGTCATGGCTTCTTTACCAGGGCCTCCGGTATTGATCCCACGGGTATCGAAGACGAAGGATTCGCCCCGCTTCGGATTACGGAAGTGATACGAAACCTTGTCGACCAGGACAAGGTCGCCGGAAGTCAGATAGCCCTGGAAAATAGGATCGCCCTTTTTGAAGTGTACTCCGGAACGAACCTTACCGCCCGGCTGGCCACCCACAAAAATTTGACGAATTGAGCCAATGCTCGTTGCCTCATTCGGCGGACAGCCGATCTTCACCTCCGAGCCATCGGTGAAGGAAATCGTCGTGCTGGAGAAGAGGAAGAAGCTGGAGTCCTTAATCCCCTTCACGGTGAGATCCTTCTCCGCCACAACGTTGTGATAAGTCCGTCCTTTGATCAGGAAGTCGAGACCCTGCTGGCCAAACCAAGGCTTCTTCCAGTCCTTCTCCTCATGCATCTCTGTCGCCACGATTCCATTCAGCGAAGGCTGCATCGAGCCGGTCGGAATGCGGAAGGGCTGGAGGAAAAAGGCACGGATTCCCAAGGCCACCACAATCGCGACCCAGAACACTTCGATGTTCTCGGAGAGCCAATCCGGCTGGCGATAGTGTGCGAGGGACTTCTCACAAACATTACGCAACTGCTTGGAAGCTTCCTTCACCGCATCCTGGTCCTTGGCCTTGATCGCCACCTTCAAGTCGGTGCGACGGGACTCAATTTCCGAGATGCGGTCTACGGCGAGAAGATCGCATTTATAATTGAGAAACTTCCTGGCTGCTTTCAGCAACAAGAGGGCCTCTTTTTTCCAACGGGGCTTGAACACGGCGCAAAGGTGCCCGCGCAAAAGCAATCTTTCAAGGTGGAATCCCGCCTCCCCGGTTTTGGTCTTTCGCTTTCCCCCGAAAACGCGTAATTCCCGCCCATGCGAATTTTGACGGGACTTCAGCCCAGCGGACGGCTCCACATCGGCAATTACTTCGGTGCCATCAAGCCCGCCATCGACGCCCAGGGCGAAGGTGACGGCTATTATTTCATCGCCGACTACCACGCGATGACCACCACGCACGATCCTATCGCCCTCCGCGAAAACGTCCGTGGCGTCGCCATCGACTTCCTCGCCTGCGGATTTGACCCCTCAAAAGGGGTCTTTTTCAAACAAAGCGCCGTCCCGGAAGTCAACGAACTCGCCTGGATCCTCTCCACTGTCTGCCCCATGGGCCTCCTCGAGCGCTGCCACTCTTATAAGGACAAGATCGCCAAAGGCTTCTCCGCCAACCACGCCCTCTTCGCCTACCCCGCCCTCATGGCCGCCGATATCCTCCTCTACGATTCCAACGTCGTCCCCGTCGGTGAGGATCAAAAACAACACCTCGAAGTCACTCGCGACCTCGTTGGTAAGATCAACGACCAATACGGCGTAGGCACCCTCGTCCTGCCCACCGCCCGCATTCGCGAAGCCACCGCCAAAGTCCCCGGACTCGATGGCGAAAAAATGAGCAAGAGCTACAACAACACGCTCCCCATCTTCGGCGACGAAAAGCCCTCGAAGAAGCTCATCATGCGCATCGAGACCGACTCCACCCCGGTTGAAGATCCCAAGCCCACCGAGAACTCCATCATTCTCGCACTCTACAAACTCTTCGCCAACGAGCCCGGGTACCAGCAAATGATCACCGACTACCAAAACGGTGGCTGCGGATACGGCGACTTCAAAAAACGTCTCGCCACCGCTTACTGGGACTACTTCGCACCCATGCGTGCCCGCCGCGAAGAACTCGTCGCCAACCCTGACGAAGTCGACGCCGTCCTCCAGGCCGGCGCCCAAAAAGCCCGCGAGGAAGCCACCAAAGTCCTCGACCGCGTCCGCAAAGCCGTCGGCTTGGTGTAAAGCTACGGAGCTTGGACTTCAGTCCGATTCCTCGCCCCCAACCATGCCCACTCGGTCCATAGTCCAAGCTCGACCACTATGCGCTTCTTCGATCCCACCCACCCGATCGGCTCCCACCACCGCAACCTCCCCCACTGGCAGCAAGGCGAAGTCCCCATCTTCGTCACCTACACTCTCGCCGATTCCCTCCCCGAAGCAGCAACTGCCAAACTCAAAGCCAAACGTGATCATTGGCTAGCATCCCATCCCAAACCTTGGTCCGACGATGTTGAAAAGGAATACTACCTCAACTTCGCCAACCCCATCAACGAGCTCCTCGACCGTGGCCTGGGCTCCTGCCTCCTCCGCGATCCCAACCTCGCTTGCATCGCCGCCGATGCCCTCCTTTCCCATCACGAGGAAAAATACCGACTTCATTCCTTCGTGATCATGCCCAATCACGTCCACGTCCTCTTCACCCCCGCTCAGGACCAATCGCTTTCCAAAATCCTCCAATCCTGGAAAGGCGGCTCCGCAAGACAGATCAACCTGACTCGCAACACCACAGGCACCCTTTGGCATCAAGAATACTGGGACCGCCTCATTCGCAGCCCAGTGCACTTCGACTACGTCCTCCGCTACATCCGCGAAAACCCCACCAAAGCCCATCTCCCCTCCCGAGACTTCCTCCTCTGGGAAAATACGAAGCCTTCACCATAGTCCTAAGCCTACGGAGCTTGGACTTCAGTCCGATTCCCCGCCCCCAACCATGCCCGCTCGGACTAAAGTCCAAGCTCCGTAGTCCCTACTCCTTCCGATACAAAGCCGAACTCTGCACTTTCAGCTTCCTCAACAAATCCCGCGCCCGCTCATACTCCAACTTCGCTGCTTTATAATCCTCCACATCCACATCCGGACGATAGCTCCCAATCATCCCAACCAAGGCCTTCCGCTTCGCCTCCATAACAGCCTCCTGCTTCGCAATCGCCGGATCCCTCTCATAAACCGCCTCCAGCGCCCGTTGATAACTCAACTGATCCGGATTCACCTCCGCACTTTCAGTATCATCTAGAGAAAGTAGCTCAAAGGTATCGCCCACCTGATCACCGCCTTCCCCTTCATCAAAGGCAAACATCGCCTTATCAAAAGTCAGGCGATCCATCTCAAGAGTGACGTCCTCTTCCTCCAGCAACCCAGCGTCCTTAAACCGCTGCCTCCGTTCTCGGTAGGGCTCTTCAGATTCGACGATCGTCAAAATGACCTCTCCTTCCTGCGTATTCCGCAGTTCGACATACCGGGCGGCGACCTCATCCCTCAATTTCCGAGACCACCTTTCCTGCTCGTGTATGACGTGAATCCAAATCTGATTCGTTTTCGGATCAACCCCATAGCTCAAGTGCCTTCGCACATCTTTAAGATCAGCTCCAACTGCCTTCGCCGAGCCTGCAAGGCACTCATCGCTCAAAAACAAATCCCGCTCTTGATCCCAATCGATCCCGCCCTTCAGCAACCCAGCCTCAAACTGCACCACAACTTCACTCACGTATTGTGGCGGCGCGCATTTGTCACAAGAATTCTCGCAAGAGCATAGCATCCTGAAAGCCAACAAGAGCACCACAAGCCTCAGCAACTTATTCATGCCCGTCGTCGGGTGTCAGACCCAAAATAATATTAAACTCTGCACTCAGCTCACCCGTCCTGGAATCCGGCATGGGCATGAACTTCACCATCAAATGTTTCGCCGGCTCGCCCATCCGCTTGATGAGCCCGTCCTTGGCATTGTGCTCATCGCCCTCGATAAAACACTGCGTCGTCAGCGCCCGCTTGTCCTCGCGATACACCGCGACGTGAATGTGGGGCGTCCGACCCGGATAGACCACCGGCTTGATCGTCCGAAAATAATACCGTCCGTCCCGCGCCGTCATAAAGCGGCCAAAGCCCTGGAAATTCGCATCCCGCTTTGGCCCCGTGAGCCCGCCATCCTTCGAGTGAATATAGGCCCCCTTGCCATCGACCTGCCAAATCTCAACCCGCGCATTCGGCACCGGATTCCCCTTCACATCCGTCACCCGGCCATGCAGATGGGTGATCTCACCAATCCCCGGCGTGATCGCATCATTGATCCGCAACAAATCATTGTCGGTATCCAGCGGCAGCTTGTCCGGATAAAACGGCCCCTCCATCATCGCCGGCGTCGCCGTCAACAACTCCGCAAAGGCGCCGGGTGCCGTAAACAGAGCCGCTGATCCTAAAACCGTTTTTTTCAAGAAATCGCGACGATAACAATCCGGGCAAATGATTTGGCTCATGCTGAATGATGACTAAAGTATGGCCATGATTCAAGTCAAAGACCTCGTCGTCCAGTTCGAAACCCCCGGCGAAATCGTCAAAGTGCTCGATGGACTCAACTTCTCCGTCGACGAAGGCACCGCCACCGCAATCGTCGGCCCCTCCGGCAGCGGAAAGACCACCTTCCTCAACGTCCTTGGTGCCCTCCTCCCCGCCACCGGCGGCTCCGTCGTCATCAACGGAGAAGACCTCGCCAAAATGGCCGAAAAAGAAGCCGCTCGCTTCCGCAACCAGGAACTCGGCTTCGTTTTCCAACAACACCACCTCCTTCCCCAGCTCACCGTGATGGAAAACGTCCTCACCCCCCGGCTCGCCGGCGGCTGGGACGAAAGCGAAGAAGACACCCGCACCCGTGCCACCGCCCTCCTCGAACGTGTCGGCCTCGGCCACCGCCTCGACCATCGCCCCGGCGAACTCTCCGGCGGCGAAAAACAACGCACCGCCGTCGCCCGCGCCCTCATCAACCAACCCCGTGTCATTCTCGCCGACGAACCCACCGGTGCCCTCGACGGCGAAACCGGCAGCAAAGTCGCCGACCTCCTCCTCGAGATCCAACAGGAACAAGGCGTCACCCTCATCGTCGTCACCCACGACCTCGACCTCGCCAACAGAGTCGGCAACGTCTTCGACCTGACCAAAGATTAAACCCATATGCCGCAAAGCAAAATGCGGGGTTCATATGGAGGTCACCCCAGAGTCGCAGAGGGCACCGAGTGACACCGAGAGGATAAAACTCAAAGAAATCCGCGTTTCTCTGCGACTCTGCGGTAAAATGATCATGTTTAACTAATCTGGGTGGACATTTCCTCCGAATCCCAAAACCCCTTCACTTTCCCGTATTAAAAACCGCTAAACTTTCCAGCTTTCGCTAAAAAAATCCCCGATTATCCGCAATCCGGTCCCGCCAGCTCTGCAAAACGTCCCTCTTCGCGATGACTGAGCCGCATCCACTTCGTCCCCGGTGGCAATAAATCAGGAAAGAGCGACGGCCACTCCACAATCACCACCCCGCCCCGCTCCAGGTAGTCATCCCACCCCAAATCGAGCAATTCATACTCCTCCTCCACCCGGTAAAAATCGAAATGAAAAATCTCCAATCGGCCGCCCCGATACTCCTGCACCAGCGAAAACGTCGGGCTCGTCACCTCCTGCTCATACCCCAGCGCCCGCACAATCCCTTGCGTCAGCGTCGTTTTCCCCGCACCAAGATCACCCAACAAGGCAATCACCTCACCTGGTCCCGCCGCTTCGCCAAGCTCCCGCCCGAGAGCGAGAGTCTCCCCCGCATTGGAAAGATGAACAGGAAGCGGCATTTGCCGATGAAATAGGGCCTCAAACAGCCCAAGGCAAGCCGGACCAGCGAGGCAACCCGCCTTCCGCAAAAAATCTCCTCCTTTATTTTCAAAAAAACCTTGCTCGTTTCATCGCTCTATGGTGAATTCCCGCCCCGCGAACGACAGGTGAACTTTCTCCCCTTTTCAACGCACTTCAACTTCAGCTGACCTCTACCATGGCCTACGCAATTTTCAAAACCGGCGGTAAACAATACCGCGTGCAAGAAGGTGACACCATCAGTGTCGACAAGCTCCCTGTGGCAGCTGATGACGAAATCAAGTTCGGTGAGGTTCTCCTCGTCAACGATGGTTCCGCCACCAAGGTCGGCGCACCCACTGTTGAAGGCGCAGGCGTTCTCGCCAAGGTCATCGAACAGCACCGCGGCAAAAAAGGCGTTGCCTTCAAGTTCAAACGCCGTAAGGGTTTCCACAAGACCATCGGTTTCCGTCACCACCTCACCAAGCTCAAGATCACCGGGATCGAGGGTTAATCCACCAACTTACTTACCATTTATTAGTCATGGCTCATAAAAAAGGACAGGGTTCCGTTAAAAACGGACGCGACTCACGCAGCAAGCGCCTTGGCGTTAAGAAATTCGGTGGCGAAGTCGTCATCGCAGGGAACATCCTCATCCGCCAGCGCGGAACCAAGTGGCATCCCGGCGCAAACGTCGGTATGGGCAAGGACCACACCCTCTTTGCACTCAAGCCCGGTAACGTCTTCTTCGACAAAAAAGGTCGCCGCATCAACGTGGCCCTCGCAGTCTAAGCAACACGCATCCATAAATTTTCAAAAAAGCGGGTCTTTTCATAGGCTCGCTTTTTTTATGGTGCGTGGGTTTGTAACCCTACGTTCCCCTCAATCCAGCCCATCCAGCCCAACAGCGGGTCCCCACCTCCCACCATGAACATCGTCCTCGTAGAACCGGAGATCCCGCACAATACCGGAGCTGCCGGACGACTCGCCCTCGCCACGGGAGCCACCCTCCATCTCGTCAAACCCCTCGGCTTCTCGCTCGACGAAAAAACGATCCGTCGCGTCGGCCTCGACTACTGGAAGGACGTCGACCTCCGCGTCTGGGAAAACTTCGACGAACTCCTCGCCGCCCACCCCGACGCCCGCTTCTGGCTCCTCAGCACCAAGGCCAAACAATCCGCCTGGGACATCCAGTATCAACCCGACGACTTCCTCGTCTTCGGTCGTGAATCAAAAGGCCTCCCCGAATCCTGGCTCGATGACCGCGCCATCCGCATCCCCATGAAGGAAGGCTCCACCCGCTCGCTCAACCTCGCCACCGCCATCGCCATCGTCCTCTACGAAGCCGAACGTCAAATCGGAGAAATCAGCTAGAGCCCCCGCCAGCCCAAACCAAAACATCCCCCTCTCATCACAAGATCATAATAGGCCGTGTAGGATCCCTAAATATGATCTCTCATTTCCCAATGAACAAAGTCGTCGTCACTCTCCACATTGCTTTTGTGAGCCTCGTGATAGGGAGGGCTGAAGAGAAGGAAGAACCAGCCTACGAGCCTGCAAAATTCTTCCGAACGCAAATCCTGCCCTTCCTTTAGAAGCGATGCTTTGAATGCCATTCCGACAAAGAAGAAATGGACGACGGGGTGACTCTGAGCCAAGTGCACGTTCCGACCGCGCAACCGCCTCAAGAATTTGCTGATCCCGAGAGATTCGATCTGATTTCACAGCCAGGGATTGACTCTTCTCTATGGACGATTCGCTCCGAGTTCCTTGACGTGGACCTTGCGGGCTTCGAGTTCGGCATGTTGCCCCTTTCCGTTCTGAGCGAGAGTCTGCATGGTGGAATCTTTGTGGTTCCCCATTCCAAAGCCCAGCGCGATGAGTAAAACACCGCTCCTGGCTTCCTTTTTGATGAGCGCTTTAAGGTCGGAGTCGTTGGTGATGCCCACCTTGAAGTCGCCATCGGTAGCGAGGATGACGCGGTTCAAGCCATTTGGCTGAAAGTTCTTCCGGGCCAGCTCATAGGCTTTTTTGATCCCGCCCGAGGCATAGGTTGATCCTCCGGCTCCGAGTTCATTTGTTGGCCCAGTCGCGGCGAATGAATTCGGTGTCGGCGTAGTAGGGCGGAATTTCAACGTCCTTGGAGTCAATGGGTCGCGATTCCAGGCGCGATGAGTGCCACCAGAGGTGATGCGGGAAAAGAAGGGCTGGCCCTCTTTGCGCTGGTTCCACTCGGTGCCCTGAAAGAGATCCTCTTTTTTGTCGGGAAGGAAATTGCAGTCGGTCTTCCAAGACATCAGAGAGGTGTGGTAACCGGCAGCGGCGAAGAGAGAAGGGATGGGAGAAGGATGAAAAGATTAGAAGCAGAAGATCACTCTTCCTCCGGCCCGGTATAAAGTTCCCCCATCTCAATGGACTGAAAAGTCTCGCGTAGCCCGGTAAAAATCTTGGGGGTCAGGTGGAGCGAAAGAGAACCGTCTTCAGCTTCGGTGATCTGGGGATGAATATTTAAGACAACATTCTCTTCGGGATAAAACTCACTCGCAGAGAGAAAGAGAGTTTCATCCTCACTCAGATTAAGGGTGTGAGCCCGATATCGATCCTCACTCTGATTCCTTCGATCGCTCAAGCTTCGTGACCGTTGTTTCTCACTGATGGTCGCCACCAAAACCTGATCCGGTTCTGATCTACCACTCTCTGCAGTCTCCGGGTTTCCAGAATCTTCCATACTGGAGATCTCAAAGACCACGACGCCCAGGATCAACAAGAGCATCACGACCAGGATCAGACGCGAACGCTTCATCGTGACTGACTCAGTTCTTCCAAGGGATGGTCACGCCCTTTGGGAGGAAGGTCACTTCGCGATCGTTCGGGACAGGATTACCTGCGGAACAACGACCCTGGGTCACTTCTGTTTGAAGAAGGTTTAAGAGCAGGTTCACCTTTTCCGGGTGCTCCACAATCAAGTTCTTTTGCTCGGCGCGATCCTCCTTCAAATGAAAGAGCTGAAGGGGCGGCAGTCCCTTCTTTTTGGCGGCGGCCTCGCTAGGAGCACTCCAGCCACCGCTGCCTGATGACAGGCATAATTTCCAGCCGCCCTGACGAATGGAAAACGATCCCCCAATGGAATGGCTGATCAATGAACGACGAGCTGATTGCGCTTTTCCTTCGAACACCGGAAGCAGGCTGAAGGAATCTTCACCGCCTTTGTCTTCGACAGCTTGCCCGGTGAGGTCCTGCATCGTGGCGTAGAAATCGGTGAGGCAGGCCAGCGCGTCGGTCTTTTGTCCGCCTTTGATTTTAGAAGGCCAACGAACGATGAAGGGAACGCGGTGACCGCCTTCATAGATGTCAGCTTTATGCCCGCGGTAGCCACCGCTGGGATCGTGGTTGTGTTTTTTGAGCGCGTCAAAATTACCCTCGGGTGAACAGCCGTTGTCGCTCGTGAAAAAGACGATCGTATTGTCATCGATTCCGGCTTCTTTCAGACTGGCAAGAAGTTGGCCCATGTGGTGATCCACTTGCATCACAAAATCAGCATAGGGATTAAGCCCGCTGGCGCCCTTGAACGGAGGCACCGGAACGATAGGCGTGTGGGGCGCGGGCAGCGGCAGGTAGAGGAAGAAGGGCTTCCCGTTTTTTGAATCTGCGGCGTGAGCTTTGACGTAATTAATGCTCTTTTCGAAGAGGTGGGGCAGGACGTCGTTGATCACAAAGTCATCGCTGATCGGTCCCTTGCGATACCAGCCGTAGGGATCCTGCTGCTTGGTGACTCCTTCCTGACGCTCGGGAATCATGGTCGGTTTTCCACTATCCACCCAAACATAGGGAGCCATGTCGAGCGATCCGCAATGGCCATAGTAACCATCGAACCCGTTAATGTCCGGGCCGTTTTGAACAGGCTGTGAGAAGTCGATGTTCTGCCACTTTCCTTCCTTTTTATCGGTCTTGGCCCAATCCCAACCGAGGTGCCATTTACCAATCATCTGGGTGTGGTAACCGGCCTTACCCAGGAGATGTCCAACAGTCGCCCGTTCAGCAGGAATCAAATGCTTGCTGGTCCCTCCGAGGACCCCGCTCGCCAATCGTGATCGCCAATTATAACGACCGGTAAGCAAGCCGTATCGGGTCGGGGTGCAAACCGCACTTGAGGAATGCGCATCGAGAAAGGTGATGCCCTCGTCCGCCATCTTTTGCAAATGAGGCGTCTTAATTTTGCACCCAGGATTGGTGGGAGAGACGTCCCCAATCCCAAGATCATCGGCGAGGACGAAAATGACATTGGGTTTCTCAGCGGCCCGCGACGAAAATGCGGTTAATCCGAAGAGTAAGGCTAGAAAGGTGGAGGATGTACTCATAGGAAAATAGTTTCAGACTCAGCTTCCCTCTAACCAAACAAATCCTAGGTAAGATTCACGACAAAACAATGGATATTCCTCCTCTCCCCACGGCCCTTCCCCGTGCTACCCTCCGCCACCATGCGACCCCGCAAGCTTCTCGCCCTCGCCATTGCTCCCCTGCTGGCGCTTCCCCTCCTCTTCTCAGCTCCCAACGAAAAACCGGAGCCTCCCGCCAATTCCCTCAAAGCCTACACCAACGCCACGCTCTATCCGGTTTCTTCACCTAAGATCGAGAACGCCACCCTTCTCGTCCGGGGCGATACCATTCTCGCCGCAGGTCCCGCCGATCAGGTCGAGATCCCGGCCGATGCCGAGAAAATTGACTGCTCCGGAAAGACCATTGTCCCAGGTCTCGTCTGCACCCACTCCCACATCGGCCAGGTCGCCGGAGCCGATGGTTCCTCGCCCATCCAACCCGAAGTCCGCGTCCTCGACTCCATCGACGTCCGTGACACCAGCATCGCCAAAGCCCGCGCCGGAGGCATCACCACCGTCAACCTCATGTCCGGTTCCGGCCACCTCATGTCCGGTCAAACGCTCTACCTCAAACTCCGCAAGGGAAACACCGTGGAGGACCTCGCCATCAAACTCCCCGACGGCTCCTTCGCCGGCGGCGTCAAGATGGCCAACGGCTCCAACTCCATCCGCGACTCCCCCTTCCCCGGCACCCGCGGCAAGTCCGCCGCCCTCGTTCGCCAACGTTTCCTCGACGCCCAAGCTTACCAAAAAAAGCGCGCCAAGCACCTCGCCCAAAACGATCCCGACAAACCCTTCGATCGCGACCTCGCTCTCGAAACCCTCGCCGACATTCTCGATCGTAAACGCATCGTTCACCACCACACCCACCGTCACGATGACATCCTCACTGTTCTCCGACTGAAGGAAGAATTCGGATTCGAAGTCGTCCTCCACCACGTTTCCGAGGCTTGGAAAGTTGCCGATGAAATCGCCGCCGCCAAAGTCCCCTGCTCGATCATCTTCCTCGACTCCCCCGGCGGAAAGCTCGAAGCCCGCGACTTCGAATGGCGCAACGGTGCCGAGCTCGAAAAACGCGGCGTCCTCACCGCCTTCCATACCGACGACCCCATCAACGACTCCCGTTGGTTTCTTCGCAACGCCTCCATCGGCGTCCGCGCGGGCATGTCTCGCGAAAAAGCACTCGAAGCCCTCACCCTCTCGGGAGCCAAAATGTTAGGCCTCGCCGAATCCACCGGTTCACTTGATCCCGGCAAGAAAGCGGACTTCGTCATCCTCTCCGGCGACCCCTTCTCCATCTACACCCGCATCCTCGAAACCCACATCGAAGGGCAAAAGGTCTTCGACCTCACCAATCCCACCGACCGCCTCTACGCCGAAGGCGGATACGGCGCCGGCCATGCCCGGGAAGCCTCCGGTTGCTGCTTCTATCGTTAATCCGATCCTCACCTTTTCCATGTTCAAAACTCTCCTCCTCTCGCTTCTCAGCGCCTCGGTTTCCTTCGCACAAATTGCGGTCAAGGCCGACCTTCTCTACCCCATGACCGGCGACCTTAAGCCCGTCAAAGACGCCCTCGTCCTCTGCGGACCCGATGGTAAAATCCAGGCCATCGGACCTTCTTCGGAAATCCAAATCCCCGATGGCTACCAAATCCTCACCGCAAAAGTCGCCACTCCCGGCATCATCGATGCCCACGCCACTGTCGGCCTTTCCGGTATTTTAAATTCTCCGAAACACGACCAGGAACAGCTCGAAAAATCCGCACCTATCCAGCCCGAACTCCGCGCCCTCGACGCCTACAACGGTCGCGACCCGCTCGTGAAATGGCTCCGCGATCTCGGAGTTACCACCGTCCACACCGGCCACTCTCCCGGCTCACTCATCTCCGGCCAGCTCATGGTTGTAAAGACCAACGTCCCCTCCATCACCTCCCTCAAGGACACCCTCATTCCCGCCTCCGCCATCGCCGCCACCCTAGGCTCGGGTGCCCTTGAATCCGGAGGCAAATCCCCCGGCACCCGCTCCAAAGCCATCGCCCTCCTCCGCGCCGAACTCATTAAAGCCCGCGCTTATTCTCATAAATCCGCCAAGGAAAATGCCGATCCTGAAGACGACCAAACTCCACCAGACACCGATCTCAAACTCGAAACGCTCGCACAAGTTCTCGAGAAGAAAATCCCCCTCCTCGTCAACGCCCAGCGACACCAAGACATTGCCGCCGCCCTCCGGCTTCGCGAGGAATTCGGCTTCGACCTCATCCTCGATGGCGCGGCCGAAGCCTACCTCCTCCTCGATGAAATCAAAGCTGCCGGCATTCCCGTCATCGTCCATCCCACGATGGCCCGACCCTATGGCGATCTCGAAAACATGACCTTTACCCTCGCCGCCCAGCTCCACCAAGCAGGCATCCCCTTCGCCTTTCAATCCGGTTACGAGCCCTACGTTCCCAAGACCCGCGTCGTCCACTTCGAGGCCGCCCTCGCTGCCGCCTACGGACTTCCCCAACACATCGCCCTCGCCGCCTGCACCCTCTATCCAGCTCAAATCCTCGGCCTCGACGATCAAATCGGATCACTCTTCCCCGGAAAAGACGCCGACCTCGCCCTCTTCGATGGTGACCCCCTCGAAACAACGACCCACACCACCCACGTCATCATCAACGGCAAGCTCGTCTCCTCCACCGCGAAGTAGCCACAAAAAAAATGGCGACCCGCAAAGGACGCCATTGAGAAAAATAAAGTGCTTCGTCAGCCTAGCGACGGCGGCGGATCAGACCAGCGAGTCCGAGCATCACGAGGGCCGTTGAACTTGGCTCCGGAACCACCACTTGCGTAAATCCCGCTGCGACGAAAATATCAATGTGCTGTTGCTCGGTGAAGGTATCGAAGGCACCCCGATTTACAGAATAATTTGCCAAATCAAACGCCCCAAATCCTTGACCCGTGCGAAGGACAAAGCCATCGGTATATTCCCAAGCTTGACCGGTTCCATCAACACTGATTTCCCCAAAAGTATCAAATGGGACTCCACTGTTGAAGAGCTCAATCGCATCATCACCATTAATGTTGGCGGACCCGTCCAGATAGAGCGCGAAATTCTGAACAAAGTTGTTTGCGAAAAAATTGAACGAATCGGTATTACCCGCGATCACGATAACATCACCAGGATTGGCCGTGCCTTCAGGTAAGGTAAATTCCACCCCATCCGTGCCACCACCATTGTTTGCACTCCCAACTCCCCAAACGGAGAGGTTGACAACAGGTGCCGCAGCTTGAAGAATAATGGCCTTCGGATTACCGCCGAGAAGATCACCATCGGTCACACCAGCGATGACAAGAACCGCCTGGCTGTTGGCAGTGAGAAGAAGTGAGCCAGCAAGAACCAAAGAAGGTCGAGCCGCGAATTTGAGTGAGGACTGGTTCATAATAGGAGGAATGTGGGAACGAAGGATCTGAGCGAAGAACTCGTTAACCGCACTCTTGCAGATTCTTCGAAAGGTTCCAAGTCAATTCTCACCACAACACGCATGAAACACCGTCATGCTCACTACTTCCCTGTCGTGCCCGCGTCGCGATAGAAGTCCTTCGAAAAGTGAGCTCCCTTGCTGCCACCGGACTTCCGATGGAAATACTTGTTCCCGCGATCCTCCAGCAACGGCATATTCTCGCCTGTTGAATTCTTAAGAAGTGGAAAAAGCTCCTTGTTCATCGTCTCGATACGCTCGCTTTGGGTTGGGTCGTTGAAGAGATTCTTCCGCTCCCGGGGATCGGCCCTGGTGTCGTAGAGTTGATCGAGATCCCACACGCCGTGATAGCGAATGTATTTAAACTGCTCGCCAATCACGGCATCGGTCGTTGGGCTTTGTTGATAGTTACGTTCCCAATAATATTCGCTACAATCTTCTCCACCGTGCTCCCGCCTTTGAGCGCCTTGGGATAGCGCATCAACATCGGAATCCTAATCGACTCCTCATACGCGCACCGCTTGCCGATGAGCCCGTGCTCCCCAAAAATAAATCCGTTATCTCCAAGATAGAGAATGACAGTGTTCTCCAACTCGCCCCGCTTTTCCAGGTTCGCCAGAAGCCGGCCCACGCTATCATCGACCGCCAACAAGGCTTCGCAATACCGTCGATAATACTTCTTCATATCCACCCCGGTGTGGTAGGTGAACTCGACTCCGTGGCGGCTCTTGTTTTGATTCCGCACCCACATCGGCGGATCAGTAAACAGCTCCGGATTTGCCACCGGACTCGGCGGAGTGGCAATCTCTACTCTGTCGTATTTGAAAGCAGGACGATCCGGAGGCAGGAAATCGGCAAGCACACCTTTGTGTGACAAGTAGAGCAGGAAGGGCTTCTCATCATCCTTCGCTTCCAACCACTCCTCGATATCTCATTGGTTTCATTTCTCATCTCCTTCGAAGTTTTCCACCTACCCCTGGCATTTTTTCACGACCAACATCGACCCGCAAGCCATCAACGAAATCACAAGCGCGGCCGTAAGATCCCTGTTCTGCCGCTGCCGCTGTAATCGTTTGTAGCAAAACGAAATCGTTGTAATGCAGTTGTGCCTGTCAATACGCCAATGCTCCGAAGAGAAGGCCCACGACTCCAGGTAGTGCCATGAAGACGCGCATCATTTCTTAAGCAAAAAGATCCATCACCGGTTTTCCTTTGCCATCCTTGGTCGCGTAGAAAGGCCGTTCCTCGATATCGAAGGCGGTCTTGGGACTGATGCCCATCGCTTGATAAATGGTGGCATGGAGATCTTCGATACTGACGGGATTTTTTGTGACCAGGCAGGGCCGTTCATCGGCGGTGTCGCCGTAGAGGAAGCCTTTCTTCATACCACCCCCAAACATGAGAACCGAGGAACCGCCCGTAAAATGGCGGTGCAAGCCATAGTGCTTCGCCTCCTTAAGAACGTCGGTCTTGGCACGGGATTGATCGCTGGCTTCACTTCCAGGAACTCCCTCGATCATCATGTCACGACTGAACTCGCTGGCGACAATCACGAGGGTGCGATCAAGCAGACCACGCTCCTCAAGATCACGAATCAAGGTCGTGATGGGCTGATCGATTTCCTTGTGTAGTTTATCCACCGTATCGTGCCCGTTCTCATGGGTGTCCCAGTGGACGAAGGGCACATACTCGGTGGTGACTTCCACAAAGCGGGCCCCGTTTTCAACAAGCCGCCGGGCCAACAAACATCCGCGTCCGAAACGGCCGGTGTCGTATTTTTTATAGACCTCCGGATCCTCTAGCGTGAGATCAAAGGCCGCGCGTTTGGGAGAGCCCAACAAACGATGTGCGTTGTCAATGGAACGCAACATTGACTCCTGATGGTAGTCGCTGAGCTGCTCACTCTTGGGCGAATTCTTGAGGAGATCCTGAAGGGCGCGATAACGTTTCGCAAAGCGATCGGGCGACATTCCGCCGGGAGGCTTCACGGCCTGCGAGGCATTCTCAGGATAGGGCAAATTCATGGGTCCGAACTCACTCCCGAAAAATCCTCCGGTAGTAAACGCCTTCAACTCCTCGCTTTCGCCCACTCCTTCAAGCCGCTGGCCAATGTTAATGAACGGCGGCATGACGTCATTGCGACCCCCGAGAACTTTGGACATCCAACCACCGATATGAGGCGCAGCTACTGTCGTCGGTGGTACGTAACCGGTGTGCCAATGAAACTGGTGCCGTGAGTGTAAAATGGTGCCGAGGTCCGGCTGAAAGTGTGAACGAATCAAGCTGCCGCGGTCCATGATGCTGGCAATTCCTTCGAGTCCCTCGCAAATTTTTATCCCGTCCACCTTGGTCTCGATCGCGGGGAAAGTGCTGATGATTTTCTCAACCGGCGTGCCCACTTTAAAAGGGAGATAAGCCTTGGGATCGAAGGTTTCGGGCGCCGCCATCCCGCCGGCCATCCAGAGTAGAATGACAGAGTCGGCAGTCGCCTCGGGATGCTTGGACCCACTTGACGCATGGGCACGCGGAGCGCCACCTAACAGCGTGGCCGCAGCGGCGCCACCCAGCGAATTGAGAAAGCGTCGGCGGGTGAGCCCGGGTTGTGATTCGTCGTACCAGTGAGACATCATTTTTAAACGTTGGGTTTTACCAGTTTAGTTCACGTAAAGGAATTCGGGGAGCATGAAGACCATCCAAAGAAGGTCCTCCGCGCCGGTGGCGGTGACAGGTGATCCCAGGAGCTCATGTGCAACGCGTTCCTCATTCTTTGTCGGCGAACGATTGAGCGCTCCGAGAAAAATTTGGTATACAAGATCGTCACCTTGCGTTTCGCTCATAAGTTGCTTTGCACCCGCTGCCAGGAGCGCGGATAGCTCGGGGCCATTGGCGAGATTGATCGCTTCAAGCGTGGTCACCTGATCAGGCCGCGCCGAAACGATCTGTTCGCGGTTCGGTCGGCCGAGCGCAGACTGCAAGGGATCACGCGACGCGAAGACAGTTCTGATCGGGCGGTCGTCCCATTTCTTGAGTTGATGCCCCTCCATCACGGCAAGGAGTTGGCCACCCTGGGCACCCTCCTTAAAAGCATTGCCGTCGGCCTTGGGCCAGACTCCGGTGATGGTCCGAATGGAATCCAAATACTGCTCGGCGGTGAGGCGTTTCCGAATCGGTCCGCGGAAGACATACGTGCCCCGTTCCTCTGGGAGAATGACCGACTCAGCCTGATAAATCTCCGAGGTCACAATGAGTCTCAGGACGGCCTTCATGTCATAACCCGACGTCGTGAGATGATTGGCAAGGTAATCGAGAACGTCTTCGCTCCAAGGTTCGCTGTTCATGGCATCAACCGGATGCACGATACCACGGCCCATGAGACGTTTCCAAAATCGATTCACGATGGTCCGTTGCACGCGCCCGTTTTCCGGATGAGTCATCAAGGTCGCGAGCTGTTCCAGACGTTTGTCACGCGGAGCGGAGACGTCGATCTCGCCCAGTTGCGGAAAGATCCAACGAGCCTTCACCATCTCGCCGGTGGGAACATCGCAACGGTTCAGCTCAAGTGGTTTTTCCGAATAGATGGCAGCGAGACCGTAAGCATCTTTGAGGGTCCAGTTGTCGACGAAACTATCGTGGCACGAGGCACACTTCATGTTGATTCCGAGAAAAACCTGGGAAATATTTTGGGAAAACTGAATCTCGCGGGTTTGACTCGCATTCACCCTCCCCCTCCATTTAATGCCACCGATGAAGCCCTGCGATGTCGGACCTGGCGCGATGAGTTCACGCACGAATTGATCGTAGGGTTGATTCCCGAGAAGCGCGGCATAAAGCCAACCCGTGATCTGGGTGCGACCACCATCAATGTAGCCTGTTCCGGCGTAGTCATTGCGGAGGAGGTCATTCCAAAAGGTCATCCAATGTTCGGCGTAGCGCGTAGTGTCATTGAGCGCTAGCTCTACCGCCGCCTTGCGATCCAAGCCACCCGGTATACCAAGAAGAGCACGGGCTTCCTCGCCGGGAGGAACGCCGAGAAGATCGAACCATAGCCGGCGCAGAAAGACTTCGTCCGCCGCTTGTTTCGGGGCCGTGACCTTCTTGTTTTTGAAATACTCCCCCACTAACAAATCAATGGGATTCGCTCCGGCCGGCCCCGCTGGAAGCGCAACCTTACGTGGCTTCAAAGGTGGTTCGTAACGATCCACCGCAAAGGTAAACCCTTCCTCCCAAGGAACGCCCGCCGCGATCCAGCGATGCAGGATGTCGATCTCCTTAGCATTCAAGGCAGCCTTATTGTCCTCCGGAGGCGGCATTTTATCATCCTCGTCTTTCGTCATGACCAGTTCCATCAAGAGCGAATCATCGGGCTTCCCAACTTCGAGAACATCCGCTTCCAGCACTAAAGCCCGGGTGTTCATCGAGAACCCTCCCTCCGCTTCTTCCCCGCCATGACATTCAATACAATGCGCCCGTAGGAGCGGAACGACTTCATGGCCAAAGTCGATCTCAGCCGCAGCGTGGGAAATCACCGCAAAGGAGAAAAGAAGGGTAAAGCGTCGGAGCATCAACGGAATATACGGAGGACAGGCTACGTTCTTAGCCCAATTTGAATCTCAGCGCTACTTTTAGCGCACTCTCCCGGGCCTGAGGAGGTTGGAACTCCTGCCCGCGCGCTCCAACGTTTACAACATTTTATTGTAAATACCAATAAGTGCGGTATTATTGGAACATGAAAAAGGAAACCGCGATGAAAAAGATTCCCAATTGCGGAAAAAAAGGAGCCCGTAAGATGGCTGTGAAGCAGGCTAGACGCTCCAAGGAAGCTGTTCGGAGACGTTTGGCCCGGGTTAAAGAAAACGATCCAGCCTTACCCCTGCCAAGGTTTGTTGAGCGAGTGAATGAAATCGCTGAGCGATACCTTCCCCCCGGGCAGGCCGAAGACGGGCGTGTCACCTCGGAGTTCAACGGCCGAACCGTCCGGCATTATCAAGGGAAAGACATCATCGACTCACCTGAGAAAGAAGGAAGAGAAGCCCGCTACCGCTACCGTCATATTCTACAGGCCGTCCTGACCAGAGTCATGTTGGCTGACGGCTTTCGCGTGCCCATGATTCGGGAAATATTGGAAGGCCAGACCAATACAGAATACGAAAAATTGCTGGAGATGGGCCCTTTAGTCGCAAAAAAGATGGCCCAAGAGACAGTTAGGGCAAAGCAAGAGGAACGAATTTGCAATGCCAGAGAAGTCTGGGTAAGATTGGAAATTTCCCCCGGAGTCGAAGTCCACATCGCCCGGGGAGTCACACCCCCTTCCTCCCGGGAGGAAGGAGAAGAAATTCGCGAAAAGATCTCCATCGCCTTGCGCAATGAATTTCAGCGGCGCAGGAAGCGGGCGGCTGGGCGGCTTGCGGAGTAAATGATGGTGGCACCGGTATTCCCTCCGAGTCTCTGGGAATGGAGGTCGCCCCGAGTTGCCTCGTCAGGGGTCATCAACTGTGACAAGATCCCAGATCCTCGTTCACTCCGTTCCCTTCAGCTCGGCAGCTTTTCTGCGTTTTTCGAGGTAAATCATGAGGAGGGTGACATCCGCCGGGGTGATTCCCGAGATGCGGGCGGCCTGACCCAAGGTCCTAGGCCGGATGGTGGCGAGGCGTTGGCGAGCTTCCGCTTTGAACCCCTGCAGGGAATCATAGTCGATATCAGCAGGGAGAAGAGCGGACTCCTGCTTCTTAAAGCGGTCCACCTCCTGCTGCTGGCGAGCAATGTGGCCCTCGTATTTGAAATCAGCTTCGAGAATGGGCCATAGTTCCACGTGGAACTTTTGCTTAATTTCGTCGGGAAGATCCTGCCAATGATTACCGCCCTGTCGGAACCAGTGATCGAGCTTGATCCGCTCATGGCTCCGGCCCCTCACAAAAATCCGCGCCTCCCTGAGTTGCTCCATCTTGGCCTGATACTTGGCTGCATGCAACGGCCCGAGCAGGCCAATCTCAGCAGCACGACCACTGAGGCGCTCATCAGCGTTGTCCTGACGGAGAAGGAGGCGGTATTCCGCGCGGCTCGTAAACATCCGATAGGGTTCAGTGCAGCCCTTAGTGACTAGATCATCAATCATCACCCCTAAGTAAGCTTCCTCACGTCCCAGGACAAAGTCGCCCTTCCCTGCCACCTTAAGGGCAGCATTGGCCCCCGCGAGAAGCCCCTGCCCAGCCGCTTCTTCATATCCTGACGTCCCGTTAATCTGCCCCGCAAAATAGAGCCCCTCGACCCGCTTGGTCTCGAGAGTAGGATGAAGCTGGGTTGGCGGACAGTAGTCATACTCGACCGCATAACCCGGGCGGATAATTTCGCAGTTTTCCAACCCATCGATTGATCGCAGGAACTCCAACTGGACTTCATAAGGAAGCGAAGTCGAAACACCGTTCACGTAGTATTCCAAGGTGTGTCGACCCTCGGGCTCAAGGAAGACCTGGTGCCTCTCCTTCTCGGCAAAGCGAACGACCTTGTCCTCAATGGAGGGACAATAACGAGGACCCACTCCTTCGATCACTCCCGAATACATGGGCGACTGATCCAGATTGTCACGGATGGCATCATGAGTTCTTGGGTTTGTCCAAGTGATCCAACAGGGCAACTGTTCCACGTGGAACGAATCCTGTGACCAATCATTGAGAGTGAACAAATCATCCCGTTCCTTAGTGATCAATTCGGGAAAAAAGCTAAAGAGAGAAGGCGGGGTGTCGCCATCCTGCCTCTCACACTTAGAGAAATCGAGGCTCCGCCCGTTTAGTCGACAAGGAGTTCCGGTCTTGAAACGCTCTATTTCAAAACCCAACTCCTTCAGCGACTCGGAAACGATCGAGGTGGCATCACCCATCCTTCCACCCTTCTCATTGCGAAGCCCGACGTGCATGAGCCCACGCATGAAGGTTCCAGCCGAAAGGATGACACTCTTGGCCCGGATCTCCATTTCCAGCGAAGTCTGAACACCCTGCACCTTGTCGTTCTCGACCATAATGGTCGCGACATTCCCCTGATGAAGATCAAGTCCAGGGGTTCCTTCGATCATCCGTTTGATCCGAAACTGGTAGGCCTTCTTATCGCACTGGGCCCGGGGCGCCCGCACCGAGGGACCCTTACCCGCATTGAGCATGCGCCACTGAATTGCGGTGGCATCAGTATTCTGCCCCATCATCCCGCCAAGGGCATCGATCTCCCGAACCATGTGACCTTTAGCCAATCCACCAATCGCGGGATTACAGCTCATCTGCCCGATGGTATCGAGGTTTTGGGTGAGCATGGCCACCGACGCCCCCATTCGGGCTGCGGCAAGAGCAGCTTCCACTCCGGCGTGGCCGGCTCCAATCACAAGAACGTCGTAGTCTTTCGGATAGCGATACATTGATTTTGGGAGAGGCTAGCAACTTTCCCCACCCAAGGCAAGGCAGGGCCTTGATTGTAAAGCCTCTTTAAAAGCATCAACAATCGTCCAAGTTTCTCCCCGCTCGCCCGTCTTTCCTGATGAAACCTCAAATTAAATGAAAATCATCACCGCTCTCACCCTGACCGCCTAGCCCAGCCTCTCTTGGCTGACACTGGAATTACTATCTACAACCAGAATGGACAGGTCCCCTTCTCCATCCTGAAGCAAAGCTACCGGAATGATCCTGTCTCTGAAGGCCTCCTCCTCCAATCCTTCAAAAAAACGGAAATTCCCTTCAAAACGATCACCGCAGACGGAAAGGAAACGATCACCGAGGGCACCATTATCCGGTCCGGCTATCGCCAGAGCCGGGATCAAAGTCCCATCATCAAGGTCGACGGAAACCTCCAATTCAGCCTCCCCGGCCAACCCATCTTCCCACCCTGGGCAACGACAACATTCTTCGACCCACCCTTTCCTGGCAAATTGGGGCTCCGGCTGCCGCTGACTTCAACGCCCAACTTTCCTACCTCACCGGCGGTTTCAATTGGGTAGCCACCTCCAATGTCGTGGCACCCGAGAAGGGCGAAACCGTGAGCCTCAACGGCTGGGTCACACTCACCAACCGTTCCGGAAGCAACTTCCAGGATTCCCAAATCAAGCTGGTTGCGGGCGAGATGAACGTCGTCAAGCCCGCGCCTCAAGCGATGACGATGATGAGGCGGATGAAGAGCGAGAGCGTCGGTGCCGTAAGACAGGAGGTCGAGGAGAAGGCCTTTGATGACTTCAACCTCTACACCCTGCCTCGTAAGATCGACCTTCGTGACGGTGAGACCAAACAGGGCGAGTTTCTCCGGAGCGACAAGCTTCAGGCCGAGAAAATCTACCTCTACGCTCCCGCAGGACTGCGCCACCTGGGGCGGCTGGAATTACGGAAACGACGGGAGTGGCCTTTGATCTCGTCGGAGAACGTCTCGTCACCAACTTTGAAGCCAGTAACAAGAAGGAACCGTCCGGGAGCGCTTCAGAATCACCGTCAAAAACCGATCCAAGGATGTCAAGGCCATCATCGTTCGGGAGCCTCTCTGACGCTGGAACAATTGGAAAATCGAGAATCTCTCAATGGACTTCAAAAAGGTCGATGCCCACACCATCGAATTCTCGGTCACCCTGCAGCCGGATACGACCCAGGACAATCACCTACACCGCCTTCTATAGCGCCGAGCATGCCCAATAGGTCTTGCCCCCGGTCAAAAAAACAACAGCGGCTTGTCCGAGGACAAACCGCTGTTGAGCACACACGCAACAACAAAAGTGATTGCTATTTAAAAACGTATCAGTAGCTGAAATTTGTCGAAATACTTAAGAAATATTCGGTGAAGATGATTCCTCCGAATCAGGAGTGAGAGCGTCAGCGGCTTTTTCACAAGCAGCCTTACCAGCCTTACGACTGGCATTAGACCACAGATTTCCCAAAACATTCATTATAATATGGTGCCCTGTTTGGAATGTCAGGACCGGGAACTTTGTTTGAATTCCTTCTCCAGATTCTCCGTCACACCCAACAGCACCACAACCTTAGTAGAGAAAACAGAACCATGAAAAAACTCCTCATCCTCACCGCCACCCTCCTCACCGGAGGACTCGCCCTTCCGGCTGCCGCCCAACATCGCAGCCACTACCAGAGCCAACAAACTGAAGTCTACCTCAGCGGATCTCTTCCTTGTGGATCTCCCATCTACTCGCGCCGAATCGTGAGTCACGCCCATCACAACAATGGCCGTGCCTACTACGAACAGCAGGCTCGCATTCAACGTGAACGCGAAATTCGCCGCCGGCTTGAGATTCAACGTGAAATCGAGCGTCAGCGCTATCTCGCCAGCCTCCGCAGCCGCGGTCGTACTTACCATTATCAGCCACGCTGCCGATAACCGAAGGTAAGATCCACTCATTCCCAACGGGGCTTTCGCGAAGTGCGGAAGCCCTGTTTTTTTGAACGACAATCGTCCTCAAAGCCGCTACACTCCTACTCACACCTTCGTTCCATGAATTTCCTCGCTCCTTTTTTCGCCCTCTTTTTCCTGCTCTCCGGATGGGCTCCAGCGGCCACCCTCACCACCAATGAGATCCTCGCCCAACTTCAAAGCACCATCAACACGGGGGAAGGATTCAGCGATATCGTCAAGAATCTCGAAGAGATGGAAGGCACCGAACTCGAGGCTCTGCTCAAGGAATTCAATCAAACCTACCCCCGCCTCCTGGAACAATACCTCAGAGGATACCAGGATTTTGCCGAAGAACAATTTTCAGGAGCCGCCAAGAATGAGAACAAAAAGCTCATCAATGGTCACCGGGCGGACTTCATGAGAGTTTACGCGCTCGCTGAAGATCCAATGAAACCGGAACTTAAAAAGGTGAGCATGCCTGCGATCCTCGCTCTGAAGAAACTCATCCTCCCTACCGGCGAGGAAGTGTTTTCAACCGCTCCCGAAACCTTGCGGAAGCAGCGCGAGATCATTCTCGTCCTTGCCAAGTTCCGCGACGCCATCGTCAACACCGCAGTGCTGCCTGATGAACCACCTGCCGTGGAGACAGTTCTCAACGCGGAAAAATCAACTATCTCCACTCTCGCCGGATTACCCCGCGATGGACTCCGGATTATTGCGGAGAACGACAAGATTGCCGAAAAGGAAAAAGTCCCCGCTAAAGAGCGCGAAGGGATTCGTGAGGTGAACGAGTGGCGTCTGCTCCTTGGGCTCAATGCGCTTGTCCTGGATCCCAAACTTTGTGACGCCAGCCGGGCACATTCCGAGGACATGGCCACGGTGGGATTTTTCGCTCATGAATCTCCCGTTCCGGGAAAGAAGAGTCCTTGGGATCGGGCGGCGAAAGCAGGGACGAAGGCCAGTGGAGAGAACATCTATATGGGATCGGAAGCACCTGCGGGAGCAAACAAGGGCTGGTTCTATTCTCCTGGGCACCACAAGAATATGTTCGGTGCCCGCCACCTCAGAATTGGTCTCGGTCAATATGGCCGCCACTGGACCCAGATGTTTGGCTAACGAACCAGGGCATGCGGCCCCGACCGGTCCACCAATCCCCGGACACAAAGATCGTTGCCCACCTGATGAATCGACAGGTTTTTCAGCGAATAGCGCTCTTCCAATGAGCATGCACCCTCCCCGCCGACGGCAGGAGACGGTCCTCCTGTCACCATAGGCGCAAGATAGATGACCCATTCATCGATGAGTCCGGCATCCAAAAAGGCCCCGACCAGTCCCCCGCCCGATTCAAGAAGAACAGTGTTAACACTCTTATTAGTAGCTAGTTGAGTTAAGACAGAGCCGATATTTTCGTTCTGAAAAAGGAGACTTCGTTGAGAATGATTATCGTTAAAAAGTTGATAATCAGCTTGTTCCAGACCTTCGCGTGTTAGAACAACACGCCAAGGCTGCACTTTATCAGGGGAAATCGCAGCGCTCCGCAAGGTCAAAGCAGGATTATCACGACGCACCGTTTCGCCCGAGGTGAGAATGGCATCTACCTCGGCGCGTAAAAGTTGGACTTCTTCCCGCGCTCCCGGCCCGCTTAGCCACTGGCCCTCGCCAGGTGGTCGGGTAATCCTTCCGTCCAAGCTCATCGCCGTCTTAGCAATCACCCAAGGACGGCCTTTTGTCTGCACCATTGCAAATCCACGAATGAGATGGAGGCACTCGTCCTCGCAAACCCCGGACTCCACCTCGATCCCGGCGGCGGCGAGAACCTGGTCTGCTCCACCCACGTGGGCAGGATTCGGATCGTGGGCCCCATAGACCACCCGGCTGACTCCGGCCGCGATGAGCGCGTCCGTACACGCACCCGTCTGTCCCTGTGTCGAGCACGGCTCGAGCGTCACATAGACGGTCGCTCCCCTCACCTCTCCCGGCGCGAGATTCGCGAGGGCATTCCTCTCGGCATGTGGAGTGCCCGAGCGACGGTGCCAGCCACGGGCGAGCTCAATACCATCCCGCACGATCACCGAACCGACGGGAGGATTCGGCGCGGTTAATCCAACGCCGCGCCGCGCCTCTTCCAAGGCGATCTGGATCCACCGTTTATCTTCGTGTTTCTTCATGTTTAAAGTTTTGTAAAGACCGTCAGTAACTCTGTGAATAACACCTTGGTAGCTGGGTCTAAAAGTGGTTCTTCCCAGACTTCTTCTTTCCGTGAAAGCTTCTTCACTACAATGTTCACGTGTTATTCCAGCGGTGGAACACTGACTCCTGTAAGGTGGAACTCAAATTTTGAGGGGTTATTCGCATTAAGAAGAAGAAGAAGAAATTAAAAATGATCTATTCACCTCTTAGGTAATGGGGAACAAGTTTCCAAAATAGGCCCTTTTTCCCAAACAGAGAAAAGCCAAGACTAGCAAGCTCTCCCACTTGGGTTATAGAGAGTGCATGAAGATTGCCCTTTTGACCACCCTACTTGTCTCCTCAGCGCTCTCACAGGAATGGCCGCAATATCTTGGCCCGAATGGTGACGGGACCGCAGAGGGCCAAATACCGGCCTCTGTGCAGAAGGATGGACCGAAAACCCTCTGGACGGCCAAAATCGGCAAAGGGTGCTCCAGTTTCGCTATTTCCCATGGTCGGGCCATTACCGTGGGCAACAGCAACGACGAGGACACCATTTGGTGCTTCGACACCAAATCGGGCGAAATCGTTTGGAAGAAGACCTACCCTGAGAAGTTGGCTCCGAAATTCTACGACGGGGGTCCGGGTGCGACCCCGACTATCGATGGGGACCGTGTCTTCGTTCTCTCAAAATCGGGTCGCTTGTCTTGCCATGATTTTAAGACAGGTGACGAGAAGTGGATGGTCAATTTCAAGGACGACTTCAAAGGCAACATACCGACCTGGGGATATTCTTCGGCGCCAGTCGCTTACGGTGATCTTCTCCTGTGCCTCCCTTGCACGAAAGGAGCCGCGATGGTTGCCCTCGACAAAGCGACTGGAAAAGAGAAATGGAAATCGGCCAACACGGCTCGACCCGGATATTCCGCTCCGGTTTTTTTCAAGCACAAGGGAAACGACGCAGCCCTCGTCTTTCATGGACGCAATCTCGTGGGTTATGATTTGAGCGAAAAGGGTGAGGTTCTTTTCACCCATGGCTGGCGCACACCATACGACGTGAATGCCTCCAATCCCGTGGTTCACGACGGGTTGGTTTACATCGCGTCAGGTTATGGCATGGGTTACGCCGTTTTGGACATCACCGGAGACGAACCCAAGGTCCTGCACAAGAATCCTGACCTCCGCATGATTTTTCAAAACGCTTTGATGGTGGGCGACGATGTCATGGGTTGCTTTGGCGACAAGAGTGTCGAGGCCGAGCTTTTCCGCATGGATCTCAAGAGCGGCGAGATTCTCTGGAGACACCGTATTCCCGGTACCCGGGCTTCCACTGCCAAGATTGGTGAGACGTTCGTGCTCCTCAGCGAAGAGGGCGATCTTATCTTTGGCGAAGCCAGTGAGGCTAAGTTTACCGAAACCGGCCGCCACAAGATCCTCGGTAAACTTTGCTGGGCCCCTCTTGCGATTGGCGACGGTAAGGTCTTCGCCCGCACCAACCAGGGCGATGCGATCTGTGTGGATCTCAGTGATGGCCCTGTTGCGAAAGCCGCGCCCAAGTCAACGGCAAGAGACCAAGTGAAGATCCAAAGAGCCAAGGCTTATTTTGCCTCGTTAACGTCGCTTCTTGAAATGTATCGGACCATTGGAGGAATGTATCCTTCGCAGGTCCAGGGTCTGAATTCTCTTCATACCAAGCCGGTCACTCCTCCCCGGCCCCGGCGTTGGACTCAAGCGATTGTTGAGGAAGTCCCAAATGATCCCTGGGGAACCGCTTACCAATATTCTTTTCCGGGTAACAATGACCCGGCAAAACCTGAAGTTACCTCAGCAGGTCCCGATCAAAAATTTGGAACACCGGATGATCTTTCAAGTCAAAAATAGTGCCATTGGTAAACCGGGAGCTTAGCTTTTCGAGTCGATCGTGAGAAAGGCATACAGGAGCGCAACGAGGCCCACGATCAAAGTCGTAGCGGCAACGATACCAAAGACGCGCAGGACCCAAGAGCGATTGCACGTGGCGGTTGAGCCCCTTTTGATCGAGCATTAGAATAAGTCCCGGACTACCATGGCTTCAACTTTTCGTGCCAGGAATCAAGCTGTGTCCTGTTCCATGATACTGGGTCCCTCGGTGTTCCAGAAGGTCGGGGTGATCACGTTCCAAAAAATTCTTCCAGCGTTGATTCATCGCACCAGCTTTTGGTTTGAATGAGCTTAAGATCGCCCGGGAACCAGCTGGAAGCGAGGTGGTTGGCGGCAAGATTCTTTGCTCTCTCGCTTGGGCCAACCCTGTCCAAGTAACGATCCCTTGTTTTGAAATAAGAATCACTTATCGATCATATTCTAGCATAGTTCTTCTTAATGCGCTGTAAATCTCCCAACATCTCAGCTCGTAACAATTACTCATGAAAGACAAACAAACAAATCTTGTGAACGTTTCTTGGAAAGATTCTTTCCTGGCTCCATTGAGGACGCCTCTTTTCTCGCTGAGCTGTCTGGTGGCGATTGGCACCTCCGGGGTTTCAGCCCAAGAGGCGCATGGCGCTTCCGGAGACCTTGAAAAGTGCCCGGTGATGGGAGCGCAAGCGGCTCCGGCTGAGAGACATACCGTGGCTTCCGCCCAAACCACCAAGGATTGGTGGCCGAACCAGCTCAATCTCGATATCCTTCATCAAAATTCGAGCAAGGGAAATCCTCTCAATCCTGATTTTGATTATGCCAAGGAGTTCCAGAAGCTCGATATGGCAGCCTTAAAAAAAGACCTCACCGGGTTGATGACGGATTCACAGGATTGGTGGCCTGCCGATTATGGTCACTATGGTCCTTTCTTCATCCGTCTGGCCTGGCATAGCGCGGGAACTTACCGGACTTACGACGGTCGCGGTGGCGCGTCCGACGGCGCCCAGCGCTTTGCCCCGCTCAACAGCTGGCCCGATAACGGAAATCTCGACAAAGCCCGCCGCCTTCTCTGGCCAATTAAGCAGAAATATGGCCAGAAGATTTCCTGGGCTGATCTCATGATTCTCAGTGGAAAT
Source organism: uncultured Verrucomicrobiales bacterium (assembly GCA_963925135.1). Classification (GTDB taxonomy): domain Bacteria; phylum Verrucomicrobiota; class Verrucomicrobiia; order Verrucomicrobiales; family Akkermansiaceae; genus SW10. The sequence goes on along the minus strand of CAWUTG010000020.1, from coordinate 140,882 downwards.
GTCGCCCTGGAGTCGATGGGATTTGAGACCTTTGGCTTTGCCGGCGGACGTGCTGATGTCTGGGAACCGCAGGAAGACATCTTCTGGGGACCGGAAAGTAAGTGGCTTGATAAAAAACGATATGCCGAGGACAAACTCGATAACCCACTCGCCGCCGTTCAGATGGGGCTGATTTACGTCAATCCTGAAGGACCGGATGGCAATGCTGATCCCCTCGCCTCGGCGAAGCAGATCCGCGAAACCTTTGGTCGTATGGCCATGAATGACGAAGAAACCGTCGCTCTCATCGCTGGTGGGCACACCTTCGGGAAAGGTCACGGCGCAGGCAGCCCGGCTGAACACGTAGGTCCCGAACCGGAAGCTGCACCCCTTGAAGAACAAGGATTTGGTTGGAAAAATTCCAAGGGCAAAGGCAATGGTGCCGACACCATCACCAGTGGTTTGGAAGGTGCCTGGACCAGCACTCCAGCTCAATGGTCACACAGCTATTTCGTCAACATGTTCGCCCACGAGTGGGAGCTGACCACGACTCCCGCCGGCGCCAAGCTCTGGATTCCCAAGAGCGGGGCTGCTGCCAATACCGTGCCTGATGCCCACGACCCCGGAAAATCGCACGCTCCGGTGATGTTTACCTCCGATCTCGCATTGCGGCTGGATCCGATCTACGGACCGATCTCAAAGCGCTTCCTCGAGAATCCTGATCAGTTTGCCAAAGCCTTTGCTAAAGCTTGGTTTAAATTGACCCATCGCGACATGGGCCCGATTTCTAGCTATCTTGGAGACGATATTCCCGAACCACAGGTTTGGCAGGATCCCATTCCCAAGGTAGACCACCCTCTGATCGGTGAGGCAGAAATTCAGGACCTGAAAGCGAAGATTCTGGCGTCCGGATTGACGGAATCGCAGCTCGTTTCCACTGCCTGGGCCTCTGCTTCCAGTTTCCGCGGGAGTGATAACCGCGGAGGCGCCAACGGATCACGCATCCGTCTCGCTCCTCAAAAGGACTGGGCCGTGAACCAGCCGGAGCAGCTCACGAAAGCGCTTGCCTCGCTGGAGAAAATTCAGAGTGATTTCAATAAATCCGCACCCGGTGGCATGCAGATTTCCCTTGCGGACCTCATCGTTCTTGGCGGGGGCACAGCCATTGAAGAAGCAGCTCAAAAAGCGAATCACGAGATCAAGGTCCCCTTCTCTCCTGGTCGCACCGATGCCACCCAGGACATGACCGATGTTGAATCCTTCTCTGTCCTGGAACCAACCGAAGATGGCTTCCGCAACTTCCTCGGAAGAACTCTGGACCGTCCCGCTCCCGAAACCCTCGTCGACCGCGCCCAACTCCTCACGCTAACCGCACCTGAAATGACGGTTCTCGTTGGTGGTCTGCGTGTCTTGGATACCAACGTAGGTTTTCCAGGAATGGGCATGTTCACCGAACGTGCGGGCACCTTGTCCAACGACTTCTTTGTCAACCTTCTCGACATGAATACCGAGTGGAAAGTGTCACCCATGTGCGAGCACTTTTACGAGGGTCGTGACCGTAAAACCGGCAAGGTGAAGTGGACCGCCTCATCAGTCGATCTCGTCTTCGGATCCAACTCCCAACTTCGCGCTATTTCCGAGGTTTACGGAAGTAAAGATGGCGAAAAGAGATTCGTCACAGACTTCGTAGATGCATGGGTAAAGGTGATGAACCTGGATCGCTTCGATCTCCAGAACTAGCCGTTATTCGAAAGCCAACTTTCAAAGCAGTCCGGGGATCGTCTCCGGGCTGCTTTTTTAATGCCTCGAATGCCGAAGGAGTGTGGGGATATCATTGCTCTGATTTCTCTGTCTTTGGCTCGAGCATGAGCCAAATGACGGTCAAGAGGGCCTTCTTAATTCGCTCAAGTTAAACGGAGCTTTGCGCGTTCACCAGAATGGCTTTTCTCATTGAGCTTACCGTCGAGATTACGATTGCCAGGATCGTGGGACAGACGATAACGAGCCCGATGATTTGGTATCGATCAGTTTTTATCCCGGCACTTTCGCTCGATCTCTAGGCCAGATCCTCGTTGTAATAGACCTTGATGAAGCTCATCTTTTTCTCCTCATCGTAGCCGCGCTCCAGCACTTCGCCGGGATTGTCGATGACCTTGGGCCGGAGGCGAATTTCGACACCGGTATCGAGCTTCATGATGGATTTCATGAGCTTCTTGGCTTTGGAAACGTCGCGTTTGGAAATGTCGAAGTTCTCTTCGAAGACGATCCCCTCCTCTTCTTCGACCCGCTTCCGTTCTTCGGCGAAGCGGTTCTTGGCGGCGTCGGTCCGGAGGGCGTGTTCCTCGAATTCCTGCAGGCTGAAATTTTTCTGGGCGCCTAGGTAGGTGAGGGCTTCTTGGGCGGGGTTGTTGGCTTCCCACGGTGGATTCTCGCCTGCTGGCGAGAACTCGGGAGTGACGGCGTTCACGGCCATCTCGGCAACCCGCTTACTGAGCAAGGCCGAGTCAGGAATAGGACGAAGGCCGAGGAAATCACGGACCCAGAATCGTGACTCCGCTCCTGCACGGTCAAAGGTCAGAACGTAGAAGCCCTTGCGCTCCAGGTGCTCCAGAATGAGACAGCCTTTATCGATCTTTTCCGGATTAATTCCCTGTTCGGTAGAGAGTTGGAGATCTCCGTCGCGGGCTGAAATACTCAGGAAAGGGGTGACGCTCTCCGACTTCAGGATACAGATGGCGCGCTTCATTTCGCCATCGACCTCGATCATATTGATCATGGAGATGCAGAGATCGCCGGACTTAATATTGGGGTGCGAGGACTTGGAATAGAGGCGTTTGGCGATTTCACAGCCTTGGTCGAGCAGCTTGCCTTGGTCGGCGAAGATGGCAGCGGCGCTGACATTGACTTCGTTTTTATCGAGCGAGCTGTGATGGGTGAAACGGTGACCGGCCAAGCTGCGGAAGGGCTTAAGGAAGATGGGGCACAACATGGCCTGGTCATCGTCTTCGACTTTGAAGAGTTGCTTCGAGGTCTGCAGGGGTTCGTTACGGGAGGGATTTCCGACTTTGGCGAGGACGAGTCCTCCGATTTCGGATGCTTCAAAATTCAGCTTCAAGTTCACGGGCACTTCCTAGTGAGCGCAGGCCGGAGAAGGAATGTAATTTCGCGAAAAATGCGTGAGGTATGACAGAAAAACAGCCACACTACCCCATGCGCATCGTTCGGGTTCTCGCAGCTATTGGATTGGCAATCAGTGGTTATCTTCTCTTTCTTAAGTTGAATGGCACCATCACCTCCATCCGTGGTTGCGGCGGCAGCGGTGGTTGTGAGAATGTTCTCGGCTCCAAGTGGTCGCAATGGTTCGGCATTCCGGTGAGCGCCTTTTCCACCCTTCTCTACGCTGGCCTCATCGCCGTCACCTTCAAGTCTTCCAAATATGTCCTTAAGGCGATTGCGGTCGTGCTTTTGGCCGCGGCCTTGTGGTTCATCGGCCTGCAGATTTTTGTCATTAAGTCCTTCTGCCCATGGTGTTGTGCCACTCATCTCGTTGGAATCGCCGCCGCCTTGGCCATCCTTAAGGCGATCTCTATAACCAAAGTTGAATATTCCAGGGGACCGGCAACGCTGGTCGGACTCGTTCTCTTTTCCGCCCTCGTCTTGGGCCAGATTTTCGGCCCCGAGCCCGAGTCTCATCGGATCGATGAGGACAATAGCTTCGTGGGAGTCACCCCGGAGCCTGAAACGTCCGCCCCGGCTCTTTCCCCTGCTGAATCGCGCGTGATTTCCTTCCAAAATGGCTCCAAGTCCTATCGCGTCGATGACTTTCCCTTGCTTGGGCCGCCCATGGCGACCCACATTCTGGTCAAATATTTCGACTACACCTGTGCCTCTTGCCTCGATGTCGAAGGTGATCTTGAGAAGCTTATGGAAAAGCATCCCAAGGACGTCGCCGTGCTAGTCCTTCCCACGCCCATCAATCGGGCGTGCAACCCCTATCTTACCAACAACATGAGCGATCATCAGCATGCTTGCGAACTGGCCCGTCTGGGTCTGGCGGCATGGAAGGCGGCTCCGGATCAGTTTGCCAAGGTCCATAAGATTCTCTTTTCCCGGCCCGTGGTTGATGGCCTGTCAGCCCGCGAGCGCCTGATCCGCTTCATTCCGGCGTCCAAGCTCGATGCCGCCCTTGCCGATCCCTGGGTGGAGAAGGTCCTCAAATCCAACGTGGAAGACTTCCGCATCCTGACCAGTGCCAATCCTGCCATGCCCAAGATTTTGCTCATCGATAGCAAGGTTTTGCAAGGAGTGGCGCGGACCACCGCTGACTTCTTGAAGGGCGTCGAAATCGCTCTGGGGCTCCAATAAGGAGAGCTCTCTTTTCTCTGACCCAAGTCAACGCCAATCACCGCGCCTTGACCCCTGCTTTGGATGACGATCTTCCGGTCCTCGATGACGAGCCGGAGTTCCTCGACGACTCTGATGAAGGCCGCTACTCCAACGAGGAAAAAATGGGCGAAGGAGGCACTTCGATCGTTTACCTCGCCAACGACATCCGTCTCCGTCGCAAGGTTGCTCTTAAACGATTTAAGCAAATTTCCCGGAGCAACAACGAAGAGGAATATCTCAACGAACTCGAGCGCACTTCCAGCATTAGCCACCCCTATGTCGTTTCGGCCTTTGATGCCGATGTCGACCGCAAGGGCCGCTTCATCGCCATGGAATATACAAATGGCTCGTCCCTTTGATTATGAAAATGATTTCGCTGGAGCGAGACGCCCGCCCGGAAGACGCCCGCGCCGTGATCGATGTCCTCGATACCGACGGCGAGACCACCAAGGTGGCCCAGTTCCAGGCCTAGTGCTCCATCAACCTTAAACTGAAGGCCATTCAAGGGGCTTGCTTTGCGGATTGTGTGAAGTTATCCGGTGACGGATTGGACACAATCGTCATCCGAATGTTGATCTCAAACGATCTGTGCTATTCGTGGCCCCGCTCACTCGTTAAACTCTCATCAACATGGCATCGCAGCACCCCACCTGGATCTACGGAATCTCGGACTTCTCCATCACCGAACCCCTGCAGAACGCCGGTGACATCATCGCCTCAGGGCTCGACTTCATTGAGCCGGGCCTCGCGAAAGCCGCCGCCCTCAGCCATGCCGACTTTGAAGCGGCTGCCAGCAGGATCAACGATGCCGGAATTCGTGTCCAATCGATGAACTGGTTTCTTCCTCCGGAATTGAAGGTCGTGGGTCCGGATGTCAGCCACGCTGCCTGCCGCCGTTTCCTTGAACGGGCCTTGCAGCGCGCGGATCACTTAAACGCTCGCGCCATTGTCTTCGGGAGCCCTGGATCGAGGTCCATCCCGGCCGGGTTTTCAGCGATCAAAGCCCGCGAGCAACTCATCGAGTTCTGCTTCCTCACCGCCGACCTGATCAATGAAGCGCAATACGGCATGAAAATTGCCGTCGAGCATGTCAATCATACTGAAACCAATCATCTCAACACCTTTGCCCAAGCCCTTGATCTCGTTCGCGAAGTTGATCGCGCGGAAGTCGGTCTTGCGGCTGACTTTTATCACTTCGCGATGGAGAACGAATCCTCCGAGATCATGCTCGAGGCGGCCGATCTGATCCACGCTGTTCAGCTCGCCAACCCCGCTGGACGTTGCTTTCCAAGACCCGATGTCGAAATCCCCGGTCTCGCTCAATTCTTCGAGAACCTCGCTGCGATCGACTACCAGGGCGGTATCTCTGTCGAAGCGACCGTTACCGGGGCTCTCAGCGAGGATTGCGGGGCGGCGGCTGCTTTCTTCAAGTCGCTCTAGCGCTATAAACCAGCCCGCGATTGTAAAAGCGCCTCCAGAACCTGGCACTCAGGATCTGGCGTCCATGAAGAGCGGATATTGTCCTAAATGCGGCCACAATGAAGTGGTTCGCTCCAAGGCGGCTGAGGATAGTCGTGATGGGGTGGAATTTCCTATGTCGATCACGGCCGAACCTCGTCTCGTTTGGCCGGGAAGAAACCTGGCCCATCCCTATGGCAATCTTCACACTTACATTTGCATCTCCTGCGGGTTCACCGAGTGGTATGTACCCTCGTAGTCAACAACGGGGAAGCGATCTCCGGTGGCTCCGCTCTCATCGAAAGCTCCACCAACTTGATGATCTGGGAGCCCTGTGCGGTCGCTCGGGACAGGGGAGCGAGCGGTTCTTGGGTCGATCAACGACCTTCCGCGATCCAGCGATTCTACCGGGCCCCACCGCTAGGAACCTTTTCGAGATTTCACTGACAAATCTCCTCCGCTGGCTCGTTACCTATACGGGAGTGGGGGGCTAAACAGAGGACCGTCCACGAGTGATCACTGCGCGCTGATGTCTGTCATAAAATTATTCTGGGGCGCTTGCCTCGTGCTCTCGCTTCTCAGCGGGTGTACTTCTGACTATTATCGCAAGCAGGCCGATAAGGACGTTTACGGCATTTTGAAAAAGGTGGAGCAGGATATTTTCGGCACCAATTCGGAATTCTCGATCGATACTCCCAACTCTGGAAAGAAAACAGGGGAGGTGACCTCCCGAAAAGTTCTCAATGGGCGGAGCAAGGGCGCTAAGGTCACTCTGACTCTCGATCAAGCGCTCGACTACGCGATTAAAAACAGCCGCGAGTATCAGTCCGAGAAGGAACAACTCTACCTCACCGCGCTCACCCTCACCGGGGAGCGCCATAATTACCGCCCCAACTTCTTGGGCCGCACCCGTGCTGATTACAACCGCCTCAGCGAGGGCGAACGCCAGGGCTCGGTAGGCACCGCCGCCGGGGTGAATCAAGCCCTTACAACCGGTGGAAGCCTGGGACTCACCATTGCCAACGATCTCCTGCGATACTTCACCGGTGATCCCCGTCGCTCCGCAACTTCTGTCATAAGTCTCAATGTTGCCCAGCCTCTCCTTCGCGGTGCCGGGACGCAGATTGCTGCCGAACGCCTCACCCAGTCGAACCGAAATGTCGTTTACTCCGTTCGCGACTTCACCCACTTCCAAAACACCTTTTCGGTCGGGATCATCACCGCATACTTTGATCTCCTCCAACTCAAGAACGTCATCTTCAACGAATACAGCAACTACGAATCCCGCATGGGGAGCCGCGAATACCTCGCGGCCCGGGTTGATCGTGAATCTCCGGAAGCTCTGGGCGATGCCGAGCAGGATGAACTCCAGGCCAAAAACCGCTACATCAGCTCCATCACAAGCTACCGGAACGCGCTCGATCGATTCAAGATCACCCTCGGCCTGCCACAGACCACCGATCTCCGTCTTGATGACGAGGAGATCGACCTCATTCGGAAATCCGGCGCCAAGTCCATGTATCTCGTGAGTAGCGAAGCCTTCCGCATTGCTCTCGATCACCGTCTTCCGCTCTTCAATCAGATCGACCGTTTCGAGGACAACAAGCGCCAGGTGATCATCGCCGCGAACCAACTGAAGGCCGATCTCAATCTGGTCGGAGACGCCTCGTTGAACAATCGCGGCGGCGCGACCGACTATAACAATTTCAATTTCAAAGACGTCCGTGCCACCGTGGGACTTCAGCTCAACTTGCCGCTCGATCGACTTCGTGAGCGAAACGAATACCGCGCGACCTTGATCAATTTCGAATCCGCGACCCGCACTCTGGGACAGAATTTTGACGAACTTCGAAATCTGTTAGATCGCCGCATTCGCGAGCTCGATCAATTCCGCCAGAGTTATGAAATTCAGCAAAACGCCGTCGCTCTTGCCAAGAAGCGGGTGGAGGGAAACCAGCTTCGTTTGAAGGCGGGCACGGTCATCTTTCGTAGTCTCAGGGAATCCCAAGACGCTCTCATTGCGGCGCAAAATGCCGAGACTCGCGCCCTGGTCGACTACCTCGGAGCCCGCCTGAATCTGCTCATCGATCTCGGCGTTCTGAAGAGCGACGAGAAACGATACTGGCTCAAAGAGAACCCATCCAAAATCACCTTCAAATCCGCCCCACCGGCGCTTCAAAAAAATCCCCCGGTGCAAGTCGGTGATACCGTCATTTCCCCAACCCGTTTGTTTCAATGAAAGTCCTTCTCGAAAAACGATTCCTGATTCCCATCGTCGTCCTGTCGTTGCTGGCACTCTTCTTCGTCTTGAAGGGAGGCGATGATACCGCAGACGGAATCTACCATACCGTGGAGCGCGGAGACTTCGTAATTTCCATCGTGGAAGGGGGCTCGTTGGATGCCGTGAACGAGGTCGTAGTGAAGAATTCCATCGACGGCGAATCACGGATCATTTCGCTCATTCCCGAAGGTGACTATGTGGAAGAAGGCGATCTCCTGGTGGAGTTTGATGCCGGTGAGGCTGAGAAAAATGTCGAGGGGCAAAAGGTCGAGTTTGAGTCTCGGCAGGCTGCTTTGGTGAAGGCCGAGAATGATCTCATCATCACTAAAAGCACGGTCGCCAGTGAGTTGAGTGATGCGGAGCTCGCGGTGCAATTTGCCACCATGGATTTAGAGAAATTTGAGAAGCTCGAAAAGGTCCACACCATCCGCGAAGCAGAACTCAAAATCGACACTGCCGAAGAGGCTCTCAAATTGGCCCAGCAGCGTTACGAATGGTCCATCAAGCTCGCAGAAAAGGGATTCGAAACCAAGACCCAGGTTGACCGCGACAAGCTGGAGGTCAGCCTGAAGTCCAAGGAATTTGAAACCTCACAGAGCAACCACCAGATGCTCGAAGCCTTCGATCTCAAAAAGATGCTGGCTGAATATGTCTCCAAGAAGAAGGAAGCCATTTCCGCACTCGAGCGCGCGCAAAAGCAGGGCGAAAGTAAGATTGCCCAGAATGAAGCGGAGGTAAATTCTGCCCAGGTCACGCTCCGTTTGACCGAAGAGAGTCTCGCCAAAAAGATTGAGCAGCTCAAAGCCACCAAGGTTTACGCCCCCAAGCCCGGACTCGTCATTTATGCCAAGTCCAGCAGCCGCTGGAACGATGCTGATCAGATCACGGAAGGAGCGATGGTGAGAAACCGCATGGAGTTGGTGAAGATTCCCGATGTCTCCTCGATGAAGGTCATTGTGAAGGTCCACGAGTCCATGATCAGCCAGATCAAGAAGGGGCAGAAAGCCTACGTTGTGCTCGACTCCATCCCGGACCAGCGGTTCAAAGGTGAAGTTACCAAAGTAGCGATTCTCCCGGACAGCGATCGCAGTTGGATGAATCCGGATCTCAAAGTGTATAGCACCGAAATCGTCATTTCCGATACCATCGCCGGGGTGAAACCGGGCGTTTCGGCGAAGGCGGAAATCGTGATCAAGGAGCTCAGCGATGTCCTCACCGTTCCCATTCAAGCGGTCACGACAATGGATGGAAAACAGCTCTGCTATATCAGCAATGGAGGCCCGCCCGAGCCGGTCGAAGTCGAAGTGGGAAACTTTAATACCAAGTATATCGAGATCCGATCCGGCCTCAAAAAAGGCGATCAGGTGATGTTGAGTCCGCCTCTTGATGATCGTGTCAACCTCACCGGTGAAACGACCGATGAAGAACCTGCGGAGTAATTCCTATGAGTTCTTCCAGTGCAGCGCCCCCGGCCCCAGAGGTCATTCGGATTCGGAATATCGAAAAGATTTTCAAAGTCGGAGAGGTGCCGGTTCGTGCTCTTCGCGGAGTGGACCTCACGATTTCCCAGGGTGAATTTGTCGCGATCATGGGCCCTTCCGGATCTGGAAAGTCGACCCTGCTCAATATCCTCGGCTGTCTCGACCGGCCCACCTCGGGTGAGTACTTTCTCGGCGGCGAGAACGTCGCGCAGATGGACGATGACACCCTCTCTTCGGCCCGTGGCCAGCGTCTCGGATTTATTTTCCAATCCTACAACCTCATTGCCCAGTTGACGGTTCTGGAGAACATCCAGGTCCCGCTCATTTATCAACGGGCGGATCTGGAGGAGCACCGGGAACGCTGTATTGAACTCGGAAATCTCGTGGGCCTTTCAGACCGGCTCGATCATCGACCCAACCAACTTTCAGGCGGACAGCAACAACGGGTTGCCATCGCCCGCGCACTTGTCAATGAGCCGCTCATGATCCTTGCCGACGAGCCCACCGGCAACCTCGATTCCGAAACCGAGATTGAGGTGCTCGGCATTATTGATGATCTGAACAGGCAGGGGCGGACTATCGTCTTGGTCACGCACGATGACTCGGTGGCACAGCATGCCCATCGCGTCATTCACATGAAGGACGGCGTGATTGCTCGCGAAGTCGTGAACTCCAAACCGGACTGCTCATGATTTCCTCCCACTTTCTCAATACGGTTCAACTGGGAATCAAGAGCCTCCTTCTTCACAAGTTGCGCTCAGGGCTCACCATGCTGGGGATCATTTTTGGAGTCTGCTCGGTCATCTCCATGCTTGCGATCGGGGAGGGGGCTTCCTTCGAAGCGCAGGAGCGGATCAAGCGTCTCGGAAGTGAGAACATCATCGTCAACAGCATCAAGCCACCCGAGGACAACGTTCAGAATTCCTCGGGAAAATCGTTCTCGGTCGAGTATGGCATCACCTACAAGGACGTCTCGCGGATTCAGGAAACCATTCCCGGGATTGAGCGGGTTGTGCCCCTCCGAATCATCCGCGATAACATTCGCTTCGACCGCAACCAGGAAGCGGGTCAGATCATCGGGACCTTGCCGTCTTATGCCTTGGTTCAAAATGTTGACCTCGTCGCAGGTCGGTTTCTGACGCCCACCGATGAACGGTTTCAACGCAACGTCTGCGTCATCACCGAGGACCTCGTTCGCAAGTTGTTCCCATACCAGGACCCCTTGGAATCGACGGTTCGGGTGAAGGACACCTACTACGAAGTGGTGGGCGTGGTCGATGAAACGGGCACCGCCGAGCAACGTCCCCAGATGGGCGACAGCCAAGGAAAGGCCGTTGATAACAACATCTACATTCCGCTTTCGACCGCCCGTTCCCGCTTCGGAGAACTTCTTATTAAGAGCAGCTCGGGAAGCCAGAGTGCCGAGCGGGTGGAGATTCACCGCCTCATTATTCGCATGAAGAATTCAGCGGCCGTGATCTCAGGAGAGAAGCAAATTGACCACCTTTTCAACCACTTCCACGCCAAGAAAGATTACGAAATGATCGTGCCTCTCCAGTTGCTCCGCGAAGCCGAGGCCACCAAGCGCATGTTCAACATCGTCCTCGGATCCATCGCCGCCATCTCACTTCTCGTGGGCGGGATCGGCATTATGAACATCATGTTGGCAACCGTCACCGAACGTACCCGCGAGATCGGAGTGCGACGCGCCTTGGGTGCCAAGCGAAAGGATATCATCATGCAGTTCCTCATCGAGACCATTGTGCTTTCCGTGGGCGGGGGACTCATCGGGGTGGTCCTGGGAATCGTGGTGCCGCTCTGTGTGTCCTACTTCACCGAAATGCAGACCATCATCACCGCATGGTCGGTCCTCCTGGCCTTCGGAATCTCCGGCCTCACGGGAGTGATCTTCGGACTCTATCCCGCCTCCCAAGCCGCCAAGCTCGATCCGATCGACGCCCTTCGGCAGGAGTAAGGAGAGACAGTTCACGAAAGTAGCCAACAGCTCCAGCTTTTGGTGCCCTCAACCAAGGATCAGCCACCTCAAGAAAGCCAATCGCTAAGCGCCATCGCCGAACACCCCGGCGCTCTTGAACTCCCCAAGCTTGGGTCCCGAATAATACCTTGTTCCCACGTGGTTCAAGGACCACTTTTGAGATGATGAAACCGGTTCTCTTCTTTGCTCTCTGTCTCTCAATTTCTAGCGCCGGCCTTGGTGGTCAGGAGATCGAGATCGAAAAACTCGATCCCAACATGACCCTTGAGAAAGCTGATGCCCAAGGCGTCGCTTGGCTCGATCCACGGACTCCTCCGTTTCGTCTCACCGGTTTCCCTTGGATCGGTGAAGATAAGGTCTACCGGAGATTGCCGGTGAAGCCGGAGTGGGAGATTCGTGGAGCGGTCGACAGTCTCGCGAACTCGACGGCGGGCGGTCAGATCCATTTCCAATCCGATAGTCCCAAGATGCTCATTCGCGTGAAATTGCGTCAGGCCTCCGGGATGTATCACATGTCCGCAACCGGGCAGAGCGGTTTCGATCTCTACGTCGGACAAGCGGGTAAACAACTCTACGCGGGCACGACCCGATTTTCCGCGACCGCGAAGGATTATGAAACGACCCTCTTTACCGGCACGAAAGCAAACCGCCACTTCACCTTGAACTTCCCGCTCTACAACGGAGTCGAGTCAGTCGAAATTGGGATCGTGGCTGGATCGACAGTGAACGCACCCCTGCCGTATCAACACGAAGGCCGCATTGTCGTTTACGGGACCTCCATCACCCAGGGTGGGTGCGCCGCCCGTCCGGGCATGGCCTATCCCAATATCCTGAGCCGCCGAGTGAATGCCGAATTCATCAACCTCGGTTTCTCGGGCAACGGAAGAGGGGAGCCCGCGCTCGCCAAGTTGATCAACCAGATTGAGAGAAAGCAGCTCATCGTTCTCGACTACGAGGCCAACGCCGGCGAGTCCATCCGGGAAACCCTCGGTTCCTTCATCGAGATCCTCCGTGCCGCAGACCAGAAGATCCCCATCCTCGTCATCTCAAAAATCCGCTACGCCGGAGAACTCCACAATCCAAGTCAGCTCAAATCGGCACAGGCCCGTGCGCAGTTTCAGGAAGATCTTGTGAAGACACGGCAGTCCGCCGGCGATTCCAACATCTACTTCCTCGACGGGGGATCGCTCCTCGGGGAACACGCCGACGAATGCACCGTCGATGGCGTCCACCCAACCGATCTCGGCTTCATGAAAATGGCGACCGTCATCGAACCATTGATCAAGAGGATCTTGGAGGATTAGGCCCTCGGATCGTAGCCTGAGCCGTCACGGTCATGTTCATTTTTTGGCAGCTCTCCAGCGAGGACCCTTCTCAAACGAGTGCCATGAAACCTGGAGCCCTACAAATGACACCCGTCAACTCATCGCATCTGAAACCCGTCCCGCTTTCCGCCCCAACGGGGCAAACCAACGAAGCCCAGGGCAAAGTGCAGCGACGCCCTGGGTCTCCAACCTGCAGAGGCCACAGCCCTGTAGGGGCGATCTAACATTACAAACAGCCACACCCGCTCCGGTCATCTCACCATTGGAGCGTCCTGACAGGGCTCCCATTCTTCGCCCCCACACAAACCCCATGCGTTGCATGGGGCTACGTTGGTTTACCCCTTTGGGCCGATTTGAAACCTGGATCAACAACCCCATCAAGCTTGATCTCTTCCTCCCTGTCGGCAGCTACGCTGCGAAAAGCCGACCCTAGATCATGTATTCCATGCCCTGCATTTCTTCCTTCTCGCGGTTGAGTTTGCCGCAGACGAGTTCGCAGAGTTGGAAGACCATGCGGTCGGAGACGGCGTAGATGACGCGGACGCCGTCCTTTTGACGGGAGAGGAGGCCGGCTTGATGCATGAGCTTGAGATGCTTCGAAACTACGGTTTGACCCATGCCGCTGAGGGTGACCAATTCACCGACTGTTTTCTCGCCGTCCCTGAGGTCTTGGAGGAGTTGCAGGCGGCCTCCGTCGCCGAGGACACGAAAGACGGCGGCGAGCTTGTCGAGAGCCGCCGGAGTCATCTTTCGGGGTGACTCTGGTGTTGGTCGTTTTTTTGAAGGCATGGCTTGGGATCGGGGTTTCTTTTATGCCAAACCAGGCATGAATACAAATCATTATGCCTGCTGGATCGTGATCCATTGATCCATAGAGCCATTGGCTATTGATTCGGAACTTGCTGGAGGACGAGGCGGAAGCCGATGAAGTTCCTCTCGGTGCGCTTTGGAAATTCTCTTCGCGAGTTCGGGGCACAATCCTGTCGAAGGCTGACCCAACTCCCGCCGCAGGCGATGGGGTGACCCGGGTTCTTCGGGGAGGTTTCGGTCTTGGGAAAGGTGCGGGTCCATTCCCAGAGGTTGCCGTAGAGATCGTGAATTCCCCAGGGGTTGGCAGAGCGACCTCCGTCTTGCGTCGGGCACCAACAGAAAACCATGCCGTAGGCGTTGACCCATTCGCTTCCGGGATCCTTACCGGGTTGAACCTTGTCAGGTGGGAAGGCTGCTTGCCGGAGGGCGGGTTCGTGAACCTTGGGGGCTCCGTCGGTGATGGCTTGAGTGCTGGATTCGTAGAGTTCGGGCCGGAGGCGCCAGAGACGGGGAGGACCAGGAATGACGGGACCAGCCGGGGTGCTGAAGAGGGCCTCGTGGTCGATGTGATTCCCGAACTCAGGGAAGAGGAGCCGGCCTTCGGAAACGAGATGGGCTTGTTGGGTTTTGAGGAGGCCTTGTTTGATCCATTTCAGAACGACTTCGCGTTCGGGATCGGCGGGTTGCCTTTCATCCTCCGGGGGCATGTCGTGGAAGCGGATTTGTTCCTCGATCATGCGCCATGTTTCGAGATGGTCCGGGCCGAAGTCCATGGGGAGATCATGGAGGGTGAGTTTTCCCTTTTGTTTTTTCTCACCGTGGCAGTCGGTGCAGTAGTCTTGGAAGAAGGGTGCGATGGTTCCCGTCTCGTCGGCCTTGGCGGCGGCGAGCGTGAGTAACAAGAGGAACTTCTTCACCGCTTTCAGATTAACTCAAAGGGGGCATTGGTTGCCAGCCTGATGACGAAGGATGATTCCTCTCATTGACAGCCAACGGACTTCCTTTTCAAGTGAGTCTGTGACTGACCCATTTTGGAAGAAGCTTTTCCCGCCCGGTGAATTCGAGTGGGCCTTTCGGATGCGGCAGGGCGATGCCGGGGAGTTTTTTGCGAAGCAAAATGACGGGGTAGCATTGCTGGGGGCAAAGGGCCGGAGTTTGGACGAACATCCGGATCGATATGTGGCACAGATGCCCGGAAGTGAGGGGTTGGTGGAGGAGGTTTGGCAGGTAGCCCTGGGCCTGGGGCAGGTTGAGGAGCCTGTGGATGGTGAGCGGGATCTGGAGACGCTGGCGCGTCTCTGGGAGGCTGACTTGTTGGTGATGGAGAGTGCGTCGAAGAAAGTGGCGGCGGCGGCGGTGTCCTTTCCGTCATCGTGGGATCCGGCCGGGGCGGTTGGCAAGACCCTGGATGACGTCCATGGTGTGGTGCCCCGGCTCAATCCGCAAATCGGGGTGATGATCAATCGCTTTCTCGATAAGGTTCCTCCGGGAAAATCCTATTGCCGTGAGAACTGGAGTTTCACACGAACGGAGGAACTCGATTACCATCCGGCCGTGGGTCGCCGTCGCTTGGATGAATCGGTGACGCTGGATGAGTTATTTTTACGAGTGGAGCACCAGCTCTTCACGGGGATTCCGGGGGGAGTTCTCATGGGCATTCGCATTGAGGTGTGTCCTTTGAAGGATCTCGCGGCGGACCCGGAGGTTTGGCGGACGGTGGCGGAAAAGATCCGGTCGATGCCTGCGGATGTGGCAGAGTATAAATCGATGGATGGAGCCATCGAGAGGATGTTGGAAGAAATGGAAGCGTTTCAAGAAACTGGCGAAGGAAGAAACGATTAGCTTTTCTGAATGGTTTTATTAGTTCGGAGATTCGAAATCTGATTGCTATCATCCGACGATGCCGAATGTGCGAATTATGGTGACTGTGCTCTTGGTGGCTACCATTTCCGCTGATGCTGCCGACTGGGTCGTTAACGCGACTCTTGATCGCTCATTTCGAGACCTGACCACGGCCGACAGCCGGGTCGTTGCCTATGCGGAAGGGAAGATTGCCAGCTCGGTCGATGGAATCACTTGGAGCAATCCCGTTGTTCCGGATTTTCCACACTTCACGTCATTGTTTCCTTCCGTCCGGGGGTGTTGCGTGCCAAATTGATATCGGGTTGGGTTTCCAAATTGACATGGGGTGATTTCGGGCGGATTTCCACGCTTTGATCGAGTTTTATGACATCTTGGGTCGTATTTTTGCGGTGCCGGTGAGGTCTTGTTCCAGGACCCAGCGGTTGTTCTTTTTGTGGGCTTTGGCGGGTTGGCCGTTGACGAGGACCTGGGTGGATTTTGCGGGGGCGGGGAGTTCGACTTTTGCGGGGAGACCTTCGGGAAGGGTGAGGGTCATGGTGAAGGAGCCTTCGTTTTTCCAATCGATGAGGATGGCTCCCTTTGGTATCGGGGTATTTGAGAACTCCGGAGATGTGCTTTTCGGGAACGAGACCAAAGGCGAGGGGGAAGAAGTTGGCGTGGTGGGAAGCGTGGTCGGCGGGGTGAGGCGGAGGTTTGCAAAGGCCACCTTTCCGAAGTCGATGAGGAGGGTGTCCTTGTCGAGTCGGGTGATTTTTTGGGGAGCCTGATCCACGAGGTGGGTGGGTGCCGCCTTGAGATTCGCGATAGAAAGGAAGAGGGCGAAGAAAAGCTTCATTTCTCTAAGAGATCGATTCTTATTCAGCGTTTGTCAACCGTGCGAACTGGTTCGTGGAGCATCCAGGCGATTAAAGGATGCTGGCAGAACAGCTCAAACCATCGGAAGAACAAGACTCGCCAGCCACACGACGCCAAAGCCCACGACCCCCATCAAGGACAGCATCACCGAGAAGGTCTTGAGAGTTTCCGTTTCGTTCATGCCCGACATTTTCGAGACGATCCAGAAGCCACTGTCATTCATCCAGGGAAGGGGCTTCGAACCGCAACCGATGGCGAGGGCCACATAGACCGTGTGAAATCCGAGATCAGCCTCTAACACCATGGGAGCGACGATGCCTACCGCCGTCACCATCGCCACCGTCGCGGATCCCTGTGCGAAACGGACGAGCGCGGTGAGGACGAAGGCTAAGAGAAGAACTCCACCTCCATCGCCCACCTTCCCCGAGAGTTCTCCGCCAATTCCGGTATCCTTCAAGACAGCTCCAAAGGCTGCTCCCGCTGCCGTGATGAGAATGATCACCCCGCCACTCGAGAGCGCTTCGTGAATTACTTTCTTCAACTCACAGAATCGCGAGGCCAAAATCATGGCCGCTCCCGCTCCGAGAGCCATTGCGATATTCTTATCACTCAAGGTCGCCAACCAATCCGGCAGCTCTCCCTGCACCTTCACGAAAGTTCCCACGCTGATCAAAACGAGAGGCAACAAAATGGGCAACAAGGACCATCCCAAAGCGGGAAGCGCTCTCTCAGTCTCACTTTCGACGGTGGAAAAATCCTCCTCTTGGTAGGTGATACCAAACCGTCCATTCGCCCAGTAAGCGTAGGCGTATCCCACGGAAATCGTAACGAGCCCCAGCAGTAATCCTGCCGGAATGAGCATGCCCAAACTGACCTCAAGCCGGGCCGCAACTAATAATGGCCCCGGGGTCGGCGGAACCAGGGAGTGCGCCATGCTCGCTCCCGCAACGACACTGAGAAGGGCGAGAAGATAGACCTTGGGATTTGTCCGGGCGAACGAGCGCACCAGCGGAAGCATGAGATAAAACACGGTGTCGAAATAGACCGGAATCCCCAGAAAGAATCCGCTACCAAGGAAGGCCAAGGGCGCTCGCTTGACCCCGAAGAGCGAAAGCAGCCCCCGCACAATCCGCTCCGCCGCCCCACTCACCAAAAGGCATTGTCCAATGATTGCCGCCAGCGCGATGAGAATTCCGATTTTGCGACAGCCTTCCCCAAATCCTGCCGCCACTTGGTTCATCGCCTCCGTCCCCACTCCGGGAGTCAGCACCGAGACCACGAAGGCTCCCAAAAGCAGGCCCAAAAAAGCATGCAAGCGAAGCAACAGAATCGAGACGATCACTACCGCCAAACCCACCAGGCAAATTTCAATCGCACCCACCCCTGCATCTTCTCCAATTGAGCAAGGGGGAGCCATTCAAAAATTCCTCTCTTTCCCTGACCCTCACTTTCCGGCAATCTCCGACGACACCATGAGTCGCCTCACTCCCGATCAACTTCGCTCCTACCGCTTCTTCGGTCCCGATGACCTTCGCTCCTTCGGCCATCGTTCCCGTCACAAACAACTCGGAATCAACAACGAGGAATATCAGGGCAAGCCAGTCATCGCCATTCTGAACACCTGGAACGACCTCCTCCCATGCCACTCTCACTTCCGCCAACGTGCCGAGGAAATCAAACGCGGCATCTGGCAGGCCGGTGGCTACCCCGTTGAAATGCCTGTGATGGGTCTCAGCGAGACCTTCATGAAGCCCACCTCGATGTTTTATCGCAACCTTCTTGCGATGGAGGTCGAGGAAACCCTCCGCGCCCATCCCATCGATGGTGCCGTCCTGATGGGAGGATGCGATAAAACCGTTCCTGCCCTTCTCATGGGCGCGATCATGGTCGACATCCCCGTCATTTTTATGCCCGGGGGAGCGATGATGCGGGCCTCTTGGCGCGGCGAACCCCTCGCTTCGGGATCCGACGTCTGGAAGTATTGGGCCGAACGAGGAGCGGGTAATCTTTCCTGCGAAGACTGGGAAGATTTCGAAGACCACATCACCCCGGGCCCGGGCCATTGCATGACGATGGGCACGGCCTCCACCATGACCTCGATCACCGAGACCCTCGGCCTCACTCTCCCCGGAGCGTCGTCCATCCCCGCCGTTCACGCCGCCCACTCACGGATGGCCGCTGCCTGCGGACTCCGCATCGTCGACATGGTTTGGGAAGACCTCAAGCCTTCCCGCTATCTCACGCGGGAATCCTTCGAAAACGCCATCACCGCCGACATGGCCATCGGAGGTTCCACCAACGCCATCATCCACATCACCGCTCTCGCCAAACGCGCGGGCGTCGATCTTCCGCTCGAACTCTTCGACGAGATTTCGCGCAAGACTCCCGTCCTCGCCAATCTTCGACCGGCCGGAAAATACGTGATGGCCGACTTCTTCGACGCCGGCGGCCTCCCGGGCCTCCTCAACCGCGTCCGACACCTTCTCCATCTCGACGTCCCCACGGTCTTCGGAAAGACCCTCGGTGAATGTCTCGACGGCTCCGAAGTTTATAACGATGACGTCATCTTCCCCCTCGATAAACCACTCTCCAAGCAAGGCGGAACCGCCATCCTCCGTGGTAACCTCGCCCCCGATGGTGCGGTCATCAAGACCGCCGCCGCTACCGAAGAATTTCTCCAACACAAGGGCCCGGCTATCGTCTTTAAAGACTACCCCGACGTGCAAGCACGCATCCACGATCCCGCTCTCGGTATCACCGAGAAGCACGTTCTCGTCATGCAAAACGCCGGCCCCATCGGTGCGCCCGGTATTCCCGAATCCGGGATGTTGCCCATTCCAAAATACCTCTTGGAAAAAGGCGTCCGCGATCTCCTCCGCGTTTCCGATGCCCGCATGTCCGGCACCTCATACGGGACTTGCGTCCTCCACGTTTCGCCCGAAGCCTCGGTTGGCGGCCCTCTCGCCCTGGTGCAGGACGGCGACATGATCGAACTTGATACCGCCAATCGCGCCCTCACTCTTCACGTCAGCGAAGAAGAACTCGCGATCCGTCGCGCTGCCTGGACGCCTCCCGAAAAACGTTTCTCCCGGGGCTATGGAAAACTCTTCGAAGAAGAAATCACCCAGGCCAACGAAGGCTGCGATTTTAAATTCCTCCACAACGACGGCTCCTGCACCCCCGAGCCGGGTATCCACTAAACCAACAATCTTTCGCTACCATGCAAACCACACCAGTCACACCCGAGCAACTCAACGCCTCCGTCATCGCGGTCCCACCCTTGGCCCGCGATTCCGATCTTAAAATCGACCGCGAGGAAAACGCCAAAATCATTCGCCACATCGAAGCCGGAGGCGTCTCCACCCTCCTCTATGGGGGCAACGCGAACTTCTACCACATCGCTCCCAGCGAATACGCAGACGCGCTAGAAATCATTGCGACCGAGAGCGCCGAAAACACCCTCGTCGTTCCCTCCGTTGGTCCGGCTTACGGCACCATGATGGATCAAGCCAAGGTCCTTCAAGACTTCGATTTCCCCACCGTGATGGTCCTGCCCATGCAAGGCCTCACCACTGATGCTGGAGTGGCGGCGGGCTTCCGAAAGTTCGTCGAAGCCCTTGGAAAACCTGCGGTTCTCTACATCAAGTTCGAGGGTTACCTCGAGCCCGAAACCGTGGCCTCCCTCGTCGACGAAGGCCTCGTCTCTTGGATCAAATACGCCATTGTCCGCAAGGATACGACCCAAGACGATTACCTCTCCCGCCTCATCGAACTGGTCGACCCGCGCCTTATCGTGAGTGGGATCGGTGAGCAACCTGCGATCATTCACCTCACCAAATTCAAAATCAACGGCTTCACCTCCGGCTGCGTCTGTGTCCGCCCCGACCTCTCCCAAAAAATGCTCACCGCCATCAACAGCGGTGACCTTGAGCAAGCCGAAAAAATCCGCGGAATCTTCCAACCCCTCGAAGATCTCCGCAACGAAATCAACCCCATCCGCGTCCTCCATGGAGCTGTCGCAGAGGTCAGGATCGCCCAAACCGGCCCGCCTCTCCCTCTCCTCAGCGGCCTCGATCCCGCCGATGCCGAGCGAGTCCAACAAACCGCGCAAATTCTCTTGAATCAAACTTGTCCAAGCTAGCTTATCAAGGCCACGATCTTGCAGGCCGAGGTCAGAATGCTGGGAGTCGAAAGTCGAAATCCGGTGGCTGGGATCCACACTTGGATTCGCGGCGTCCTGATGGGACAAAGGTCCAAAGCCCGGGGTTTCAACTCCATGAATCCAGGTGAGTAAGTATCTCGCCGATGCGGAATTCATGAAACAGTTGAAAGGGAGTTCGTCAAAGTGGATGAGCGAGCAGGGCAAGAGGGAGTTTCAATGGCAGAGAGGTTATGGATGGTTCAGCGTGGGTCCGAAGGATCTGGATCTTGCAAAGGGATATTTGGCGAAGCAAAAAGAGCATCATAAAACGGTGACGTTTCAGGATGAGTTTCGGAAGTACGGTGACCGGTGACCGGTGACCGACTGACCGACTACTCCATCTTACCGCAGAGGTTGACTTTGATGCCGAGGGCGTGGGCGCAGGCGGCTTTGGCCTGGAGGCATTGGTCGGCGCTTTGGGCGTCGGTGGCGTAGGCGACCTGGATGTGGTTGGCTTGGTGTTTGGCCATGAGCTGGTTGCGGGTGACGCCGTAGGTCACGGCGTGCATGATGGGCCATTCCTTGGTGGTGGCTTCGAGGCGGCGGCGGGTTTCTGCTTCAGGAAGTTTGAGGGCGGCGCCACGACCAATGTCGATGTGGAGTTCTTCATCTTGGACATAAATTCGGGACCAGATGATTTCGCCGGGTTTGGAAACTCCGTGAACCGATGATCCTCCGTTGGGGAAATAGACGTAAGGTTGGCGGTAGCCATGAGCGCCTTTCCAGCCTCCTTCGAAATGGGCCGGTGGGGCGGCTCCGCTGATGAGAAAGACCCAGACGAATTGGCCTTCATATTCTTCACCCCAGCGGATGTCGTGGAGGGTGTTTTCGGGTGGTTGGCCGAGGGCGGTGTGAATGCGTTGAGTGAGGAGGGCGTCGAGGCCGGCGCATTCGTCGACTTCGTTGAAGTGGGGGAGCGGTTGGCCGTTGTGGAGGATGCGGGTGCCATCGCGCGAGGTCACGGGCGGGCGGTGACTGTTGTTGAGCATGCCTTCGACGAGATCGCTGGCGGGGAGGAGGTCATTGAGGCCCTGTTGGTACTGGATGCCGATGGTGTCACAGCCGAAGTCATCGGCGATGCGCATGGCGGCGAGATACATTTTACATTGGAGGTGGATTTGCTCGGCGGTGAGCTCGCTTTCGGGATCGATGCCGGTGTGAAACGTCATCCCTTCGCGGTCGAGCCACGCTTTGACTTCGTGGGCTTCTTCATCGGAGGTGTTGCTCGTTTCGTGGTAGAGCGCGGACTGGCTGAGGCGTTCTTTGAAGACGCCGCAGGCATGGAGGGCGTGATCGGGAATGATGGCGTTGAACATGCCCATGCAGCCCTCGTCGAAGACGCCCATGATGGCTTTTTCGGACCGAAGTTGATCGGCAATTTTTTGGCCGGGGTCGGAAGATGCTTCGTCTGGAGTGAAGGGTCGGGCGTGGGAAAGATCGTGGGTGATGGTTCCCTCGGTGAGCCATTGGCGGAGGTTGGTTTTGAAGAAGTCGTCGTCGAAGTTTTCGGACCAGAGAGTGGAGTAATTGACGCCCGCTTTGGTGAGCGAGCCGTTGAGGTTGAGCATGCCGACGAGTCCGGGCCATTGGCCGGACCAGTTGGCGACGGTGAGGATGGGGCCACGATGGGTGGTGAGGCCGGCGAGGACGTGGTGGGAGAATTGCCAGACCGCTTCGGCGACGATGAGGGGGGCGTCGGGGTCGATCTTTTGGAAGACCTCCATGCCGTGCTTTTGGCTTTTGATGAAGCCGTGGCCTTCATCGGTGACGGGGTGGGCGCGCTGAATGGTGAAGCCTTCCGCTGCGAGGGCGGCGGTGAGCTTGGTTTCCATGTCCTCCTGAACGGGCCAGCAGGTGAGGTTGGCGACGAGGCGGAGGTCACCACTGGCGATGAGTTGGATGGTCTTCATTTTTTTTGGCGGAAGGTTTTGCTGCGATGGAAAGTGAGGTGGTTGGCGTCGTGCCAGCGTTGAGGTTGGCCCCGTTCGTTTTCGTGGGCGTGGCGGAGGACGAAGATGAGGTCGTCTTCGTCGATCTGCATGAAGGGGTAGTTGTGGCCGTCGAAGTGGTCGGAGCGGCCTTCGAGAATCTTGCGTTCGAAGGTGAACTTTTTGAGATCGGACGAGCTGAAGCTCTTGAGGGGGCGGATGCCGATGCCCCGGCCCTCGACGCGGATGTTGGTCTGCGCGAGGAGAGGGAAGGTGAGGAGTAACAAGAGGAGAACCTTCATGACTGTTGGGAAGCGAGTTGGCGGTAGTCCTCGTAGATCGCGTGGTAGGCCTCGGGGTTGGAGGGGGAGTAGGTGGCGAGGGTGGCTTGGGAGGTCATCTTTTGGATCGCTTCCTTGGCGGTGGGGAATTGACCGGCGGCGAGGGCTCCGAGGATGGCGGCACCGCCGGCGGGGCCTTGGGTAGTGCTGGGGACCTGGATGGTTTCGCCGAGGACGTCGGCGTAGATTTGGACGAGGGCGGGGTCGTGATGGGGGAGACCTCCGGTGGCGATGAACTTGCGGACCGGAACGCCGTTTTCGCGGAGGAGTTCGACGATCCAGCGGACTCCGCAGGCCGAAGCTTCCATGAGGGCGCGATGGAGATGGGCGGGGCCGTGGTGGAGGGATAGGCCGGTGAAGGATCCGGTGAGGGCGGCATTCATGTGGGGAGTGCGGCAGCCGTTGAACCAATCGAGGCAGCGGACGCCTTCGGCTCCGGGTGGGAGGGCGGCGGCTTCTTTGGAGAGCGTGGAAAAGTCAGCTTGTCCGGTGAGGCGGCGGAGCCAGTCGAAGGCATCGCCGACGGCCGCTTGCCCGGTTTCGTAGCCGAAGAAGCCGGGGAGAATGCCGTCTTTGACGATTCCTGCGACGCCGGGGACTTCATGTTCGGAATGGCTGTTGAGCATGTGGCAGGAGCTGGTGCCCATGACCATGACGAGGGTGTCGGGCTCGGAGGCTCCGGAGCCGGGGACCCCGGCGTGGGCGTCGATGATGGCGGCGCTGACTGGGGTGTCTCGCGGGAGGCCGAATCGGGAGGCCATTTCTGCGGTGAGAGTTCCGGCGGGACATCCGGGGGCAATAAATTCTCCGGTGAGTTTGGTCTCGACGAGTGCGGAGAGTTCGGGGTGCAAGGCGGCGAGGTAGTCGTGGGGCGGGTATCCCTCGGCCGCAGACCAGAGCCCTTTGTAGCCGGCCTGACAGGTGGAGCGGGAGAGTTGGCCGACGAGTTGCCAGACGAACCAGTCTCCGGCTTCGAGCCAGACTTCGGCAGCGGCGGCAACTTCGGGTGCGGTCTCGAGAGTCTCGAGGATTTTGGGGAGGAGCCACTCTTCGCCGATGAGTCCGCCGTAGCGTTTGAGGAAAGGCTCGTTGCGCTCACGGGCGATGCGGGTCATGCGGGTGGCCTGCTCGATGGCGCCGTGATGTTTCCAGAGTTTGGGCCAGGCCTGGGGGGAGCTTTTGAATTTGGCGGCGAAGCAGAGTGGGGTGCCGTCCCGGAGGACGGGGAGCATCGTACAACTGGTGAAGTCGACTCCGATACCGATGATGCTGGCGGTTGTTTGAGAGAGGGCGGTGCGAGTGGCTTTGGCGGCAGAGTCGAGCCAATCGGCGGGGTGTTGGTGGGCGGACTTGGCGGGGAGGGGATTGGTGCAGTTGGGGAGGTGGTCGAGGATCTGACCGTGGGGGTATTTCTCCTCGGCGAGAGCGAGTTGTTCACCATCGAGCGAGATGATAATGGCGCGGACAGATTCGGTGCCGAAGTCGAGGCCGAGGGAAGCGGTGTGCATTAGAGGGAGAGCGTTATTTTTTATGGTAGAATCGGCCGTCTTCGGCACCGACGAGGAGTTCGCGTTTGCCGTCTCGGTTGAGGTCGATGGTGGTAGGGCTGGAGGTGTGGCCGGAGACTTTGCGTTTTGCGATATTGCCTTGGAGGGAGAGGATGACCTTGCCGTCCTTGCTTCCCTCGTTGCGGTAGAGTTCGGCATTGTCCGAGTTCGCGAGGATGTCGAAGTCGCCGTCCTTGTCCCAATCGATGAGGTGGAGCTTCCTTCGTCCGCTTTTGCCAGCGTCTTTGCTATTCAGCTGAATGGGCTTGCCTTTGGGATCGACAAAGATGCGTTCTCCGGGGTGGAGGACGAGGGAGTTGTCGGGTTTCTTTTCACGACGGAAGAAGGCGAGGTATCCTTCGTGATCGAGCATGATGAGGTCGTTGAGTTGGTCGCCATTCCAGTCAGCAACGATGGGTGTGGTGCGCCATTGGGTCACGAGGTTGTTGCCTTCGGGGTTCCACCAGTTCCAAGCGGGTTTGGGAGCTTTACCGGGCCATTGCACTTCGACGGCCTGAGCGGCGGCCAGTTTGGGTGTCTGGGCGGTGCCGATGTTTTGATACCAAAGGATTTTTCCCCAGATGGAGTTGATGACGATGTCGAGGAAGCCATCGTGGTTCCAGTCGGCAACGTATTGGGTAGTGTAGCCCCACTTTGCTTCGCAGGGGCCTTGGATGGAGCCGTTGGGGCCGGCCTGGATGTGGATGGTGTGGCCGTCAGCTTTGAGGAGGACGGGAGCGGCCCACTTGGGGCTGGGTTTGCCGTCGAGGTTTTCAAAGAAGGCGATGTTTCCGGAGGTGTTTCCGGCGATGATGTCTTCGTCGCCATCGGCATCCCAGTCGATTCCGACGGGGGTGGCGAGAGCTCCGAATTTGAGGTCGCCGGCTTCTTGTTGAAAGTATTTGGGGGCGAGGAACTGTGGGGTGCCGTCGGGATTGATGATTCCGGTATGCTCCATGAAGGCAACGCGGCCGTCTTCATCGCCAACGATGAGATCCTGGTCGCCGTCCTGGTCCCAATCGATGGCGGAAGGGGTGATCATTTGTACGTGCATGTGGTGCGGGAGGCGGATGCCGGCGGCATAAACGGGACCCTTGGCGGTGCCGGTGTTTCGGAAGTAAGTGAAGCCATCGAGGAACTCGCCGCAGAGGATGTCGAGGTCGCCGTCACTATCGAAGTCGACGATGTTGGGTGAGGGCATGCCGTAAACGTCGATGTCTTTTCCGTCTGCTTGGATTTTACGAGGTTCTTCGTACTTGGGGCCTTCGTTGGTGCCGGAGTTTCGGAGAAGGTAGATCCAGCCGTGAAGCGGGCCGTTAGTCCAGGTGCCGGTTTTGTCGTAGGCGTCGTCCCAGCCGTAGTCGCCCCAGAATCCTTCACCGACGATGAGGTCGAGGGCTCCGTCGCCATCATAATCGGCGGCCTGCCATTGTCGGGCGCGGACATTTCCTTTTTGGGTGGTGAGCTTGTCTTTGTAAACTGCGGCCGCTTCGGTGGTGCCATTGCCGACAAAGTCGAGCCATTGGCGTCCGGGAGTGAAGACGAGGGGTTTTCCTTCGGGATAAGAGACCCGGATGTTGGTGGGACCCGCGCCAATTCTGACCGCTTTTTTGAAGATGGGCATTTTGGAACCGCCGGGATTTTCGAAAAAGTAGATGCCGTTGTAGGGCTTGTCGGGGCAGGAGACGACGAGATCGAGGTCCCCGTCGCCATCCCAGTCCATGGGAAGGGGCCAGGCCCAGAGACCGACGCCGAGATCGACGGTGAGGCCGGGGTTGTTATACTTAAGAGGTTGAAGATCGGGCTCTTCGGCAGCGAGGCTGGAGACGAAGAGAAGAGGGATGAGTTTCTTCATGAGCTTGGAGTGAGGGAGTGGAGAAGAGAGGCGATCTTTTCGTGTTCGGGTGTTTTGAACCGGTGGAAAGGTTCGGCCATGAAGTCATCACAAATGCCGAGGAGGGAGAGGGCGCACTTCATGGCTTTGATGTGGCGGGAGGCGTATTTTCCAATGTCGTAGGCGGGTTGCGAGGCATTGATTTGAGCCATGCCAGAAGCGATAGCTTCGGGGTTTCCATGGTGGATGGCTTGCCAGGTGTCGGCGAAGAGTTTGGGGAAGACATTGGCGCCGCCGTTCACGCCGCCGTCGATGACGTGTTCGAGAAGGCGTTCGAGGCCCTCGACGTCGAGAGAGTCGCGGTCCTTGAGCGGGGTGATGATGGGGAGGATAATTCCTTTAAGCGGGGGCATTGGAAGAGGATTGTTTTTTGACGAAGAAGGTAAAGAGAGCACCGACGAGGAGGGTGGCAATGACGCCGATGACGGGAGCCATTTGAGCGTGTAGGATAGGCTCGGATTGGCCACCGAAGAGGGAGGTGATCTTGGGCCAAGAGATCCAGCAGATCGTGATGATCCCGGCGATGGTAGCCACGATGGCGGCACGGTTGCCGGCGGCTTTGTTGATGAGTCCGAGGAGGAAGAGTCCGGTCATGCCACCGCCGATGATCCCGGAGAGGGTCCACCAAATGGAGAGGGCGCTGTCGGTGACCTGAACGAGATAGAGGCCGAGGGTGGTGCCAAGAAGTCCCCAGAGAATGGTGCCAAGGTAGAGGGCTTTCATGGATGACGCTTCGCTGGCTTTCGGGTTGAGGAAGCGCTTGTAGAAATCGTTCATGATGAGGGTGGCCGAAGAGTTGAGGCTGGTGGAGACCGTGCTCATGGCGGCGGCGAAGATGGCGGCAACGAGGAGTCCGCGCAGGCCTTGCGGGAGTTTGTCGGAAATGAAGTGGGGAAAGACGCGGTCGCCGACGTCGGTGAGAGTGAGGCTGTTTTTGATTTCGGTGGCTTCGGGGGAATCGGGTGGAAGGTCCTGCTGGGAGAGTTTTTGTTGGGTGACGACGTCGTAAACCGCATTGAGATCGCCGGGGGCTTCGATGGTGAGCGGTTCGGAGGTGAGCGTTTGCTGGGCACCGTAGTAGGAGAAGAGGGTGGTGCCGATGA
This sequence comes from uncultured Verrucomicrobiales bacterium, assembly GCA_963925135.1. Taxonomy (GTDB): domain Bacteria; phylum Verrucomicrobiota; class Verrucomicrobiia; order Verrucomicrobiales; family Akkermansiaceae; genus SW10. The sequence goes on along the minus strand of CAWUTG010000020.1, from coordinate 113,434 downwards.
AGAAAAAGAGAGCGCTGACGGGGATGTAAAGGAGGCTGCCCATCCAGACTGAACGTCGCGCTTCGGCGTCGGTTTTGGAGGCGATGTAGCGTTGGATGTAGGATTGATCGATGCCGAAGTTTCGGAGGTTATCGACGATGCCAAAGAGGAAGATGACCCAGAAGGTGGTGTTGGTGAAGTCGGTGAGGGAAAAGCTCCCGAGAGAGAATTTATCGTGCGCGTTGGCGGTTTCTATCATGCCGGAAGGGCCGCCGGGGGCTCCCATGAGAAGGACGACGAGGCAGATGAGCGCGCCGCCGATGAGAACGAGGGCTTGCATGGCATCGGTCCAGATGACGGCACTGAGTCCCCCGATGAGCGAGTAAAGAGTGACGCAAATTCCGGTGACGATGAGGATGGTGACGATGTTCCATCCGAAGATGACCTGCATGGGGAGGGCCATGAGGTAGAGCACCACGGCGATGCGGGCGATGTGGAAGAGGAGGTAGAAGGAGCTGGTGAAAATGCGAGCCCAGGGTCCGAAGCGGTCTTCCAGTAATTCGTAGGCTGAGACTGCGCCGCTTTTGCGATAGTAGGGGAGGAAGTATTTCACCGCGATGATGGCGACGAAGGGGATGGAGAGGGAGAAAGCGAAGGCGTTCCAATTGGTGGCGAAGGATTTGCCGGGGAGGGCGAGGTAGCTGATCGAGCTGACGTAGGTGGCGAGGATGGAGAGTCCGCAGACCCAGCCGGGGAGCGAGCGGTTTCCGGCGGTATAGCCTTCGATGGAGCGGGTGCGACGGTAAAAGAAGACGCCGATGGCAAGGGTTCCGCCGAAGTAGAAAACGAGGACGAGCCAATCGAGAAGCTGGAAGGGTGATTCGTGCGGAGGCATGGAAGAAAGGCGTTCGCGAGCTTTAGCTTTCCATCTTTTTACTAGAATGAAGGGTCTTGCATCTCGGTCATAATGCGACAAAATTACCCTGTTTTGCGACAAGATGGTCCAAAGCGGCGGGTTGCCGTGCTCCTCAATCATGAACTGGGATTTTGTCGCCGGGTCATGTCGGGGATCTTACGCTTCGCGGAGGAGCGGCCGGGGTGGATGTTTCGGGACGGGCCGCCGGATGTGGCTTTGTTGAATGCGCTGCAGAGTTGGAAGCCCGATGGGATCATCGCGCACCTCTATGAAGGGCAATTTGCGGCGGGCCTGGAGCGAATTGGATGTCCGGTGGTGAGCACGACGGCGACCTTGTCGGACGGGGGGGTGCCGGTCGTGGATGTTGATAATTTGGAAACAGGTCGGGAAGGGGGCCGGTATTTATTGGGGAGGGGCTTTCGAAGTTTTGCTTACTATGGGAGCCGCACGGCGCGGTTTTCGAAAGAGAGGGAAGCGGGGTTTCGGGAGGTGGTGGAGGGCGGGGGATTCGGGGTGAAGTCACTCCACGCGGATTTTCTGCCCAAGCCATCGGCTGCGGAAGTTTGGCGGGCATCGGGAGGGCGTGTGGAGGCCTGGCTATTGAAGTTGGAGAAGCCAGTGGCGGTCTTTTGTTCCAACGATCTCCCGGCGCGCAGGATCGCGGAGGTATGTGCCCAGCTTGGTTTGCAGGTTCCAGCGGAGGTGGCGATTCTGGGGGTGGACAATGACACTTCGGAGTGTCGTCTCGCCTATCCCCAGCTTTCGAGCATCGACACGCCGGCTGAGCAGGTGGGTTATCGGGCGGCGGGCTTGCTGTCGGATTTAATGGATAGGAAGACGCTGAAAGCGCGGCAGGTTTTTCTCCCGCCGGGGTATCTCGTGACGCGGGCCTCGACGGACCGATGGGCGTGTGAGGATGTCGTGGTGCAGCGGGCAATGGATTTCATCAGGGAAGCGGTGGCGGAGGGGATTCGGGTAGAAGCAGTGGCTCGGAAGGTTGGGGTGTCGCGCCGACAACTGGAAAGGTTGTTCCGGAAGGAGCTTCGTCGGTCGGTCCTCTCGGCCATTCATGAGGCGAGGATGGAAGTTGCGCGGGAGCTGTTGGCGACAACGAGACTTCTGGTTTCCGTGGTGGCTGAGCGATCGGGCTTTCGGGATGCGAAGAGATTTGGCGCGGTTTTTCGGAAGGAATTGGGCTTGAGCCCGCGGGATTTCCGGGAGCAGACCGGATTGTGAATGATGATTTTTCATCTCGGAATTTCGGGCGAAGGGTTCAGAGTGCGGTGCGATGTCTTTTTGGAAAATTCTACTGGTGGTGGCTGGATCGGCGGTCCTCGGCGCAGAGGGAGCGGCGAAGCCGAATGTCATTGTGATCGTGTCGGATGACGCGGGTTACAACGAATTTTCGATGCATGGCACGAAGCTTTTTCCGACGCCAAGGATTGATTCGATCGCGGCGAACGGGGTGCGCTTTTCGAACGGTTATGTGAGTGGATCGGTGTGCAGTCCGACGCGGGCGGGCTTGTTAACGGGGCGGTATCAATGTCGCTTTGGACATGAGTTCAACATCCCGCCGGTTTACAGTGACACCAATGGTTTGCCGCTGAGCGAAACGACGGTTGCGGATGTCATGCGTGGGGCAGGTTATCGGACGATCGCACTTGGAAAATGGCATCTGGGATACGCGCCGAAGTTTCATCCGATGGAACGTGGGTTCACGGACTACTACGGCTTTCTACAGGGTTTGATCTAAGTAGGGACAAGGAAGAGAAGAACAATCTCGCGGCCGAGCAGGCTGAGGAGGTCGCGCGAATCACGAACCTCTATAGCACTTGGAAGAAGGACTTCCCGCCGCCGCCCTGGGGTGGTGGCGGTAAGAAGGGGAAGAAGAATCAGGACGAGTAGGAGGAACTCTCAGGGAATTACTGCGGGTTGTGTTTGGCACAGGTGAATTTGGCTGTCTTTACGGGAATCCGTGGTAGATTCGTGACGATGTTGATTTCGTTTTTAAAGTCAGGGGTGGTGCTTGCTCTTTCGTGTCTGATGCTTGGGGCTGAAGATTTGGAAGTGAAAGTTCCCGGGCTTGCAGATGCTGTTTTGGTTTCGCTGCCGGAGAATCATGATCCGTCCAAGTCGTGGCCGGCGGTGTTTTCGTATCACGGTTTTAATGGTCGTCCCGAGACGCGGATGACGCGTTCACACACGGGGATGAAGGATTGGATCGTGATCGGGATGGGCTATACCCAGAAGGGGAAATACAAGGTGGGTGCGGAGGATGTCGCGAATGAGTTGAAGGTGTTTCGTGATGTCCGGGATCAGTTGGCGAAGACGCAGGGCCTCGATCCCAAGCGAGTTTTTGTGACCGGATACAGCAAGGGCGGGTGGATGACGGATACTTTGCTGCAGGCTGCGCCGGACTTTGCGGGTGGTGCGATTTTAATGGGCGGGCATCTTCCGACGGCTCTCAAAAATTCCCCCACACAGGATAAGGGACGGCCTATTTTTATCGGGGTGGGTAGGCTGGATCCTAATCACCTGCCGTCGTTGAAGGGGCTCCTTTTTTATCGAGGGCTTGGATTGCCGACGTCCTTCGAGGCGTGGCCTGGTCTCGGGCATGATTTCCCGCGTGAGGGCTCGGTGGGATTGCGCGAATGGTATGTTTTACAGAACGGAGGGAAGTCGGATGAGAAGGCTCTTGAAGAAGAGTTCGCGAGCTTGCTCAAACGTCCAGCGTTGGAAGCGTGGTTGGGGTTGATTGGTTTGCAGGAACGTCCGTTTTGTAGCACCATGGGGAGTTCGTGGCCGGATCGGATTGCGAAGGAATTAGAGCGGCTTGAGAAGGATCGCAGTGTCGCGCTGGAGGCGAAGATTCGTATGACCCACCGGCAACTTTTAGCGCGTGAGTTGAAGATGAAAACGCTTGATGACCTTCGGAATATTCACACCGGCTACATGAAGTTGGGTGGGGTGAAGAGTGTGCGATCGAAGGAAATGGAACACGATCACCGTCGGATCATGGCGGTTCTCAAGAATACCGAAGCGGTCCCTGTGCAACGACCGGCGGCCATTGTGCCTGACCTTCCGGAGAATGAACGGGCGATTCCCAGGAACCCTTTGATTCGATAAGAGCGGGGAACCTTTCGGAATCTGCACGATCTGAGTGGGCTCTGATTGCAAAATTCACGGGGCGAGGGCGCGTGCAGGGCCCGATGCCTGTGGTGTAATGGGGCAGAGGAATTTCTGAGTGATCACGATCTGGACGTCGAGGGCGCGAATGCCTTTATCCAGTATGCTCCGGTGGCTTCCCTGCTTGGGGTGATGCCTTGGAACTTTCCGTTTTATCAGGTGATCCGCTTTGCGACTCCCAACATTATGGCGGGAAACACTTGTTTGGTGAAGCACGCGAGCTGTGTTCCTCAATGTGCCGAGGCGATCGAGAATCTCTTTGCGGAAAGTGGCTTTCCGGAGGGTGTTTTTACCAACCTCTTCATTCCGTCCGAGTTCGTGGAACCAATTATCAAATGTGATGGAATCGCTGGAGTTTCGCTCACCGGGAGTGAGGCGGCCGGGGCTGCGGTCGCCGGGTTGGCGGGCCAAAACCTGAAGCGCTCGGTTCTGGAATTGGGAGGAAATGATGCCTTCATCATACTTGACGATGCCGATCTTGAAGAGGTTGTTGAGATGGCGATGAAGGGGCGGATGGTGAACAATGGGCAGTCGTGTGTTGCCTCGAAACGCTTCATCGTGCTGCGCAAAAAAGGTCCGGAATTTTTGGAAGCGTTTGCCGACAGGGTGAGAGCGATGAAGGTGGGGGATCCCATGGCCGAAAGTACTGATCTGGGTCCGCTTTCGACGGAAGCAGCAGCGGTGAAGCTGGCGGCTGATGTGCAGAAATCGATCGCCGCAGGAGCGACGGTGGTGTGTGGAGGGGGCTGGCTGGATCGGAAGGGAGCCTTTTACAATCCGACAATTTTGAGAGATGTGAAAGCTGGAATGCCGACCTATGACTTGGAGCTCTTTGGGCCCGTCGCGACGGTCTATGTCGTAGAGAATGACGATGAAGCAATGACGATGAAGCAATGACGAAGAGTCATCAGAAGGTCGTGATGAAACCGGGTGTGTATGAGGTGACCGACCAGATGGACCGTTCGTGGGGTTTTCGGATGTCGGGATCGCACAATGAATTCGATCTCACAGGCGTCACGATCCGGACGCCGATCAGTGTTCTTCGGTCGATGAGCTCGCGGGGGCGGGGAGACCCGGTGAACTACTTGATCGAGGGTGATCATGTCATTCTGAAAGGGGGAACCTTCGAGAATACCTATCCGGATGGGCGGACCGAGGTGACGGATTCAGGAAGTTACAACCAGGATCCGAAGAACGCGCCGGCCCGGGCGATGACGGAGATGAAGGTCACGGGTGATGACGTTTCTCTCATCAATTGCCGGATGATCGTGCGGGGGTCCTCTCCCTACGGGTATGGGAACATGTATGGCATTGGTGGTGGCGCCGTGGTGGGTTTGCGGAAGCACTCCGGAATCTTGATGACGGGCGATCGGAATACGATCGATGGCTGTCAGGTGAAGATGGAGGCCTTTGGTCATGCTATTTTCGTGCAAGGGGGCGAGCAGGTCACGGTGAAGAATACCGAGGTCGAAGGGACAGTGCGACGAAGCAATGAATTGTATGAGGAGAAGAATAATGGGGATCTTCCCACGAAATTTGGCTTCAAGATTCAGTGGCCGGAAGAATTGCGGGGGATTGCGATTCCCCGGGATCACATCGTGAATTTAGTCGAGGATGGCATCAGGGCTTATCCGAAAACCGGGCACATGACGGTGGAGAATTGCAAGGTCAGTAAATGCCGTGGAGGGATCAAACTCTACATGGCAAAGAGCGCCACGGTCTCAAACTGCCAAGTGACTGACTGTGTGGGTCAGTGCTATTCCCTGTCCAGTAAAGGAACGATCACGAAGTCGAAAGGGAATGCCGCGTATGGGCCCCTTCTCTACATTCACTCGGATGCGACTTCCTCGCAGAAGATCGATCTTGAGGTATTGCCTGCGCCGCATGGCCTGGGAGACCATCCCTTGGCAGCGATCAAGGGAAGCCGTCACAGCATTAGATTCATCTCGGGTGGTGAAGGGAAAGAGCTTCGACGCCCCATTATTGTGGGCTACCCATTGAGATTTGATTTCCTGAGTGTCGACTATCCCTCAGTTCCGAAAGGCTTGGAGGAACGTTTCGCCAGGTATGCTCCGAAGTCCGAGAGGGCATCTGGCATTAAACTGGAGAATGCCACGAAGCATCCCGTCGTTCTCGGTGAGTACTCGCAAGAGAATGAAGTCACGAGTCGTGGCGTGGTTCGGGATTTGGGTACGGGGAACACCGTACAAACAAAATAGGAGCGAGTTACTTCTTCACCTTTCGTTTTCCGGGTTTGCTCTTTGGTTCGGTGGCTATTGGGAGCTTGGGATAGTCGATGATTTCCTGGGCGAGTTTGGCGGGGTCGTTGCGGACGTCGAAGGCTTTGAGGTTGTGGTCATTGCTTTCGACCATCCAACGACGAAGACGTGCTTGATAGTGTCCGATGAGGTCGGCGTGTTCGGGTGAGGCGATGAGATTTCTGGTGCAGCCGGGGTCGGTCTGGAGGTGATAGAACTCCTGCGGAACGCGTTGTCGGAACAGGTCGACGCGGGCTTGGACTTCGGGATCGGTTTTGCCTCTGGCTTGCATTGCTTTGAAGGTGAGCCCCTCGTTGTTGTTCTTGTAGGAAAACTTGCCATCGGAGAAGGCGTTGAAGATGTAGCCAAACTTCTTGTCCTGAATGCAGCGCATGGGTTTGGGAGGTCCGCCGACGGTGTAGTCGATCTGGGTGAAGACGAAGTCGCGGCCTTCTTGTTTTTCGCCCTTTAGAAGAGGGACGAGGGAGCGGCCATCGAGACCGGCGGGTTGCGGGAGGCCGGTCGCTTCCATGAAGGTAGCAAAGAAGTCGACGTTGGCGACGAAGTGGTCTTTGTCGACGGAGCCCGGTTTGGTGACGCCCGGCCAGCGGACGAGGAGAGGAGTTCGGGTGCTGGCGAGGTAGGTGTTGGCTTTGGCAAAGGGGAAGGCGGAGCCGTTGTCGGTGAGGAAGATGACGAGGGTGTTGTCAGCGAAGCCCGATTTCTCGAGGGCTTCGAGGATGCCGCCGATGGTGTCATCGAGTCGGCGGACCGAGTTGTAGTAGTGCGAAAGTTCTTCGCGAACCTCCGGGAGATCGGGGAGGTAACTGGGAACGAGGACTTGGTCCGAAGAGTAGAGTTTGGAAGGTGTGCTCCATGATTTCTGGGCGGTCTTTGGATCGTGGAAAGGACGGTGCGGGTCGTGGGAGTTGACCATGAAGTAGAAGGGCTTATTCTCGTCCTTACAGCGGGCGAGGAATTCCCTGGCGTAGTCGTGATACTTTTGCGGGCTGCGTCCGGCATTGAGCTCACCTTGATCGTGTGCGAAGTCCCATTGGAAGTTTGGGTCAGTGGTGGAGTGGGGGACTTTGCCAAGAATGCCGGTGAGGTAGCCGTTCTCTTTGAAAGTTCCGAAGACGGTAGGGATGTCTTTGGGAAGTTTATTGAAGCCGATGCAACCACTGTTATGTCCGTATCGCCCGGTGGCGATGATGCTGCGGCTGGGTGCGCAGATGGCGATGTTGACGTGGGCGTGGTGGAAGCTCATCGCCTGGGTGGCGAGTTTGCTGAGGTTGGGGGTGATGTCCCTGGGTGCGCCGCCGAGGAAGGGGAGGACTTCGTGACCAAGGTCGTCGGCGGTGATGAGGAGAATGTTGAGGGGTTGGTCCGCTGCCATCAGCGGGGTGATGAAGAGGGGGAGAAGGAGGGCTTTGAGATTCATAACGGATTACTTTTGGGGCGGGATTTTTTTGAGGTCGGCATCGGTCCAGGGAAAGGTGCGTTTTTCGTGCTGCTTGCGGAAGGCTTTGACTTCATCGGCTGAGACGCTGCTGGCATTGTTCCCTCAGGCGTAGCGAATGTAGCTGAGAGCTTCGGCGAGGCGGTCGTCGCGGGTGATGCCGAGGGCGGAGGCCGGGACCATAAATTGGCCTTCGTAGCCTTTTTCTTCGATAGGGCCCATGAGCCCGTTGAGGAGAACGGGAACAAGTTGTTCGAGGGGTCCAACGACGCGGACACTTTCAGCGAGGGAGGGTGCGATCATCATGCCGGTACCGGGGAGGGTGACGCCGCGCCCATCGGCTCCGTGGCAAGAGACGCAGGATGTGAAATACATGCCCTCGCCGTTGGTATCGGTGAGGCGTTTGATCCGTCCGTTTTTCAGGGTCTTGGTGCCGGTGCCTGCTTCGTCCTGCATGTAGCTGCGTATTTCGGCAACATACATGGCGCCATTGCCATCCCAGACAGTGAGGACGGGTTCCTGCACCATGGGTTCGCTGGCGATGCACTCGGCGAGGGGGTATGAGAAAAGCAGAAGGAGGTGAATCTTCATGAAGCCAGAATTCTAGTAGGTCAGCCCCAAATCGTTGTTCCTGACTTCGGCTAACTTCGCTTTCACTTGCTTGCGGAACCGTGCGACGACCTTGGCGTATTGGGGATCAGTGGCAAGGTTGGTGTACTGCTTGGGATCCTTTTTCATGTCGTAGAGTTCGATGCCTTTGTTGCCGGATTCACCATATTGAATGAAGGCCCAGTCGTGCTCACGGAGGAGGAAGCCTTTCCCGTTGACGCTGAAGGCGGCTTTGCGGACTTCGAGAGTTGGGTCGTCGAAGACGGGGGAGAAATCCTTGCCCTGGAGACGTTTGGGAACTTCAAGTCCACAGAGATTGGAAAGAGTGGGGTAGAGATCTAACAGTTCGGTGAGGGAGTGGCAGACGGCGGGCTTCTTACCGGGCACGCGGATGATGAGAGGGACGGCGGCGGATTCGTCGTGGAGGCTGACCTTGGCCCAGAAGTCGTGCTCGCCGAGATGGTACCCGTGGTCGCTGGTAAAGATAACGATGGTGTTGTCGTCGAGTCCGGCAGCGGTGAGTGCATCGAGGACCTGGCCGACCATGCGGTCCATGTAAACGACGGAGGCGTAGTAACCACCGACCGCTTTCTTTTGCCGACGGACGTCCATCTTCATGTTCACGCTCGTCTTGTAGTTGATGCCCATCTTGGGAATGTCGTCCCAATCGCCTTCGCCTTTCGCAGGAAGCTCCATGCTCTCGTAGGGGAGGAAGGCTTCGTAGTCCTTTCGAGGAGCAACAAAGGGGACGTGGGGGCGGACGAAACCGATTCCGAGAAAGAAGGGTTTGTCTTTGTCTTGAGCGATAAGTTCGGCAGCCTTCTTGGCGGTTTTGCCATCTGAGTGGACGAGGTCGTCACCATCGGCTTCGACCACGACGAAGGTGTTGCCTCCGACGGGTCCGGGCTTCTTGCCATCGGGGTTCCCTTCGAGAGTTTCGCCGTCGCCGGGAGCGCGCCATTCGGGGCCCATTGAGTTGAAGCGTTCGGTCCAAGACGCGGGATCGTCTTCACCGTCGCTTCCCTGTTCGATGCCGCCGGGAACGCCCATGTGGAAGATCTTGGAAACGCGGGCAGTGTAGTATCCGGAGTTTTTAAAATGCTGGGCCCAGGTGGCGCGGTCGCCGATCATGGGGCGCGGGGTTCTGTAGCCGAGCATCTTGATGGCGTGGGGATAATATCCGCTCATGAAGGAAGCCCGCGACGGTCCACAATAGGTGCCCTGGCAAAAGGTCTTGGTGAAACGGGTTCCTTGTGCGGCGAGGCGGTCGATGTTGGGCGTTTTGCAAACGGTGTTCCCGTAACAGGATAAGGCGGTGGCGGTGAGGTCGTCTGAAATGATGAAGAGAACATTCATCTTTTCCTTCGCGCTGGCGGTGCAGGCGAAGAGGAGTGAGAGGACCGGAAAGAGGCGGGGAGAGATTTCCATGTGGAGAGGCTGTTTAGCCGAGGATGTCCTTGATGACGCGGGCTTCTTCTTCGACGCCGGTGAGGCGTTGATCGAGGCCCTGGAACTTGAAGGTGAGCTTGCGGTGGTCGATGCCCAGGCGGTCGAGGATGGTGGCGTTGAGGTCGCGAATGTGAACGGGGTTCTCGATAATATTGTAGCTGTGGTCATCGGTCTTGCCGTATTCGAATCCCCGCTTCACGCCCGCTCCAGCCATCCACATGGAGAAGCAACGCCCGTGGTGGTCGCGACCGTGATTGTCCTTGGTGAGCTCACCCTGGGAGTAGATGGTGCGTCCAAATTCTCCACCCCAAACGACGAGGGTGTCATCTAACATTCCCCGTTGATCGAGATCGTTGATGAGTGCGGCAGCGGGTTGATCAATGTCTTCGCATTGCTGGCTAATCTTGGAGGGTAGGGATCCATGTTGGTCCCAGCCGCGATGGAACAGCTGCACATATCGCACACCTTTTTCGGCCATGCGACGGGCAAGGAGACAGTTCCTTGCGAAGCTGCCGGGCTGGTCGACTTGTGGTCCGTAGAGTTCCTTGATGTGATCGGGTTCGCCTTCGATGTCCATGAGGCCGGGGACCTCGGCTTGCATGCGGTAGGCGAGTTCATATTGCGAGATGCGGGCCTGGGTTTCCGGGTCGGCAAACTTGTCGAAGTTGAGCTCGTTGAGTTCTTTGAGACTGTCGAGTTGGCCCCGGCGGTCCTCACGACCAAAGCCATCGGGATTCTTCAAATAGAGAACGGGCTCGCCGGCGCTGCGCAGTTTGACGCCCTGGTGCATTGCGGGTAGAAAGCCGCTGCCCCACAAGCGATCGTAGAGGGCTTGCAGCTGGCCGCGGCCCCGGGAAATCATGACGACGTAGCCGGGCATGTTTTCGTTCATCGTTCCCATCCCGTAGCTCAGCCAGGAACCGAGTGAGGGCTTTCCTTGCTGCTGGGAGCCGGTGTTGATGAAGGTGATGGCGGGATCGTGATTCACGGCTTCTGTGTGCAGTGATTTCATGATCGTGATCTTGTCCACGATTCCGGCGGTGTGCGGGAGGAGGTCTTTGTTGACCCAGGTTTGGTGCTCTCCGAATTTCTCGAATTCGAACATGGGTGCGACACACGGAAACGACTTTTGGCCGCTCGACATTCCCGTCAGGCGTTGTTCTTGACGAACGGAATCGGGGAGCTCTTTACCGTGGAGTTCGCGTTGGATGGGCTTGTAGTCGAAGAGGTCGATGTGGCTGGGTCCTCCCGACATGAACATGTAGATCACGCGCTTTGCCTTACCCGGAAAGTGCGGCATGTTGGGAAGGCCGCCGTAGGTCGGCATCTCTCCGCCCATCGCAGATCCCAGAAGGCCGGGGTTGAGCAGAGTGCTCAAGGCCGCCGCGCCAAGTCCGTTGCCACTTCGCAGGAGGAATTGACGACGTTTCTCGATGATTGGGTTAAAGTAGTTCATGGCTTCGGGAGGTGGGTGCTAGTTGCGGGTGAGGGCCTCATCGAGGTTTAAAATGGTTTGGGCAATGACGGTCCAGGAGGCGTGTTCGATGGCATCAATGGATTCGTCACGGAGTGATTCGCCGACGGAGAGGTATTTCTTGGCGGACTCCGGATCCGCCTGAAACTTGGCGCGATTCTCCTCGAGGAGTTTGGTGAGGATTTCGATCTCGCGTTTGGCGGCTGGTCGGGCGGTGGCGAGGCGATAGGCCAGGTCGATGCGTTTACCGGGATCGGTCTCGGCCAATTGTAGGAGCCGCTGTGCAAGGGCGCGCCCGGCTTCTACGAACTGGGGGTCGTTGAGAGTGACGAGAGCCTGGAGGGGGGTGTTGGTGCGTTGGCGTTGGATGACACATTTCTCGCGGCTCGGGGAATCGAAGATGAGCATGTTCGGCATGGGGGAACTGCGTTTCCAGTAAGTATACATGGAGCGGCGATAGAGCTTTTCGCCTTTGTCCTGGGAGTAGCGCAGGCCGCCGTTGAGGCTGACTTCATTCCAGATGTTTACGGGTTGGTAGGGTTTCACGCTGACACCTCCGACTTCGGGATTGAGCAGGCCGCTGATCGCTAGGGCCTGGTCTCGGATGAATTCACCCTGGAGACGAAAGCGCGGGGCCCGTGCGAGGAGTTCGTTTTGCGAATCCTGTTCGCGGTGAAGGGATTCCAGACGGGAGCTTCTCTTGTAGGCATTGGAAGAAACGAGCTGCTTGATGATGCGTTTGATATCCCAACCGCTCTTAACGAAGTCGAGGGAAAGCCAATCTAACAGTTCGGGATGAGTGGGGGAAGTTCCCTGGGCTCCGAAGTCTCCAACGGTGCGGACCAAGCCTTCTCCGAAGAGCATCATCCAGTATCGGTTGACGGCAACGCGGGCGGTGAGGGGATGGTTGGGATCGACGAGCCATTTTGCGAGGCCGAGTCGATTTGCAGGAGCATCGGCCGGCATGGGTGGGAGAGCTGCCGGAACGCCGGGCTGAAGGGCTTCATCCTTCTTGGGTGAGTCGTAGGCCCCGCGATCGAGGATGTAAGTCATGCGCATCTTGTTGGCGGGATTGTCCTGCATGACCATGGAGGTCACTGGTTTTCTATCGAGGTCGGCCTGTTGCTTGATGATCTTTTGACGGGCCTCGACGAGCTTCTTGAACAGCTTGTCTTCGGTGCCGAGATAGCGAGCGAGCAAAACGCTCTGATCGCTCTCGCTGCGTTGATTTTCGGGAGTGGTGAGGATGCTGTTGACGGGGTCTCCTTTCGAAGTTGCGACGACATCGTCCCCTTCAAGAGCGCGATCATAAATGCGGAGGTCATCGATCTCGCCTTTCCAGTTGGATCCGGTTGAACGACTGCCGATACGGAAAGGCTGACTGGTGGCGATGGTCGCGCTGAGGGTGTCAGCCTGCACCTGGTTTTCGGAGTGTTTTCCGTCGATGTAGATCTTTACTCCTGCTGCCTTGTGGCTGCCATCATAGCTCAAAACAACGTGCTGCCATTTACCGGGTGCCAGGACATCAGCGGAGACGACCTTGAGGGCATTCGCTTGCCAGGTGTTGACGATGTGGGTTCCGATGCGGCCTCCTTCCATCCAAAGGTCGATGCCACGGTAGAAGGCCTTGTCATCCATTTTGGAAAAAATGGCACCGCTAGGTTTGCCATCGGGCTTGACCCAAACGGAGAAACTAAAAGGCCGGTTGAATTCCAGATTCACCGGTGCATCGGATTTGAACTGGCTGTTCCCTTCCAGTTTGAGCGCCTTTGATCCTTCCCGGTCGGTGACTTCAAATTTTCCTTTTTCGGCAACGACGGTTGAGCCACTGACACCATCGCGAAAGTCCTGTACCGAGGCATCGATGGGGAACCAATGGGCCAAACCTGCGGGCTGTTTTTCTTGCGCACCTATTGATGCTCCCTCTTCGGCTCTCTTCAACCACGCTGCGAATTCCGGGGTTGCCGCGACGTTGGCCCGATGTGCTTCAAGTTTTTGTTCCGAGTTTTCGATTTGCTTGTGAAGTTCGGTCAACTTGGCATTCCGCGCTTCGTCGGGAACCTCGACGACAGGCGCCTGATTGCCATTACGGGTTTGCATGCCCGGATCGGTGTTGTTGTTGAAATAGGCGAAGAACTCAAAATACTCCCGCTGCGAGATCGGGTCGTATTTGTGATCGTGGCATTGGCAGCACTCCATGGTGAGGCCCATCCAGACGTTGGAAGTCGTCTGCACCCGGTCCGCAACATATTCGACGCGCAGTTCTTCAGGGAAGGCACCGCCTTCGTCACTTGTGGCATGATTACGATTAAATCCGGAGGCAATTTTTTGAGATACGGTGGCATCCGGGATCAAGTCACCGGCCAACTGTTCGACCGTGAATTGATCGAAGGGCATATTGGAATTGTAGGCCTTGATGACCCAGTCCCGCCAGGGCCACATATCGCGCGGCCCGTCGGCATGCATCACGCTGGTGTCGCCGTAGCGGGCGGCATCCATCCAGGCGACGGCCATGCGTTCGCCGTAGTGTTCGGACGCCAATAAGCGATCGACCAATTTTCCGTAGGCATCGGGAGAGGAATCATTGACGAAGGTTGCGACTTCCTCCGGTGTTGGCGGGAGTCCGGTGAGATCCAGGGTGACGCGACGGATCAGCGTTCGTTGATCGGCCTCGGGCGTGGGCTTCAGTTCTTCTTCGGCGAGGCGTTTGTCGATAAAGTGATCGAGTGCTGTGATGTTGTCATCGCGTTTCGCGGGAACGAGTGACCAGTGTTCATCATAGACCGCGCCTTCTGCGATCCAGGTTTCGAGTATTTGGATCTGCTCCGGCGTGAGGGTTTTGTGGGCATCGGGCGGAGGCATGAGTTCCTCCGGATCGTCGGTTTTGAGACGGGCTACAACCTCACTTTTGGCAACATCTCCGGGAGATAAAACACCGGCATCAAGGGCATTCTCGCGGTCATCAAGGCGGAGGTCGCCTTCGGATTTTCCGGGGCCATGACATTTAAAACAGGTATCCGAGAGGATGGGTCGAACATCACGATTGAAGTCGACGGCTTTGAGCGGCATGGAGCCGATCAGGAGGGCTATGGTGAGGAGTCCTTTCATGGGCATTTGATTGAGCCCATGAAGAACGAGAGGGACTTGATGGGCATACGGACGAAGGGTCCGCACGTTCAAGACACTTTACGGACCTTGTCGGACAAGTCATGCAACTTTTCTTTTCGAACACCCGGACATTGATGCGCAACGGAGCTGGCTACCCCTGAGATTATTAAAGTCTTTCTCGCACAGCGAGTGGCCTAAATTTTTTCTGTAAGAGTGGCTGATGACTTCCAACATTCATCTTCTTCATGATCCGACACCGCAAATGTGAGATCTCTGAAATGTGCCCGGGCTCATGATCAGAAGTCGCATTGCGCTTGTTCCGGGGGTGCAATGAGATAGGCGTTGGAATGCTCAAATCCTCAAATATTCCCGAACAGCTTCGGCCCTTCGTGAAAAAGGCGGTCGGAATGAAGGAAGAGGAGGGCGGCCTTCGCTCGACCACCGGAGGATTACCGCCCCGGGAGGTGGAATTCGAGTGGCCCCGGTTTCAAGACCGTTCGCTGAGTTTGCTTGCGACCATTTACCTTTCCGAACTCCCGGGTATTCATGATTGGCTGCCGGCGGAAGGGATCCTCCTCTTCTTTTACGATTTTGAAAGTGAGCCCTGGGGAGACGATTCCGAAGATTATGAAGGTTGGAGAGTCGTTTGGAATAAAGAGGAGCCGGGGTCCAAGGAGTCTTGTGACAAGCCTGCGGATCTGGACCGGGGCTATGTCATCAAGGAAAGGCCTCTCAAGTTTCAAGAGGTGGTGACGCTACCGTTTGATGATCACCCTCTCTTCGAAGAGGTGGAACTTTCTGAAGAAGAGCAAGAGGCTTGGGAGGAACGATTTGATGATGATGAGCAGTGGGAGGAGTTTGATACCGGTCATATCGGGGGATACTCGGATGCTGCCAATGGTGCCCTCTATGCCTTCGGATGTCGGGAACTCATTGATGGTGGTGACCCCGAGCGGGCCTATCGAACGAGTTTGGAGGAGATCCAAGAGGTCGAAAGCGAAATGTGCTTACTCTTGGAATACGAGATGGAGGAAAGAGACGACGACGAGGCCCCGGAGATTCATAGTGGGCGTAATTTTTCCTTCTGGGCAAAGATGGAGGATGTTCTCCGTCACGATTTTTCGAAAGTGTGGCTTCGGGTTGAGCGGGATTGAGGGAGGATTCCGGGTCATCTCATCATCGTGTTGGGGAGAGTCTGGTTCATTGTTAGAGAACAGGAGGTGGCCTCGAAGGTTTGCCGGTCTTTTTTGACCGAGGGTATTTCGGTTTCCAAGTGGGATGCTGCTGGGTGAGCCAGGTATGGATTTTCCTGGAGAGGATGGCGGCGCTGGGTTGGGCGCGGGTGTCCATGTAACCGGGGAAGAAGTAGAAGATGGGATTGCGCGCTGGGCGGTCTTTAGCTTTGGAATTGAGAAGGAGGCTGGCGAAGGATTGGCCATCCTCGCGGCGGAACCTCATGAGTTCGTGCGGGGATATATTGAGCACGTCCTTCGCGATGCCCTCTGCCGGGAGTTGGAAATCTACGACATGCCAGTGGTGGAAGAACTAAAACATCAGATCATGGCTGATTCGGGCAAGCAGAAATCCCTCTTGGTTGCGATCACTACCTCTTATCCATTTCGCCATTTGCGCGATGCCGATTTACGACAATGAAGACCATTCCACGCCGCACCTTTCTCCGAGGACTCGGGGTGACACTCGTTCTTCCTTACTTTGAGACACACGCCACCTTGGACCAAATCATGGCCCGTGAGATTGGCACCGGGACTTTGCACCCTTCCTTGGAATTGAGTTACAATGACTTCACGGACAACAAAGAGACGCGCTATTACGAGTGTATTTCGTGCTTGGCGCCGGGCTATGCGGCCAATGTGGAGAAGAATCCACGAGCCATTTTTCAACGTTTGTTTGGTCGGCCGGATGCCGCCCGTTCGCAGAGCGTTATCGATGTCGTTCTGGAGGATGCAAAGACGCTTCGGGGTGTTTTGGGGAAGGCGGATCAGGGGAAGCTCGATGAATATCTGGAAAGCGTGCGGGCTACCGAGCGGCGTCTTGAGTTTGCCGAGAAAATTGCTGCACAGATGGAGCGGCCCTCCATGGCGGAGCCCTTTGGCATTCCTGAGAGGCGGGGGGATTATCGTCGCTTACAGGCGGAGCTCTTCATTTTGGCGTTTCAATATGATCTGACACGAGTGGCAACGCTTGTCGTGCATCCGGAACGCTGGGACTCGCCCCGCACTTTTCACGATGTCTTCGACAAGCCGCAAAATCATTACGTCCTGACATACCGCAAGGACATAGGCGCGAAGGATGACGTGGCTAAAATCGACCGCTTCCACGTCGAATTCTACGCTCACATCATTGAGCGCTTGAAGAGCATCCGCGAGGGTGAGGGAACCTTGCTCGACGCCACCATCGTCTCAATGGGAAGCGGAATCAGTGACGGGGATCGTCATGATTACGCCAACCTCGAAGTGCTCCTCGCGGGTGGACGTATGAAGCCTGGCCACATCTATTATCAAGACGACCATCCGCTCGCAAATCTCTGGCTCACGCTCGCGCAAAACGCCGGGGTTTCAACCGAGCGCTTCGTCGATAGCACGGGCGCAATTCGGGATCTCATCGTTTAGGATCCAGCATTCTTACCTCTACTCTGAAGGGTATTTGTCGTGGAGGCGCTGCCAATAGCCTTCCCAGTATTCGTCGAAGTAATCGAGACCGGCGTCACGAATGTGGTCGGCATCTTTGACGACGGGCGCTTTTGCGGGATCGTAGTCCTTGAGGTGATCTTGAGCGATTCTTTCGCGGGGAGAGACAAATCGCCACTCATGATCTCCGAGGACATCGGCGCAGAGTTGGGCGAGGGCGGGATCGTATTTCTTGAGTTGCTCCCGGGTGTGGATGTGATTGTGGTCGTGATCCATCGTGCGGTTGGTGTTGTACCAAGATTGGATTCCTTCGGCGAAATACTCGGCCCGGTTCTTGGCGGCGTAGCCTTGCTTTTTACCGCCGAAGACAATGAGGACTAGGTCCTTCTCAGTCACCTTCACAGCCGAAGTAGTGGGCTTGTCATTGACGAGAATGTCTCCGCGATCGAGGAGCATTTTGAGGAAGGTCGGAGTCTGTTTCGGGAAGGCTTTGGAGAGGGCATCCAGAAGAAAGACAGGCTGATCACCTTGCACACGACGGAAGCGCTGGGCGGCCCGGGCATCATTCCAGAGGCCTTTGGCCTCGGCGGTCATGAAGGTTTTGGTCCATTGCTTGTTGAGTGCTTCGTCGAAACCCACGCCATGAATGACATGGCCGAACTCGTGAATGAGGATGCTCTCGATCTGCATCCCGCCTTCGTATTCCATGACGTCTTCCTCGGCGAAGAGGACGACGTAGCGGCCCTTGACCTTGGTGAGGAATCCGCGTTGACGCCAGTTGTAGAAGTCCAATTCCTTTCCGGTTTTGTCGGACTTGAATTCCGGGAGGTCGGATGTGAGTTCATTGTGAGCGACGAGGAGGCAGAGGACTTTGGCCTCGCGAATTCTTTGCGCGATGGGTTCCTTGAGTTCCTTCATCATTTTCTCGAAGAGGTAGGCCGCTTCGAGGTGGGTGGTGTCAGGGACTTTATTTGAGGTCGCGATCAGGATTCCCTCCGCCATCGTGGTCTTGGCATAAAATGACTGATCGAGGTCGTATTCCTTGGCGATATCTTCACTCAAGGCCATGACCTCATGATTAGCGGCGCTGCAGGGGAGGGTGACCGCGAAGATGACGACTGTTGTAAATTTCGAGAGGAGTTTCATGAGAGGATTATTTGGTGAGTTCAGAAGTGAAAGGGATCTCGCGAGCGGTCAGCCAGACCGATGGCTTGAGTTCCTTACCACCATCTTTCATGCCAAGTAGGACGACTTCCATTTCCCGCCCAACCATGGAGTCATCGAGTGGGAAGAAATAAGTGTAGCCGGTTTCTTGACGGCGTGCCGGATATTCCCAGGCATTGGCAGGATAGGAGGCAGCGCGATCAGGCGAGCCGACGAGGCGACCTCCGATACGAAGGGCGGCGTAGCAACCTTCCACGCCGTGTTCACCTTCGACGGCCACGCAAAGGTAGGACGTGGGCGTGATTTCATCCACCGTGATCTTAGTGCTCCAGCTGGTGACGGCGGGAACGACCGCAGGATGCGCGAAGAGATTGTTGGCACTCCATCCTTCGCGCGGGAGCATCGTTTCCCCATTCCATGCTTCGATTTCAGCGATTTGTTCAGGGCCGCCTTTCATGCGGAAGTAGCGCCAGGTGCCGCCGGCGGGAGGATAGACAATGAGGGTGGAACCATTTTGAAGGATCTCTTCGGCCTGGGTCCAGGTCTTTAGGTCGGCGCTGAATTCGACAGGGCTGACGAGGAGGTTGATGAGGGTTCGGTCGAGGGCCTGGGTCTTAAGGAGGAGTCGGTCAAAGGAGACCGCTTTGGAGAAATCGACGCGGAGGCTGCCTCCGTTCAGGCGGGCATCGCGACCGACGGCATAGACATCGAAGATGGTGGTGATGTCGCCATCGAAGAGGAATTGATCCCAGAGGGCGCGTCCTCTGATGAGCGGTTGATCGAGGAAGGCATCGCGCGCTTTTGTGACGGCAGGAA
Organism: uncultured Verrucomicrobiales bacterium; assembly: GCA_963925135.1. Lineage (GTDB taxonomy): Bacteria > Verrucomicrobiota > Verrucomicrobiia > Verrucomicrobiales > Akkermansiaceae > SW10. Next base: position 94,368 of record CAWUTG010000020.1, on the reverse strand, counting down.
CCTTGGAAGGGCCGGAACGGTCGAGGCTTCGGATCTCGAGGGCGTTGTTATCAGCGGCGAAGCAAGTGCTTTCGTAGAGGGCTTCCCAATCGGCGGGGAGCTCGGTGGCGGTGAGATCGCCGAGTTTGCGATGCCAAGGATTTTTGAGAGGCAGCGGGGTGAGTTTTTCGATCACGGGAGCTTGGCCCTTCACGTTTTTGACAACGCGGTAGGGACCATCCTTGAGCGAGGGCTCGGGGCATTCTTCGGTCGTGACGAGAAGAAGAAGACTACGGAAAGGGTGGATGGTGACCTCAACGGTGTCGCTTGATTTTAAGGAGCGTCCCAGGACTTCTTCGTAGGGATGAAAGAGGCGGGCTTCGCGCGGGCCGGAGTCGTTGAGCCCGATCGTTTCGTCCAAGGCCACCTTGCGGGTGATGGGTTCCCAGGTGTTGTTGCGAAGGGTGATGAGGCGGGTCTTTTCGTTGCCGCGTGAGACCGCGTTGGGGCCGTAGGTTTCTTCGGGGAGGACGATGCCGTTGATGAGGATCTCGTTATAGCGTTCGTGGAGATTAAAGATGCGGGCGAGCTTGGGGTATTCATCATCGCGCAAGAACCATGGGCTGCCATAGATCTGGGGTGCGAGGAGCATGGAGCGGTTGAAGGCTTGCAGGATGAGATCATCGGCCCAGAAATCGAGGCAGGATGAGAGACAGACGCCGTGGTCTTCGGCCATGCGTTTGAGTTCGGGAGGAAGGCCTCGGTTGAGCGCTTTGGCGCGGTTGTGCGTGGCGGTGGTGTTGTTCGACATGTGAACGTCGATGTAGGTCTCGGCACCTTGCCAGAGGAAGGTGGTCACGTAAGGTGCGGCTTCACCAAGATTGAGGCGGTGATTGAGAACGATGAGGTCTTCGCGGTGCTTCCGGCAGGCTTCCATGAGGCGGATGAAGGCGGGTTGCTTTTCATCGCGAAGCTGGCCGCAAACGGCGTCCATTTTGAAAAGCTGGAAGTCGTGGTCGCGGCACAAGGAACTCAGGAATTCGATGCGGGCGTTTTCCTCTTCCGGAGTGTCACCGAAGCCATCCGGCCCGAGCCAGACTCCGAGGCGTCCGCCGAACCCTTTGGCGGCATCGGCGAGGGGGCCGAATCCGTTGGGGAGTTGTTGTTGGAATTTACGGGTCGAGGGTTTGCCGTAATAGGACGGGGCGTCGACAGCACCGGCGTCGAAGGCATAGATGTCGAGCTCCATGCCATACTCGTCATTCATCCACTGGAAGAAGCCGAGGTTCGCTAGCGATTGGGCCTCGGTGGGTCCTTCGTTGGTGTTGTTGATCCAGGTGAAGTAGTGGGATTGGGAAGGAGAGGATTCAATCGCTCCCGGGAAGACATCCGGTGCCGCATTCTGGGCGGATAGCATTGAAAAAAGAGGAGCCGCAACGATGATTCGAAAGAGGGTAAGAACTCTCGAAGGGAAATTTTTCTTCATCCTCAAGTCTGACTGCAAGCGGGACGGCGGCAAGGCAACAATTTCCTTCCTTGCGATGAAAAGGGATCCTCACGGTCTGGTGATGAGGGTGACGGTGCCGCGATTTCCGTCGATGCGGACGGAGCAGCCGTTGCTCAATTTTGAGAGGCAGTCGCGCACTGACATCACGGCAGGGATCCGCATTTCACGGGCGGTGACGGCGCCGTGTGAGAGCGGGCCGCCGCTCTCGGTAATGACGGCACTGGCGGTGTAGAAGAGAGGAGTCCAGATCGGGTTGGTGGTGCGGGCGACGAGGATCGCTCCGCGAGGGAACTTTGCAAAATCCTCAGGGCCGGTCACGAGATAGACCTCGCCTTCGGCAACTCCCGGGCTGCCGGGAAGTCCTGACATTTCAGCTCCTGCCTCGGAAAGGCTGAGCTCGATTTTCGGAGCATCCGGAACCCAGCTTGGTGCGCCTTGCTTTGCCTTGAGCCAGGAGGCTTTCACCTCAAGGATCGTGGATGAGAAGGTCTTCCACTTTGCGGGGCTGTCGGCAGCAATGGCGGCTTCGATTTCTGCTTCGCGGGCGAAGAAAATGTCCATGGGTTCCTTGAGGATACCGCGCTCGACGAGTCGCTGGCCGAGCATTTTCAAACCCCTCCGCATGGGGACGGCGAGGCGGGTGGTTTGGTAATGCTCGAGGTCATCGAGGCTGGTGTAGCTGCGGGCGAGACGGATGATTTCATGGATGAAGAAATGGAGTTCTTCGGGAAGTCTTTGCAGGAGCGAAAACTCGGCGGTTTGCGAGCGGATCTTCAGTTCGCGTTCCCGTTGAGAGGGAGTCAGGTCGTCGGGTGCATCGACGATCAGCCGGATTTGGTCGAGCGCAACCCAGGGGACTTCGGACCACAGAGGTTGGTAGAGATCGAAGTCGATTTCCCGGTGACCATGGTTGCGCATCAGGAGGAGGAATTGTTGGTGGAAATCGGGGTGCTCCTGGGCGAGGATTCCGCTTTCCCAGAGGGCTTGATTGCCAGTCTCCGCACGGAGGCGTTTGCCGAGCAGGGAATCGCGCTGCACAATCTGGGCAAGTTCGTAGAGTTCCTTGTTGATCGTTCCTGTTTTAGTTTCACAAAAAGCGAGGAGACTGTCCATGAAGGGGGCTACTTCGGCGGGGCCAAAGAGTTCGCGCAAGAGGAACTGGAGAAGTTTGTAGAGGACGCTTTGCGTGACGGAGATTGCGATGTTGGGCAGAAAATACTGGGCTCCGTGCGCGTTGACCTCTTTGACGAAATTCCAAAGGCCGGCGATCGATTTGGTCTCGATGGGCTCTGCCATAAATTCGCCGAGGCGGATGAGGTAGTAGTCGAGATCGCGCGCCCAGTGGATGGGGAGATCCTGAACCCAGCGGTATTCTTCCCGCAGCTTGGGGATCAATGCCGGAAGATCATCGAGGGATTTGAGATCAAAGGGAAAGCGGCTGGTGTAGATGTCGACCGCGTTCTGGTTGCCGTAAATGTAGTGGTCGTGCTTGCCGAACCATTGTCCTGAGAATGGCGGGAAGCCCATCATCTGGAAGGAGTAGTTCATGGAGCGGTGAAATCCCTGGTTCACAAAATCCCAGGTGAGTGGGGTGATGACGTTGGGGAAACGCTCTGCCGATTCCGCACGCGTCCAGCTCGGTGGGATGGTGGTGATGGGTCGTGATTGGAGGATGACCAGACGGTCGCCGACAAACCCCCACTCGATATCCTGTGGAAATCGGAACCACGATTCGACTCGTTGCAGCAACCGGGTGATCTCCGCGATCATTTCACCGGACAGAACCGCGGATTGGCATGCGCCTTCGTCCAGGTTCCTGTCTTCGACGCCACCACCCGCAGAGGCGACAGTTTGCACGGTCTTTTGTGCGATACTTGTGGAGAGAATATTCCCTGAGGACTTCTCAACTTCCCAGTGATCGACTTCGCACATTCCGCTCACGACGGATTCCCCGAGCCCGTAGTTGGCATCGATCATGGCGACTCCGAGATCGCCGGTAACGGGGTTCATACTAAATGCGACCCCTGCCGCGTCGCAGGGAGCCATTTCTTGAACGACTGTCGCCATGTGCGCGCTGAGGTGATCGAAGCCATGCTGCTGGCGATAGCTGATGGCGCGATCATGCCAGATCGAGATGTAGCAATTGCGGACAGCCTCGAGGACAGCATCCGCGCCCTGGCAGTTGAGGAAGGAGTCGTGTTGTCCGGCGAAGGCCGCATCGGCGAGATCTTCCATCGTTGATGATGATCGGACGGCAAAGCAGGTCCCCTCTGGGAAACGGCTCACCGCTTCGCGGATTTCGCTTGCGATGGAATCCGGCAGCGGGACTGAGCGGAGACGTTCACGAATTTTGGAGGCCGCTTTAGGGAGGGCGGACGGATTGTCTTCGGGAAGTTCGCGCACTGCCGAGCGCCACCATTCTGCGTTCTGGAGCCATTCACGGTAGGCGGCTGCCACAATGATGAATCCCGGCGGGACGTCAAAGTTTCCGCTGGTGAGATGGGCAAGGTTCGCTCCCTTGCCGCCGGTGTAATCGGATCGCAAGGCGAGGGGGTCGTCGAATCGGAGGGTCCAGTTCATGGGAGTTCGGTGATGATGGATTTGTGGAGGGCCAAGGCGTCGTTGCGAAGGTCGGATTGGAAGAGAGCGTTCCAGGCGGCGACGGTGAGTTTTTTCAGCCGGTAGCAACTCTTGAGCGAGAGCCAGGTGATGGCGAGATAGATGGGTGTGATCCAGGCGTAGCCGATGACGGAAGGAACGATGAGCCATGCCGCGAGCCAGAGGATGAACAAGGGCACGCCAGCGAGAATCTGCCAAAGGGCAATGATATTGGTGTCGTCTGGAAAACGCCTTCCGGCCCATCGGCCGACACCGAGGGGTAGAAAATTCAGCAGCACTCCGGCGAGAACGGGGATGGCAAGGAGCAGCGCGCAGATCGCATAGATCCCGGGTTGCGTCGCAAAAAGCGGGACACCCTGATGTCTCAAGACACCTCTGCCACTTAATTTGGTCTCAAGTTGTTCCCACGCTGCCACCGCCTTTTCGGGAAGCTTTTGCTCCATCGATTTGAGGGCCGAGAAATAACGATGATTGGTGCCGAGGGTTGCGATGTAGGCAAACTTCTGGGCCAGATCCAAGGTCCTCTCATCGGGCACATTGAACCCCACCTCTTCCAAGGCGCTGGTGAATTTGAGTTTGATCGCCCGCAATTGTTCCCCCCGGGACTTCTCCTGCGTTGAGGGCTCAAGCCGGATCGCTTCGCCAATCACGACTTCAACTCGAGAGCGGAAGGCGTAGGGAGATTCGTAGTGAATCCCAAGGGGCAGGACGGTGAGAGGCTCTCCGGTTTCTAAAAAGTTCAGTGCGATATGCGCGGCGCCGCTTTGGAAGGGGAGGTGGCTTGGCCCGAGCTTGCTGGTTCCTTCGGGGAAGATGGCCAGGGGCCCGCCAGCTTGCAGATGCTGCACACAGGTTTCAACCATCTCCTCGTGATCCTTTCGATTTCCACCGTCGCTCCTTCGATTCACCTCCACGCCTGAGAAGAAAACCTTACCGATGATTCCCCGGCTCAGTTTGGCCCTGACCAAATATTTCAATCGGGACACGGCACCACGGTAGATGAAGCCATCCACGGCCCCGTTCCGGTGCAGACAGAGAACAAGCCGGGGTCCCTTGTTAGGAACGTGATCTTTCCCGGTAAACGTGATCCGGCTATAGTAGAGTCGACGAATGAAGCCATAGAAGAAGGCCTGCCATTTACTGCCCCGGGAGTGAGTCTGTCTTGCGGCCATCGTACTAAAAATAGTCTTCCAGCCGGTAAATGTGCCGACCGAATTTGTTGGGGACCGAGACCTTCATTTCACTTTTGATCCGGGATTCGGCTTCGTCGGAGTATTTTACTCCGGTGAATTCGAAAATCTTCTGAATGGTCTCGATCGGATGATCGATGAACTGACGATAGTGAATCTTTAGGACGATTTTAGGATGCTCTGCCAGGATCTTCTGGGATTTTCCGGTGTCACGAATGAGGAATTTCCTGACTTCGCGCCCGATTTCCTTGCCATCGATATGATCGCTGACCATGCAGCGGAAACCAGCGGAGAGCGAGCAGATGCTACCAAGAACTTCTTCAGAATCCCTTTCAAGCTGGATGATTTTAGCATCGGGGAAAACGTGCAGGAGACTGTCGATCGACTGGGTATGAATGGGCGATTTCAGGAGCCATCGCTTCCCATGATCGCCCAGAATTTGGAGTTGCTTGTAGTAGAGTTCGTAGGTGGGGAGGTAGTCCGCCGTCTCTAAAAAGTGGTTGTAAGCGGGGATGTGGAAGAGTGCAGGAAACATTTGTGAGACGAAGGAGCAGAGCACTTGCTTGGTGCATTCTTCGGGACCTTCGAGCCGCTGTTCGTGGATTGTTCTGAGTCCGGGCGCGAGGTGATGTTGCAACTTCAGGAGAAAGAGGGCTTCGATTTTCTTGAAGAGATCTGGTCGTTTACTTGCGGGCTTGTGGGTTTCCCAATTCCGCAATGTGCGAAAGGTGTCGGTGGATCCGAGCAGGTTGAAGAGATAAGTCGAACCCGTCCGTGGAGGTCCCAGGATAACGATGGGATTCCTGATGGGAGGGAAGGGGCCGGCTTCCAGGCGCTTCGAGATCTCATAGTTGTTGAGCAAGACCTCCTGAAAGAAATTTTTAACTACCTGTTGGCCGAGGCTGTTGAGGTCTGCGGTGTCGTTGATGCAATCCAGAAGAAACTCTCCGTTCTTCCTCGTGATGGGATCGAGATGTTCACTGTATCTCAGGTCATTGAGTAAGAAGATTTTGGGTTTCCCCAATGAACCCGACAGCCTCTGAAGAAGAGACCGATAGGGTTTCTGCAGGTTGATGGTTGTTGGACAAAGCTTTTTGGTCACAGGATGGAAAGGCTGTTTTGGTATGACAGACAGTGACGGCAAGGGAGAAGGGGGCAAGAGAAGAATCTGCTTCCTTTCGGCGAAGGTAAGAGATCGCCGCGAAGGATTTCGCAGGGTCTATCTCATGCTTCCACTGTTTTTTCTGTTAGCACCTTGTGATATCAGAGAGTTTTACTTCGATGTCGGAGAACCCCCATGCCTCGCCTCAAATCAACTCCCGGCCAGAGCAACAAGCTGGTGTCCGGCGTATTTAATCTCCTTATGGACCTTATCGGGATCTTAGGATGCTGCGTAATTTTCTGGTGTTGATGGTTACCGCCTGGATTGGCTTGAAGGTTTTTTCCATCGTTCTCAGCGGGGTGGGGATTATCTCGGCAATCCTTGCGGTGATCGTGGTGATCAATTTCACAAGTGCCCAGCATTCAAGATCCAGAAGACTGGGGCTGCGTTAGGGCCATTGAATCCTGAATACCCTGACCCGCGAAGGATCGGTGAGCCCATCGGTCTAGTTGGAGGGCGTGACGATGATCCGGCGATAGGCAGAGAGTTCGTGAGTCGTCATCGGTGATGGTGTAAACTCGGAGCTTCTTCAGAAAGGTGCTGAGCTCCTCTTGACTGCGGGTTTGCCGTATCCTTCGGTGGTCGGGAAGGCGGGTTATTGGGCAAGACCGGCCACCCCGTTGAGAGTTTGGTGCCCCCAAGGGTCTTTGACGCTATCCGTGAAGCAGCTCCACTGTTCTACTCTCCCTCAATTCGGAAGAACCGGGTTGGGACACTTGTGGTGGGAATGGTTAGTTCGATCACCTGACAATCTCCATCCTGGCTCACAACTTCTGCTGTCACTCCGGGAGCAGTCCGGGACCAATTGACAAGGTCATCAGCCATTCCCAAATAGAGAGAGCCATTCGCCTTCACCGATCTCGAATAGCGCAGCGTCATTTCATTTCCAACGACCTCCAACCTGGGCGTTTCAAAATCCGCGATCTTCGGATCGCTGCCAAAAAGATGCTCCAGAAAGTTCACCAAGCCATCACCGTCCGGGTCCTCATTTCTACCCGAGATCGTGGCGTCGGAAATTTCGCCAGCAGTGAAGGTCCCGCTGAGCCACGTCGGGTAATCCTCAAACACCGACACCTCACCCAGGGTTCCACCGGTCGAGCGACTTGTGACCCAACGGCTTGCCTTGAGCCCTTGATCGTCTGCCAATTCAATCGAGTTTCCTCCGCCACTCGCTCCGGTCGCGACGCCATTCGCGTAAGTGACATCGACCACTCCCGCGCCAAAACTCAACTCAAGTCTTAAGCGTTCGCCATTGTCATCAAGCTCTCCCGAATACTCCCCGCATCATCCTGGTGAACTTCCACCGCGAGGACGTTCTCTCCGACGATCAAGCCCGTTGCTGAGAGATCAAAGGGACCCTCGTAATTGGCATCGCCGACGTTGGCGCTGGCAAAGGTCCCATGCCCCACGGGATTGTTCATCCGCAAGCGATGAATTTCCACTCCGTTAAGATAAAAGACGGCACCATCGTCGACCACGGAACGTATCCGTAATTCGGCTTCCGCCGGGTCCCCTGAAAATTGAAAACGGTGCCTGAAGTAGTAGGTCGATTTTCCCGAGGCATAGTTAATGATTATTTCCAAAGTCTTGGGCAAATTTTGCGGGCTGGTTTCACGTCCCAACAAAGCAGCACCGGTCAACCAGGCGGAATCATCAAAGGCCGAAGCGCGCCATGCGGTGCCCAAATCAGTATCCGAATCTTCATAGCTCCAGATGGCAACAATCGCCGAGTAACCAAGCGGAGCAATATAGCTCAGAGCCGGCGCGCTCCAAGCTTCTCCGCTTAGCAGTGGTTCGGGATCAACCAGCAAACCGTAGACCAGTGTGTCGACTTGGTTTGCACCCGAATCGCTCAGTTCAACCATTCCCCCGCCCAGTTCAAGCTCGGCCACTCCGAGTGACCCAAAACCTCCCGACGGAATCACGGTCGGGCTTGGGATTGCGGTTTCATTAAACTGGATGACCGCGAGCTGCATGCCCACGAAAGTATTGTTTTCGGCAGTGAGAAAAGCCTCCTCTTTGAGCAAGACAGCGTGATTACAATTTAAGAAAAGGTTCCGAACCGCAGTCACCCGGGTCCGGTTTGGAGCTCCCGTTTGAGGCAATCCAGTCGCGATCGCGTTTGAGGTGGTGGATCGGGTATTGGAAGAATCCTTGCGGAAATCCATGAAGATATTCCCCGAAACGAAGGCGTCGGTGCCATCGAGATCCAAGCCATCATCATCGCCTCCCATGAAGAGATTGTCGATGACCTGCATCACCGGTCCGGGAGCCTCCGCCCCGGTGAAGTCGATCACGTCACCTCCATTTGAAGCTTTGCCAAAAGTGTTCTGGCGCAGAATGAGCCAGCCGGCATCTTTTGAAAACTTGGTTTGACAAAAAATAGTTATCTCCGAGTTTTAAGGAGGTTGCTCACCGGGCAATCGTTATTTTGATGACCTCCTCCGAGAAAAGATTACCGGCTTACGTATTGATCCCCTGGGTCTGTGCCGTGGTTGCTATTCTTGGTTGTAACGTTCTGGGACCAAATGCCCTGTCTCTGAGGAAGATTAAATACCTCGATGGCAGCAGCCTCACGCAGGTTGCCCCTGAGTCCCCTGCGACCGGGAATGCTCCCAATCTCCCTGTTTTCCTTGCCGCTGATCCTTCCGATGGATTCCAGCTGATCGATCCTTCCTCGCGTCGCCTTGCCGTGGTGAGCCGGAATGATCTCCCCGCCCCCAGCGCCCATGGAGGCGACCAGCAGGGTCGCGCTCCGCCGGTGGAATTTTGTTGATCAATGCCGCTCACATCGTGGCCGGGCAGACCGTCCTTTTCCGGCGGGAGATTGCCGTCGCGAGCGTGAATTTTTGCATTCGTGTTCCCGTGATTTTGCGGGACGCCGACTCGTTCGTCGAACGGGCCTCTCGTCTTCAATCCGGCGACCCGCGAGGTCATCGGACAGGATGATTTCGAAGACAATAATTTCCAAAAAATGCCGACCGGGAAAGCGGTCGGCCCACCAAAATAATTAAAATGATCACCTGGCCCTTTCCAAAAATCCTCGGCGGAAAAAACGAACGCGAACTTAGCCGCCTCCGCCCTATTGTTTCCCGCATCAACGACCTCGAAATCGCCCTTCAGCGTGAACCCCTCGAGAAGCTCAACTCGCTGACCACCCGCTGGCGGAAGCATCTGGCGCGCTACCATCCCCTTGAGGCCCCGCCAAAATCAGAGCTCGAGGGCATGGACGAACCCGGCCTTCGCGATTCTTCGGCCAACTTGGAGGCTCGCTTTTCGGCACTTCGCAAGGAGTTTTCGGGGCTTCCCTCCATCGTCGAACCCACGGTGGAATCCATCGAAAAAGCCAAGGTTGCCTTCCATCGCATCGAAGGTGGATTCGAAGCGGCGCGGGCGAAGTACCTCAACAAGATTCTCCCGGAGGCCTATGCCGTCGTGAAGAACGCAGCCCGCCGCCTTTGTGGGCATGAGGTCATTGCGAATGGTCAGCCCATGACCTGGCAGATGGTTCCCTTCGACGTCCAGCTCATCGGTGGCATCGCGCTTCATCGTGGGCTCATTTCAGAAATGCAAACCGGTGAGGGCAAGACTCTTGTCGCCACCTTGCCAGTCTATCTCAATGCTCTCGCGGGGCTCGGAGTGCACGTCGTCACCGTTAATGACTACCTCGCCAAGCGGGACTCAGAATGGATGGGTGCCCTTTTCCAGTTTCTCGGTCTGAGTGTGGGGTGTCTCCAAAATCAGATGCCGCCGGATCAACGTCGGGCGGTTTACGCCTCCGACATCACCTACGGAACGAACTCGGAATTCGGCTTCGATTACCTCCGCGACAATGGCATTGCGGGGAGTCATTGTGAGCAGGTCCAGCGGGGGCACTACCTCGCGATCATCGATGAAATCGACTCTATCCTCATCGACGACGCCCGCACCCCTCTCATCATTACCGGAGCTTCCGAAAGCGCAGCCCATCCCTTTGAGCTGCACAAGCCGCGGGTGCAAAAACTGGTCAAATTGCAAACGGCCTTGTGCAACGATCTCGCCGTCGAGGCCAAGGTCTTCCTCGAGGGTGGAGATAAAGCCGAAGCCGGAATCCGGCTCTTGAAGCTCAAGCTGGGTCAACCCCGTCATCGTCAGTTCCTTCGCTTCATGGAGAACTCCGGACATCGTCGTTTGTTAGAACAGACCGAACTTCGTTTCCAGCAAAGCTCGTTCCGGAAAAATTACTTCAAGCTCAAGGAGGAACTCTACTTCGTGATCGACGAGAAGGGCCGTGATGCCGACCTCATGGAAAAGGGGCGCCTCTTTCTGGATCCCGATGATCCCGACTCCTTCACGCTGCCGGACGTAGGTCCCGCTTATGAAAAAATCGAAGCAGATTCCAACCTTTCCCGGGCAGAGAAAACCGGGGCCAAGCGCTCCCTTCAGGAACAACGAAACCTCCGCGCTGGAAACATCCATGGCATCTCCCAGCTGCTCAAAGCCTACTGCCTGCACGAGCGGGACGTTCACTATGTCGTCCGCGATGGCAAGGTCACCATTATCGATGAAAGCACCGGCCGGGAAATGGCGGGCCGCCGCTGGTCGGATGGTCTTCACCAGGCTGTCGAGGCCAAGGAAGGAGTGTCCATCGAAGACGAGAACAAGACCTTCGCGACCATCACCATCCAGAATTATTTCCGCCTTTACGAAACGCTCGCCGGGATGACTGGAACGGCGGAAACCGAGGCGGCGGAATTTCATGACATCTACAAACTCGACGTCCTGCCCATTCCGACCAACGCACCCAACCTGAGGATTGATTCCAATGACCAGGTCTTCAAGACCCGCCGCGAGAAATTTCAGGCCGTCATCGCAACGATTCAGACGGCACACTCCATCGGCCAACCGGTCTTGGTCGGCACCTCCTCCGTAGAATCATCGGAGACGCTCTCACGGATGCTCCAGCGGGTAAAAATTCCCCACGCTGTTCTCAACGCAAAGTATCACGAAAAGGAAGCGGCGATTGTCTCGCTCGCCGGTCAGCGGGGAGCCGTCACCGTCTCCACCAACATGGCGGGACGCGGTACCGACATTAAGTTGGGCGAGGGAGTTGCCGAACTCGGTGGACTCTTCGTGATCGGCACCGAGCGCAATTCCTCGCGGCGGGTGGATCGTCAGTTGCGCGGTCGCTGTTCCCGTCAGGGAGATCCCGGGCGCTCGCAGTTTTTCATCTCGCTGGAAGATGACCTGATGAGAAATCATGCCTCTCCGCAACACATGGCCTCTCTTGTTGAGCGCGCGACCGCGACTGCCGGGAAGGGCGGCAAAACTCCTCCCCTTGGAAAATTGGTCGAAACCGCCCAACGCATTGTGGAACTCCGCGATTATCAGGGCCGCAAGCGCGTCCTTGATTTCGATGATGTCATGAACCTTCAGCGGGAAATTGTCTATGGCCTTCGCAATGATGTTCTCACGACGGAGGACATTCACAGCCTCGTTCGGGAGAACATTTCGGAAAGTGTCGCGATCACGGTTCAGGAGATCCTGGCGGATCTGGAGACCTTTGATTCGGGCCCTGGAGCTTTGACGCAGAATCTGCAGGATGCCTACGGCATCTCTTTGGCTGAAGAGGAGTTGCACGGCGTTTCGCAGCGGGATTGGGCCGGGGTGTTAGTGGAAAAAGTACGAGATTCCTTCGAGTTACGGACCCGGCTTGTTCCGGGTGAACTTTTGGAACGCGAGGAACGCCGGGCCTTCCTGGCGGCCATCGATACTCTTTGGCAGGAACACCTCACTGATATGGAGGAACTCAGGGAAGGAGTCTATCTCCGCGCGCAAGGGCAAAAGGACCCGCTCGTGGAATACAAGAACGAGAGCTACGCTCTCTTTCTCTCCTTCATGGACGAGGTCAAACAAAAGGTGACAGCCCATCTTTTCGACCTCTCCGCTGGACTCGAAGCGTATATCGACAATGTCAAAAACGCCGCTGTTGAAGGAACCACCGCCCGCCTGGGGTAGCGGCTTGACCGGCGGGGGAAGAGCCTTGGAAAGGAGTCGCGGAGCCCCCGCCGCATCGCTTCGCCAGTCTCTTCCGCTCCTTCACGGAATGATTTTTTGCTTAAGCGACCGGTTGGAGTATCCAGAGGGTATCGCTTTTGAATAGATCCTATCGGAAGCTAATCAGAAACTGATGTTTTAAGATTCAGTGTGCCGGGAATTTCTGGGTCCGGTGTCTTTGCAAGTAGCTTCCCCGCGCCGTCTTTAGCGGATCAAGATAACAATTTTATTGGAGAGACGGCCTATCTGGGATCTCGCTGCTTTTTCATCGGAGGAGGCAGGTGGAGTGATCCGCTTAATTTGGTCTTCGTGTGATCGCGAGCATTATGAGCTTGTGAGGCAGCAGCTCAATGAGGAGCCGATGAGTTCGCAATATTTTAAGCCGGAATATAATCCGTGGATGACGGTGGCTAAGCAGGAAGATTGATCTTGAAGGTGGTGCCGATGTCGAGGGTGCTTTCGACGTCGATGGTGCCGCCGTGGGCTTCGATGATGGCGTGGGTGATGGCGAGGCCGAGGCCGGTGCCGCCTTCCTTGCCACGGGTGCGGGCGCGATCGACGCGGTAGAAGCGTTCGAAGAGGTGGGGGAGATTCTCTTTGGCGATGCCGGGGCCGGTGTCCTGGATGGAAAGGGTGGCGCCTTGTTCGTGGCGGGTGAGGGAGAGGTGGATCTCGCCTTCCTCGCGGTTGTATTTTACGGCGTTGCTGAGGAGATTAAGAAGGGCCTGCCGCATGCGTTGGGGATCTAAGGAGAGCGGTGCGGCTTCGATGTGGGTGACGAGGGTGACCTTGCGTTCGTCGGCGAGGGGGCGGATGAGTTCGACAACTTCGTGGGTGAGGTGGGCAAGGTCGCGGTCTTCGCGGTGGAGGTTGAACTCGACGGAGTCGACCTTGGCGAGTTCGAGGAGGGCATCGACGAGGGAGCGCATGTGCTGGGCGGAGTCCCTGCAGGTTTGGAGGGCTTCCTGGTATTTCTCGGGGGTGCGTTCGCGGCTCAGGGCGAATTGTGATTTGGCAAGGATGACGGCGATGGGGGTCCGCATTTCGTGGGAGGCATCGGCGGTGAAGCGGACCTGGTGCTCGAAGGAGGATTCGAGTTTTTCAAAGGTGTCGTTGAGGACGAGAGAGAGTTTGCCAAGCTCGCTCTCGGGTTCGCGGATGTCAATGCGACGGGAGAGGTCGCCCTGAGAGATTCCGTGGGCGGTGTTGCTGATGGATGAGATGGGTTTGAGGGAGCGGCTGATGAGGAAGGAGCCGACGAGGAAGCCAAGGGTGATGAGGGTGCCGCCGATTCCGAGGAGGCGGAATTGGAGGTTGGAGAGTTTTTTTTCGTAGGGTGCGAGGGAGGTGCCGCTGAGGATGATGCCGCCGCCGGGGGATTGGTGGATGACCTCGCGGTAGCCCTCACGGGTGCGGGTGGTGAAGCCGGGTCCGGTTGTTTCGGGGCGGTCGGGAAGTGGGTCGGGGGCGTTGACGGATTGATAGCTGACTTGGTCTTCCGGCCGGCCCCAGGCGACGACGTAGATATCGCGCTCGGTGAGTTCGGCGACGCGGTCATCGATGGCTTCGAGATCCAGTTCTTCTCCCGGTGGGCGGCCGCGGTCATCTCCTTCGGGGCGGCCATTGGGGCCACCCGGGCGGTCGGGTGGGAAATTTTCTGAGAGTTCATCGAAGGCTCTGGGGCCGCCGGGTCGTCTGCGGGGACCGCGGTTGGGAGGGCCGGGGCCTCCGCGGTCGAAACTAGGGAGAAGGCTGGTGACGGGACCGGTGAGTTCGCGGTCGAGGATTTCGTAGGTGATCTCGCGCTGGCTCCGGTGGAAGGCGTAGAGCAGGACGGTGACGATGATGGCAAGCAGGAGGGTGTGCCACAGTTGGATGCGCCAGCGGATGGATTGGGAGAAGATCATCTAGGAGGTGCTTTCGACGATGTATCCTTGTCCGCGGCGGGTTTTGATGAAGTCTTTTCCGAATTTTTGACGGAGTTTGTAAACGTAAACGTCGAGCATGTTGGACATGGTGTCGTCATTTTCATCGCAGAGATGCTCGTAGAGGAAATCGCGGGTTACGACTTCGTCCTTATGTTGGATCATGAGTTCGGCCATGGCGTATTCGCGGGCGGTGACTTCGACGGCCTGACCTTTGAGCAAGATGGTTTTGGCGGTGGTGTTGATGGTGATATCTCCAATGGAAAGTTCGGGGCGGCGTTCTCCTCCGTGGCGGCGGATGATGGCACGAACGCGGGCGACGAGTTCGGCGAGGTCGAAGGGTTTGGCGAGGTAGTCATCGGCGCCGTGGTTGAGCCCCTTGACCTTGTCGCGGACCGAGTCGAGCGCGGTGAGCATGAGGACGGGGGTTTGTTTTTGGGCGCGGAGTTTTTGGAGGACTTCCCACCCATCCATGACCGGCATGAGGACATCGAGGACGACGAGGTCGTAGTCCCAGTTGAGAGCTTTGTAGAGTCCCTCCTCCCCGTCGGGTGACGAGTCGGTCGCGAATGATTCTTCGCGTAGGGTTTCTACGACGATCTCGCGGAGATCGTCTTGGTCTTCAACAACGAGGATTCTCATGAAGGTCTATTGATGGGAGGAAGTGTCTTGGGGGGGGAGGCCATAGTAGGGGCCCAAGATGAATCTAAGATGAATGGCAGATTTTTTATGGGCAATCATATTCATCTTCGATTCATGTTGGTTCTGGTAGCTTTGTCGGCATGAAGGCAAATTCGCTGATTTCGTCGCTGGGGTGTCTGGCTCTGGTTTGTGGTTCTTTGATGGCTCAACAAACTCGTCCGGGTGGCCGGCCCGGTGGGCCTCCAGGTGGGCCGGGAGGTCCTGGTGGGGGTGGCGGACCAAGGCCTGAGCAATTGGGAGAGACTCCGGCGGATCTGGGATCAGCGGGAATTGCGTGGTATCCAATTTTGGCGGACGGCCTGGCGGAGGCGAAGCGGACGAACAAGCCGATTATGTTTATGGCGGTCGCTTCGCAGTGCGGAGGAGTGTCTGGCGTTTTCTGACCGGGTTACACTGGAACGCAGAACCGTGAGTTCAGCGACAAGAAGGTGATTGAGGCGACCCGTGATTTTGTGTGTATCCGGATTGATTCCTACGAGAGCGAAGAGGCGCAGAAGATTGTGCGGAGTTACTTGAATGGACGATTTGAGAATACGGCATTTTGTATTCTGTCGCCGGATGGCAAGGAGCGGCTTTCGGCGAGTGGTCGCGGGCCGAATCAGGCGCTCGGTGGTGATTTGGCGGGAGCCTTGAATCAGATTGCGAAGAAATACAAAGCGAAGGACGGGAGCTTGGCAGCAGCCGTTCCGGATTTCCCAAATTTCCGATTGGGGCTGAATGTGGCTTCGGCGGATCAACGGCTTTTGGTTTTGGTGAGCGGAACTGAGGAAGAACTCAAGACGGCCCGGAAGACCTTGCCGGCGGTAAGCAATGATGCGGAGATCCTTGGCAAATTTCATTACGATTTCGAGACGGATCCTTCGTCCTGGAAGGAGGCTCTGAGTGGTAAAACGGCTCAGCGTGGAATTATGGTCGTGGCTCCGGATGCCTTCGGGCAGGAGGGCAAGGTGATGAAGCGCTTGGTCTTGAATTCGAACGCAGCAGAGTTGAAGAAGGCTCTTTTGGAGGCCAATGCGACCTTCGCGAAGGAGACTGCCAAGAAGGTGTATAGCGAGCATGTCCGTGCGGGGCGGCGAGAGGGCGTGGAGTGGAAGATGCCGATGGAATATGGTGAAGACAGGGATGGTGATGGGAAGATTGATTTCCGCGGGCCGCCACGTCGCGAGAGATAGGGAGGTGATAGTTTGAAGATTGAGCACGCCGGGACGTATTTCATTGAGATGATTTTCCTGCGCGCACTTACTTTGTTAATCTTGTTGGCCGGTGCTGTCCGGGCGGAAGGGCTGTTTCGGATCACGGTGGTTGATGCGGAGAATGGTTGGCCGGTGCCGATGGTGGAGTTGCGGACGACTCATCAGGTTTCATTTGTCTCGGATAATGCGGGCATCATTGCTTTTGATTTGCCGGAGTTGATGGGGGTGGAGACCTGGTTTTCGATCGAGGGTCATGGGTATGGCGTGAAGCCTGATGGGTTTGGATATCGTGGGGTGAAATTGACTCCGGTGGCGGGAGGCGAGGCCACGGTGAAGGTGAGGCGGGAGTTGCCCGGGAAGCGGATGGGGCGACTGACGGGAGCGGGCTTGTTTGGCGAGAGTCAGCGCTTTGGACTGGAGAAGGATTGGAAGGAATCTGGGGTGATGGGGTGCGATAGCGTGCAGCCGGCCGAGCATTTGGGGAAGTTGTATTGGGCGTGGGGTGATACCTCAATGCCGGGTTATCCGCTGGGGCTTTTTCATATGACGGGTGCGGTGACGGAGGTGAGGCCTTTGGAGTCTCTTGAGCCGCCGGTGCGGGTTTGGTTTGATTATTTCCGGGAGGAAGGTGGCAAGGTGCGGAGTATTGCGAAGATAGAAGGTGATGGTCCGACCTGGCTGGGCGGATGTGTGAGTGTGCCGAATGTTGAAGGGAGGGCGCGCTTGGTAGCGATCTACGATAAGATTGAGGGGCACCTCACGACTTATGAAAGGGGACTGTGTGTTTGGAATGAGGAGAAGGCAGTTTATGAGAGGCTGAAAGTTTTGTGGTCGCGAAAGGATGGCGGAAAAAATCCTCCGGCAGCTCCGAATGGCCATCCGGTGAAGTGGCGGGATGAGAAGGGGGTGGAGTGGCTCCTTTTTGGAGATCCTTTTCCGAATCTGAAATGCCCGGCAACCTTCGAGGGGTGGAGTGATCCGGAGCAGTGGGTGGAACTCACGCCGCAAAAATCGGTGATGAGTGCGGAGGGGGAGAAAGTCATTCCACACCGGGGTGCGATCGCGTGGAATGAATCGCGCAAGAGGTGGGTCTCGGTGTTCACGCAGCACTTTGGCAAGCCGTCGCTGCTGGGTGAGATTTGGTATGCGGAGAGTGACAAGGCGACCGGTCCCTGGGGTCCGGCGGTGAAAGTGGTGACGCATCACAATTACACCTTCTACAATCCTTGCCTTCATCCGGGGTTTGCCGACGGGGAATCGGGGATCCTTTTTTTCGAAGCAACCTTCACCTCGGAGTTTGCCGACAGGCCCTTTCCGGTTACCCGCTACAATTACAATCAGGTTCTTTACCGTCTTGATCTGAGTGATGTGGCCTTGGCCCCCGCTCGCAAAAAGTAAGGCAGGTCATGGCATGGCGAACACTTTTCTTAATGAGATCTGAAAGAGGATGACAGCTTCCTCCGATACTCTCTCCATGCGTTTCTTGTTCATCGCGATCATGGTTGGCTACTCTGCCTTACTTCAGGCGGGGGAAAGCCCGGTGCAGGTCTATATTTTGGCCGGTCAGTCGAACATGGAGGGGAAGGCCCAGAACAAGCTTCTCGAATACCAGGCGACGGCTCCGGAAACGAAGGAGAAATTTGCGCACCTTCGGAAGGATGGCAAATGGATCGAGCGCGAAGATGTCTTCATCAATTACCTCGGTCGTCGCGGAAAGTTAACGATCGGCTATGGCTCGCGTGACCGGACCGGAGTGGAGCTGGAATTTGGAACGGTGATGGCAAATCACTTTGAGGAGCCGGTTTTGTTGATCAAGACGGCGTGGGGTGGACATTCGCTCTTTCGGAATTTCCGTCCGCCTTCCGCGGGGCTTCCCTCAAATGAATCGCTTGAGGCGGAATTGGCAAACGCCCAAAAAGCGGTGCAGCGGAATAATGAGAAGCACAAGCGCGACAATCCCATGCCGACGATGGACGAGATCAAGTCAAAGTATGGCCTTTCCTATCGGGAGATGATGAAGGAGGTGCAGGAGACTTTGAAGAATCGCGATGAGTTGTTTCCAGAGCTGAAGGGGAGGGAACTTAAGATCGCCGGGTTTGTGTGGTTTCAGGGTTGGAACGATCAATATGGCGGTGCCGAAGCTGAGTATGCTTCCAATATGACGCATTTCATTCGGGATATCCGGAAGGATTTCGGAGTGCCCAAGTTGCCGGTAGTGATCGGGGTGATGGGGCAAAATGGTTCCAAGGAATCCCAGGGGGCCATGAAGGTGATTCAGGATGCCCAGATCGGGATGGAAGCGGTCGAAGGATTTCAAGGAAATGTGAAAGCGGTGCGAACGGACGTGCTTATCGACAAGGCTGCCGAGGCTCTCTATCCGGACTGGAAGAAGGATATTTCAGCTTGGGAGAAAGTGGGTTCCGATCACGGTTATCACTACCTCGGGAGCGCCATCTGGTTCAATCGGATGGGCGGGGCCTTCGGTGAGGCGATGTTGGAACTGGCAAAGGGCCAGTAATGATGCTGCGCGCCAATTTGTGGGGTTGGGTGATGGCCTTGTGTGGCCTGCCGGTTCTTGGCGAGGAGGCGGGTCTCATTGTCTGTGGTGCCGAGGAAGTTTACCTGATTCCGCACCGGGAAGGTGTCACGAAGAAGGATGCCACCTGGAGTTGGCGTGCCGTGGATTCACCTCAGATTCCGGCCGGGGTGAAGGGGCGCTTTGCGACGGCGGATGAATGTAAATCGTGCGGCGATAAGATCCTGATCACTTCGTCGAGCGGCGGGGTGGCCTTGGTGAATCGGAAGGACAAAGCCTGTCTCTTTTATACGACTTCGAAGAATGCCCATAGCGGTTGTTTGCTACCGGGGAATTTGGTGGCGGTGGCGTCGAGTTTTGGCGGGGATGAACTCAGGGTGTTTGATCTTGCGAAATCGGGAGCAGAGCCTGTTGGGTAGATTGCTTTGTATGGAGCTCATGGCGTCGTCTGGGATGCGGAGCGGGAGCGGGCTTGGGCATTGGGAACCAAGGAGACCTGGTGGAGTGATACCATTTGGTTTTTGGAACCAGAGGCGATGCTGACTTTGGAGGGAGAGCGGATCTACAAGGTGCGCTGGGATCAGGCCTTATCGCTACCTCGATAGCGAGACCGGAAGGTGGGTTTCTTCTTTCTTGTTTCATTCAGGATCTGGGTCAAAAAAGAGGGAATTCTGTTGACCGTAATATCATGAAAACCGTCTTTTTTATTTTAGCGTTTGGTTGTCTCCCTGTGTTGGGTGATGTGGTCGGGGTGGAAAAATTGACGACCCGGATGGATCAATCGGCGGGTTGAACGAAGGATTCGGTTGGAACTACGATCGCTCGACCGAGTTCGACGAGAATGGCGTTGAGCCGGGTCCGGATAGCGACGCTTCTGACTGGGATATTTTGACGGGAACTCCATTGGAATCCTGAGCAAACCGGAGGAGGCACGACGGCACTGGGAGTCACGCTTCTGACTGGACCACCGGTGAAGCTCTTCTATCGTGTCGTTCTTGAGACGCCGTGATCGCGCTCTTTTTGGGATGAAATTTTTGAGCCTATTTCTTTCTCTTGTTTCACTGGGATCTCTTCTTTGTCCTGTTCTTCCAGCGGAAGAACTTCCGAAAAAGTCTGGCGGGATTGAGGAGTTGGTCGCGGTGACCCGGGAGAGATCTCTTGAGGTGAGAGAGAAGGAGCGCTTGAGAACCTTGTCGCGGAAACCCTGGCCCGAGGGAGGGTGGGGGGAGACTCTTTGGTCTCTCGCTGCTCTTTATCAGAATGAGAAATTTGATGAAGGAAACGAGAGTCTTCTGAGAAACGCCAAAGCTTACACCGAGGCGGCGATCTCGAGTGGGGAGGAGGATTTCCGGCCGGAGAGCTATCCTGAGAAGTCACCATGGGCCTACTTTGCGCTCCCTGACTACCTTCGAATCGTGTCCCTTTTTCGGGAGGGTAGCCCGCACTTTTCGGGTCGTTTGAAACCGGAGACGGAAGCGGCCATGAAAGAGGCCCTTTGGATTTTGGGGAAAGGTAAGAGCCGTGTGGAAGAGGCTTCGCTGGACAATCTCCTGGCCCTGCAAGGCCCTGAAAATCACGACCTGACTCTGCGACCGGGCTACTATCTGGTTGCTTCTATTTTGAAGGACGATCCGGTCTATGCCGAACGGCTCTTCGACGACGGTAAGACTGCTGCGCAACACTTTGCTGCTTACAAGAATTTGCTCTCTGCTCCGGAGGGCAAGCCGGCGAGCTCCAGTCATTCCTCGGTAAGCGAGACGAGCAGCTATCAAGCTCCGGCTGCGGCCATCGTGTTGCGGAATTTGGAGTTCCCTCTCGAAGCGCCATTCGTTATCCGGAATCGGGTGCTGGGAGAAATTTCAAGACTCGGTGATCGCGACGCCTCTTGAGATTAGCGCCGAAAGAGTTACCATTAGCGGAGGTGTCGCGGGCTCAGCAATTCACTTTTTTAAATACGATCCGCAGGACGTCGCCGCCTTCAAACTCCCCGAGATCAATGGCGAACCCATCATTCTTCGCCCGCCGCACACCTTTGATAGTCCTTACCTGAAGAGTGCCTTTGGGAGCGCCCGGATGTCTGTGGAGGTGGGGCCGATTTAACAGGTTTACGATTTCGAGAAGACGCAGATTGAGTGACCTGCACAGAGAGGTCCTTAGTCCGTCGGGCTGCGTTTCACGAGGCTGCTCATTCCGGTGAACCAGGTGCTTAAGAACACTCCGAGCATGCTGAAGGTGATCATGGTATCGGCACGTCCGGCGGTTGGATCGCCCACGGTGAGAGAGTTGACGAGGCAGAGCAGGCCAGTCGCGAGGGTGAAGGCTGCAATGCCGCCGAAGAGGAGTTGGCCCTTCCTTTCGTAATTCCGAAAAATCATTGCTGCCGGGACCGTGGCGACCATGCAGGCTCCACCAAAGAAGAGGAGCCCGGTAAGATCGAAGAGGCCACCGAGGCAGGTAAAAAGGATACCGCTAAAAAAGAGTCCCCCCACGGCCATGCCATCCCATTTCTCCCGCTGGTCGAGGGTGAGTCGGGCGAGAGGATCTCGGAGGATGAGGAAGTTGCCGATGCCCGGTGCGATGAAGGAGCCGAAGACGAAGAGGAGATAGACGATGACCAGGGCCACTCCGAGGGCCGGGTGAATCTGTGAGAGCATGGCCCGGCCAAAGCGGTAGGCGAGGTAGATTCCGATAATGAGAGCCCATTGACTTTTTCCCTCAAGCCGTTGCAGAAAGAAGGTCCAGGAGAGGTAGAGGCGATAGAAGAGAGAGCGTGCCTTGAAGGCTTCCACCAGTCCGGCACGGGCGTATTCGTTTTCGGGATCCGATCGAAGGGCATCGCGGAAAAGGTCTTCGGCTTTTTTGAAGTCTTTCCGCTGAAGATTTGTCCAGCCGGCGTTGGCGAGGGCGTTCGGGTTTTCGGCATTCCGGGAGAGTTGGACCGCGGTGTTTTGAGAGGCTTCATCGAGCCGGCCCTGCATGCGCAGGACGCTGTTTTTCAAGTTGAGAACCGAGTCGAAATCCGGATCAATTTCGAGAGACTGATTGCAGGCTATTTCTGCTTCCGACCATTGCCGAAGACCGGCATGGGCCGTGGCCTTGGCATACCATTGGAACGGTCCGGGCTCCAAGGCGATGGCCTGGGTCGCGACTTCAAGCGCTTCCTTGTCGCGGTCCATCGCGGAAAGGATAATGGCTTTGATAGAGAGATTGGCAGGTTCTTCAGGCTCAAGAGAGATGGCTGTGTTGATGGACTCGAGGGCATCCTTCTTCCGCTTTTCCATGCCGAGGTAGGTGATGGCGAGCTCGGTATGACCATCTGGATTGTTAGGGTCATCCGCGAGGAGGATTTTGATCTCGGCGATCGCTTCTTCGTTCCGGTGCAGGTCGCGAAGGTGTTGGGCGCGTTTAAGGGAGGCCATGTCGGTGGGGCCTACGCTGGGGGAATTATTCGGCCTTGGCCATCAGGAATCCCGCCTGTTTCTCTTGGCAAGGCCCGTGGGCTCGGCTTTGCTAGAGTCATCATGAATCTTGAGGCACTTAAGGCCGCGCTTGCGGCTTCCCCCGACAATGTCCCCCTCCTCCTGATGGTCGCCGAGGCTTTGGAGGACTCCTTCGAACTGGAGGAGAGCAGGGAGATTTTGGAACGGGTGCTTTCCCACGACCCGACGAATGCGGTGGCTCTCGTTTCGTTAGCGCGAATCCTGGATCTGGATGGGGCAACTTCGCAGGCCATCGTCAGGGTCGAGTCTCTTTGCCAAAGCCAGCCCAATTGCGGGCCGGCCTGGCTTCTGCGGGCCCGTCTTGCCTTTAAAGAAGGCGAGGTGAAGGCTGCCCGCGGGTTTTATGAAAAGGCGATCGAGTGTGATGCCAGCATCGTTGATGAGCCATTCCTGCAGCAAGTAATTCGGTCCGGTGGCACCAGCGCGAGCGAAGGCCGTCGGGTGGCAATGACGAGTGCGGGCCACCCGATTGAAGAGGATGACGACGATGATTTGGACGGGCTCGATGCAGTTGCCGCTCGTGATTTGGGTCTCGAATTTCAGTTGAAAGTGAATCGTAAATTCTCCGACGTGGGGGGGATGGAGGATGTGAAGGAAGACATCCGGATGAAGATCATTCACCCGCTTAAGAACCCCGAGCTCTTCGCGGCCTATGGCAAAAAGGCGGGCGGCGGTGTCTTGATGTATGGCCCTCCGGGTTGCGGTAAGACCTTGCTCAGTCAGGCCACGGCGGGAGAGATCAATGCCAACTTCTTTTCGATCGGCCTGCACCAGGTGCTTGATATGTATATCGGCGAGAGTGAACAACGGCTTCACAAGATTTTCGAGCTGGCGCGGAAGTGTGCGCCCTCGGTGTTGTTCTTTGATGAAATCGACGCGTTGGCGGCGGATCGTCGTGATCTCCGGGGATCAGCTGGCCGGACTTTGATCAATCAGTTTTTGGCTGAGCTGGATGGAGCGCAAGAAAGTAATGATGGTGTCCTCATTCTGGGAGCAACCAATGCGCCCTGGCATTTGGACAGCGCTTTCCTGAGACCGGGAAGATTTGATCGCTTGATCTTCGTGCCGCCGCCGGATCAGAAGGCACGTTGTGAAATCATCAATATCCAGTCCAAGGAGAAGCCGATGGCGGAGATCGATGACGAAGCCGTTGCTAAGAAAGCGGAGGGTTTCTCGGGTGCCGATATCAAAGCAATGTTTGATCTTGCGACCGAATCCAAGCTCGAAGAAGCGATGAAGAAAGGGAAGATCATTCCGGTGACCGGCAAGGATCTCATTCAAGCGGCCAAGAAGGTGAAGCCTTCCACCCGCAAGTGGTTTGAGAGCGCGAAAAACTACGCGCTCTATGCCAACCAAAGCGGGTTCTATGATGATGTCCTGACGTATATGGGCATCAAAAAATAGGCGCTATTTCAAGAGGTCGTGGAGAGCGGAAACAGTCCGAGTGCCGGCGTCCCACTTCACGTTCTCGAGCGCTTTTTTTTCACGATCGGTGAGAGGGAAACGCCATTGATCAATGAAGGTGCCTGCGAGGTCCATTTTTGCGGCTAGTGAGGCGGCGAGATACCACGAAATGGCCTGCGTGCCGGCTCCTTCTTTTGACCGTTGCTGGGCTTTGGGCGCGGTGTTGCGGGGATCCTTTAGAATGCTCTTGTAGGTGCTGGTGTAGAATCCGTTGGCCTCGATCCCGGTTTGCCCGACGTATCCGCAGCCAAATCCGCAGGTGAGCCCGCTACCGGGGATGGCAGTGATAGGGGCCTTGCCATTGACCAGGCGCGTGGGGTCCGGGGCCTTGCCGGTGAAATCGAGGTAGGTCTTCCATCCGCCATCGAGCTTGCTTGAAGCGCCAGAACCGACGCTCGTTGGAAGATCGAGTTGTCACCATTCAACTACAAACCATCCTTCCAGCCTACGACTTTGGTAACACGCTTGGTTTAACAATTCTAGCCTTCCTCCCGCACAAGGCTCTGGCGTATAAGCGCAATTGTGAATTATCGCCTTGGTTTAATTTTGCCGTTTCTCTTGTCCGGAGTGTTGGAAGCGCAGCCTTTGACCTACAACCGGGACATTCGGCCGATTCTTTCGGACAAGTGTTTTGCCTGTCATGGCATGGATGAGGAGGCGCGGGAGGGGAAATTGCGGCTGGATACGCCCGAGGGAGCGTTTCACAAAAAGAAGCGGAAGAAGGCGCCGATTGTTCCGGGGAAGCCCGATGAAAGTGAAGCCTGGTTGCGCATGATTACGACGGATGAGGACGACATGATGCCGCCTCCGGATTCTCACAAGGAGCTGAGCAAGGAAGAGAAAGCGATCATTCGGCAGTGGATTACCGAGGGCGCTGAGTATCAGAAGCATTGGGCCTTTGAGCCGATCGTGAAGAGCGAGGTACCAGCCGGGACGGGGCATGAAGTAGACCGCTTTGTGGAAGCGGCCTTGAAGGATGCGGGACTGGGTCTTTCTCCTGAGGCCGACGGGCCGACCTTGATTCGTCGGGTCAGTTTTGCGCTGACGGGATTACCGCCGTCACTTAAGGAGGTGGATCAATTTTTGAACGACAAGGCGGAAGGTGCCTTCGAGCGGATGGTGGATCATTATCTGGCCTCGCCCCGATTTGGTGAGGAGATGGCGCGGTATTGGTTGGATGCGGCGCGGTATGGCGACACGCACGGGATGCACCTCGATAACGAACGGCAGATGTGGGCCTATCGCGATTGGATCATTGCGGCTTTCAATGACAATCTGCCCTACGACCAATTCACGATCGATCAGTTGGCGGGTGATCTCATTCCCGATGCGAAGCAGGATCAAGTGGTCGCGACGGGCTTTAATCGGTGCAACGTCACGACGGGTGAGGGCGGAAGTATCGCCGAGGAATTCGTTTTTCGCTATGCGGTTGATCGGGCCAGCACGACGGCGCAGGTTTGGTTGGGTTTAACGGCCGGTTGTGCAGTGTGTCATGATCACAAATACGACCCGATTACGGCCAAGGATTTCTATTCGCTCTATGCCTTCTTTAACTCTAATGCGGATCCGGCGATGGATGGTAACGCCTTGTTGACCGCGCCGGTGATCAAGGTGAAGGGCG
The DNA here is from genome assembly GCA_963925135.1 of uncultured Verrucomicrobiales bacterium. Taxonomy (GTDB): domain Bacteria; phylum Verrucomicrobiota; class Verrucomicrobiia; order Verrucomicrobiales; family Akkermansiaceae; genus SW10. Next base: position 68,934 of record CAWUTG010000020.1, on the reverse strand, counting down.
ATGACTATGATGAGCGGATGAAAGGCTTCGCAGACCGTGAGGCTGCCATTGAGAAGGAGATTACGGAGCTGGCTTCGAAAGTCGTTTATCAAGATCCGGCTGCGATGAACCCGCAGCCGCCGCGTGCCGTGAACGAGCAGGTTTGGTTTGATGATGCCTTTCCGGAAGGCGCGGAGGTGGGCGCCTCCGGACATGCTACGACCTTTGTGGAGGAGCCGGTGCAGAGTGGGAAACGTGCCTTGAAACGCGAAGGGGCTGGCATGGCACAGGATTATTATCAGGTCGGGGCCAAGGAATTGGAGGTGCCCGAGGGCGCGAATTTCTTTGTGCATGTTTACCTCGATCCGGCGGATCCGCCCGAGGAAGTGATGATTCAATTTCACACCGCAGGATGGAGCCATCGGGCTCTTTGGGGGGCGGATGTCATTGAGTTTGGCAAGAAGGGAACGACGGAGAGATTTCGTGCGGGTGATGTCCCGAAGCCGGGAGAGTGGGTGAAACTGGAAGTGCCCGGGGAGAAGATGGGCTTGAAGGCGGGTGACAAGGTGAAGGGCTTTGCCTTCACCGTGCATGGTGGGACGGCTTACTTTGATCGTTTTGGGGTAGAGGGTGTGAGTGACCCGGTGAACGATCCGAAGCTGTCCTTTATGGCTTGGCGCAAATCGCGAGCCGGGAAAGACACCCCGGAGACCTCGGGAGATCTCCGCAGGTGGTTGAACCAAGGGCCGGAGAAAGAGCGGAGGCCGGAGGAGATCGCGCAGATGAAGACCTACTTTATTCAGCAAGTGTGTCTCACCACGCAGGAACAGTTTGCGCCGCTTCGACAGAAGATCACTGAAGTGCGGGCGGAGAAGGAGGCCTTTGACAAGGCGGTGCCCTCGACTTTTGTCTTCCGTGATCTGGCCAAGCCGAGGGAGAGCTTTGTCATGATCCGCGGTGAGTATAATCAGCCGGGAGAGAAAGTGGAGCCGAACACTCCTGTAGTTCTGCCGCCTCTGGCAAAGAGCGGCGAGCGGGCGACGCGCCTTGATCTCGCAAAGTGGATCGTGGCTCCGGAGAATCCACTGACCTCACGGGTTGCGGTGAATCGATTTTGGCAGCAGGTCTTTGGAGTCGGACTTGTGAAGACGAGCAACGACTTTGGCACCCAGGGAGAGTTACCCAGTCATCCTGAACTGTTAGATTTTTTGGCGCTCCGGTTTCAGGAGAAGAAGTGGGATGTGAAGGAGCTGATGCGCTACCTCGTTTTGAGTCGAACCTTCCGACAACAGAGCATGGCCGCGAGTCCGCGATGGGTGGAGGATCCGGAGAACCGACAGTTGGCGCGTGGTCCGAGATTTCGGCTGGACGCGGAACAACTGCGGGACCAGGCGCTCTTCGTGGGAGGCTTGTTGGATTTGAAGATGGGTGGACGGGGTGTGAGCCCATACCAGCCCCCCAATATCTGGGAACCCGTGGGCTTTGGGGGATCGAACACCCGGGCCTATCAGCAGGGAACGGGATCCGACCTCTATCGTCGTTCGATTTATACCTTCTTCAAGCGGACCGCTCCGCATCCTGCTATGACGAATTTTGATGTTCCGGCGCGGGAGCAGTTTTGTCTTCTTCGCGAGCGGAGCAACACGCCGCTGCAAGCGCTTCAGTTGATGAATGACGTGCAGCATTACGAAGCGGCACGCGGGTTGGCAGGTCGCATGATGGCGGCCTCACCGGACTTGAATGCCCGCCTCGTTTTTGCCTTCCGAAGTGCCCTGGCTCGCAGTCCGGAGGCCGAAGAAATCACGATTGCCAGCAAGCTCTACCAACGGCAGTTGGCGGAGTATCAGATGACTCCGGAGGAAGCTCAAAAGGCAGTCACCTTTGGTGAATCGAAGCCTCCTGAAAACCTCGACGTGCCTGAGCTGGCGGCCTTGACCCTCGTTGCCAATCTTGTGCTCAATATGGACGAAGCGATCGTTCGCAACTAACTGAATTTATGAATCCTTTTCTCGAACATCAACTCCTCCAAACACGTCGCCAGTTTTTTGGAGACACCGGGATTCGCCTCGGTGGAATTGCGATGGCTTCCATGCTCGGAACTCCCGGGTTGGCATCGGCTGGATCGAAGGTGCATCCAGGCTTACCGGGGCTCCCTCACTTCGCAGCGAAGGCCAAGGCGGTCATTTATTTGCACATGAATGGCGGACCTTCCCAGTTGGACACCTGGGACTATAAGCCGAATTTGTTGGCTGAATTTCAGAAGGATTTACCCAAGGAATTTCTCGGTGATCGCATCACGACGATGACGAGCGGACAGGCAAAATTTCCGGTGGCGCCCTCGCGGTTCAAGTTTGCCCAATATGGCGAATGTGGTCGCTGGGTGAGTGAGTTGTTGCCGCACACTGCGAAGCTCGTGGATGATATCGCGGTGGTGAAGACGGTGCACACGAATGCCATTAATCATGATCCGGCTTGCACCTTTGTCATGACCGGGAGCGAGGTTTCGGGGAAGCCGAGTATGGGTTCGTGGATCTCTTATGGACTAGGTGCGGAGACGGATGATCTTCCGGCTTTTGTGGCCTTGAATCCGAATTTTCCGAATGGTTCGAATGCCCAGGCATTGTTCAGTCGGATGTGGGGGCCGGGCTTTTTGCCGGGCCGTCACAGTGGGGTGGTTCTACGGGCTGGTAATGATCCAGTTTTGTATTTGGAGAACCCTCCGGGAGTGAGTCGCAATGATCGGCGGGCGATGTTGGATTCACTGGGTGAGCTCAACAACCGGGGATTTGAGAAGTTTGGTGACCCTGATATCCAGACGAGAATTTCCCAATACGAGATGTCTTATCGGATGCAGGCGAGTGTTCCGGACCTTACTGATTTGAGTAAGGAGTCGGACGCCACGATGGAGCTCTACGGTGAACGGGTGAAAACGCCGGGGTCCTTTGCTTCGAGTGCTTTGCTGGCGCGGAGATTGGTCGAGCGGGGCGTGAGGATGGTGCAGATTTCGCACCGTGGTTGGGACTCGCATGGCAACTTGCCGAAGGAGCTTGGGAATCAGTGCATGGATACCGATCAGGCGTGTGCCGCGTTAATTACAGATCTGAAGCAACGCGGAATGTTGGATGAAACTCTCGTCATTTGGGGCGGCGAATTCGGGCGCACCGTTTATTCGCAAGGTGCCTTGACCGAGACGACGTATGGTCGCGATCACCACCCACGGAACTTCTGTATGTGGATGGCCGGCGGCGGGATCAAAGGAGGAGTGGAAGTGGGTGAGACCGACGAATACTCCTATAATCCGGTGAAGGATTCCGTGCACATCAACGAGATCAACGCGACTATCATGCACTGCCTCGGGATCGACCACGAGCGTTTCACGCTGCGGTATCAGGGCCTCGATCAACGCCTCACCGGGGTGGAACCGATGAAGGTGATTAAGAAGATCCTCGCGTAGCCGGCGAATCCGCTGGTCGGGGCTTTGTGTTTGGAGCTGCAGGGACCTCGATGGGCAGGAAGGCCAACATGTCCTTGGTTGAGAAGTTCGGTTCTATTTTGGAAAGTGAATACATTTTGTCCGGAGGCATGAAGTGGCCCGGGTTCCCGAGCCGACGTCAACCGCACTGCTTGCACTCGGCGCGGTGTGCGCGTTGCTTCGCCGCCGTCGTTCAAAGGAGCAGCAGATCATCGAATCTTCCCCACGCTCCCGGCTGGAACAGGGTCTGACGGCCAAGTGTTACCCAGGTTCCCGGGGGCGGGCGGGATTCGACTACCGCTATTTTTTCGAGGGCTCGGGATCGCCGGGAGCGAGCAGCAAGCCCCACCTAAAGTCATATTGCTAGGAGCCATCGAGCACGGCGGGAATGTGCCTTCCGGATGGGTTGTCGGGGAGCATGCTTGTCGCGGCCTGGGATGGTGATCCCGTTTCGTCGAAGGAGGCATAGGAATGACAGGTGATACACGACGATGCCGCCACGGTGCCATTGCCCACGATGCGTTCAATCACCGCGTTGCCAAGGACGATTGGGGTGCCATCGGCAGCAACGAAATCAACTTGAGTGGACATCAGGCAGTAGTTTTGCCAAACCGGAGCGAGATTGGCATCGGCGATCCCTCCTTTGGTATTGAGCTTGTTCTGAACGATGTAATCAAACATGGGCCGATTACGCCGGACCTCTTCGTCGATCAATCCGGGAGTCGGAATCCCTCCTACGGTGGCATTGCCCGGAGGGGCGGGCTTGACATCGACGGGGTCACCATGTCGGCTGATCAGTGAGCGCGTTTCTCAACTCCGTCCCCGATAGCGAGGCGACGTGCCGGCCCGTCGATAGATCCAATTTAGGGTGCCGGTTTTTTCTCGATCAGGGCGAAGAAGCGCTTCGAATCATCGCCACCGGGGATATTCGAAAGAGTGACCTCCACGGAAGTTCCCGGGATATCCAATTGGTCCTCCCAGACCGGCCAGGTGTCCGGAGCGGTCGAGAGGTCGGTGCTGCTGACCAGGTCGTAGAGGCTGCCCAGCTTGCTACCCCACTTGAAGTCGTAGTTGCCAGGGTTCTCTCCATTGGCCGCGATTGAGAATAGCGTGGAGTCGGAACCTTCCACCTCCATGGAGACGTCGTCGAAGATCACCCGGTTTGCAAAATCATTGGCGTCCTCGACACCCAGGACGATTGTCATCTCAGCTCCGAAATGTCCGGCGATTGATGCGGCATCGTAGGTTCTCGAGATCATCTGGAAGGCACTGCCGTTGGGTAAGGTCGGATCCACGATTTCACTGGGAGTGAGCTGGACGCCGTTCGCCATCAAGTGGAAGGCCAAGGGTCCCTGGATGGGGCCGGAGTCGGGTCCTCCCGCCATGGCGGTGATGGTGTAGACGCTTCCGGATTGAATGATGCCGAGGGATTCCGCCGATTGGATCCTGCCGTCGCCTCCCCACGCCGCGAAGAGATTCATGCCGATGGTCCCGGCCACCCCGTTGTCAACGAGGTCGTTGCCGCTTTGCAAAGGGGCCCACCCGGGCAAGTCAATATCGGGGAGGCCGTCGCCAGCGGCCACGAAAGGGCTCTCGTCCGAATAGGTGACGCTGCCTCCGGCTAAATCGATACCATCACCGACACCTCGGGCGAAAGAATTCGTTCCCGGAACAAAAGTGGCCGTCACGGAATAGCCCGTTCCTGCCTTGTACATTTGAAAATCACCTCCAGGAACCAATTCCGCCTTCGAAGAGTGGGCCACCAAAAGTAAGGTAGGGAGAGTGAGAGAGAATTTTTTCATATCGTGACAATATTCAATTGATGGTTACCTTGATATCAGATGGTTGCCCGGGAAGGAAGAGGGAATCACAGGTTCCCATTCATCAATTTGAATCCCGGTATTTATCCTCTGTTCGTTGAAGACACTGGAGGGGCGAGTTGGAGAATTGTCCCATTGATGCCTAGCTGCCTGAGTCGGGGCGGGGGGTGAAGAAAACTTCCATGCGGTGATGGAGGTCGTCGTAGAAGCGCTTCTTCATGACTTCCAGAGTGGCGAGTCGTTCGGGGCCGGCTTCTTCGGCAATCAATTGTTCGGTGCGCATCCTTTCTTCGAACGCTTTTTCCATATCGATCATCGAGTCGAGGAATTCGCGGGCGGCTCGGGAATGTTCGACGCCATCGGCGAGGGCGAGTTCGAGGCGCTTGTTGCGGTTCGCTGCGATGTGGCTTCCTCCGGCAAGTTGAGTCATGTAGCGGCGTTGGCTGGTGCGGTAGGCTTGATGCTCGGTGTCGTAGCTGATTTCGTCGCGGTCGAGGAGGGTGTCGTAGGGTCCGGGTTTGGTGAAGAACTTCACGATGAGCGGGATGGTATCGACCAGCATGAAGAGGGCGGTCAGGATGAAGTAGGTAGTGAGCGCGAAGCGACCCCCTTCGTTGCCCGACTCGAAGAGGTTATGGAGGGAGAGGGTCTGGGTGAGGATGTCGCGGCGGGGTTCCTCGGCCATCGCGGTGAGGCGGGCTTTCTCTTCTGCGGAGATGTCGGCCAGGCCGTTCTGGGTGCGCTCGAGTTCGGCGAGGCGGGTGTCGATCTGTAACTTGATCGTTTCGCGCAGGGCGTTCTGTTGGCTCACGAATGCCTGGGCTTGATCCGATTCGACCTGGCGTTGGAGGGTGGTGATCCGTTCGTCTTCGAGCCGGTTGGCGGCTTCAATTTCGGCGAGGCGGAGCTCGAAGGTGCCGATGGCGGTTTGCTCGGCTTCGCGGATTTGGGTTTGCAGGGAGGCTTTCTCAGCAGTGAGGTGTTCGAGGAGGGCACCCAGTCGTTTTGATTCTTCGCGACGGGGAACGAGTTGGTCGGAGCGGATGGACTTGGCGCGGGGGCCTTCGCCAAGAAGGCCGGAGCGTTGACCGTTGAGCTCCCGCTCGAACTCGGCCTGCCAGAATCCCAGTTCGGTCTGGAGCTTGGTGTAGAGAGGAGTGAGCTCGGCGGACTGGGTATCGACGAGTTTTAGGCGCCCGGAATAGGGTGCGGTGGAGTTGGTGATGGCGGCATCGAGTTCCTCTTGTTGCTCGGCGGTGAGACCGGGAATGGCGGCGTTGGCTTCGCCCCGATCCTGGACAATGAATTTCGCTTGGAATGATTCGTTCCAGTTCGTGCGGAGGTCGGCGACCTTTTCTTCAAGCTGGGCGATATTGCGTCCGATCTTTTCCTTGGGCTCGAGATAGGAAAAGCGGACTTCCTCAATGTCACTGGCGCGGTCGTTCTCGATTTCGACGGTAATGGTGTCGCGGAAGAGGAGGAGGACGAGGGGGTGGGCGATCGTCAGGCCCATGAGGACTGCGACCAGAAGACGGAGGGAAAACTGGGCCAGTTTCCGATACCAGGGGAGAAAGGGGCGGTATCCTGCGAGGAGGGCGCGGTCGATGGTGAGGATGATGAGGGCCCAGACGGTGGCCACGGAGTAAATGACGAAGGGGCTTTCGACGATGGTGGAGAGGGCGTAGGAGCAGGCGATGAAGGCGAACGCACAAGGGACCAATACGGTGGCCCCGAAGGCGGCATATTTCCGCTGCTCCCAATTCGGGCATTGCTCGAGAGTTTCGGTCCCGGCTCCGGAGAGCCAGAAGAACAAGCGTTTTAGGATGTGGGCCATGGGAGTGAAGTTATTACCGATCAAGTGAAGGGGCTCTTACAGAGTGGGATTTGCGCGGCGGCGTTACAATCCAAATAGGACAGCCCGGTATCTGGAAGCAGGGCGATTGTTTCGCAGGAGCTTGAAAGTGCACCGTTAGAGCGTTCTCCCGTTTCCGCTAAACATTCGCCCTAAAATGGCCAGGTTAGGCTTGTGAAAATAAGTCGAAGAAGGACGACGTTCAGAGGGATCTTGATGACGTCACCGCTGCGATGAGGGAAGACGCGCAGAAGGAAATTGATCGCGGCTGTTTGAGTGTGGAAAAGCCATTGGATAACAGCAGGCTTCTCGATGCTCTGGTCAAAGCTGGCGACGCGAGTTCGGGCCAGGAAAAGATCGCCTCCCGGCTCGCCAAATCCTCTTTAACCCGGATGTCCGCATTCGCTGAAAAACTCACCGCAGTGAGCGGTGAGTTAATGGCTGGAGTCGATTATTCTTCTGTTGAGAAAAAAAGAGGATCTCGATCTGATGTCAGAAGGAGTCAGGACCTACCGAAAGGTGAATGCCGAGGTGAACGTCGCCCACACCTGGCAGGTGGACTTTGGTGAGGTGATGCGTCTTGAGAGTGTCTCGTTGTTTAAGTGGACCAGTTGTTGCGGAGAGCGTCTTCGCGATATCACCGTGAGTGTTTTGGATGAAAATCCCAATGATCGCTCTGGTTGTTCTCTTTGGAGGATGGAGTTTCCTCGGCGCGCAGACGACTGAGGAGTTGATGAAGCAGGAGCCTCTGGCGGAGGGAAATGATGCGCGCTTCGAGGAGCTCACAGAGGTGCATTCGATGATGGTGCCGTTCGAGGGAATTATGGCCGCGTTCACCAAGAAGTTCCCGGCCTTGGCAGATGAGGTGGCGGAGGTTCAGGCCATCGACGAATTCCATGAGGAGGAAGTAGAAGCCGCCTTGGTGGCCAAAGTCGTGAATGGTGACGATATTGGGATGGTTGAGGGTCGCGAGGGCCTTGGCTTCGGCCTGGAAGCGGAGGGCGAATGATTCATCGGCGGCGAGGGACTGCGGGAGGATCTTGAGGGCGACGAAGCGGTCGAGGGATTTTTGGCGGCACTTGTAAACGGCGCCCATGCCGCCTTTACCGATGAGTTCGATCACTTCGAGATCATCGAGCCGGGTGGGCCTGACTCAGAAAGGGAGGCGGATGCCCAATCGTCGAAAGACTTATTTGGGAATTGCGGAATTTGTTTTGTTACGGCTTTCTCGTGGAGGCCAATCCAGTTGACCCATCCAATCCAGTTGATCCATCCAAATTATGATTTCGAAATTCCTTCCAATTGCTGTCTTGAACATGCTTCTGCTCCTTTTTTGCCTCCTGCCTGCTCAAGGGCGCACTTGGACTGATGCCCAAACCAGTCGGACCTTGGCGGGAGATTTTGCGGGGGTGAAAGACGGAAAAGTGGCGGTGAAGCTGGCCACGGGGAAAGTGCTCCAAATTGATCTGACGCTCTTGTCCAAGGTGGATCAGGATTTCGTGGCCTCCCAGGGAAATGTCGGTGGAGGAACGGATTGGCCGACCTTTCGGGGGGCTTCCCGCACCGATCATTCGCCCGATCAGGGCTTGTTGAAAGAATGGCCTTCCGGCGGGCCGAAGCTTCTTTGGCAATTTGATGCCTGCGGCAAAGGATACAGTGGTCCGGCGATTGTGGGTGGTAAGATTTATTACACGGGAACGATTGACGGGAAGGCCAAGATCATTTGCCTGAACGGGGAGGATGGTAAGGAAATCTGGACCGCAGATCTGGGCAAGGATCCTGCGGATGGCTATTCTACCGGATGGGGAAGCGGACCACGCGGAACTCCGACCGTCAGTGATGGCATGGTCTATGCGATCAGTGCCAATGGCTCGCTCACGGTGGTTGATGCCGCTGATGGCAAAAAGAAGTGGAGCAAGGAATTGGTCGCCGATTTTGGCGGGAAGGTTCCCCAGTGGGGCTATTCCGAGTCTCCCCTGGTCGATGGAGATTGGCTTATCGTGACACCGGGGGGAGACGATGGCGCGATTGCGGCTTTGGACAAAAAGACGGGGAAAACCATTTGGCGGAGCAAGGATCTAAAAGATGGGGCGGAGTATTCTTCGGTGATCATTGCGGAGGTGAATGGCAAGAAGCAGTATGTGCAGTTGTTCATGAAAACCTTGGCCGGCGTGGATGCTGAGACCGGCAAACTCCTTTGGACTTCCAAGTGGCCCAAAGGCCAGACCGCGGTGATTCCCACTCCGATTTATCAGGATGGGAAGGTTTACATCACTTCGGGCTACGGGGCGGGTTCCAAGTTGGTGGACATTACCGGAGCCGAGGCCAAGGACGTCTGGGAAAGCAAAGTGATGAAAAATCACCACGGCGGAGTCGTGCTGGTGGATGGCTATCTTTACGGATTCTCAGATGGAGGAGGCTTGGTTTGCCAGGACTTTAAAACGGGTGAGAAGGTGTGGAATGAAAGTGGGAACGGGATTCAAAAAGGCGCGGTTCACTATGCGGATGGCATGCTCTATTGCGTGGATGAATCCGAAGGATCGGTCTTTCTCGCTGAAGCGACCCCCAAAGGATTCAGTGAAAAAGGACGGTTCTCGATGCCGAAAGAGACCAAACTTAGAGAAGGCACCAATGGCAAAGTTTGGACCCACCCGGTGGTGCTGGATGGAAAACTCTATTTGCGGGATCAGGACCTGGTTTTTTGCTTTGATGTTAAACAGTAGAATTTTTCTACTCGCCTGCAGACCCTAAGTTGAACACTTTTTGCTGACGTTTTTTGGAATGGGTCTCTCTTGTAGTAATTGGACTTTCACTATTTCCGACTGCATTTGCTGACGAGGAGGAAGAGTCGAGCTATCGGATCTGGACTGACGAGCAATCAAAGAGAACCATTGAAGGTTACATAACCGATAAGCATCGGGAGGGAACGAGTGTTGAGATTCGTGAAAAAGAGGGAGGCTATGTTTGGATATCAATCGCGATGCTCATCAAAAAAGATCAAGAGTATGCCCGCACATGGGTAAAGGCTGAGGACGCGATTTCGGTCACGAACAAGGCGATCAAAAATGGTGGGGAACGCGTGATTCGGGTCAGAGCTATGGCCGGATTGAAGGATATGGCGGTGAAAGTGCAATTGATCGAGATGGCAGGGATTGAAGGATGCGCCTAATTCTTTTCCGCGACTCCGTAATCCATACGGGGCTGTCTTGGTGCTGCTGGCTCTCCTGACTTTGGGCGGGGTGATTGCGATCTGGATGTCAGGGATGGGTTCGAGGGCGAGGCCGAATCTGGGTTTGTTCATTCCCGGACTAACGGTTTTAACCTTGGCTGTGATTTTTGGAATCGGGGTCTTTTATAGTTGGCGGGGGTTTGAGAAGAGATTCGGGCCACAGAGCTTGCTGGGCTATTGGGAGGTTCCGGAAGAAGATTGGGTGGAACACTTGGAACGGGAAAAGGGGCGGCTACGCCAGAGGGCGTTGATCGGGGGAATTGGGATTCGGGCAGTGGTTTTGGTGGTGTTTCTCTGGTTGGCGTATTCGGATGGTGAACTGGAGAAAGCAATGCCGATCGGATTGCTGGTGAGTGGACCAATGGCGTTCGTTCTTCTAACAATTGTGATGATCCAGTGGTTTGCCTTGAAGGGGAATTTGGGGAAGGTGTGGTTGGCTGTGCGCGGGGTGATGATGAATCGAACTGTTTTTTTATCGATGGCTATGGGGTGAGAACTCTTTCCCGTGAGGTCTGGAAAGAGGACGGGAAGCATGTCCTTTCTATTCGATATCAAGTGAGGACCTAACACACGGTGGTGGATAAGGAATTACTCGTGCCCATTCCGGATGAGCAGGTGCAACTTGTTACGGGGACCGGCGCGCGCTGGAACGCGGCGGGGTTGGGATGACACAAGATCGCCCTCACGAGATTCCCGATACGGGGGGTAAACCGGGGCCTCACTTTGTTTGGCCCCGGGCTACGGGCGGGAGCTGGCTTTGAGTCGGATGAATTCCTTGGCCTGGGATGGGACGGGAGTGGTGGAGCGGAAGGTGACGGTGTCGGTGCCGTCTCCGTTGGATACGGTGCTGACGAGTTGGGTGCCCAGGGCGGACCAGCTGACGAGGTCTTCGGAGGTCTGGACTTCCAATAGGACGTCATCGGCGGCGAGGCTACGTCGAAAGGTGATGGTGAGGTTTTGCTCGGTGCCTCCATTATAGCTGCCAATAGTGGCCTGAATCCGGGATTCCGGGCTGGCTCCGGCATCGCCATCGAGGGAACCAAGAGCGTGTTCGAGGAAGGCGGAGAGTCCGTCGCCATCGCTATCGGCATTGGGATCGCCGGTGAAGGTACCGGCATCGCTAGTGCCGGGGCTTCCGCCCAAGGCGACGCTGGACCGCCAGTTGGTGCCGATTCCGTGGTCGGGGGAATCCCGGGGGTTGATAAGGACGAGGGAATAGCCGTCGCCATCGGGAGCGGTGGGCCAGGGGGAAACGTCGAGATACTGGAACCGTTGGATATCGACGAGGCCGGTGGCGTCAATGAGGGCGATCTCTTCGCCACTATTGCTGAGGCTTGAAGTGAAGACGCCGGGGGCGATATTGAGACCCGCGGTGTCGTAGGCTGCGGCGAATGCGGCTTGGTCCTTCACGATGACAAGGCGTTTTCCGGAGGCAAGCAAGGTGCCGGCGGGGAGGGTGTAGGTGATGCCGGTGAGGGAAACGCCGGTGAGGTCGATGGTGCCGCCTGCGATGTTCATAAGCTCGATCCACTCGGTGGATTCATCAGCGCCGGAAGGGTTGTAGTAGATTTCGGAGACGACGAGGTTGGCGTTGGTGGCGGGGGTGCCGACGATGAAGTCGGCGGAGGTGAGGGCGGACCATTCGCCGCCATTGAGGGCGCGGGCGTTAAGGGTGCCGGTTTGGGTCAGGGTGATGGTGTTGGCTCCAGCATTGGGCTTGCTGCCGCGGACGCGAAGGTCGAGCCCGAGGTCGGAGCTGGTGGTTCCGGATTGGTGGACTTCGACCGCGATGACGTTAACTCCTTCGAGGAGATCGCCCGGTGAAAGGGTGAGGGTATTGAGGGTGACGGTTTCGTCTTCGGGGCTGGCATTGATGGCGACCTGGCTGAAGCCGACGTTGCCCGCGACGAGGTTGCTGCGATCGACTTCCTTACCGTTGAGGTAAACGATGGCTCCATCGTCGCGGATGATGTCGAAGGTGAGTTGGCTGTATTCGTCCGCGCCGGTGACGTTGAATTCCTTGCGGAAGTAGGTCGTGATATAACGTGGTGAGGTTGCAGGATCGACGACGGTGTTGATGGGAATAGAGCCGATGGCGCCGTAACCGAGCATGGCCTGTCCGGTGCCCCAGGAAGTTGCCGCGAAGTCGGGGTGTTTCCAGTCGGAGGTGTTGTAGGAGGGATGTCCGTCGACGACCTCGCTGTCACTTTGGGCGACACCGGTGTCGAGGTAGCGCCAGCCGGTGGCTTCGAAGTCGATGAAGGTATCGAGAGCGGCCCCTCCGGTGAGCATGCCGGCGGCGGGGTTGATACCGCCTCCGACGAGGCGGGGGTCGGAGCCGTCGGTCATGTAGTAGATCGCGCCGGTGGTGGCGGTCACGGTGAGCTGGCTGCCATTGGGAACCACGCCGCCATGTTGTGCATAGATGGGTGGGTCGATGGAGGGGAAGAGGTTGTTGGCGCGAAGTTCGCTGATGATGCCGCGGGAGTCCGAGGCGTTGTTAATGATGGGGATGTGGGTGTTGACGACGTGGTCGAGTTCAACGGCCCAGTGTTGTTCGCGGGTGAAGTAGATGGGGGTGTTGAGGGTGGGTGGGTAATAGTCGGCAAAGGGGTCGGTTGAGCTGCCGGCGGTGAGTGCATAGGAGGTCGTCGCTTGCACGTCTCCCCAGCGGGCGGATTCGGCAACGATGGCTTTATCAATTTCGGAGGCGATGGAGGAGTAACGTCCGGCGGAACCTTGCTCGGAGAGGGCGCCGCCATTGTAGAGGTGCATGGCAACGCGGTCGGCGAAGCGGAAGCGGAATTCGTCGTTGAGGCGCAGCCGTTGGAAAGGAACCATGGAGCCGCTGTTGGAATTGTAGCGATTCCAGCCGAAGCTATCGAGGGAGATTTCCTGGTCCCAGACCTGGAAGCGCCAGCGTCCGTCACCGCTGAGGGCGTTGGCTCCGGCGTAGCCGTTTTTGGTGGGCCAGTCTTCGGCGTCGGCGTAGAAGTGAAGGAAGGTGTAGTCGATGTAGTTATCGACATCGATGACGGCCTTGGCCTGTTCGTAAACGGCGTTGTCAGTGATGTTCCCGTTGACGGTGTTGATCATGGCGTTCCAAAGGGGGCCCGGGGTAAGGATGTCGGCGTTGACCTCCCAGTCTTCCTTGTCTCCGCCGAGGTGGTCGGCATACCAGTCGTCTTCGATGCGCTCGGTGAGGTCGTGGAGGCCGAAGTAGAGTCCATTGACGTAGAGGTGAACGAAGTCGCCATTTCCGGTGGCGTTGCCCATGGCTCCCATGGAGTCTTTCATCCAGACGTCGCGCATATACATGGAGTCGTTTGGGCGGTAGCGGTTGGAGCCCCAGGAGACGAGAGCCCAGGAGTCGGTGAAGCAGGCGCGGAGGACGAGTTTGTTGAACTCCTCGACAGCCGATTGCGGAAAGAGCGGGTAGCGGAGTTTGGGCGTGCCTACTTCGGAGGAGAACGTGAGGCGGAGGGAGTGCTTCTGCATGCGGGCCGGGCGACGACTGGCGTTGCCCTGGATTTCGACTTTGCAGTCTTCCTGGAAGCCGGGGGTGCCGTCGGGGTGGATGTATTCAATGGCGCAAATTTTCTCGGTGCGGTTTTGCGGGTTGGCGTAAATACCGGAGGCGTCGGAAATGAAATCATCGATATTCATTGAGATTGAGACAGTGGGGAGATCGAGCAAGGCTTCCTGGACGGTGTGAATGCCGAGGCCGTTGGTGTTGTTGACGACGCGCGGGTCCATTTCGTAGTCGGAGGGGATATTGAGCCCGTCGTGATTTCCCCAGTCGCTTGGCCATCCTGCCGGATTCGTAGGTTGCTGAACGACGTCATCGCCAAAGATGTAGCTGTGGGTGTCGACGTTGGTGGGGAGCCAGTTACTGAAGGTGGCGATGGCTCGGATATTGGTGGTGGTATTGATGCTGATGGGGCCGGAGTAAACGGTGCCACTGGTGGGAGTGGGGGCGGATCCATCGGTGGTGTAGCGAATGGTGGCGCCGGGGGTATCGGAGGTGATGACGAGTTGGAAGGGGGCGTTGTAGAAGCCACGATCGGTGAGGAAGTTGGTGTCCTTGACGACGCCGGGAAAGGCGGTGGCATTATTGACGGCACCCGGGGTTGAAGCTTGGAAGAAGACGGGAGGCCCACCGGCAGCGGGCGGGCCGTAGGAAATGTCGGTAAACTGCTCGGGGAAGGCGGGCGAGAAGCTGTCGTCGATGGAAGTTCCATTGGGCCTGACGATGGCTAGGTATTCGCCGTCGGAGGAGAGGTTGAAATTGGGGTGGGCTCTGCCGGATGGGTCGATGAGATCCTTGCCTGAAGCGAAGACGATGAGGTAGCCGTTAGCGGGGATGGTAACGGCGGGGAAATTCCACTTGGTGAGGTTGGTGGCGTCGTCGGTGAGGTAGTAGGCGTCGAGGTTGACGACGGTGTTGTTGGGGTTGTAGATCTCGATCCAGTCTTCCTTTTTTGCAAAGCCGTCATCGATACCGGTGTCGTTACGGGTGAGGATTTCGTTGAGGCGCAGGGGGATGAGGGTGTTGGGGAAGTCGGCGGTGTTGTTGGGGTTGGTGCCTTCAGAAATTTCGAGGGCGTCATTGAATCCGTCGCTGTCGGTGTCGGCAAGATTGGGGTTGGTGCCGGTGTTTGAAGCGTTCACGAAGACACCGGTGTTGGTCTCGACATTGTCGAGGAGACTGTCGGAATCCGAGTCGGCGAGGAGGGGATTGGTGCCGGTGTTCGAGGGGCTGGCGAAGGTGCCGGTGTTGGTTTCGACGTGGTCGGTGAGGCCATCATCGTCACTATCTGAGTCGATGGGGCTGGTTCCTCTATCCTGTTCCTGGAGGTTGGTGAGGGAGTCAAAGTCATTGTCGCCGGAGCCGGTGGCGGTGCTAAGATTGATAAAGTAGGTGAGCTCCCAATCGTCATCGAGGCCGTCGTTGTCGGAATCGTTGAGGAGCTCGATGAGAAAGGACTGTTCGTAGAAGGCACCAAGGGCATCGGTGGTGCGAATGCGAACGGAGAGGAGAGTGCCGCCGGGGAAGGCGCTGAGGTCCCGATCGCTGACAAGGGAATTACCACTGATATCAAACTGACCGTTATTGGTGTCGCCCGCACCGTTCACGATGGTGTAGGTGAAGGAGTCGCCGATGGTGGGGTCTGTCGTTGCGAGGGTGCCAATTGCGGTGCCAAGGGGAGCGGTTTTGGCGATGGTGGAGTTAGAAAGAGAGAGGCCGGTGGGTCCTTCAGTTGAGAGCGGGTTGCCGATTTCAAGCCCGTTGATGAAGACGTTGTGGGAGGCGTTGGGGTTGGTTGCGGAGACAATACCGTCAATGGTCATGTTGCCCGAGGCATCTGTGATGACGTTGATGGTGACGAGGTTGTCGGCGAGGGTGGCAGGCTGGGTGTTGAAGGTGAGGCGTTCTGTTGCGGAGCCATTGCCACTCCAATCGGCAGCCCGGCCACCGGTGGAGCTGGCGTCGTATCCCCAGATTTTGACGGGGTATTCGGTATTTGGCTGGAGTCCGGTGAATACGAGTCTGAGTCCGGTGCCGGGCGCGGTGCTGAAGCTGCCATTTGCGAAGAGGAAGTCCCGCCACATTGAAGCTTCGCCGCCACCACCATTGCTCGCTCCTCGGTCGCGATCGTCGAGAGTGATTCCGCCAATGGGATCGACATCCAAAGCAATGCCACCGGGAAAGGTTTTGGACCAGGAGTCTCCGAGAGCGGTGTCCGTATCGGCGATGGATTGCCATCCGCTCTGCGTGATGCCGGTGCTGTTGAAATCCAGTTGAAGAGTCTGGGCTTCGAGGGGCAGACAAATCGAGCTGATCAGGATTAAAGAAGAAAGAATGGCGTTCCGGTGCATGGGATGATCTTTTGAGTGAATCACAGTGAGCCATTGCGACTCAATGAGAAAGACGGATTTGAATGATCTGGGGTAGGGTAGGTAAATGGGGCGGAGAGGGATGAAGTTTTTGCCGCGGTTTTATACTCCGGAGAGCTCCTGAAAAAAGAAATGCACACTCTCATGTTGCTCTCATTTGGGTTTGGCAGGGTCCGTGGCATGAGGAAGGAGATTCCCTCCCTCCCATGCTGTCGCCCGGCGGGTGTCTGCACCCGGCAAGCGACTTAAAAATACCATCCAGAACGTCACAATGAATCCCATTGGAAAGAATCTTCCGCAACGAATTTTTGCCTCCCTTCCGTTGTTGGCGATTTCAAAGAGTGACGGTCAGGACGTCCTGCGTTACCGCTACCAGGTCTATAATGAGGACGACGGGCGCATTGATGTTGAGGCTCATTACCTCGATTACAAACATACCTTCGATACCGGTACGACGCTTGGACTGCGCTATGCGGTCGACAGTTTGAGCGGAGCAACACCCACCGGGACCCATGCACCTTTGGATGACACGGACTGGAATTTTCAGGAGATTGATGACCGGAGGACGGCCCTTGCCTTGACCGTGGAGCAGGAGATGAATGATGACATTCTCAGCTTCGAGTATGCCCGGAGTGAGGAATCCGATTACGTTTCTGACTCGGTGGCCCTGCGGTTAAGTCGTGAGTTGTTCAACAAGAACACGACCTTGACCGGGGGGATTTCCTTCGCCTCGGATTCGGTTCTCTCTTCGCCGTTTACGACGATCACCAGTGATCAGGATAAGGACTCGCTCGATCTTTCGCTCGGCCTCTCACAGATTCTCGGACCCAATACCGTGTTCGATTTCAATTTGGGCTACGGGCACAGCAAGGGATATCTCTCCGACCCCTATCGCCAGATTTCTCAAACATCGACCATCCTGGTGTCCACTCCCTTTGGAGAATTTCCGGTCACCGATACTTTCGATTACGCCGAGAACAGGCCTGATTCCATTGATCGCTGGGTCGCCAAGGCGGCGGTGAAACATTACGTCGAGCCTTTGCATGGAGCTTTGCACGGATCCTATCGATTCTTTGCCAATAGCGATTCGCTCATCGGTCACACTTTTGAATTAAAGTGGCTTCAGGAATTGGGGGATCAACTCAGCGTGAGCCCCTTTGTTCGCTACTATGTCCAGTCCGAAGCGGATTTTTATCATGCGACTTTGACTGACAGCGGGATTGACGGTCATGGCCGCAATGATGGAACGGGGCCGTTTTACTCACCGGACTACCGCCTCTCTGCGATGGAAGCCCTGACCTACGGCATCGGTTTGAGTTATTCGCCGATCGAGGATCTCACTCTCAATTTGCAACTGGAGCGCTACGAGATGACCGGCCGGGACTCCGCCACTCCCGATATCTTTTTCCCCTCAGCCACCGTTCTTTCGCTGGGAGCTCAATGGAGCTTCTAGCGGTTCAATAAACCCCAACAGAAAAATGAAAAAACTGATTCAAATGATACTGCTGGCATTCGCTCTTTCGGTGGGTGCCCAAGCCCAGATTGTCCAAGGGGCTGCCTTTCCATCTCCGGCTTCCTCGGGAGTCACTGGAAAAATGCCCGCGACCAAGGGCAAAGTTGTCCTCTATGATTTCTGGGCCTCCTGGTGCCTTCCGTGCCGCAAGTCGTTTCCAGAATACACCAAGCTCTACCAAAAATACAAAGGCAAGGGGCTGGTCGTGGTCGCAGTGGGAACTGACAAAAATCCCGCAGATTCCGCCAAGTTCCTGAAAGGGCTCAAGCCGACGTTTCCGGTGGTCTTTGATCACTCCCAGAAATTTGTCGCCAAGGTCAGGCCTTCCGGAATGCCCACCGCTTATCTGGTGGGGAAGGACGGCAGGGTCATTCATGTTCACAAAGGATTCGATTCCAAGACCATCAAGGATCTTGAGAAGAGAATCGAAGCCGCTTTGAAGTAAGTCATGAAAATTCTCTTCCTCCTCACTCCGCTGCTCTTCCTGACATCCTGTGCCCGGGTCTCTCCCTGGGAGCGCGGAAATCTCGCCAAAAAAGTCATGGCTCCTGACCAGGATCCCCTTGGGGATGCCATGGCCGATCACATCTACTTCTCACGTGAAGCTTCGCTGGGCGGCAATGGTGTCGGTGGCGGGGGCTGCGGGTGCAACTAGTCACTAAACCTCTAACAACCTGATACCATGACTACTAAAATATTTGGCCAACGTGTCTGCCATGTGCTGGCCAGCGGGCTCTCGATGGCTGCCCAGAGGCTTCCATTCCTCAAGCATCTCGCGCCCTTGATGGGGACTTCATCCAGCTTCCAATTTGCGGCTCCGCTGGTGGTGACCCTCGTGGGCGTCGATCGTGTCTCCGGGGCCTCGCCCTACGTGAGCACCACGGGAGGATCCACCAACCCAACCACTGTCAATGCCGGAGAGACCGTCGTCTGGCTCTTCCGGACCGTCAACGAAACCGCAAAATCATATGGCATTACCGGCCTTCCGGCGGGACTGACCTATACCTTCGGAAGTCCGGTGAGTTCCATCTCGGGAACCCCGACCGAGGGAGGGACATGCAGCATCAATATCGTAGGCTGGGAGGATAAAAATCTGAAAGGCAAGAAGACGCCGACCTACACCTTCAACCTCACCGTCAATGCTCCCACGTCTCCGCTCCAGACCTGGACCGAGTCGTTTTGGTCGGGATCTGATCTCATCAATGGGGCGGTGTCCGGTCCCAATGCGGATCCGGATGGTGACGGGATCGAGAATCTCATGGAGTTCGTTCTGAATCTTGATCCCACGTCGGCTGAAGTGTTTCCGGGCACGGTCGGGATCGATCCTGCCGACAGCACGATGATGGCCTATACGCTGCCCTTGAATCCGGATAGCGGGGAGATGGTGAGATTCCAGGAGAGCACTACTTTGAAAGCGAACGGGTGGACTGACATTAATCCCGCGACCTCGGACGCCGAGGTCGTGACCACTGCGGAAAGCATTACGCTGAAGGTGCCTCTCGCCGGAGGGGCTCGAAAGCATGTGCGCATGGTGGTCTCCGTTCCGAACTAGGATTCTATTTCTCGAGGCCTTGTGAGGCGGCCTCAAAAGCCTGGTGACCGGTGGAACCCTTGCCGAGGATCGCATGATACTTGGTGGGGAGCTCCGCCCGGTGGCTTGCAAGGATGCCCTTCATCGCCGGATCGCTAGCAAGGTTGGACCATTCGTGGGGATCGCTCTTTCGGTTGTAGAGTTCCTCCGATCTGTCGGCGTAGTGAATGTAGCGAAAGGTTTCTGAAACAATGGCCATGTTTTTTGGACCGAAGCTGCTGCGTGCGGTGTGGGGCCAGTCGGCAGCGGGATCTTCTAACAGAGGTTTGAGCGAGTGACCTTCGTGTTTGGGATTTGCCTTGAGTCCGGTGAGATCGAGGAGGGTGGGGTAGAGGTCAAGGAGTTGGACGGGCTTGTCGCAGACTCTTCCTTTTGCGACGCTAGGGCCCGCAATGATCATGGGGACACCTGAGCCATCCTGCCAAATCGTGCGCTTGGCCCAGCGGTCTTTTTCTCCGAGGTGGAAGCCGTGATCCGAGAAGAAGACGATGATGGTGTTGTTCTTGTGCGGGCTGGCATCGAGGGCATCTAACAGACGCCCGACTTGATGATCAGTGAAGCTAACACAGGCGAGATAGGTTTGGACCAGGGGCTTCCATTGCTTGTTTGCGACGACCCATTCGTGGGTGGGGGCGACATGTTTGAGTCGGGTGAGATCGACAGCGTAAGGGGAGATGTCACTGAGGTCGTCTTTCTGAATCTTAGGAAGCTGAAGGGTGTCGAGAGGGTAGAGATCGATCCACTTTTGCGGAGTGAATTGCGGGACGTGCGGGGTCACAAGACCGGCCATGAGAAGGAAGGGCTGCTCGCTTTTTTTAGTGAGTTGTTCGGTGGCCCAGCTGGCGACCTTGTGATCAGTCATCAAGTCATCGCGTTCCGGGAAAGAGCCCCAGTCCCAGAGCGGGTGTCCTTCGAAGGGGCTGATCTTTTTCTTCGGGACGGGGCCGAAGCCTCCGAAGTTTCCGGCATAGTTGGGAATGTGGGATTGGTTTTCCCGGCTGTGAAAAATCTTGCCCGCGCCGGTGACGTGGAAGCCCTCGCGCTCGAAGCGTCTTGGGAGCACTTCGTTGTTTTCCCCGGTTTCGGTCGTATCGAGTGGCGGGTCCAGGAAGTAGATGCCGGAGGTTTCGGGAGAGATTCCGCTGAGAAGGCTGGCCCGGGAGGGATTGCAAACGGGAGACTGGCAGTGGGCGTTGGTGAAGAGAATACCGCGTTTGGCAAGGCGGTCGATGTTGGGGGTCTTCACCTGGGGATGGCCACCCAGGCAGCCGATCCAGTCGTTTAGATCATCGACGGCGATGAAGAGAATATTGGGGCGTTCGGCCGCCGGGGTTGGGAGGGCGAGAGCGAGGAGAAGGGCGGGCAGGTAACGGAGGTTCATAGTGGGCTCCCATCTGATAAGATTGCCGGTGAAAGACAAAGTCCCAATTTCCCCGGTGAACGTCTAGGTGGGATAAAAACCTCCCCGGCGGAAGTGAACCGCGCTGCGATGGTCATTGCGGCAATGTTGGCAATTTCGCTGCTTCGCCGTCGCCGGAGTTGAGATTTCTAAAAGAATTGGCTCCGTGGGATCGTTCTTTGAGGAATGACGCTTCGGCCTGCCTTTTTTCTTGTCTCCTTCACGTCACTTGCAGCTTTGTTTGCTGCGGTCCAAAGTGGGCGTAGCACCGGTGCGCACTTTGAGATCCAAGATGTCCCGGCCCCCGCTACAAATGATGCAGCCTCTGCTGCGACCTTTCGGGTTGTCGGCGGCCAGTCAGACCGGGCGAGCGCTCCGCTGGCGGTGCTTCACGACGGGTTGATCCCGACCGGGCAGGATGATCCCGGGCGGAATTTTTTCTTTGCTCCCGGCACTGAAGGCGGGCTGATTTTGGTCGATCTCGGCAAAGAGATCGAGGTGGCCTCGGTCGCGACTTATTCATGGCATTTCAAAAGTCGAGCAGCGCAGACTTACTCTCTCTACGCGGCTTCGGGAGAACTCCCCGATCTCCCCAAGTGGCCTGCTGCTCCTCAAGGAGACTGGGCCCTTGTCGAGAAGGTGAACACCTCTGAAATCCCCGCCGGGCAGCATGGCGTCCTCATCAACCAAGCCGACAAGACGCCGCTGGGAAAATTCCGCTACCTTCTTTTCGATGTGAAGCCCAACGGATTGGAAGCTCCCTTTAATCACACATTCTTCAGCGAGATCGACGTCATCGATGCCAAGGGTCCGGAGACTACCCTCATCGAAAAGCCCAAGCTGATCGTCAAAAAATTCCCCTCAAAGTCCGGGAAGTTCACCTACACTCTCGATTCCACCGATGCTCCAGACCTTGCCGACTGGGCCGCCGAACGACTGATCCCGGTGATGGACGACTGGTATCCAAAGATCATCGAGATGCTGCCCGTCCCGGGGGTGGCCCCTTCCACCGAAATCACCTTTACCCTCAAAAGGGCCGAGAACCTCCCGCAGAACCTGCGCGGTGTTCCCGCCTATGCCAGTGGTGCTTCCGTGGTCTTCAATGCTGACTTCATGCGTCGCGAAGTAGGCGGCGAAGCAGTGGGAGCCGGGATTCATGAAATTGTCCACGTGGTGCAATTCGCAGGGCGCGATGAGAAGGGGCGCATCACCCGCGGGAAACGCCTCCCCACCTGGGTCACCGAAGGGGCGGCGGATTACATTCGCTGGTTCCTCTTCGAGCCGGAGAAGAATGGAGCCCGGATCAATCAGCGTAATTTCGAGCAAGCGAGACATGACAGCAGCTATCGCATCTCCGCCCACTTCTTCGACTGGGTCGTCAAGAACTACGACAAGGAACTCATGCGCCATCTCAACCTCTCCATTCACGAAGGTTACCGCGAAGAGATTTGGAAAACCTGGACCGGGAAGACCCTTCAGGAACTTGGAAGCGAGTGGAAGGAAGCCAACCGTAAACGCCTAGGATTATGAGTTCAAAAAACTACCTCATCGAACAGCTCGACGAAGTCGAGGGCACGCCCTGTCCCTGCGGCACCTCCCGCCGGGCTTTCTGTGTCCCTGAAAACCCGGTGGCGAGCATCCACCTCGTCGACATCTCAAGCGAGGCCCGCACGCACTATCACAAAAAGATGACCGAGATTTACCTCATCCTGGAAGGCTCGGGTCATCTCGAACTCGATGGTGAACTCATCCCGGTCAAGCCCATGACGAGCATTCTCATCAAGCCCGGTTGCCGTCATCGCGCTGTGGGTAACATGCGCATCATCAACATCCCCATTCCGACCTTCGATCACGAAGACGAGTGGTTCGATGATTGAGCTCTAACAGCTTTTCAAAGCCGCTTCGGCAGCCAGCGTTCCCGAGGCAAAGCAACCTTGCAACAGGTAGCCGCCGGTGGGGGCTTCCCAGTCGATCATCTCGCCCGCCACAAAGACGCCGGGGAGCGCCTTGATCATGAGTTGGTCATCGACGGCCGACCAGGTCACGCCGCCCGCCGAGGAAATCGCTTCCGCGAGCGGGCGTGCTTGTGTGAGAGGAATGCGGCAGGCCTTGGCGTGTTGCGCGAGTTGTTCGGCGGAGTCGAAGGGACCGTGAAAGTGCGCGAGGATGGCCCTCATGGGATCGCTGAGTTTCCAACGCACTTTTGCTTCCTCGAGGAAGTTGCCTTTAGCCGACTCCATCTTGGCAATGAGTTTTTCAGCGGTGAAAGTCGGTTTGAAATCGAGGATGATGGTAGGAGACTCCATGGCCCGCAGGACCGGTCCCAATTGGTAAAGTGGTCCGCCTTCCATTCCGTAGCGGGTCAGCATGATTTCGCCGGGAGCGACTTCGCCATCGACCGAAGCCACCACGTTCTTGAGCGGCTGTCCTTCGACTTGCGGGATCACTTCTTCCGGCCACGCAATTTCCCAGCCACAGTTGGCCGAGCTGAGCGGGGCCACTTCGATGCCGGCGTTTTGCAGAGTGGAAACCCAGGCCCCGTCCGATCCGGTGTCCGGCCACGAACCGCCACCGAGCGCGAGAATGACGGCATCGACCTCGATGGTGACAGGTCCCTCCGGCGTCTCAAATTCCGCCGAGCCACTGGAGAGCTTCGTGAGGCGATGGTTCATCTTGAGCTGCACTCCCTGCGCCCGCAATCTTTCCACCCAACGGCGAAGGAGCGGAGCGGCTTTGAGGGCCTTGGGGTAAACCCGCCCCGACTTTTGCACAAAGGTGCCCACTTCCAACAAAGCGGCCCAAGCTCGGATCGCCTTGTTGTCGAATCGTTCGAGAGCCTTCGCCCAAAAGTCATCCGGCTGACCGGGCCCACGATATCGGGTCACGAAAGTCTCCAATTCCTCCGAGTGGGTAAGATTGAGCCCGCCCTTACCCGCAACGAGAAACTTGCGCCCTACCGAGCGCTTTTGTTCGCACAGCGTCACCGACGCTCCCGCAGCAGAAGCAACTTCCGCAGCACGCAGTCCGGCAGGTCCACCGCCAATGACAAGAATATGAGGCACGCCCGAGTTATCCCCGCGATGCGCGGGCGAGACCAGAACGAAGTCCGGACAAAAGGGCTACCTGTCCCAGGGTCCCACATTTTTAGAAAAGAAATTGAGAGATCGGAAAGCTGGAGTGTTGGAGTTTGTTGTAGCTACGAAGATAGGTGTAAATGGTCTAGGTGGAAATCGTCTGGCAATCTAAATGCGGGCAATCTAAATGAGCACCACCCCCCGTTGCGCTAGCCGCTTGAATCCGCCGTGAGAAATCCGGGCTAGACATGTAATGTCAATATGATAAAATTATCAAAAAGATGAACAACTCACCCATTATTGCATTGTTCTTCCTCGGTGCTTTCTTATCAGCAAATGGTCAGGACACGAACAAGATCACCGGGAAGATTGATAATGGAAGCAAGAAGAAAGCGGTTACGGCTCCTTTGCCAAGTTATCGCATTCTTACCAGTGTCACAAAGACTAGGAAACTCCGTGAATTGACTTTCCGTCAGGTGGAGGCCCCAGAAATCACAGAACCCCTGAGTTGGACTTCGCCGACGACGGAAGTGGAAGAGGGGAAGCCCGATCATTCCTTCGTTGTTTCTTCGGTGGCTTATCCAGGCAAGGGAACCAAAGTTCGTTGGTGGTCGACTGGTGGGGGGGAGAAGGTGTTTCACGAATGCTGGTCCAATGTTGATTGGAAAAATTTGGGTGGCTTCCACCGTTTCGAGTCAAGTTCCCAGAGTTTTACCTTCATATTGCTTCATCAGTCCGCTCAAGAATTGGGGGATGAGCTTGCTCCTACATTGCCGGACCTCGCTCAGGGGGCGCGTTACATGGTGACTGCCGGGGATGAGGAAAACGATTCTGCGATGGATTTCATTGAAGGTCTCCATGAGGTTTACGACTTGAGGAAGGAAGACCTCAAAATTGCGGCGACGCAGCGAGAAGTGGCTTCTGAGAACCGCCGGATTGAAAAAGAACAAGAAGCGGAGAATCCCAGTATTAAGAAAATCGAGATCAATTTCTGGCCTCTCACCCCCGAACAGAAAGCAAGATGAAGAGATCCGTTATTTCTACTTTCGTTTGTTTGGCATCTGTTCAAACTGGTCTCAGCCAGGAGCTGGAGATTGATTACAATAATGGCACAAATTCCTGTGCTTTGACTTGGGACAGCGTACTTGATCGCACCTATTTTCTCCAGATGTCCGATTCGTTGGATGATTGGGAATACGTGGATCAAATCTGGTATGGAGACGGCACAGTTATGGGCACTAATACTTCGACGGTAACGCCTGGAGTAAATTTGTTCTACCGCTTGGTTCACACTGACTACGAAGTGGCAGGGGGGAATCCGGGCGCAGAGGATTTCGATAATGATGGCTTAACGAACTGGGATGAGATCAGCGGACCTCATGGAGTCGATCCATTTTCGGGAGATTCCGATCGTGACTGGCTGACAGATGCCGATGAGATTCTTTGGAATCTAACCAACCCAATCAACCCCGACAGTGATGATGATGGGACTGGTGATGGCAACGAGAATTTTGACAACGATGGATGGCCGAATTGGTACGAGCTTGCCATGGTGTCTCCTCCCACAGTCTACGGAACGACTGCCTACGATCCTGATTATGTCTTTGCTGACCCTCCGGCAAATCAGGTCCCTGCTCTTCGTTTCCGGTGCCTCCCTGATCCCGGTCATGGCTACCACTACCGGGTTCAGGGAAGCTCTAACCTGTTTACTTGGGAAGACATCAACCATTATGAAAATGGATACGGACAGTCCCTCCCGAACCTCCCTCCCCCCATAATCCTTGGAACGGCTGATACTAAACCTGTTCTTGATGGCACGGGAGCCCATGAATTCACGGTGGGGGTTCCCGCTGGTAGTGGTCTTCAGTATTTGCGTCTTGCTCTCAATGAACCTTTTCCGGGTCATGACCTAAGGACTGACGACACAGTAACCCCGCAGACCTTAAGAGCACATTCGGATGCCCACTTCGATAAGTTGATTCCGGACAATACGTTTTCTCGACAGATCTTTGATTACTACAAAAAAGGTGAGGATTGCGTATGGGCCAAGTGGTGTTGGACGAATCAGGTGGATTTCACCGGAACATCCTGGGACAACGATTATACGAACGTGTCAACAGGGAAGAATGTTCCTCCTGGTCCTCGATCTGAAGTTGAGTTAACCTTGCGTTCACCTAGGCATGTAGTTGGTGCAGCTCATCATATTCAATTTCGTACTGGTGTGAACCCCTATCTGGAGACAGGTCCAGTTGATCTTACTCCATCAATTCCAGTGACTTTTTTCGATTCTGACGGTAGCCAAGTTGTCCGCAACCTTACCCGTTTCATCCATATCGGGAATGATATAGTTGTTTGCTTATTAGATGACCCAGTTCCACCTAAAGTGAAGGTTTACAAAGTATTGCCTCATCGATGGCATAATGGGGATCCTATTGATTGGAATACCCTGCTGGATGATGCTCGAACACTGAACGCTGTTAGGGAGAGAGAATGTGTTCTTTATAAATTTGGATATATTTTAAATCATAAGGTTTACTACGGTATTCGTAGTGAAGTTCCCATGGATTATCGCTCGGACCGCACTTGGAACGGTATTAGGTACGTAGACCGGTTTATTAAAGGAGATAGCGGGGGGCCGCAGTTTATTTTTGTGAGAGGAGAACCTATTCTTCTTGGGATCATGTGGGGGGCGTTAAGCCCCGGATACGGACCATTTTTCTCAGATCCTGATAATTCTTCCAACATTAACCAAGCGATGAAAGATCTTGGAGGTGATTATACACTTAAAACCATCGATTTATTTTAATGATATGAGAATACAAAAAGTTATTTTTACTATTATATTATGTTTAACAGGATGTTCTCAAGGGGTCCTTATTAGGATGTCTTTTTCAGGGAATGTCGATGAGGTTCTAACAGGGGACCTTTTCCCAGAAGATAGTTCTTTTCGTGTTGAAATAGACTATGAAGTTCCTGAGATTGCAGCTGATCAATCTCCGACCGAAGTTGGATACGGAATGATTATTTCTGAATCTCGCCTAGTGATTGATGATACTATTTTTCGTATAGCAGACTTAGGCGTTGTAGGGAATCTAGAATTCAATCCAGGTGGCAACGATTGGTTGTTTCTATTTTTAGCGTCTGACCCCCTCGGGGCAGGAGCTGTTCCTCCTTTTTTGTTTCATCAACTGTCTCTTAACTTTCGACTCCCGGAGGGGTCTGTTGATGATCCTGGACGACTTCCGAGTTCCTTGGAACAATGGGATTTTAATGACGGAACAATGGAAATGACCTTCGTGTATGAAGACGAGAGCCAAAGCCCCGACGTGCTAGCATGGGCGTTTCGCTCTACGACCTTTTCGTCGATCACCTTGGGTCAAATTCCCGAGCCATCGGGCATGATGTTGCTTTGTGTAGGAGGTCTCTTGGGCGTGTTGCGCCGCAAACGAATCAATAGTTAACCTCTGGGCGCACCCACCCCCAAACATCAAGAGGCCACTCCATTTTGTAGAGGTATCTATGAACGCCTCAATAGCTGATTCGGTGAACAGCGCTGTCTTCGGCTTTTTTTCCTCGGTAATCGTAACGCCTAGTTGTTGCGATATTTGCATGGCCGAGCATGTCCTGGACTCTCCGGAGATCGGCCCCATTCTCCAAGGCTTTCGTCGCTGCCGTCGAGCGGAGCGAATGTGTGATGAAACCATTTTATTAGACAGACAAATAAAAGACCTTCCTGCAACCGCGTTGAAAGCCTCCAGTCAAGCTGTTCGGTGGTTCAAAGCGTTCTGCTAGAAGGATCAGCCTCCTCACGTCGGGTCAATGTTCAGAGCGGGCGGTCTGTCACGCCTCCAGCATCCATGGCCATTTGACTCCGGCTTTGCCTCGCCCTGCGAGCACTCCTGCGGAGTGTCCATCTCCGCTCCGCTTCGATTCACAACATCCGTAATCCGTCGCCGTGCCTTTTCGCTTGGGTCCTTCCCTAAAGGGTCCCTTCCACCCGGGCACCACTTCGCTGTCGCTTCGTTCGTCGTCGGATTACGGAGTGTTGTGTGAAGTCATGGTTCGTTCGCCTGTTTTGATGATGTGCCTCCTTCGTCGGATTTGAATGAAGGCTCACTTGCAGGAGTCGCGCCAGCCCGCCCGAGGAGATCCTGCTCGACGACGGTCGCATCCTGGTCCTCGACGACTCCTAAAAGGTCGATGCCACGCCCCCCAACGAAAAAACCGCTGCCAAAAAAGATCTTGGCAACGCGGGCTGGGAATCTACGTTTTGGGTCATGAATTTCGTGCTTGAATCTCCCGGTTCCAGCGAAATACGGCGTGGACCGGGGACTTTTCTTGCCGAAATCCCCGCAACTGCCAAACCAAACCACCGTCTCCGCCCCTCTTTCCCCCGCAACCCCCTTTCTCCCCCCTCCGCTCCGGTCCAAAGGCGGCTTCAAAGCCCTCCCGCCAAAAGCAAATTCCTAGCAACACGACGAGAAAACGAAAGTCCCTTCCGGCCAGGTGGATTGCTACATCGAGGGCTTGAAGTACTCGGACTTGGAGTGAAATACCCCCTTCGCGGTTCGCGATCGCAAAATAACAAGCAGCCCTTGATTACATTTCCAAAAAAGCAAATTTCTAGCAATAGCATTTTCGGCAGCGCAGTTTGTGGTACGATGGCTGTTGTTTGTCTCCTCAGTTCGATTTGCAGGGCGGCACCGCCCACCGATACTCAGGAACTCTTCGAGCAACATTGCTTTAATTGCCACGACGAGGATGAGAAAAAGGGCGATTTAGATTTGAGAGCTGTTCTCGATAAGTCGGATTTTGATGGCAATCGGCTCTTTGAGAATCTGATCACCGGAAAGATGCCGCCGTCTAACAAAAAGCAGCCAACTGCTGCCGAGCGGGTGAAGATGCTCGCATGGCTGGCCTCACGGCAACCGGCACATCCCGCTCATGATTTCCGACGGATCAGTCGTCATGAGTTCGTCACTTCCTTTAACGATCTGTTAGGGTCTGATATTGATTTGGTCGCGGAGATTCCTGAGGATCGAGGCACCTATGACTTTGATACGGATCGGCGCATTCAATTGACCAGTGAGCAGCTCTCCGCCGCCTTCACTGTGGCCGATGAGATGCTCGATTTCGCTTTCCCTGTGGAGCAAATTGAGCCGGAAGGTGTCTGGAAGACGAGCGCCATCAAGGAGAGCCACGAAACTTACCGCATCTATGCCCGCAAACACGAGGAAGGCATGCTGTTCTCGTGGACCCGGGCAAACAATGGAGTCTTCTACTCATTTTTTTACGACAATTTCGAGCCGAAAGTAAAAGGGTGGTATGATCTGACATTCGACGCTGCCAAAATGGGCGATTTTGCCGAAGATATCAGCATCATGGTTTTTGCGGGAAAGCATTTCATCGCAGATGACCGGCCACAGTCACAAAGGCTGCTGGATGTCATTTCCCTGGGTAACAAGACGTTGCAGCCTCATAAACTCAGAATGTTTCTCAATCCTGGCGAAAACGTTTCGGTTCACTGCTATTCCCCTTACACGTGGCGCCAAGCCGAAGGCAACCAAGGAGCCTACATCAAGCAGCTCACCGTGCGCGGCCCTGTTTACGAAACATGGCCGCCGAAATCGTATTCAACCAATTTTCCTAGTCTGGCTGTAACGGCTGCTGCCCGATCATCGTCTTCCAAGACAGATGCGATCACCGTTTCCGGCGGCGAGACCGAACTGCGTCAGGTGATCAAACGCTTCGCGGAACGGGCATTCGTAAGCACCCTGAGCGATGTTGAAGCAGCCCCCTATGTGCAGGTGAGTCTTGATCAGTTCCGTGCCAAAAATGATTTCGTTTCCGCAGCCAAAATCGGCATGAAGGCGGTGATCAGCTCACCTCGCTTTTATTTGACATCTAACACCGATGCCAACCAATCGCAGACACGCGCGGCCACATTATCCCGGACATTATGGTTATCTGTTCCAGATACCCGCTTGGCTGAACTGGCTGCCGCCGATAAACTGAACGGTCCGCTGCTGCGGCGGGAAATCGAACGCATGCTGGCGGATCCGAAAAGCCAGCGGATGATCCACTCTTTCTGCGGACAGTGGCTGAATCTGCGCTCCCTCGATAAAATCTCACCCTCTCTCAAACTATATCCGCAATACGATGTGTTGCTATCACACTACTTGCCGATCGAGACGGAGACCTATTTCGCCCACCTGGTTGAAGCAAATTTACCGATCAGCCATCTGATTCACTCTGACTTCACCTTTCTCAATCAACGCTTGGCCCGGCATTATGGTGTCGAAGGCATCATCGGCGAGCAGATGCGAAAGGTCGCGCTCCCGGCGAGCTCACCGAGAGGTGGCCTGCTGACCATGGCGAGTGTTCTGAAAGTCACCGCCGATGGCTTTCAAACATCTCCCATCCTCCGTGGAGCTTGGGTTTCCAAGAACATCGTCGGCGTGCCGCTCTCGCCACCGCCACCCAATGCCGGGACGATCGAAGCGGATCACGCGGCCGCCAAAACGCTCAAGGAACAGATCGAGGCGCACAAAAAAAACGCGTCATGCTTTGCCTGCCACAAGAGCATCGATCCCTACGGATTCGCACTCGAAAGCTTTGATGCCGTCGGACAGTGGCGCACGCGCTACGCCACGGAAACGCCGCACCCGGGCACCTTCCTGTATTCGCCCAGCGGCTTTTCCAAACCCGCCGGTGAAGTGGACCCATCCGCGAAAATCAACGGCACCGAGTTCAGCGACATCAATGGCCTCAAGAAGTATCTTTTGGCCGACCACCGCGGCCTCGCCTATAATCTTGGCAAGAAATATTTCGAGTATTCCACCGGCAAGAAGCCAGACCTGCAACAACGGCTCGACCTGTATTCCATGATTCCATCCAGAGCTGAAGACTGCCGTCTGCGCGATCTTCTGGTCAATGTGCTGATTTATTCCTTGAGTGGTAAGAAGCCGTAAACCACCTGCCGCATAATAAATCTAAAAACATAAATCACAGCCATGTTCACACGAAGAGACTTCCTTAAGGCCGGTGCAGCGCTGCCGCTGGCGATTCATTCATTGGGTCTACACGCCGCAGAAAAACCGAAAACCCCGCCCAAACGGATCATCTTCATCTGCAACTCACTCGGATTTTATGAGCCCTATTTTTTCCCAAAAACACGGGGTGACTTATCCACCAGTAGCTATCTTCAAGATCTGAAAGTGAGGAACAAGGCGACGGTCTTCCAGAACCTTTATCACCCGGGCATGAAGACCAGTAACCATGATTCCGAAAAGTCGTTTCTGACTGGAGCACCGCAACCGGAGTCGTCGGCTTTCGTCAACAGCATCTCACTGGATCAGATATTAGCAAAAAAGATGGGCGGTGATACGCGATTCTCTTCCCTTGCCATGAGTATCTACGATCGCGGCTGGGGCTGCTCGTGGAATTCCCGCGGGACCGCCATTCCGCCCATGTATGATGAAGCCAAGATCTTCAATATGCTCTTTGGTGAAGAGGATTTGGCGGCCAAAAAGAAGCAAATTGCCAACGATTTGGAAGTCATTGCCTGCCTCCACCGGGACATCAAGGCGCTCAAAGTCGGCAAGGCCAATCATGCCCAGTTGGATTCATACGGGAATGTCATTCGTGAATTGGAGGCAAAAATCAAACATGAGGAATTCTGGCTGAATACCAACAAGCCGAGGGTTACTAACACCCTCAGCGAGGATAAGGAATTCGAGTTCTCTACCAAGGTGAAAAACCTTTTGGAATTGGCAAAGCTCGCCCTCCGGACGGATTCCACCCGTGTCATCACTTTTTCCATGGATTGGATCTACGGTGCCATCAAGGTACCCGGTGCGACTGGTGGCTGGCACACGCTTTCCCATCACGGAGGCCAAGCTCACATGCTCGATCAATTGAGCCGCATTGAACGGGATATCATGACTCATCTGAACCAGTTCCTATACGACCTCGATCAGATTGACGAAGGCAACGGCACCCTTCTGGACAACACCACCGTTGTCATCGGGAGCAACTTTGGCGATGCCTCGAATCACACTTGCAACAATTTGCCTACCCTTGTCGCCGGCGGCGGCTATCGCCACCAAACCCAGACGGTTCTCGAAAAGCCGACTCCTCTCTGTAACCTCTACCTCGAGCTATTGCACAAGTTCAACATCGATGCCGGACAATTCGGCAGCGGGAAGCAGGATCTACAACTGCTCAATGGCTGAAAGCCTACGGAAATGCCGCAGAGAAACCAAAGAACCCTCCACCACTCCGGGGTTTGTAGGAAGTCAACCACAAGCAGGTGAAGCTCAGCGGCGGCTTCTGGGGGCCGCGGCTGAAAACCCAGCATGATGTCACTATTCCTCACAACCTGAATCAATTGGAGAAAACCGGCCATGTCACCAACTTCGACAAGGCAGCAGGTAAGTTCGACGGCCCGCTGATGGGCCACCATGCTTTTGACTCGGATATATACAAAGCTTTGGAGGGAGCCTTCTATTCGCTAGATCACTTCGACGATCCGGCCCTGAAGCAACGGGTGGATGGCATCATCGATCGCATTCTCGCCGCGCAGTAGAAAGATGGCTTTCTCATTTCGTACTGGATTGTGAATGGACTCGATAAATGCTGGGATGATCTGCGTCTGCAGTACCAAATGTATAATGCCGGACACTTCTTTGAAATGGCCGTGGAGGAACAGAAAGTGACCGGCAATACCAAGGTGGTCGATTCCGCCAAGCGCTTCGCCGACCACATCGACGGCATTTTCGGACCTAACAAGCGCTACAACGTGGACGGCCATCAGGAGGTAGAGATGGCACTGATCAAATTGTATCGGGCTACAGGAGAACGCCGTTACCTAGACCTCGCGAAGTTCTTTCTCGATGAGCGTGGTCATGCACATAGAACCGAACAACCCCCTTTCTCCCCCCTCCGCTCCGGTCCAAAGGCGGGTTC
The DNA here is from genome assembly GCA_963925135.1 of uncultured Verrucomicrobiales bacterium. Taxonomy (GTDB): domain Bacteria; phylum Verrucomicrobiota; class Verrucomicrobiia; order Verrucomicrobiales; family Akkermansiaceae; genus SW10. The sequence goes on along the minus strand of CAWUTG010000020.1, from coordinate 36,140 downwards.
AAAGCCCTCCCTCCAAAAGCAAACTCCTAGCAGTATGTGGAAGGAAATCCTTGTAACAGTATGGAGATTCCAGAATCGAGAGACTCGCCATCCGGCGAGAGTCTCTCGGTTCCACCGGGGTCGACCTTAGATCGTGGCATGTCGGTAGAATGGGAGCGTAGCGGACATAGACTGCCATACTGAAATCTAATCTGCAGTCAATCAGACCAGCCCATAGTAGTCAGAGACGGGAGAGCCGATCAAATGGCGAAGGGGCTGGCGCAGAGACACCGCGAACAAAGCACTCACGCCGGGGAAAGGATTATTCCCACTACAAGCGTGTCACGCACCCTGTTCGCATTGAGAGCAAAGGCGAAAGAGGAACCAAAGCATCGCTTCCGGTCCCTCGCTCGCCTGTTAGACCGCGAGTTATTACGCGAGTTATTACGCGAGGCCTTCCATCATTTGAAACGCAAAGCCAGCCCTGTGATCGATGGGGTGACGCATGCGCAATATGGCGAGAACCTCGAAGAAAACCTCGTGGGTCTGGAAGAGCGTTTGAAGCAAGTGCGTTACCGCGCCCGCAGCGTCAAGCGCCAGTGGATCCCGAAGGCGGGCGGGCGAAAGCTCCGTCCTCTCGGGATCCCTGTGTTAGAAGATAAGATCGTCCAGCAAGCGGTCAAAAATGATCATTGAAAGCATCTGGGAAGAAGACCTTCACGAAGAAAGCGTCGGCTACCGACCGGGCCGGGGAGCGCGTCAGTCCAGTTGTGACCGTCGCGAGACCCTCAACGGAGGAACTTACCGCTGGATCGTGGAAGCCGATATCCGGAGCTTCTTTGATCACATGGACCACGACTGGCTCGTGCGGATGTTAGAGCAACGCATCGCCGACCGGGGTCTCATCGCCCTGATCGTGAAATGGCTCAATCGTCGAAGTGAAAGACGGTCCATGACTTGGACTGAATTTAGCAAGCGATTGAAACATTGGGATTTGCCCTTGCCGAGAATCGTAGAAAAGCCAGTGCAAGCGACCTTGCCAAGTGGAAGCAAACCTGCATGATCTTAATCAATAATACACCGGACAATGACGTCGCTCTGACTGCGCGTCCTGCGAGGAGCCCGGTGCAGGTAATTCCGCACGCCGGGATCTGCGAGGGGGGCACTGAGTGATCAGTGTCCCTACCTCAATCGCCTTAGAAAATGCTCGCCAATGTCGCGTTACCAGCCTTTCTGCCTCACAGCTTCGCGACGCTGATGCAACCCCCTTTCTCCCCCCTCCGCTCCGCTCCAAAGGCGGCTTCAAGGCGCTCCCGCCAAAAGCAAATTTCTAGCAGCATTTTCCGATAACGATGCATTTCATGAACCAACCCCTTCGATTTTTCGCCGCAGCTTGGCTGCTCGCCCCGTGCTCCCAGCTGGCGGCTGAAACGATCACGTCCACGTTTTTGGAGGCGCACTGCTTCGAGTGCCACGACTCTGACAGCAAAAAGGGAAAGCTCGACCTTACAGCCCTCAGCTTTGATGAGGCGAATTTTGAGGCCTGGGTAAAAGTTCATGATAGGGTGAATTCCGGAGAAATGCCCCCTGCAAAGAAACCACGGCCTGAAGCGACCAACTTGAATGCGGCGCTGTCCACATGGGCTGCGCAACTGACCGCGATCAATTCCGCCAAGCAACAGCGCGAAGGCCGCTCGCGGCTGCGGCGCCTTAACAGGGTCGAGTTCGAAAACTCCCTGCGCGACCTCTTGGCAATGCCCGCGATCAAGATCAAAGACGCTCTTCCGGAGGATGGCTCGTCGCACGGCTTCGACCGACTTGCTGGCGCACTGGACATGTCGTTCGTCCATATGGAGTCCTATCTTGCGGCGGTCGACAAGGCCCTCGATGACGCGCTTTGCCCGTTTCCGGAGCAACCGCCTACCTTCAAATACCGGTTCCATCTCACTAAAAACATCCACAAAAACGGTAAAGAGTGCGAAGGCTCAGTCGGGCTGGCCATCGGCAACAAAACGGCAATCGCGCTGATCGGCATGGAGCGGGATGAGACCTTTGTCGCCGACACCGCACACCACCTAACAGACACAGAACCAATGGCGAATGCGATTGGGTTGTTCCGCCATGAGGACGCGGACTTTCGTTGGACGATGACGGCGATCCAGCCCGTGATCACTGGCTTTCACAAACTTCGCGTCTCCGGATACAGTTTTGGCTGGGACGGAAAAAATGTGATCCCCACAGAACGTCACGGTGCCTTGGGATGGGGCGTTTTTTCAAAAGGAGAGCACTATGGCACCGTCGACCTGCCCCCTAACAAACCCGCCGAACGTGAGATCACCGCGTGGATCGAACGCGGCGGCGGCATGATGCACGGCACGGACGATTTCCTGCGCCTCATCGCGTCCTCATGCGAGAATTTTCGCGACTACGCCCATGGCGACAACAAGGACGTCACAGGCCCGATGAGTCCGGCTCCGGGCGTCGCTGTCGAGTGGGTGGAGATCGAGGGTCCGATCTACGAATCGTGGCCACCTGCAAATCACCGCGCGCTGTTTGGCGATCTGCCCATCAAGGAATGGACGGAAGAAAGCGGGGTCCCAAAGCCGAAACAACAGACTTGGGCGAAGGGAAATCCTGAGTCATTTCCGAAAGACATCTATGGCCATCGCGGCGAGAAACGCCCAGTCGTCTATGTGGAAGCGACCGAGCCGGCTAAAGACGCAGAGCGCCTCCTGCGCACTTTTCTCCGTCGCGCGCTGCGGCGTCCGGTGGCTGAGAACGAGGTTGCCGAATACCTGACGAAAGTGACCAAAAAAATCGTCGATGGCAGCGCGTTCCAGGATGCGATGATCCTGGCATACCGCGAAGTTTTGACCTCGCCGGAATTCATACTTTTGCGCGAGCCGATGGGAAAACTCGACGACCACCCGCTCGCTTCGCGTCTTTCCTACTTCCTCTGGAGTACCCTTCCCGACGATGAACTTTCGACGCTGGCCGACGAGGGAAAACTCAGCGACCCTACCGTTCTTCGCGCCCAAACCGAGCGGATGCTGAATGACAAACGTGCCGCACGTTTCGTGAAAAATTTCACCGGCCAATGGCTTGCCCTGCGTGCACTGAACGCGACACAACCGGACAAAAACATCTACCCCGAATTCATGCCGTGGCTTAGCGAAGCTATGCAAATGGAGTCCGAGGCGTACTTTTCCGAGCTGGTGAAGAACGATCTGAGCGTCACGAATTTCGTGAAATCTGACTTTGCCATGCTCAATGAACCGCTGGCGCAGCTCTACGGAATCGACGGTGTGCGCGGCTGGGATTTGCGCCGCGTCGATCTACCCGATGGCTCAGTGCGTGGTGGATTTCTCACACAGGCGGCGGTCTTGAAAACGACAGCCAATGGCACGACAAGCTCGCCAGTGAAACGTGGTGCCTTTGTGATGGAAAAAATCCTCGGCATCGTGCCCACGCCACCACCGCCGGATATTGGATCCATCGAACCCGATGTGCGCGGCGCTACCACGATCCGCGAACAGTTGGAAAAACACCGTCAGAACCCAAGCTGCGCCGGTTGCCACGCAAAGATGGATCCCTACGGGTTCGCGCTGGAGAGCTTCGACGTCGTCGGCGAATGGCGCGATAAATACCGCGTCGTGGGCGGCGAAGGGCCGCCCGACAAACGCAAAAAAGTGAACGGTCACGCGATCGAATACCACGGCGGTTTGTCAGTCGACTGCACCGGGCAACTTCCGGACGGTCGTCCTTTTGACGACGTGAATGCACTGCGCTCAATGCTTGCCGCCGATCCAAAGCGTCTTGCTCGGGCGTTCCTAAGCCATCTCACCACTTACGCAACCGGAGCGCCAGTAGGCTTTGCCGACCGCGCTACTATTGATGCCATTTTGCAAAAGTCGAACTTTGGGATACGCTCATTGATTCACGATGTGATCCAAAGCGAATTGTTCCGCAATAAGTAGCCCTATGAAATCCCCCTACATTACCACAAAACGCCATCTATCGCGCCGCACTTTGCTGAAGAGCGCAGGCGTATCGCTCGCGCTGCCGATGCTTGACGCGATGCTCCCCGGCTTTGCACGCGCAGCCGATTCGCCACCGCCGCCGCGCCGCTTCGTTGGCATGATGACCAACATGGGGATCCTGCCGCAGTTTTTCTTCCCTGAGCAGACAGGCCAGGACTACACGCCTTCACCCTATCTGGAGTTCCTCAAAGAACAGCGCGATCAACTGACCGTTTTCTCCGGTGTCTCGCTGCCCGGCGTCGACGGCGGACACGCGGCGGAAAAGTCCTTCCTCACCGGCGCGCCTGGAGCGAGTCGCGGTTCATTTAAAAACAGCATTTCTCTCGATCAGATCATGGCCGAAAAAATCGGCGGCGACACGCGCTTCCCCTCGCTTACTTTAATGATCGGCTCGGAGATGATGAGTTGCTCGTGGACGCGCAGTGGTTCAATGATCCCGCCCGAGCGCAGTCCGCTGAAGCTCTATCAACAACTTTTTGTCGAGAATAGTGCCGAGGACAAAGCGTCGGCAGCACGGCGACTGCAGGAAGATCGCAGCCTTCTCGATTCCCTGCGCGAGCGCGCTAAGCGCCTCGAGCGTAGTGTCGGCGCGGCAGATCGCGACCGTCTTGACCAATACTTCACCAGCGTGCGAGAGCTGGAACAGCGATTGGCAAAAGCCACCGCGTGGGTCGATCGGCCGAAGCCAAAAATCAGCGCAGAAGCTCCCGAAGAAGTCAAAGAGCAGCACGATTTGGCAAAGAACGAGCGAGTGATGTTCGATCTTGTCCGGCTCGCATTGGAAACCGACTCCACACGGATCGTCACCATCTGCCTCAATACGGGAACACTAACACCACGCCAGATCCCCGGTGTAAAAACCATGTGCCACGAGCTCACCCACCACGGCGGACGCGAGGAGCGGCTGAGTGAGCTACGTCTTATCGAAGACGCCCAGTTCAGCGCCTTGGGTGAGTTTTTGAAAGGAATGGACACGGTGAAAGAACAAGGCGCTTCTCTGCTCGATCAAACCGCCGTCCTCTATGGCACAAACATGGGCAGCGCCAACTCCCACGCCAACGACAACCTTCCCGTCCTCCTTGCCGGGGGTGGATTCAAACATGCCGGACATCTAGCATTCGACACAAATAAAAACTATCCGCTCACCAATCTTTACGTCAGCCTGCTACAAAGTCTCGGCGTCGAGACCACACGTTTCAGCAGCGGCACCGGCACGATGCGCGGCATCGAAATGATTTAACATCCAATATGAAGATCTCCCTCCGCAAACTGAGGGCCACCTTGACCGCCGGTCTTGGCACTGCCCGTTTGACCGGAAACTCGGCAAGCGCTACGGAGGATTCCGTCAAATCCAGGCACCCCTTCCTCACCCCGGCTGGCGATTTCGAAGATGTCTCGCGCGGTAATCCAAAACCACAATCATTACGCGGCGAAGCGCTAAGCCGGGCACGTCTCACGGCAGAGACTTGGCGGCTCGATATCACGGCAGACGACTCTGCCAGAATCGGCAAGGCGATCACCCTCGATCTGCCCGCCCTGACGGCATTGGCAGAAACCCACGGCGCAAAGTTTATCAAGGCGATGCAATGTCTGAACATACCGACGCCGCTCGGGCAAGGCTTGTGGGAAGGCGTGCTACTGCGCGACGTACTGCGTCTCTGCGGCAAGATAACAAACGTTCGTCGCATCTACATTTAGGCTTTCACAATGACGATCCTAAACAGTTGTTCCAGTCATCCCTGAGCTATTCGCAGGTCATGGAAACGCCTCCGGGCGAGCTGGCCGGCCTTTGTTGCATTCCGGCTAAATGGCGAGCCGTTTCCGCTCGAGCGTGGCGGGCCAATCCGCATGATCGTGCCTTGGGCACACGGCTTTAAATCCATCAAGTGGTTCCAGCGAATCGTATTATCTCGCCTCTTTCTCCCCCCTCCCCTCCAAAGGTGGCTTCAAGGCGCTCCCGCCAAAAGCAAATTCCTAGCCGCCGCCGGCCTTGACGAGCTGTTTGGCCCCATTGAAGACCGAATAGCGAAAATTGGGTCAGCAAAAAAAACCGGGAATCAAGAGCCGCGAGGGCGTTAACGCTTTGCGCTGGACTAGTCGGCATCGCTGCTCATTATGTTGTGGTAATTGTTTACAGTTTGGAATTCCGCTCGGATTTTTAAACTGAATCAGAATTCAGATTTCTTTTGTGTTTTACGGGTACTAGGACCTTCCCGTAACGAGACACTTTTGCTTTTCAATCACGATGAAAGAAAGTCTTTTCCAATCCTCCCAAAGCGCTTCGCTCTCAAGATGCGCCTACCTGTTCCTGCTGGCCCATTTCTCCGCACTTGCTTTTGGTGCCCCTGTGGAAATTCCCGGAGCGGAACCGGGAAAAGCGGCCCAGCCGCAACTGGCCGTTGGACCAGAAGGTCGGATTCATGTGGTCTTCGGAGAGAAGAAAAGCGGTGCCATCCTCTTTTCATCCTCGGAGCCTGGCGGAAAGGTTTTATCGATGGCGGTCGAGATCGGGCGCCTTCCGCAACTGGCACTTGGGTTGGGACGCGGGCCTAAAATCGCGACCATCGGGCACAATGTTGTTGTTACCGCAATTTCCCATGAGGACGGAATGCTCCATGGGTGGCATTCCCGCGATGACGGTAAAACCTGGAAGGAAACCTCTCCACTCAATGGCGCGCCTGCCTCCGCAAAGGAAGGCCTGCATTCGATGGCTGCAACTGAGGGTATCGCAGCAGTTGTTTGGTTGGATTGCCGGAGCGACGGGACCGAGGTCCGCGCCGCTGTGTCCAAAAACGGCGGTGTAACATGGGAGGCTGATGTCTTGGTTTACAAGTCTCCCGCTGGAACTGTTTGCGAGTGTTGCAGGCCATCGATCGCAGTCCGCCGCGATGGGAAAATCGCGGTGATGTGGCGCAACTTGCTGGAAGGATCACGCGACATGTGGATTTCGGAAAGCGGGGATGTTGGAGAAAGCTACGGCGCAGGTCGAAAAATCGGAAGTGGGACGTGGAAGCTCAACGGCTGTCCGATGGATGGCGGCGGCGTGGTGTTTAAGATGGACGGTGAAATCAAAACGGCGTGGCGTCGGGAAAGGTCGGTATTTTTGGGGTCATCCGGCGACGACGAACGGGAGTTGGACGGGAACGCGCTGCGCCCCGACCTACTTGTTACCGGGGATTCTGAACTCTGTTTTTACGAAAAGGGAGGCAACTTGGTCGTTCATGGCGGCCCTGACAAGAACCCGCAAATTTTGGCAGAAGGAGTGAGCTTTCCCTCAGGAGCTGTCTTGCCTGATCGCCAACTCGTGTTCGCTTGGGAGCCTCTGAATGGCAATGACGTGAGGCTGATGCTTGAGGTGTTCGATAAGAGATGAGCCCTACTGCTAGGAGTTTGCTTTTGGGGGGAGGGCTTTGAAGCCGCCCTTGGACCGGAGCGACAGGCCAATGAACTTAGACACTAGTTACGAAGTGAAGTTTTAACCATGGGATCGCTCATGGTGCCTTTCAGGGCCAGTGGGAGCAAATGGCAGGGTTGCTCTTCACATCAGCAAGGGACGCCTCCGTCCTGCCCCATGAGAAATCCTCCCGGTGGCACTTCATTACCCCATTCCAACCCAGGAAGCCCTTTGGCATCACTGGCGATTACCTTCACGCGCATCTCGTCAGAATACTTACCGTCCCAATCCAACTCAGCATTCCAGACAATCGTTTTACCTGTTCCCGGCGTCCCGGCATCACCAATCGCTCTCGTGAATGAAAATGCCGGGACCGAATAATTGGCCCCACCATCCGATGAAATTTCGACCCTAATCTTGAGCTGATCCCCATCGGCATCGGCGACATCGTAAACAATGTCGACAAGCTTGGTCCCCGGACGCTGGGAAGAAGTGATATTGGAAACAACAGGCAGAGCGGCCTAAACTTCGAAAAGTCCTAGAAGCTCGATAGCGAGACTGACCAATCCCCTTTCTCCCCCCTCCGCTCCGCTCCAAAGGCGGCTTCAAGGCGCTCCCGCCAAAAGCAAATTCCGAGCAGCGAGACGGAGCCGCGATTGGTTCGAAGGCTTTTGTGGACGGGGTGTTTCGAGCGAGCCGGGAACGGTTTGGGCCGAGGCGGAAGGATGGGGCACGGAAGCCGCGGGGAGCCTTGGGAGAACTGGCGGGCGAGATTTGGTCGCTGCGGAATTTGAAACCGGAGTCGTCTTGAGTCTTCCGACTTCTTGCAGGTTTCTGCCGGGCTAGCATACCCCGGTGAGAGTTCGGATTCTATTCCTACCAGGCTTCTTCGCTTGTTTCGTTGACGCGGCTGATCCATTCTTGGGCGGCGGCGTAGTGGGGAGACTCGGGCTTGATCTTTTGGGCGTGGGAGAGGGAGCGGGCGGGGAGGCCTTGCTCATAATAGAACTCGGCAAAGTAGATGTTGCGGCGGTCTTGCTCGGCTTTTTTGCCGGGATTGGAGCAGGAGGCGAATAGGCAGAGAGGGAGGAGGATGAAGACGCGAATGTTCATGCCTCCCATTAAACTGAATTCCCGGGGAACGCCCATTCTTAATTTGGGCTTCAAATAAAGTCTCCGGATTCTCTGTGGTTGATGCGTTCGAAAACTTCTGTACTCTTTTGTGCGATGTTGTTACGTGCAATTTTATTGAGCGGTCTGACCGTGTTGGCCTCCGGGCATGTTTCCGGCAAGACGAGAGCGGAGCTGACTCAGGAAAGGGTGAAGGCGAACCCCAAGATGGGCTGGTGGGAGGCCATGGGTACCGGTCCCTTCATCAGCGATACTTTTTTGGAGTTTGGGCCGAAGGGCGAGGTGGCGGTGGTAAAGGGAATCGCGATTAAGCTGGGGGAGAATGAAGACAGGTCGGTGGTTTTCGATACCGAGACGCTGCGCATGGTGGCGGGATTCGACGGGGTGGTGAAGATGGCGGGGACGCCTTGGAATGGCACTCATGCCGATAACTCCTTCCTGCCGAAGGAGAAGAAGGCGTATTATTTTTCCACAAAAAAGGGGCCGGGCGTGGCGGTGAACGGGGATTGGAATGATCCCCGCGAAACCAAGAACGGTCCGCTTCCAGATGCGCAGGGCGAGTATCACGGTCTTTTCCGTCATGAATCCGGCACGGTGCTGAGTTACTCGGTGGGAGGAACGAAGTTTCTCGAGATGCCCTGGACTCTCGGCGAAGGCTTGATCCGGTCATTTGAATTTGCGAAGACTGGCAAGGAGCTGGAGTTGCTGGTTTTGGATCCCGTCGATGATGGCCGAAAAATTGCACTTCAGCTGAGTGGCGCACCTGATGGGGTGGCGTTGAAGACTTTGGAATCGGGACGTGTTGTAGTCGCGGTGAAGTCCGGGGCTCAGGGATCGTTTGATCTCGTTTATGGCCCCGAAGGGGTGGAGATTCCGGTCGCCAAGCGGGCGAGCCTGGAGAGCTTGACCAAAGGCGGGCCTTCCTTGTTCCCGGAGGTGATCGCGGTGAAGGGGCGGCCCGGCGAGGCGACGTCCGGTTATGCCGTGGATGACATTCCGTTGCCGAAGGAGAATCCCTGGGAGTCAAATATTCGCTTTGGCGGCTTTGATTTTTTCTCTGATGGGAAACGGGCGGCGTGTTCGACCTGGAATGGCGATGTCTGGATTGCAGAGGGGATTGATGGGGATCTGAGCGAGATCAAGTGGCGTCGCTTTGCGAGCGGGCTTTATCAGACGCTTGGTTTGAAGATCGTGGATGATGTCATCTACACGCATGGGCGCGACCAGCTGACGCGGCTGCATGATCTCAACAACGATGGCGAGGCGGACTTCTACGAGTGCTTCAATAATGATATTTTGATCACGCCGGGATTCCATGAATTTGCCTTTGATTTACAGACGGATGCGGCCGGGGATTTTTACTTCAGCAAGGCAGCTCCCGTGTTGGCGGGCGGACGGGGCTTCTCGGAGTTGACCGAGCACACCGGGACGATTTTAAAAGTGAGCCGGGATGGCAAGACGCTGACGAGAATGGCGTGGGGGCTTCGTGCTCCGGGCGGAATTGGGATAGGCCCGAACGGTGAGATGACGACGGGCGAGAACGAGGGAAGTTATGTGCCGCGTTGTAAGATTACCTGGAGCAAGCCGGATGGCAGCAGCTTCCACGGTGTGGTGCCAAGTGTGTGGGAGAATAAGAATTTTGTGCGCAACCAGCTAGGGATGCCGACTGATTATGAGCGTCCGCTTTGTTGGCTACCTTACTATGTCGACAACTCAAGCGGGAGCCAGATGTGGGTTCCCGAGGGGAGCGCCTGGGGGAATCACGCGGGGAATATGCTGCACTTTTCCTACGGGAAGAGTTCGGTTTACCGGACCTTGATTGATGAGGTGAACGGGCAGGTGCAGGGGGGCGTTTATCGTTTGCCGATCGAGCTGACGACCGCAGGAATGCGGGGACGTTTCCATCCGCAGTCGGGCCATCTCTACATCATTGGATTCCGCGGGTGGCAGACGAATGGGGGGACGGGCTTGCAACGGGTTCGCTTTGTCTCTGACGAGAAGCCGGTTCCCGTGAAGTTGGAGGCATTTGAGAATGGCATTCGCGTCGAATTTAGCGGGCCGCTTGATGCCGAGGTTGCCAACGATCCGCGTCGATACGGGGTGAGCAAGTGGGATTACGTCTGGGGGCCGATGTATGGTTCGGGTCGGTTCTCGATTGATGAATTTGATTCCGAAGCTCGCGAGAAGGCTCTGCGTGAGGCGTCGAAGGAGTCGGCAAACCAGGTCGATGCGGTGGAGGTTCGGGCTTCGAAGCTTCTGGCCGATGGTAAGTCGGTCTTCCTTTACATTCCAAAAATGACGCCGGCGATGCAGATGGAGATTCGTCTCGATCTGGCCGATGCGGACAAGAAGGCCTTTAAGGAAACGATTTGGAATACGGTGCACCAGTTGCGCCCGGGCTTTGCCGATCATGGTTTGGACCTTGCGAATCTTCCCGTGATTAAGAAGGAAGCGCTCGGCGAGCAGGGCTTGGTTTTGAGCACCTCCCAAGGGAGTGCGGACGATGCGGTGGTGGTGGATCGTTTGGCGATCACCCTGGAAAAGGGGAGCGCGATTACCACGTTTATTGTGAGTGATCAGGCGACCTTTGAAGGTGACCTTGTCGTTGATGCACGTGATCAAATGGCCTTCCGTTTGGAAGGGCGGGGCTGGGCCAGTTTTAAAATTGATGGCAAGAAAGTGATGGAAGGAGACCTTCCGTTGGAGAGCAAGCCTCTTGAATTGGAAGCCGGTCCGCATGCTATCTTCTGCTACTATAAGAAGGCGGATGGCGGAATGAGTTCGCTGAGGCTTCTGTGGAGCGGGACGGAGTTTGTGTGGGAGCCGGTGAAGCCATCGGCCTATCGCTACCGTTCGAATTCTATGCTGGCGGCGAAGGATAAGGCGCGTCGTGGTCGCGATCTCTTCGCCTCAGCAGGGTGTGCCCGTTGTCATGAAGGGGACAGCAATATTTTCAAGCCCGGGTCCACGATGCCCGAGTTGCTTGAGAGCTTGCCGGACTTCCATAATATCGGAAACCGAATGCATGCGGGATGGCTTGAGGAGTGGGTTCAGAAGCCCGAGGATCACTGCCCGAGTGTCGCCCCAGATTCGGCGAACGACATCGCGGCTTATCTGGCGGGTTTGAAGAGCAAGGAGCTTCCGGTTCTGAAGGGCGATGCTACCGCTGGTGGAGTTTTGATTGAGAAGCTTTATTTCCAGACCTGGGCAGAGGAGCTGGCAAAAAGTACAAAATACACCGGTGGAGGCCTCCGTGAGTTTTTGTTAGATCCAACGTCTCATGCGAAGGATACGACGTTCCCCCACCTCCGTTTGAGCGAGGAAGAGGCGGCGAACATCGCGGCCTGGATTGAGGCCAAGCAGCCGAAGGTGGTTGATCCAAGTTTTGGTGATGTCGCGAAAGGAAAGGAGATGGTCGCCAAGCGTTGTGTGGTTTGTCATGAGCCGGGTAAGGGCGTGAAATACGAGTTTCCAGCCAAGAAGGTGAAGGACATGTTTGAGTCGGAATGGCTGGAGCATGGTTGTCTTTCGGAAGAGGAGGGGAATGCGCCGGAGCTGGGGCTTGGAATCGATGAGAAGCAGGCGCTACTGGCCTTCAAAAATATCGACGGGAACAAGAATCTGAGTGCGGTGCGGAGATTTGTGCCGCATGAATATGCCACAAGGACGATGAATCGTTTGCAGTGTGCGACTTGTCACACCGGTGAAAACAAGCTCCCTGATATCTCGCTCGCGGGTGAAAAGCTGCGTGCCGATTGGACCGAGTCGCTTCTTTGTGGCGAAGGTTTGAAAGTGCGTCCGTGGTTGTCGGCGCGGATGCCGGAGTTTGAAAGCCGGGCGAAGTTTCTGGCGAAGGGCATTGCTTATCGCGCGGGGATGGAGCTCGAAAAGGAAGAGTTCAAACCGGATCTCAAACTCGCGAAGACGGGAGCCGAAATCGCCGGAGTGAGTGGATATGCCTGTGTCGCATGTCACGCCGCTGGCGCGACCCCGGCCTTGCAGGCCTTCGAGGGACAGGGGCCGAACTTGCAGCTTTCGGGCGAGCGACTTCGTCCGGGTTACTACCATACTTGGATGTATTGGCCGCAGCGGATTTCACCGACGACCATCATGCCGAAGTATACCGTCGATAAGAAGCGGGCGGTGAATCCAAGCTTCTTTGAAGGCGATGCCGATGCGCAATTTGAGGCGGTGTGGCATTGGATCCGGACCCTGGAGGGGGCGGAGAAAGCGCCCGTTCCGGAAAAGGAAGAGTAGGTTCTTCCTCTGATCTTATGGTGGTCAGGGAGAGAGCTTTTTGACGGCGATGCTTTTGAGGTAATACTTGTTGTAGGTGGCGCGGTCGGAGACGAGGGAAAAGTTGTAGCCCCAGTAGTTGACGAACTGGGGATCGGTGATCGTCCAGGTGACGGTGTGCCATTCCTTGTTGTCGGGGACGGTGTATCAGTTGCCGGCGGTTTTGAATCCGGTGGTCGATTCGTAAACGAGTTTGAAGCCAGAGTTTTCATTCTTTTCGTTTCGTCAGGCGACGGCGGTGATCTCAATGGGGACGGCCTCGTAGCTGAGGAAGGCCGGGTTAACGACGAAGAGATTGCTGCCAGGGATGCTGCCGGAACCTTCGTAGGCGATGACGTCCGAGGCGCTGGAATCGCTGGCGAGGGAGTGGAGTCCGTTCTCGGAATTTTCAGCTCCGATGGTGAGGGAGACGGTGTCGGCGGAGGGATCGTCTTTGCCCCAGGGGAGGGGCTGGGATTTGTTGGACCGGGCCCGGGTGAGGAGAGCGGGGGAGGGGTCCAGGATGATGACGGGATTGGAAGTGAGTTCGTAGGATTGGGCGATGGTGGCATTGCCGGTGAGGGGGTTGATGAAGCGTTTGTTTTCGCCGAAATCAATGACGTCCGCTTTGCCATGTGAGGCCCAGGTGATGAAGACGGGGGATTCTTCCGGCGGTGTGTTTGACCACTTTGGAGACGTAGGTTGCCCAGGCGGCGAGGTTGTTGACGGGCATGTGGCCGGGAGGGTCCTTTTTGTTCCATGCGGGATTGCCGAGGAGGAGGTCGAAGAACTCCATCTTGTTTTGTTCGCCGTATTGAAGTTGTTGATCGAGGCGGGTGAAGGTCCATGCGCCTTCGTGTGGTTCGACATCGCCAAAGCTGGTGCGGCAGGCGCGCATGTTGGCGATGCCGATTTTGGACATTTGGGGAATCCAGCGTTCGAGTTGCTGGGAGGTTTGGTTGCAGGCACCGATGCCGAAGGGACTGAGGGGGGCGCTGGTAACTTGCCCGTGGAGGGAGGTGGTGAGAAGTGCCAGGGCGGGGAGAAATTTCATCATATCAGACCTTGGGATACGATGAGGCCGCCGGACTTGTTGCAGTTCCGGGGAGAGGGGGATTTTTGAAAAAGCCGCAAACCCCGGCGTTAGAGACTCCCTCGCCTACTGTTGGGGAAGAGGGCTCTTGGCGACGATGGCGAAGAAGCGCTTCGGATCGGTCGGCGCGGGGATGATCAGGGTGTTCTCTGGGGTGGTGCCAAGGATGTCGGCGTTGCCCTCGTAAACTGGCCATTCGGCGGCCGGAATGGAAAGGTCGAGGGAGCTCACGAGATCGTAGGGTTGCCCGTCCTGGCTGTTCCAAGTGAAGGCAAAGTCTGTCCCGTTGGGGGCGATATTGAGAGTCAGGGGACCGGAGGCTGCCGGGCCTACCACGTCGACGAAATTGGTCCCGAAGCGGAGTTCGTCGTAGATGGTCGAGCCGGTGTCCCAGAGGCTAATGACATTGAAGTTTGATTGATCGAAGTCGGCGACCAGGGTGGCGATGGCATCCTCCTCGGCAGGTTCGGGACCCGTGGCGTCTGTGATGTTGAAGAGGAGGAGTTCATCCTCCGTGCCCTTGGGGCTCCACTTAATCTTGCCGATGATGAGGGAGGTGTCGTGGTGGGTGCCGCCTTCTGTAATGGGTGGAAGGTAGGTCCCTTCAGCGATGGTGGCTTTGTCCGAGTCGATAAAGGCCACGGCGTTGGGGCTACCGGATCCCCCGATGGAAAGTCCGCCGCTGTCGAGCCGGCAACCGATGCCGAAGGCCTGTCCACTTGCGACACTGAGGTTTCCGCTTGGAAAGGGAGGTGCGGACTGTTGAGCCATGAGGGCATCTGTTCCGAAAATGATGGTGCCGTATCTGTTGCCATTGGAGGGCGCACCCATGAGAACGCTGAACCAGATCGTTGTTCCGTCAGCGGTGAGGGCAGTTTGTGATTCGGCGGAGAGATTCCGGGTGACCACGCGCTGGCCTGCGGTTCCAAACCGGCTGATGGCACCGCCCGCCGTTTCAAGTCCCGGGAATTCCAAGCCACCCAGCTCGTTAATGGTGGTGCCGGCTCCGTTGGCATAGTTGATGATCCCGACTTCGTAGTCACGGCTCCAACCGGTATTGATCCATCCACCGTCAAATCCGAGGCCTCCGTTATCCTCGTCGTTCAAGGGGCCGGCGGTGTAGTCAAATTGTTCCAGGAGGATGAGTTCAGCACTGGTCGGGGTGATGGAAAGGGTGAATCCGGCGAACATCGTTGCGGTATGAGTCAGGACATTTCTGGTGCAGTTCAGTGATTTCATGGGAGTCTCGCGGTTTTTTGACAAACTATCACCGAGAACTATGTCTTATTTCTCTGGGCAGGCGATGCGTATTTTAGGTTTTAAACCAGCAAGCCTGATCATTAAGGGACAGGATTTTGCAATCCCATTTTCAAACGACAGCGGTGAGCGTCGAGGGAGGGACGAGACCTGGATCACGGCGATGGGGGCCGGGTGGCGTGGATGGTCCCGATTGCTTTTAGGCGTGTCGGTATGGCTTTGAGACGATCGGGGTGATCTTGAATCACGTTGATTCCCTGCGAGGAATCTATGGCGAGATTGTAGAGTTGGGCGGTGGGAGAGCCTTTCTTGAGTTTGCCATTCACGACGTCACGGTTGCTTTGCCCGGCGAATGCCAGTGCCGGGGGGCCTCCGAATCCGTGGCTGCCGGGTGTTGGACTGTTGAAGCCACCGCCGCCTTTGCCGGAGATGAGGACCCAGTCACCTTCCCGAAAGGCGAGATGGGATGCCTTGCTTGCGCCGAGGACGAGGCGATCAGTTCTCTCATTCCCGGAGATGAGAGACCGTGCAGAAAATCAGAGGCACAGGGCCGCATTCCGGGTGGGTGAGGCGTCGGGGGGAAGATGGGCGGGGCTTGCGGGGACGGTGAATTGGCATTACTGAGGCGTTCTGAACATCACCTATCCAGACCTGCCGGTGTCGCGGCGGAGGGACGAGATCCTGGAGGCCTTGCGGGCTTCGCAGGTGATTGTCGTGGTCGGGGAGACGGGGTCAGGGAAGACGACCCAGTTGCCGAAGATGGCGGTGGAACTGGCGCGGGAGATGGGCTTTGAAGGGCGGATCGGGTGTACCCAGCCAAGGCGGTTGGCCGCGACTTCGGTGGCGCGGCGGGTGGCCGAGGAACTCCGAGTGGAGGTTGGCAAGGAGGTGGGCTGGCAAGTGCGCTTTACCGAGGTGTCTTCGAAGGAGACGGTGGTGAAGTTCATGACGGATGGCATTCTTCTCGCGGAGACGCAGGGAGATCGGTCGTTGAAGCAATACGATACCATTATTATCGATGAGGCTCACGAGCGGTCGTTGAACATCGATTTCCTGCTGGGGTATCTGAAGCGGCTGGTGGGGAAGCGTCGGGATTTGCGGGTCATTATTTCATCGGCGACTCTTGATGCGGGGAGATTTTCGGAGTTCTTTGACAATTGTCCGGTGGTGCAGGTGGAGGGGCGGACGTTTCCGGTGGAGGATATTTTTCTTCCGGGATACGATGGTGAGAGACTGCGCGAGCATGTTTTACGGGGGGTGGATTTTGTGACTGACCTGGATCCCGACGGTGATGTTTTGATCTTCCTTCCCGGGGAGCGCGAGATTCGGGAATGTGCGGATATTATTGATGGGGCCGGATTTCCGAACACGGAGGCGGTGCCGGTGTTTGCTCGGCTTTCGTTGTCGGATCAGGAGAAGGTGTTCCGCGAGAGCGGGAGGCGGCGCATCTTTCTTGCGACGAACGTGGCGGAGACCTCGCTGACCATTCCAGGGATTGTGAGTGTGATCGATAGCGGGATGGCGCGGGTCAGCCGCTTTAGTCCGCAGCGGCAGATTCAGAGTTTGCAGATCGAGATGATCTCGCAGGCGAGTGCGCGGCAGCGGCGGGGACGTTGCGGGCGGGTGCGCGAGGGAATTTGTGTGAAGCTTTATGATGAAGAGACGCTGGAGATGGCGTCGGAGTTTACCGATCCCGAAATTCGCCGGAGTTCGCTGGCGGGGGTGATTTTGCGGATGCTTTCGCTGGGTCTGGGCGATGTCCGGGAGTTTCCCTTTATCGATCCTCCGGGGCCCCGGGCCGTGAATGAAGGTTGGGCAACGCTGGAGGAAGTGGGTGCGGTGAAGAAGAAGACCGATGTGGTTCTCACCGAGACAGGGTGGCGGTTGGCGAAGTTGCCGTTGGATCCGCGATTGGGCCGGATGTTGATTGAGAGTGAAAAGCGGGGGGTGTTTGGGGAGCTGCTGATTATTGTCTCTGCTCTTTCCGCGATGGACATTCGCGAGCGGCCTCAGGGGAAGGAAGAGAAGGCGGATCAGGCGCAGTTGTGCTTCATTGATCAGAAGTCAGACTTCGGGGTGTTTTTGAATTTATGGAGAGGGATTCACGAGTTCAAAGGGGAGAACGGGAAGCTCAAGGCGAACCAGTTGCGGAAGTGGTGCGAGAAGCATTTCCTGAGTCATCGCCGGGTGCGGGAGTGGCTGGGGATCTATGTGGAATTGAAGCGGAGCTTTCGTAAGAGTAATGCCGAGGGGAAGGAGATCGCGACGGCAGCGGACGTTTACGCCGAGGTTCACAAGTCCATCATGACGGGGATTCCACGTCAGATCGGGGTATGGGATAAGGAGAAGCGGGTGTATCACGGAGTCTCTAACAGACAGTTCGCGGTCTTTCCGGGGTCGGGTCTTTTTAAGAGCAAGCGGGCGCTGTGGGTGTTGGGATTTGAGTTGGTGGAGACTTCGAGGCTCTGGGCGCGGAAGGTAGCGGAGATCGATCCGAAGTGGGTCGAGGAAGTGGTGCCGCATCTTTGCCGGAGCAAATACCATTCGCCGTATTGGAATGAACAGCAGGGCGCGGTTTATGGAACCGAGGATGTCATGCTGAGTGGCTTGACGGTGGTGGAGGGACGACGGGTCTTCTTTGGACGGGTGAATCCGAAGGCGGCTTTTGAGGTGTTCGTGCGGGAGGGCTTGGTTGATGGGCAGATGCGGGGGAACAATGCGGTGCTGCAGAATATGCAGTGGCTGAAGCATGAAATTTTTAAAGGCGAGCGGAAGCTGCGGCGGGTGGGGTATCTTTGGAATGAGGCTGCGGCTTACGATTTCTTTTTTGAGCGCCTGCCGGTGTCGCTGAATACGACGAAGGCCTTTTTTCAGCTGACCGAGAATCCTGAGGAGGCGGGGAAGTTGATGGTGCGCTTCAGCGATCTCATTTGGGAGGAAGGCGTGGAAGACCGGCTCCGATTGTTCCCAGATATGGTCGAGCATGCGGGTCGCAAGTGGCGCGTGAATTATGTCAGCGATCCCGAGGCGGAGGATGACGGGCTTTGCTTTGAGGTGGGGATTGATGATTTGCTGCGCTTTCCGGATTATCTGCCCGGCTGGGGGGTACCGGGGATCTTGGAGGAGAAGGTGGAGTTGTTGATCCGGAGCTTGCCGAAGGATTGGCGTCGGGAGTGTCAGCCGGTGGCGGAGCGGGTGGATGGCTTCCTGGATGAGTGGGAGAATTGGGAACCGCAGGTGGATTTGGTGGAGGCGGTTTTGGAGTTTCTGCGTCAGAAAACCGGGCGGGCCGGGATTGAGGGAATCGAGTCGGACCGGCTTCCGCCGAACTTACGACCGAAGGTGCGGGTGCGGGATGAGAAGGGGAACGTGCTGGCCTTTGGTGAGGATGTGCGTGAGATCAAGGAGAAGCTGGCAGCTTTGTTGCGGGCGCGTCGTGAGGCAGCTGCGAATGAGGAATGGGAGATGACGGGCGGCGAGGTTTGGAGTTTTGAGGAAGTGCCGGAGGAGGCGGATGGCGGGGTTTTTCCAGCTTTGGTGGATGAAGGCGAGACGGTGGGAATGCGGGCCTTTTTGGATCTTGAGGAAGCGACCGAGAGTCATCGGGCCGGGGTGGTGAGATTGTTTCTGTTGGAGCATACCGAGCACGGGAGTTATGTGCGGAAGAATTTCCCGCTGAAGATGGCGGGGCGTTTTTTGCTGCCACTTTTACCGGATGGAAGTCTGGAAGATTTGATCCGGGTGGCGGCGGAGGGAGGACTCGGGAAGATGCCGAGGAATGAGGAGGATTTCACGGAGGCGGCCAAGCTGGGCCGGGGCGAGTGGTATGGCTGTGCCGGAGTGGTCGCGGACGCCGTTGAGGGAATGGCGGATGCCGATGGCCGGGTGCGTGAATGGATGGACTTGCATCGACAGGACCGGCATTTGGGGGAGGTGGTGCTTCAACTTGAGGAGCAGCGCGCGTGGTTGTTGCGGGGAGGTTTTGCGTGGAAGGCGGGGTATGATCGCATGAAGCGGTATCAGCGATTTTTCTTCGGGATGGAGGAGCGGATCCGGAGGTTGGACACGCAGCCTTTGATTCGCGATGAGGAGAAGCAGGATCAGTTTTTACCGCTCTGGGATGAGTGGCAGGCGCAATGGCACGCGAGGCCTGAGGCGGTGCGGATTTGGGATATTGGCTGGATGTTGGAAGAGTGGCGATTACAGCTCTTCTCGCCCGGGGTTCCGCATGTCGGGAAGGTGAGTGGCAAGCGGATTGAGAAGGCGCTGGGTTTGTAGGGTGGATTGGATGATTCTTGGGATGTCATCTTTGAGCGATTGGTCGAAATTTCTAGGAAAATTTCGTATGACTTCTTTGAATTTATTCTTCAACGACCCTGACGTCCAAGGTGGCTTTCCTCTCGAATACTCATGAACGAATCCCGGCTCGATACGCTCGATGATATAAATGACCGTCCACTCGTAATAAGAAAAAAAATAAAGGGCCTGTCCGAGCAAGCCTGTGTATTTCGCATCGAAGGGGATGCGTGTTTGGATAGTAGTTCTGGGTTCCATCTCGTGTCGATTTTTTAATCCAAGAGAACGAGCCAGAGAAGAGGTAATTTCAGGTGATCGAAAACTCTCCTTAATTTTTTCAGTGCGATCTGGAAGCTAATCGTCGCCACTCCCACAGACCTCACTTCGACGGAACCGTTGTCTGAACACACCCGACGGAGTGTTGAGACTTGAGAGGAATTTCAATGGGAGGTTGGTAAGAAATCGAGCCTCAAAGGTAGGTGTTTCAAGTCAAAATCATCGCGATTTCAACCGTCGTTCCAGAAGTCGATTCATTCAATCGGCGATTTCAAATGCGATGGGTTTTTGGGGTTTGCTACACTTGCCGCAGAGAATTTCGAGGTCGGGCTTCCCCCAGACGTTCGCTTTGCACTTCGGGCAGGAATATTTGAGCTTCGAGGGCGGTTTCGGTTTCGAGGTCGCGCCGCTCGCGGTCCCTTCTTCCTCGGCATAAGCCTCCGCCGCTTCCTGCCACGCGCTTTCCTCTTCGGGGCTTGTGTCGCCCTCCATGAGTTTCCGTAAGAAGACTTCGTTTTTATAGTAGCGGATCAACTCTTTCCCTTCGAGGATCTTGGTGGCGACCTTCAGGAAAATTCCGTCTTTGGCCGGGTAGTCTGCCATCGTCTGTCCGGTCTTTTTCCCTCCCGGCTCTCCGGTATCGCTCGGGATCAGCCCGATGGATTCCATCTGACCTCCCCATTCCTTGTTGTGGTACCCGGCGCGGGAGTTTTTGCCGTGGTGGTATTGCCACTGATGACACATTTCGTGGGTAAGGGTCTGCATCAATTCGAGGTCGCCGGTGTTCGTCAGAAAATGCCTGGGATTGAGACAAATCTCGTCTCTCTTTTCCTTGCCGTCACGGGCGACGTAGCCCTTGAAGCGGTAGTGGCCGAAACGCTGGCCCTTGTCCTCAAAAGTGAGAACGCACCCCGGCAAACGATTCTTGAAAAGGCTTCGGTTCAACTCGTCATAACAATCGGAGAGGGTGATGTAGTCCCGGATGTGTTCGCGCTTGCTCACGGAAAAAATGTGTCGTACGAAACATTTTTGACAAGGCCACTGTTTCGGCAACGGAAAAGTAATCGGAATCACGGCAGGGGTTCCGGTGAAAGATGTCGGAAAAGGTTGTTCCGGATTCCCCCTGGAGCAACCTTATCGGGTTTGCGGTCTGTTGTCGGGATCGTCAGAAATCCATGTCCGCGTGTGAGATCCGAGAAGTCGCTTACTGGCAAGGTCCGGAGCAGCTAAATTCGAGGAATGAAGACGCTCCCGGAACCACGCGAGGCCGCCGTTTCATTTGTCGATGAAATGCTTCTCACAAGGAAGGTTGAAAGCCTTTTTCGCGGGTTGGACCGGAGCGGGAAAATCGGGTTCCTTTTGAATCACCTGATTGGCCCTGAAACGGAACGCTTTGCTGCCGAGCCGGTGTACGCCGTCCGAGGCAAAGGTTATCTGAAAAGCAAAGGTGTCGATGGGATGCGGGAGGAAGCCGAGCTTGAGAATTTCCTACGCGGCGAACGAGGGTGGTCATATGCGGACGAGACCTTGAGGGAAATCCGCAAGATGATTCACACCCGGACACCGGGTGGCGGACGATGAATAATCCTTTTGAAGACTTCGATTGGGATTACATCATCGAAATGAACAAACAGCTTTGGCCGGAAGTCCGGACATCAGCACGGAACGACATCAGACGGATACGACGTGGCAAAAGCGATCTACGAGGAAGCGGCAGCCAGGTCGAACGTGGACATGCCGGAAGCAACCGAAATTCTTCGGGAACTTCACAAGACCGCGCCCTTTCTTTTCCTCAACGGAAACACCTTTGCCCAGGTTGGAAAAACCAGTCTGCTCGTCGCCATTCCCGGTCATTCGCGGCAGCTCAGATCCTTGGTTGGCCACCACATCAGCGGTAACGAAATCCTGACCAAAGAGGAACTTGCAAAGGCGTTCCGGGACGATGAGACGAAAGACGGAGAAAGGTTATCCGCTTCTGGAAAGAGGACTCGGTGCCGAGCCGGGGTTTTTGTCCTGGGGCGGGGCGGTTGGCGAAGCCTCCGTGCCATGAGGAGCGGCGTTAGGCGCTTGTGAAGGATGGACGTTGAAAACCGCGCTGAGAAGAACGATGTGCGGGGGACGGCGGGAAAACAAGGAAGCGCAAGCGGGACGATTGGTGCGGTGGCTTCGGGAGTCGGAGGGAAGAAGCGATGGTGTCGGGTGAGTCCTGAATCGACACGCCCGCTCCCGGAGACGACTGGTGGGGTGGTTGGAATTCAAGATTGGAGGTCATCGACCAAGAATTTCAAAATAAGGCATGGAACCTGCCAGAGTAGGCTTTCGAAAAATCATCAAAGCTGTCTCACAAAACGTTCGTTTTCTGAGACTTAGGGGCTGCCTGCCAGATTCCTTAGGGTGTAAAGTCGCCGCATTATGCCTACTACCCTTATCGCCCACCCTATGGAGCAGTATTCCACGAACACTTTGAACATTGAGCATACTCATAATTCTTTTTCTCCCCATCCTCATATATATCGCCACGGCGTATAGTCACATTTCCATTTTCACACTGAGGACATTCATCATCAACGCTGTATCCTTCTGTATAGTCTTCCATATCGCTAAAACATAAAGCAATTCCCCTTCGTCTTGTCGATCTAAAACCTCTTAGAAATTTTTCGCATGGGTTTTCTTCGAAAGTAAGGGGCATCATAATGTTGGTGAGATTGCCCATGAGAAATCTGCAAGGGGTGTCCGGGACATCCCCAACTTCAACGTTGTGCCAGGCGGCGCAAGCGGGCGGGATTCGAACCCACATTTCCCGGTCTTGGTGTCCTAACCTTGAGACGACGGCTTGCACTGGAAACCTACGGAAACGGCTTGAAACCGCAGGAAAAATAACTTGCGATAAAGAGCGAGAATCAGACTGAGAAAAACAATCAGGGATCAGGAGCGCGAATTTCTTTCAGCTAATGAGTGACAGCACGAATTTCTAAGACGACGAGGTTCCTATTGTAGACGAATTGATCGCTGCTGAGAGATGACTCAAAATCTTTCGGCGGGCAGACACCCCTGTTCCTTCATTGCTCTTATGACTGTGACTGGATTAGCGCTTTTGTAATCGCTGATTTCAACCTGTGTTACCAGATAGATGTCACCGTCGGAGGAAAAAATTAGGGGTTACATTTTCAAGAAATGCATTTCTTGTAGACGCGCAAACGCTCTACTTCCTCATAAAGAGAAAATCCAGACGGCTCGATGATTCTGCGACAGATTTCCTGCTCCCAATTCCGTTCACAATCATGGATCGCAAGTAGACCGCCATGCCGGAGAACTTTTGTCGCTAGGAAGGCACTCTGCTGTCTGCCAAAAGTCGCTCCTAAAGGGGAATCGACGAATGCGACATCCCATTTTTGGGAAAACTCGAATCCTGCGACCTCAGGAATCAGGTGGTTGCCGAGCTGATAGCCTTGGTCAGCCCATTCGGCGAAGTCTGAGGAATAGGTGATTTCTTTTATGTTTGCCTCGGGCACTTCCCTTCGCGCGCGCTCGAACCATTGCAGATCATTTTCAAGAAAGAGACAGGTTCCTCCGTGGCTATTGACTTCGGTCCAAGCCCGAACATCCCGACCCACTCCGAAGACAAGAAGACGGATAGGTGCCCAAGCTCTGATCAACTGACCCAAATAGTGATATTCGGCGTGGCTGCAACTGTAGGGAAGTCCGCCCAATGGGGCAAAGATATCTTTGATCCCTTTGGGAACTTTACTGGCCGGGTTTGAGGGATGGGTCAGCCGTTCCGAAAAGTCGTCTCCCACCCGGTCGGCGTCTCCCCGATCTTTGCAAGGATGAACCAACATACCCTCTGGAATACTGTGCAGTTCGTCGGGAGATAGTGGAGGCAAATGGCGAAAAGTAGACTGGTCAACCATGCCCAACGCCGTCAAGTCTGTCATCTTCAATCCACAATGATGAATCAGTGTCGGAACCACCATCTCGTGATGTCCAGCGAAACCCAATCGCAACATGGAAGTTACAACAAATGCAGCCGATCTGGAAATCCGACAGACACTGCAAAGAACATTCAGATGTCGCATTTCGTGAGTCGATAATCCTTCGGGAACTTCAAAATTTTTGGTCCACATCCAATGTTCACCAACATCGGCAATCTCAATTCCTATAAAATCGTAGTCGAGGCTAACAAAGTCCAAAAGCCGTTGCCAGTCACCCCCTTTGATAAAGGCATCATCCTCGATGAACCAGATGTAATCGTAATTCGACTCCAGAAGAAAGATCATTGCCGCATAAATTGTGCTGCCCGGAACGACCCGACTACCAATGATCTTGAAAGGGAAATCCGTCACCGAAAAATCCCATGTGGAGGTGTCATCGGGAAAGGACAAGTCGCAAACCGATTCGTAAGCAACATGACATGGCGCAAACCGAGCAAGTGTTTTCGCCCTGGTAACTGTTTCCGAAGAATCGGACGTTGTCATCAGGAGAAATGCTTGCTTGGGATCCATTCCTATCTGCCGACCGGCTTGTGACTCCATATTTTTAACAGTAGCTGATGGGGGATGAATACAGGCTGGGGAATCCGTAGACAAAAATTCGTTTTAAATCGCTCTTCATTTAAGGAGAACGATTCTCTGAAGGTTGTGAAAGTGCAACCCCATAGTGCTTGGGATGTTGTCACGAGCCTATTTCAAGAAAAAAGTGAGATATTTTACAATACTTTGAACGAAACACCCAATGGACTGTCGTAAGATTTAACAGCGTATTTTGTTTTTCGTGGAAAATCGTCGCTAATGCCTGCTCCGGCAGGCACCGACCCCACAACCCCAATCCGCTTCCCAGAACCCGCCTCTCCCATACCCCAACCCCACCTCTTAATTTGCCATGTCAAGCTCCTCCACCTCATCGTCGTCCTCGGTCCAGGTTCCCAAGAAAGAATGTCCCAAGGACGGAGAGGGAGGCGAAGGCGGCGAATCTCCGGACTTTTCCGGGGAGGATACCGGTGGTGGTGAGAGTGGTGGTGGCACCGGTGGGAGTGGAGGCGGCGGGGTGAATACCTCGGACGGTCAGCCGGTTGTCGGGGCCAAGCCGGTCGGTTTTTCGCAGGGACTCAACATCCCCTTCAGCACGGCGGTGAGCTACCGGCCGCAGAGCGGTGGATCGGGGAGCATGGGATCCTGGGCTTCGTCGTCATTGGCAGGCCTGGAGATTTTAAACGGAGGAGCGAAAATCATCTACCGGACCACGCCCGACTCGGCACTCCTGTTCATCGAGACCACGCCCGGCACCTACCAAGCGGAGTATTTCGTGCGCGACATCCTGACAAAGAGTGGCTCGACCTACACCCTGACCCGCACGGACGGATCGAAAAGAACCTTCGATTCCGCCGGTCTCCTCACGGGATTTTCGAGTGCGGGCGGCCAGAATGCGGTGGTCAGCTATTCGGGAGGAAGCGGCCAGGTCTCATCGGTCAAGGCAACGATCGATACCAACAATTGGTGGGAATATCTTTATACCTGGTCAAGCGGGCGGGTCACCGACATCATCTATCAGGTCAAGGTGGAGGGAGTCGAATCCCAGGTTCTCAAGACCAGCTATTCTTATGTCAATGTCGGCGGAACCCATCTATTGGAGACGATCAAGGTTCGTGAGTATATTTCGGATTGGGGAGATCCTATTTCCTCCGAATGTTTCCGTTACGATTCGAGCAAGCGTCTGAAGTTTGTGATCCCTCCGGCGGTCTACCGCCAGATGGTCAACAATAGCATTACGACACCGGAATCGGCGGATAGTGCCGTTCTCCAGACCTACGCCGGGACGGAATACGAGTATGATTCCCAGAACCGGGTGAGCAAGCTCCACCACAACGGACGCAAATACACCTATGTTTTCGCCTACGCGACTTCGTCTTCGGCCTCCAATTTCAACCAATGGCTGACCAAGACTACGATCACCTGTCCGGGCAACGTGACCAAAACCTACTACCTCAACATGGTGGGGCAGGTCATCCTCAAGCGGGTGGTCGAACTCGACCCGACGGTCGGCGATCCCTATCATACCAAGACCTGGTATCCGTTTTACCAGAAGTTCGATGCCACCACCGCCCGCCTCGTGCTCACGGCGGATGCCAAGGCGGTCAAGACCTTCAATGAAAGTTCGCCGGGTCTGGTGACCCTGCACGCCAATCAGGGACTCGTGACGGAGCGGGTTTACAATGGCGACGGTCTTCTGCAAACGGTCCAGATCCGGGAAGGGGAGAGCGGGACGATCAGCAAGCTCCGGGAAATGACCTACACCGCGAAAACGGCGGGTGGGGCCACGAGGAGAGTGGTGGCCACACGGATCATTTTTGCGGAAAACGGGGGGGCGTCGCCCAAGACCACTTCCTATGCCTATCTCTGGCACGGCTCCACTCTGCAGCCGAGCAAGGTGACGACCACTCTCCCTGTGGTATCGACTTCCGAACATGGTCCGGGAACCGCCAGCACGATGGAGAAGCATTACGACTCCGATGGCTTCCTGACCAAATCGGTCGATGCCCTCGGAGTGGACACGACCTACGGGTATTCCAAAGTCTTCGGGGTGGTGAACACCATGACCGAGGACGCCGGGACGGGAGGACTTCAACTCACGACCGATTATCAGCTCGATCACCGCGGACGACAGATCCGCGAACTCAAACCTGCGGTGACGCTGGATATCAACGGAACGGACACCTTGGTGCGTCCGGGCGAATGGACCTACTATTTCGATCGTACTTCGGAGCGCTGGACCTTCGGGGGCTACCAGAAAGCCACCGGGTCGCCTACCGAGCACGTGGTGGGAGCGGTTACGATCCGCCAGGGGAATGTCGCCGTCGCTCGTCCCACCATTCCTTCCGGACTCACCGACAACCGCATGGACTGGACCATCCGGGCCCGCCATACCGGATCAACGGTCCCGTCCCGGACCGCGTCTTTCAGTGCCACTTTTCCAAGGTCCACCTGGGAAAGCTGGCAAATCGATCTCTTTACAATTGCTTCCGAAAGACACCAAGTGTGGACTTACTTTTCGATCCCATCAAGCGACTACGGAACGGTGGACACCACCTACGGGCGCCGCCTGCTCGCCTACGACAGTTCCGGTCGCCAGAACCAGACCACCTGCGCGGGTGATACCACCGACAGGATCACCTACAACGGCATGGGCTGGCCGGTCAGGGAAGAGATCGGCACCGGAACAAGCGGAACCAACTTCGTCACCACCCTTGAAATGGAATATGACGATGCCGGAAATCTTACCAAAGACACCCGGCTTGTCAGTTCGACCGCAAGCCAGGCGCGGGTCCGCGAATACCTTTCGGACTTCCGCAACCGGCGCTATCAGCAAAAGATCGTCGTTGAGAAGGACGGGGGAGGGACCGAAGCCCTCTTCGAACGGTATGAGTATGACAACCGCGATCTGGTGACCAAGGCCCAGCGCTACCACACCTCGGTGACCTACAGCACTCGCATCGCGGATCGTGAAATGTTCTATGACTCGCTTGGCCGGAAATACCGGACGGATGTTTTCGGAGTGAACTCCGCTGGCGGGATCATCAATCCCCAGCGGGACCGGATCTGGTATGATCGCACCGGACGCGTCCTGGTGAACCAACCCTCCGGAAGCGACCTCTACACCGCCACGCAATACAATGCGGTCGGCTGGGTCACCAGGACTTCGCAAGCCTACGAAGCGCCGAGTTCCTCATCTTCCTCCTCATCGGGTTCCGGTTCATCCATTCCGCAGATTTCGACCAGCAAGGTCATGGAGCAGACCGAACGTCTTCAGGACAAGGCCGGGAATGTCATCTCGACGACCCGTCGACAGCGCTATGATACCACCACCGCCTCCGGTCCGCTGAACGATCACGACACCGATCCCAAGGCCCGTGTTTTTTACCAGGCCATTTACCCGGATGCCCTTGGCCGCATCCAGGCGGTTGCCGATTACGGAACCAATGGACTCGAAACCTGGACCAGGGCGGCAAAAATTCCGACCCGCAGTGATGTCATTCTGGTGACTTCCTTCATCCACAACGCGATTGGGAAGGTTCTCAAAACGACCGATCCCGCCAATATCACCACCACCCAGACCTTTGATAAATCGGGAACCCTCACCCGCGTGGTCGAAAACGACGTCTCTCCCTCCAGTTCGAGTTCCTCCGGGCAATCCGATATCCGCACGACCCACTTCTATTACACCCCGGACCGTTGGCTCAAGGAGATGCGGTGCGAAAATGCCACCACGGGAATCCAGATCACGAAGTGGATCTACGGAGTGACCACCGGGAGCGGTGGAACCGGTTCCGATCTCAACAGCAAGCGTCTGGTTTATCAGAAGGTCTACCCGACTGGCTCCGGTTCGACAAGCGACCACGTCTCTTACAAATACAATCGTCAACAGGAAGTCACCTCCAAGAAAGACGAGCTTGGAATCATTCACGGCTACTCCTACGACAAGCTGGGTCGCCCGATTGTTGATGAAGTCAGTGCCATCCCAAGCGGAGTCGATAGCCACGTCAACCGGATCGAAACCGGCTGGAACACCCGTGGACTCCGGTCCCGGACTACCAGCAAATCCGGCCCCTCCACCGTGCGCAACGAAGTCAAATGGGACTACAACGACTTCAACCAGCCGGTCACTGAGTTCCAGCAACACGGCGGAGCGGTCACCACCGGATCGATGAAAGTGACCTACGGCTACGAGGACGGGACTGGCAACACCACCCGTCGCAAGTCGATGAAATATCCACATACCGGCACTGGTGCGGCTCCGGTCTTGAACCTCAACTACGTGACCCAGCAGGCCAATGCCCTGAGCCGCTTCGATCAATTGAAACTCGACACAACCACGGTGGGCACCTTCAAATACCTCGGAATGGGAACCCTCGTGGAGCAGCAGAATCCGAAGGCCACCCTGAGCTACGGAAACGCCGCGAACAATTACAACGGCTTCGACCGCTTCGGTCGTCCGGTGGCCACCCTTTGGAACAAAACGAGCGGGGGAAGTGTCTTGGTGCAGTCCGCCTACGGGCGCAACCGGGTCGGAGGGATCGTCTGGCGGCGGGACGTGCAGGCCCAGTCCATGTCCATTAAAACCCAGGACAATCACTATTGGTATGACGGCCTTCAACAGGTCAAACGGCATGACCGGGGAGATCTCACGCCCACCAGCGGACCTCCCTACTCCGGGATCACGCCCGCAACGCGCCAACAGCAGGAGAACTTCACCTTCGACCAGACCGGAAACTGGCTCGGCTACAACAGCCAGGATCCACTGCTCGCCCAGACCCGGACCCACAACGAGGACAACGAAATCCTCACCATCACGAACCCTGCCGGGGTGACCCAGCCGCAGCATGACGCCTTGGGCAACATGACCACCATGCCGGACCCAGCGAATTGGGCCACCGCCCGCACCTGCGTCTGGGACGCCTGGAACCGGCTTGTCGAAGTGAAGGATGGGGGAGTCTCGGTGGCGAAATTCCGCTACGACGGGTTGACCCGCCGGATCACCAAGGAAACACCCGCGCAAACCCGGTCTTACTACTTCAACAACCAATGGCGCGCCCTTGAGGAACGGATCTCCGGCACGGTCAACAAAGACTACCTCTGGAACCCGGCGGACCGCTGGAACCTCATCCGCTACCGCTACACCCCGAGCGGCAACGGTCCTCCGACCCAAACCCGCTACGTCCTGAAGGACGGCCTCGATCCGGTGGCAATCATCGACGATACCGGAACGGTCAAGGAACGCGCCCGCTACAAGGCCTTCGGCCCGGTGACCTTCATGAACGCCAGCTTCGGGAGTCCGTCGTCAACCAGCTCCGAAGAATGGAACTTCCTCTTCCACGGAGAGATCCTCGACGGGGAAACCGGCCTCTACAACTACGGCTACCGCCAATACCACCCCGAACTCGGCAGATGGCTCTCCAGGGACCCCATCGAGGAAGAGGGGGGATTGAATCTTTATGGTTTCGGCCCAAATTCTCCAGTCAACGGATTCGATAATTTGGGTGAGTTCTGGGTCGATCTCGGTAATGCTATCGGATCATTATTTGGTATAGACTACAATAGTGGCGTTAAAGAGCAGGGGGATAAAACGAAGAAGGACGTGGAAGATATAAACGAAGAAACTCGCAATCGGAGAGATGAGATGCTAGACGAACTTGAAAAGCTGAATCGCAAAACGCCTAGGCCAAAGCCTCCCGCTCGCCCACCAACTATCTATTGCCACTATGATTGCACACTGACAGGTAGGATTTCTGAAGATGAGATTACTAAGTGCACCTATGATTGTAACATAATGAATGGGGAGGACTCAAGATGTGATCCATCGATTTCACCCCTTAAGACCGGCATTAAACGCGATGACGAAGGTTGTCTGTATTGCGATCCAGAGAGGACTCATCAGTACATCCTAGAAATTAATTAAAATATAATGAAAAAACATAAATTATTTATTGTTCTCCTTATCTGTTGTGTCGAAGTAGCTTCGGGGAGGTCTTGGTTTTCTGGTTCCATAATTTTTAAAGGGAGAGCTGAGGGCGAAAGCTTTATAGGAGAAAATTTCAGCATCAGAGTTAAGGATCCTGATTTTTTGGTTTCGCGAAAAGACGATGAGAACGTTTTGTTTCGTATCAAGCACAATAAAAATCTGCTGACAGATCTAGTGTTTAGCTCTGCCGGAACTGCTAGTGCCGCCACTTTGCATGCGATGGATCAACAAAATCGTGATTGGATCTTGATGACCGTCAATTCCGATGGGAAAGAGAGAATTTTTAGATACAAAGCCTACAAGATGACGGAAAAAGTGGGGTGGGTTGTAGAGCTGGGTGCGGTTTCGAATAGTGGAAAGTTAATACTAGCAAAATGCGCAATTCCGTCGGAAGAGGGTGATTCCATGGTAATTGCGCATAGATGGATGATTCTTGAAATCAAAAATAATAAAATTCTCATAATTTCTGCGAAAGAGGGGATTGAGAATTGGGTGAAAATTAAGAAAGAAGACTAAGGAGACAGGCAAAGAATCATAGTGGTGGTTCGAAACGCCGTAGTTGTAATGGTTCAGCGGTTGTCTTGTCCAAATCTTTCCGGGCGGATCGGATGCTTTACGGTGGTTCAAAGCGTTCTGCTAGAAAATTCAGAGGGTTCCCCTTCTCAAGAAGGGGATATTCTTGAGGTAACAATTAGCAAAAAATTTCGATATACCAAATTGGATAGGATTTCTTCTCTGCGTAGAGTTAGGCCCGCATGGCGCGATTGGAACAGGGCTTGTCAAGCTCATGGACGGATCGACGATCGTGGGGGAATATACCTACGACGCCCTCACACGCCGGACCACCCAGAAGATATCGGGAGAGAACGCAGCTATTTACTACAACCACCAGTGGAGGGGGCATCGAGGAGCGCGTGTCGAACATCGTCAAGATGGACTATGTTTGGAACCCTTCGGACCACTGGAACCTGGTCCGCCGCCGTTCGGCAGCCAGAGCCTTGGACGAAACCCGCTACGTCCTCCACGTTTTCCTTGATCGGCAGCCATCATATAAATTATATAGTGATAGTTTATAAATTTTAATGTGAATACCCTAAAGTTTAATAATAAAATTTGTTTTAGCCTCTACGGGAATCTTCCTGTCTACTGTCAGGGAGCATTGGATAATCTTAGAATAATAAAAGAGAGATATCCTCGCTGGGAGGCGTTCTTCTTCACTAAGGGTGTGTCAGTCCGCACCTTGAACAGCTTAGGGGATGAGGGTGCTACAGTAGTCGAATGTGAGTTCAGGAATATGACTTTGGCCAGATTCCTACCCTTTTGTGGGGACGGCATCTCGCTTTCGCGTGATTGTGATTCGAGAATCAGCGACAGAGAGATGAGGGCGGTCGAAGAGTGGCTGCAATCGGGAAAACCCCGACATGTCATCCGCGATCATCCCGAGCACATTCCAGGCTGGGCTACAGTTCCGGCTGGCTTGTGGGGAAGTCGGGAGCCCTTGGGAAAGGAGCTAGAGAAATCGCTATTGGAAGCTTTGGATTCCCCGGAATACGCAAGCTGGGGTGGAGATCAGCGATGGTTGGCGGAAAATATTTGGAATCCGGACGAGTTTCATGTCCACCAGTACGACCAAATCAGCTGGATGGGGGAAAGCTGGTCCCCCGAACAATTTTGTGGCATGAAGTGCAATCCGGATGGATCGCCGATGTGATGGATGAGGTTGTATTATTTGAAGGATTTTTCAACCGATTGAACGGTCTGGTCAACGGGCGTCTCGCCTTTGGTAGGAAGTTCCGGGTCCGCTGGGCGATCAACGAACACTTGCCTCATCGGTTCTCCGATTTGTTCGACAACATTCCCGACATGGAGGTGATCGAAGAGCGTGAGTTGGAGTATTGGACCGCCAATGTCGATCCAGGAGCGGGACCTCTGTGTTATTGGTTCGTAGGGCGAAATCTGACCTCGGTCGGAGAGGAGATTGAGGAGGCCTATCGGTTTTTCCTTCGTCATTTAAGAGTCGGCAGGGTCGCTCGACCTCAGAGAATTGGCATCCACTATCGGGGCCTCCACCACACGGTCTCAATCGGACCTTGTGAGTTTGCGAGGTGGTGTTTGGAAGAGACTCTCCGTCGCGGAGAGCGCCGGGTCTATGCGGTTGCCGATAGTGGGAGGGATGAGATTCGGGAGATCATGGCTAGCGGAGGGGTGGATGTATTGTGGGGACAATCAGAACCGATTAAGGCGGACTTGGATCGGGATGATTTATCGGGGTTACTAAAGTTCATTTCAGATGTCCTGACTCTTTCCGATTGCAAAACGGTTTTGACTTGTCTTGCCGAAACAACGATCATCGATCCAGCTCACGCTTTTGGGCGAGAAGTATTGGCGCAATCCGGGTCCCGTTCCTGGAGCGAGTGCTGGTTTTACCACACGGCCAAAGCGCAAGATCAGGAGAGGGAAGGGAAGAATCAAAAACTTTAGGAATCACGGAAACTACTACTTCTTTTCTGGAAACAGATTTCCGCGAACGGATGACTCCAAGAGGGCGTAATTTCATACGTTCCCGGCTCAATGCTCTTCGCCACGTACGCTTCGGCATCGTCGAGTCCTCCGCCGTAGGTTGAGTCGGAAAGGTGGTAAGTATCGGGACCTTCCATACGATAGATGTAGAAAATCTCCTCAAGCTCCAACGCTGCGACCCAGCGATGAGATGCAGCGATTCTGTTTTCAAATTCCTGATCTTCCCCACTATTAAAATCGGTGTAGCCTTCCAGCCGGTCGAAGAGGTCACGGTGGTAGGCACACATGGCGTGAGCCATCATTTTTTCGAAGTGGGAGACAGATTTTGTTCCCTCGTCCCACCACCACAGGTTTGAAGGTTTGAAGTAAGTCAGATCTTTCATTTTCTCCAAGGTTTTGGAAATTCGCCAAGGGAGGCAAATGTCATCGTCGTCCCAAGGGAATATGATGTCCCCGGAAGAGAGTTCGGTGGCCGCATTTCTCTTGAGACCAATGCTCTCGAAGCGCTCCGGATGGTTCACAAGAGTAATTTCCGGGTATGAACTCATGTTTAGGATCACTTCAGGATGGTCATTAAGAATGATCAATTCCTTCTCTCCGGGGTAATCCTGTTTTAGAAATGATTCGATAGCTTCACCCAGAATGTGAGGGCGTCCGTAAGTGATACAGATGCAGCTCACCTTTGGAAGAGGGGTTTCCCAATGGCTGAAATCGTATTGGTGGGATGTGTCCATTTTTGAGATCAATCCTGGGATGGTTGCTCATTGAGTAGGCCTAATTCAGGGGGAAGGGATCTCTTCTTGAGAAATGACCGTAAATTCATAATTCTGCTCCTGATTTTCAGGATAGATGACCAGATTCGAACTGCTGCATCTTGCCGATGGAATGAGGAGAGCATCGTTGCCCAGCCAAGCAGTGGCCCCACCGATTTCCCAAGTTTGAGAGTGGTCAAATTCCGCGAAAACAGAACGGCTGGCACCGAAGGCCTTCATCAGATCCCAGGATGGAAATTTCACGACTCGTGCCAGTCGTATTTGGATTTCAAAGAGGGTCCTGCGGGCGGTTGGACGATTGGGTTGGAGGCCGATGTAGTAGTCGGCTTCAGCAAGGCATGCCTCCTTTGTGAGGCCACAATAGATTGCCCGGGTATTGGGAGGATTCCATCTCGCGCCGGTGATGTTTTCCCGATCAGGCGAGTTACCACCAAACATGTGCCGATAAACGGTGGTTTCCATTGGGGCACTTCCCAGAGCCTCCAACTGCGAGACTAATTCACGCGAGTAAACCATGTCAAAAATTCGTTATGCAAATGCGCTGTCTTTGAGCTGATTGATCACAGCCAAAACCCGGTCAGCCCCTTTTTTTCCGCGAGAAATGAGATCAACGGGCCTTTCGCCAGCCAGCATAGGCTGATGACTATAGAGCCAAATTCTTGCACCTTGCGTGTCGTAGAGTTCGGATAGCTCGACGGCCAGCCAGTCCAACAAGAGAAGATGTTCCAGTGATTTTTGACGTGGCGCGGATTTTCCGACTCGCCACCGTGATACGGTTTCTGGAGTCGTTCTGAGAATCTGGGCAATCTCGGCTCCGGTGATGCCAATGGCACCTTGGATTTCGTCAAGTTTCTCAGCGATAGCTGTTTGAGTAGTCATTTCTATTGATGTTCTAATTGACATTACAGCCGTCTCTCAGATTTTCAAGAATTTTCCTGGGAGGAAATTCGGTGAGAAAAATCCCCCCTTGGGGTTTAGGGAGCAATGGAAGGTAAAACTGATTTAAGGCCCCCTTCCGGCGCTCTGCAGGATGGACGCTGAACAGCTGGGCGGCATCAGCGGCGGTTTTCTTCCCGGAGTTCACTAGCTGCACGATTTCCGCCTTTTGGTTGGTGTTGAGTTTCGGGCGGCGTCCACCGATGCTAGGCGCACTTCCAAAACAGGAGAATATTGGGTAGGCTTCTGAGCTTCAGAAACTGGGGTCACACAGTCTGAGTCAGACATGGGCCTTTCTCTGGAAAACCGCCAACCCATGGTTTGTCATCGATTCTTGATTGACCGGGCTTTCAAGCAGATAGTCGAAGTGATCTAAGATCTCCGAAAGTCTTACCCGATATCGCAAGTGACTCCAAAAATCTTGGACGATCAGCAATCCTCTGGGACGCAGAAGTTTCGCCGCTTCCAGTGAACAGTTGATGCGCTCCGGTCCACCTACGAACACCAGATCTGCTGTGCCGGGTTTTACTAATTCTAGGGGAGCCTTGAGATAGCCTTCCAATTGGCTCGGCAGGTAGCGACAGATTCCATCTTGCGGACGATTCGGACGGGGCTTTCTGAGAAGGTAATCGAGCGATAGTTCGGATGCCTGGATCCTTTCTGAAATTACCTGATACCGATCCTCACGATGTTCGACACTCAGCAACCTTCCTTTACCTCTGAGAAGCGAAGCGAGATGCAGGGTTGTTCCTCCGCTGCCATATTCAACGATGATGCTGGCGTGTCGTGACGCGGCGTCGAGAACAGCCAAGTCATCGGGGTGCATTTGGGGCGGAGGAGTCATCCGAACCAAGCTCACGAAGTCGGGATTCCCCCAGTTGTCGCTTTGCGTTTCCCGCTGAAAGGCCACCCATGGTTGAATGCACCAACAATCCACTTTCCCAGTCATCATGGCGATCTGGAGTTCTTGGTCGCTCCAAGCTTCGGTCCACTTTGACCAGATTTCAAGCAATTTTCGGGCACCCTGCCGGGAGATGAGTAGGGCGTGGTTATTGAAAGTTCGCACGCATTTTCTCCACCGTCCCGATCCCACTGGATCATGGCCTTGGTAATGCTTGCCGCCTAAAAAGACAACATCATGGTTTCTTGCCATCGCTTCCTCGACTGCCTCTGCGAAGTCTTCTCCAACGATTACATCGTCCTCCAGATAAAGCAGAGACTCGTGGTCCGAGCGTAGAAAATTTCTCAGAGCGATTCGTTTTGTAAGTCGGACTGCATAAGAGCTTTGGGTGGCCTCGGGATGGATGGGGCGCAGCTTCCATTCTGGAACAATCTCGCCATCAATGGCCTTGAGAAAAGTAATCGGAGTTCCCATGATTTCAGGGAAAGTTAATTTCATCACAAAGCGGCGATCTTTCCGGCGGGTAAGATTCGCGCAGATAATGAGGAGACGATTTAAGTGGTTCATCGTGATCGAGTGTCCAAGTTCCGAATTATGACCGTTTTCGAACGGGAAGGGCGGTTTCAGAATTCTAGCGAATAAATTTCAGGGGACACAGAGGCGGGGATTTTTCTAGTCTGGTTTTACCACAAACTGACTATGAGTGAAAAATACCGCCGCCTCTGCGCGCAAGATCGTAAGGTCATCTACAACATGA
>CAWUTG010000019.1:0-3234 GCA_963925135.1 uncultured Verrucomicrobiales bacterium | reverse complement strand
GTGACTCATCCAAAACGCCTGCACAAAAAAGAGTCCGCCAAAGAGGATCACCAACCAAACGCCCTTCGCATTTCGCCCCTGCGTAGGAGTCTTCATCCCTGCAAGAACCCTCCCCGGCCAACCCAGGGTGTGACGAAAGCGCAGCCATGAAAGAAGGACCAGCGCCTTCACAATCACAAGCGATGATCGTTGTCGTGAATCACGCATGGCTTGTCTCAGCTTCACCGGTCACCGCAAAAAAGACCTCCTCCAGAGTCGCCACCGAAGACGCCTCTTTCAATTCACCCACCGTCCCCTCGGCCACCAGCCTCCCGCGATTCATAATCACGCAGCGATGACAAACCTTCTCCGCCTGATCCAGTAAATGGGTCGAATAAAGAACCCCTGTTCCCCCCGCAACATAACGCTGAACCACCTCCAAAAATGCCCGTGTCGCCACTGGATCCAAACCGTTTGTCGGCTCATCCATAATCAGCAAGTCCGGCGTGTGAACGGTCGCCATTAAGAACGCCAACTTCTTGCGCATCCCCTTGGAATAGTTTGCGGCGTATTCCCCCAAATCACCCACCAGATCGAGCTTCGCTCCGACATCATCAATGTGCGCTCGAATTGCTTCAGGTGAAAGCCCCCGAACCTTCCCCACAAATTCCAAGAGCTCGATTCCCCGCAAATGACTCTGAAAATTCGGCTCATCCGGGAGATATCCCACCCGCTTCTGGACCTCGGTTCGCTCCCGAAAACAGTCGAGCCCAAAAAGCGACAAATCCCCTGAAGTTTGACGCAACATCCCCATCAACATCTTCACCGTCGTCGTCTTCCCCGCCCCGTTGGGTCCCAGCAAGCCCACAATCTCCCCGCCCGCCACCGAAAGATCGAGCTGATCAACCGCCCGAAAGCCCCCAAAATGACGGGATAAATTTTCGATCAGGAGAATGGGATCTTGCTCGGTCACGTTAGAGCTCTTTTATCAGCTCCAGCACGATCACGCGAAACGAAAAGCGGGCTATCGCTGATCCAATTATCTATCCGCTAGCATCCACTTCCATGCGGGAAGGATGCGGATTCCAGACGGCACTTCGGGGAAGGGCAGGCGCGTTTCAGCGGTCAAAATGATTCGCTCGACCTCGTGATAATCGGCCGGTGCGTTCGCCAATGCCCTGACTTCGCGGGCAAGCGTTTCGGGATCATCGACCGAGGCGCAGACCTGGATGAACTCTTCACGCCCATCAAGATGCCGCGCGCGGAAGTCGATCTCGTAACCTTTCTCGGTTTTTACATAAGCGACCTCGGCTCGTCTTCTTCGCAACTCGATGAAGACCATGGTCTCGAGACGATGGCCGAGGTCCTCGCGCCCGCTTTGATCGTAAACGGTGATTAGTCCCGAGTCGGCAGGATAAACTTTGCGGGGGTTGATCTGTCGCCGCTTTTCGGAATCCGTCGCGATGGGAATGGTATGAAGAAGGAAGGCATCTTGCAAATGATCGAGGTATTCGTAGAGAGTTTCGCGACCGACTGGAATTCCGAGCGATTTCATTTCAGCGGCGAATTTGGTCACCGAAAACAAACCGCCCGGACTACGCAAGAGGCGACGGACCATCCAGAGCAAGGCGGTCGGATTCGAGACCGCATGACGCTCGATGACATCGCGAAGAAGGAGCACGTCAACGTATCCCTGCAGAAGCTGCCGCTGTTCCAGTGCCGGAAGTCCTTGCGCCTCGGGGAAGCCGCCTTCGATGAAATATTGGTGGAAATGGTGATCCAAAGCGGTCGCCTTTTTCATGCTCAGGCGGGCGATATTTTCTGGAACTTCGTGACTGTGATGACGGAGGAACTCGCGAAAAGAAAAGGGATGCATTTCAATTTCCCAAGCCCGCCCGCGCATCGACGTCGCGATTTCCCGACTGAGAAGTTTTGCCGATGAGCCGGAAATCAAGATCTCATACCCGGGGGTGTCGAGGAGGCGGCGAACATATTTTTCCCACCCGTCGATGAGTTGAATCTCATCGAGGAAGAGGGTCACCGTTTCCTCTGCGGGCTCCGGATAGAGCCTTTGCAACGTATCTGAAATGCCCCCAAGATCTTCTGCTTTTAACCCACTGAGACGTTCGTCTTCGAAGTTAAAACAGAGGAGGCGCTCAGGCGAACGTCCTCCCTCAATGAGGGAACGACGACACTGGTGAAGGAAGCTTGTTTTACCGGCCCGCCGCATCCCGATGACAGCAATGGCCTTGCCCTTGATCGACGGCAGGCTCACATCACTGAATGTCAACACAGGCAAGGGACTCTCAACCATTGATGCGATCTTCTCAGCGATGACTTCTGAATTTTGGACTTATTTAAAGTCTCATTTTTGAGTGATGGGTGCGGAAACTTTGATCTCAGATTTGAACCAAGATCACCCGCCGAAACGATCCCCCGACCTCGGTAGCACTACCTTGAGCGGGATGCTCCTTGGACTCCCGTGGAAAGTCCAAAATAGAAAATCAAGGCGCCAACTTTCATCTTTCTCCGTATCCACTTTACTACATCAAACGGTTCTTCTCCCTTGTTGGCGATGTCTCCTCAGTGCCATTAACCCACATGGTAAAAGGAGTCCTATCACACTCGGCTCGGGAATGGCATAGCCATACTGCAAATGGTCGATCTGGGCAACGTTCCGGATATTCAATCGGGTGATTCCACTTTCGACTTCTATTCCAAAAAAGCGATGAGTCCGGGTGTCTCCTGGAAAGCTCAACCTGGGAATCCAGGTCAGGGGATCAAAAGAATTATCCGAGCTTTCAGGCCCCGTTAAAGTCGATGTCCCAAACTCCACATCGCGAGTATAGATGAACGGCTCGGTCACTACAAAGCCCACGAAGGTCGGATAACGACCTTCGGCATCCGGAGTGAAGCGAAACTCCATGCTTCCCAGCTGTTGGCCGTTTGAAACATTCTGCGTCGTCCACGTGTCACCACCCGAACCCAGAAAATCACCTAGAAGACCATCGTCCCCATCAACCGACCAAGTCCTATTAGGTTTGCCAGCGCGGTGGGCGAGTCCTCTCTGCCGACTCTGCCTCACATTCCCGTTGCTATCGACCCCAATGATCCGGGGGAAGTCCCAAGATATAACATTTGGAGTATTCAGCTCGTGATCTTCAAAATCCTCCAAATAGATCGTCCCAGCCTGAATACCCGCGTAAAACGGACTGTCTTCAGCGCTAAAATAGCTCAGCTCTTCCCAGAAGATGG